>NZ_JBNPXA010000014.1:0-179783 GCF_050433545.1 Rhodococcus sp. BE178 | reverse complement strand
GATGACCCGTGCCTGCTTTGGGACACAGATCCGGACGCGTGGGACCGGGCCCGGGACGCGCTCATCGACCGACAGATTGAGGTGACCGAATGATCTTGTGGGACTGCATGACCTGCAGCTCGGTGCGTATGGCGCCGTGCGGGTCCGCCTGTATCGAGAGCGGGCATCACAGCCTGCAGGACTTCCGCAAGGTGCGCATCGAGCAGGAGAAGCAACGCATCGAGCAGGCCAGGGCCGACCGCGAGGCTGACCCGTTCCACCAGCTCGCGAGCGCCATCGAGCGAGGTGCGTCATGACCCGCAAGACCCGCGTCATCGTGGACGCCTCGCAGATCTGGTTCCTGGCCCCCGGCGCCCGCTTCCGCGAGCTCGGCGCGCTGGGTCGGACGTTCACCGTCGGCGCCCGGGAGGGTCAGCTCTGGCTCGGCGAGACGCCCTGCCGGGTTGAGGCTGTCGAGTTGCCGGTGGTGATCGAGTGATCGACATCCGCGACGGATTCACCCGACTATCCGCGATCGGCACACTCGCCGGCTGGCCCCGCAGCGGTCGCGTCGTGCGTCTTCAACTGGCCGACGACCGAACCGAACTCGCAATCGAACTCACCGGGGAGCAGCTGCAGCAGATCGCCGCGCTCCTCGAAGAACCTAAGGATGACGAATGAGCATCGAATCCATCGTGACTGATCTCGCCGCGATCGCCGCGGTGAAGAAGATCGTTGCCGACGCCGAGGCGGCGAAGAAGGCAGAGCTGCAGTCGGAGCTTGCCCGCGGCACCGTCTACGCGTACGCCGACGACGAGAAGACTGTTCAGCTCGGATACGCGTCGGTGCCGAAGCCGACGCAGCCCAAGCCGACGGTCGAGATCGAGGACGAGGCGCGCGTGCTGCCGTGGGCGCTCGACATGTTCGGCGAGTCTGTGGCGTCGTTCCAGTTGACCGAGCAGGGGCGCAAGTCGGTGATCGAGTACGCGCTCGCCGATCACATGCATGCGGGGGCGCCGGCGGAGTACGGCGGCGTCGAGGGTGTTCGGGTGCGGGTGCCGGAGCCGCGTCCGTCGACTCCACGGTTCACGCCCGAGAAGAACGTCGTCGAGTTGGTGCAGGGCATGGTCCGCAGTGGCCGCCTGTCACTGTCGACGATCCTCGAGCTCGACGGCGGTGCGTGATGAGCATCCAGTTCGCACCGGCCACGAAGAAGGCATTTCCAGCGCCGGCGTGGGCCTACGAACACCGACTGTTGCGCCGAGCTGAGGTCGACGTCAACGGCTGCTGGCGATGGACGGGCCCACTCAACCCCGCCGGGTACGGGAGCACCATTCGAGCATGGCGCAAGGGGTGGCTACCCCACCGTCTCGCCTACACGGTCATGGTTGCCCCGATCCCCGACGGGCTGCAGATCGACCACCTCTGCCGGATCCGGAACTGCATCAACCCGCAGCACCTCGAGGCGGTCACTCAAGCCGAGAACCTGCGCAGGCAGGGCGCAGCAGTAACCCATTGCCCCCGTGGCCATGAGTACACCACCGCCAACACCTACCGCTCGGCAGACAACCTTCGGCGCTGCAGAACCTGCGCACGTGAGCGACAGCGAAAGACGGTGAACGCATGAGCATCCCCCGCACACGCCCATCCGGGAAGCCTTCGTGGCCGATCATCCTCCTCGCCGGCATCGAAGGCAGTGGCAAGTCCTGGACCGCCGCCGAAGCCACCGGCATGGACCGCATCGGCAACGCCTACTGGGTTGAGATCGGCGAACGCATGGCCGACGAATACGGCAACGTTCCCGGCGCGGACTTCGAAATCTTCCGCCACGACGGCTCGTTCACGCAGATCCTCGCGTCAATCCGCGAGGCCGGCGACCAGCCGTTGACCGACGGAAAGCCGAACCTGCTGATCGTCGACTCGATCACCGAGGTGTGGGATCTCCTCTCGAACGAGCAGCAGGCGATCGCGAACAACAAGCGTGGCCGCAAGGGCGGGGACGCGACGATCACGATGGATCAGTGGAACGCCGCGAAGAAGCGGTGGGGCTACGTCGTCAGCGCTCTGCGCGCCTTTCCTGGCCCGGTGATCGTGACGGCTCGTCTCGACAACGTCGCCGTCGTCGGTGGCGACGGGCGTCCCACTGGTGCTTCGACGTGGAAGATCCGGGCGGAGAAGAACCTTCCGTTCGAAGTGCAGGTGATCATGCAGGCGCGTGAGCCTCGCCAGTGGGTGCTGACGAAGATCGCCTCGACTCAGCTGATCCTCCCCGAGGAGGGGCATCTGAAGTGGCCGCGGTTCTCGGTGGCGGATCTGCTCGAGCGCATGGGCTTGGTTGATGTTCAGCCGTCCACGTATGTGGAGCCGAACGCGGATCGCGCTGTCGGCGAGGCGGATCAGGCGCGGACCCGCTTGTTGGAGGTGTTGAAGTCGGCGGGCCTGGAGCCTGCTGCCGCGAGTGCCGAGTTCGCACAGCGCGGGCATGGGGACCTTCGGCAGTCGGATGATGCCGCGGCGATCGCTGACCTGATCGACTTCTACGCGTCAGCGGTGCCGGCATGACGGACTACAACCCGGTCAAGGTCGAGCAGGCGATCCGTAACTGCGCCAACCGCATCGCCGGTGGTGTCAGCGTCTGCTCGAACACCTACTCAGCATTCCTCGACGCCGATCGCGCCTACGACCAGGCGTTCGCGAAGGCGTACCTCGAAGCCGGCGGCGCGGCGCATGAGCGGAAGTACATCGCCGAGTTGGCCACGGACGAGGAGCGGTCAGCGCGCGACCTCGCTGATGCTGCTTACCGCTATGCGGACCGGCAGGCGAAGGCGCTCGAGGCGGAGCTGCGGGCCTGGCAAAGCGTCGGGGCCAGCGTCCGATCCATGTACGGCGTTGCCGGAAGAGGTGAGTCGTGAAGCGCACACCCATGAAGCGGACGCCGATGAAGGCTGGGCAGTCGAAGCGGAAGCGTGATGCGACAGCGGCGTTGGCCAAGGCCGCACCGGTCGCGGTAGCCCGCGCTGAGGGTCGGTGCGAGCGGTGCGGGCTGCATCACGAGACGGTGCTGCATCACCGACTGCGGCGCATGTCAGCCGATCGTGAGCGTCCGTCGAACTACCTGATGCTGTGCCCGGAGTGCCACAACATGGGCGACGAGTCGGTGCACGCGAATCCGCAGCGGTCGAAGCGGTGCGGATGGATCGTCGAGGCATACCAGGAGCCCTCGGAGGTTCCGGTGGTGCGGTTCGGTCGCACCGTCCTCCTCGACGACCGGGGCGGCGTACACGACCAGGAGCAGTCGTGAGCAGCGCCTATGACCTGTACGGGTTCTCGACCTACGACCCCGAGATTCTCGATCAACGGCACACGCTGCTGTGCCCCGGATGCTGGAGGTGCAAAGACCTATGACTGAACAGGATTGGCGCGACAGTGCCGCATGCCGTGGCCACGACCCCGAGCTGTGGTTCCCGGACATTAAGGAGCGACTCGCTCAGGCTCAGGCGAAGGCAATCTGCGCCGCGTGCCCCGTCCGCGCCGCCTGCGGGGAGTGGGCCGACGAGTCGAGGCAGCGGTTCGGCATATGGGCGGGCGTCGACTATTCGAACCCGAGGACTCGGCCTGCGCGGGCGCGTAGGACCCAAACGTCTGAGTACCGCGAGTCCGTCACGTCACTGTCTCGCGTGGGGTTGACCGCGCGTCAGATCTCCAACCAGCTCGGCATCTCCGAGCGCCAGGTCACCCGCCTGCGAGCCTCCGCATGACCCGCGCCCAGCTCTCCGCCTTCGCCCTCGCCGTCGGTGTCACGGCGGCGGGGGTGGCGGTGGCAATCACCTTGGCCGCCGGCGAGATCGTCGCGGCTGCAGACCCGAGGCGGTGGAGATCTGATGCGTGACCGCTGGATGGACCCCGATCTGATCGCCGCCAAGCACGCCCCGCACGTCTTCCAGCCCCGCACCAACATCCCCGACCCGTGGGGATGGACCGGACGCGGCATCCCCAACCCCGACAAGGAGACCCAGCGATGAGCGATACCCGTCCACTGCTGACCACCTGGTCGGCGCGCAAGGCCCACATCGACAGCGACACGGTCAGGTCGGCGTACCGAGGCGACAACCGGCCGGTCACGCGGTGCAACGCGTTCGGAGTAAGGGCCGGCGAGCGCACCGTCCGCGGCCCGCTTGAGCAGAAAACGATCGACTCAATGCCGCTGTGCGGACAGTGCACGCGACGCCAGCCGAAGGAGACCCGCAATGCCTGACAGCACCCGCGATCGGCTGATCGAGGCCGCCTACGACGCTATCGGCGCATTCGATGACTCAGCCCGCGATCAGGCCGAGTACGTCCTCGACGTCATCCTCGACGCCCTGCACCCCGAGGTCACCACCGCCGAGGAAGCATCGCGGCTAATCGAGGGAACGGTCATCCGTGACCATCTCGACAATGTCGGCGAGATCCGCAGTGCGCGTGGACAGCTGTGGATCTGGTGGATCTGCGGCAACCAGCTGGAGCGCCTCGACACCATCGCATTCCCCGCCCGCGTCCTTCACCGCCCCGACACCGAGGAGAACGCTCGATGACCGACACGATCAACACGTACGGCGACCCGCGAGCCGATGCACCACACGAGTGGCGGCGGCCGGCACCGGAAGTCACGCCTGCATCGCTGCGGGCACACGCGGACTACATGGAGCGACGATCCCCGGGCGGCATCAGCGCCGAGCAGTTGCTGCAGGAGGCTGCCCGCTTGGAGGCTGAGTCTGCCCGCGACGAGGAGGCGGAGAAGCTGGCTCGGGTGATCTGGGAGAGCAACGTCCGGTCGGTTGCCTGCCCGTGGGATCGACTGAGCGAGAACAGTAGGGACATCCATCGTGGCGTTGCCCGCGCCGTCCTCACAGCCCTTGCGGCTGATGGGCGTCTACTCCCCGAAGTCGGGGTGGAGTCAGATTCCTGCGATCGGTACTTGGACGGCTACTACTGCACCTGCGCTGGACCGAAGCCGAGTGGGTGGGTGCGCTGCGCGAAGTGCCTCGATGCCCCGCCTGCTGTGTCTGTCCCGGACAGCGGGCCATGGGAGACCGCCGATGCCATTCCCGCTGATGTAGCGGAGATCAAGGACCGCGTCGGGAAGGTGTGGCGGCGTAAGAGCGGCGGATGGTGCTTCATGCCCGGCAATAGCTGTGGGTGTGTCGACGGCACCTTGGACACCCGCTTCGCCCCATTCACTCGCGTCGAGGAGCCGGACAGCGGGCCGGATGGCACACCGGAGAAGCCCTGGGAGGCCTGGCGGGACGTGCCCGAGGGCGTGCGGTACTGGGGCCGCAACAGGCTGTACCGCTGGGTCAACCGCGATGGTCGACGGATGTTCCTCCCGCTCGGCGGCGGCGAGGTGCCGAGTAGCCGCAAAGAGGCGGAGGTTCAGGCTCTCGCCCCGTTTGTGCGTGTGGACGGAGGCAAGGCATGAGCGAGAAGTTGCGTTGGAAGATCGCCCACCACCTGAACAAGCTGCAACGGTTCTGCTGGTCGGACCTCGTCATCTGGGCTCTTGGCTGGCATAAGCGAGATGGTGTGAGACTTCGCGACCTTCAAGGCGGCTCGAATCTCTGCCGGATCGAAGCCTCTACGCCTGGATGCGCCTGCAACTGCGGCAAGTTCCGCACCGAGATCGAGGGAGGCCGGTCGTGAGCACGGAACAGCAAATAGACACAAATGTGCACTCAAATGTGCAATCGGTGAGCACTGCGGAACAGGTCATCGCCGAGCATCAGTTCTCGTACGACGAGTACGAGCTGGTCGCCTACTGGGGATGCACGGGTATCGACTGCGACTTCAGTGGGGCCAAGGATGTTAGGAAGCTCGGGTTCACGGAGCACATTCGCGATGCTGCGAAGGCTGAGCACGCCGCGCATGTGGTGGCTGCACTCACCAATGCCGGCAAACAGATCGTGGACCAGGACAAGCTCGACGGCCTTCGCCAGTGGCGCGACCGTGTGGCCCTCGCGCTCGGTGTCGCCGACGAGGTGTCCGGATACGGCGTCTACAGCGCCGAAGTCGACCAGGCTGTCGAGCGCGCCGAGTCACTGGTCAACATCGAGAACGAGCACGACGAGTGCCCGGTGTGGTGCGACGACTGCGAACGCATCGAGCGCCCCTGGTCGTGCACGCACTGCAACGGGTCCGGCTGTGGTCCTGGCACCGCGCTCGGCGCGTACAGCGAGTGCGAGTGGTGCGCCGGTTCGGGCCGTGAGCACATCGACACGTTCGCGGCTGCTGCTCGTGTGGCGGAGGGCGGTGATCGGCCGTGAAGCGACTTCGTAGCCCAGCCGTCGATCGATTCCTCGCACGCCAAGCCGAGAAGTGCACCGCCGAGCTTCGGCGCAATCAGCCAGTCCTGGACGAGTTTCGCGCCGCTGTCGAACGACTCACAGCCCGCATGACCGCGGAGGGCGGTGACCAGCCGTGAGCTACGAACTCAAACCCTGTTCCACGTGCGGGGAACCACTACGGAAGCTGTATGCCGCAGCTAAGGAATCCCTCGCCTGGGGGCACACGTCGTACCCCGCCGCCGACATGTGCCGGTACCGCCGCCCGGACAACACCTGGCCGACCCCGAAGGAGGCACCGTGAGCCCGTTCCCCGCTCTCCCGCCCCGTATCCCGTGCTGCTGGGGCGTTCTCATGCGTGATCGATGCACCTGCCCACGACCGAAGGAGAAGCCGTGAGCCAACGAGACGAACAAGCCCGCGAGAAGATCCTGTGGGCGATCGGAATGCACTGCTCACACACAGGTGAACCGCTTCCTGAGCCTGCGGAGCCGTGCCCGTCCTGCAGCCTGATCACGACCGAAGTCCTCGAACGGTTCGAGTCCGGCACTGCCGCGCTGCTCGGCTACGTCAAGGCCGACAGCGAGGAGTGGGCGGTCCGGTTCGCTGGGCCGGGCGGATTGCCGCTGATCGACGCCATGCACATCCCGGACCGCATGACCGGCTCGTATGTCATTGCAGACGAGTATGCGGATGATCCGACAGCACGCACGGTCCGTCGTCTGGTTGGCCCGTGGGAGGTGGCATGAACCAGCAAGACGAACAAGCCCGCGAGGAACTGGTCGCGTGGCTGTGGGCAGCAGACCTGCCGGTGTGGAACTTTCACACGCCCGAAGGCGGCTGCGATGCACGCCGGGCGACAGCGATGGAAGCCGCAGAGAAGGCTGCCGACGAGGTGATGGCCAGCTTCGACCACCTGGCCGGCGTTCTCGGCTACTCCCGCCCGCGTGTGGTGGAGACCACCGAAGAACTCGCGTCCATGCCGGACGGCACTGCGATCCACAACAACGCCGGAAACCTCGGGGAACTCGACACCATCAACGGCGTGCGGGTCATCTTCTGGGCTGGCAGCGAGTGCGAGTCCGAGCTGCACGGGCCCTGGATTGGCCTCCCCGCGACTGTCCTGCGCCTGCCCGAGGAGTCGCGGTGACCGCCCGCTGCCCCGCGAGCCTTGAGGCCCGGATTCCCGACACTGCCGGCTACCGGGATGCGGTGGTCGTCATCCAGTGCGGACGCGACCAGGGCCACCGTGGCGTACACCGCCACGCCGACGAAATCACCTGGACAGGAGATTCACCGTGAGTGACGCCGACACCATCGCCCGCGTCCAGGCCCTCGCCGACTACTGGCGTGAACGGGACGGGGAAGCAGCGAAGTTCGGGCAATGCCTCACCGAGACGCTGGAGGGAGTAACACCATGACGCCGACTTGGACCGATCTCTTCAGTGGCGCCGGCGGCAGCTCGGAAGGGCTCACGCAGGCCGGGCATCACGTGATGGTGGCCGCGAACCATTGGCCGACTGCGATCGCCACCCATGAGAAGAACCACCCCGACACCGAACACCGCATCGCGAACCTATCCGAGGTCGACTGGCGTTCGTTTCCGACGACGTTCGGCCTGTGGGCATCACCATCCTGCGTATGGCACGCACGATCTGGCGGCCGGAAGCAGCCGCCGGCGGAGCTGGAGCGACTGCGCGCCGACGCTGGAAGTGTGGACCGGGCAACTGCGTTCGCCGTGATCGCCGCGGCCGAGGTACACCAGTACGAGGCGGTGATCGTCGAGAACGTGCCCGAGTTCCAGGCGTGGTCGCTGTACCCGTGGTGGCTCGATGGAATGCGGGCTCTCGGCTACCGCGAGCAGATCGCGATCATCGACGCGGCGGACCTTGGGGCAGCGCAGCGCCGCGTCCGGTACTTCGCAGTGTTCACCAGGCACGGCGCCGTCGACCTCACGCTGCCCGGGCTGGCGCCGAAACCCGCGTCGACGATCCTCGACGAGAACCCGGGCAAGCCCGTCACCCGGCGCCTGTACGTCGCCGACCAGCTCGAGCAGATCACCGAGCGCAACGTGCCGCACCTGGTCACCTATCGGCGCAACGCGAAGGCTCGCCGCGCCGACCAGCACCCGCTCGCGACCATCACTGCTGGCGGCAACCACCATGGCGTCGCGACGCTCACGGAGGACGGCTACCGCTTCCGGATGCTCACAAACCGCGAATGCGCGCGCGGGCAGGGCTTCCCGGACAGCTACGAGTTCCATGGGAAGACCGACGAGGTGAAGAAGCAGATCGGCAACGCCGTGTCGGTGGACGTAGCTCGCTGGCTCGGCACTCGTGTGGCCGCATCGCTCACGGTGGCGGCATGACCGCCCGCTGCCCCGTCTGCTGGCGCACCGTCGCCAGAAACCCCGCCGGCCGCGTCTGGCGGCACAAAGACAAAGCCGGGCACCAGTGCCCGATGGGAGGCCAGCAGCTTCCCGATGACGAAGAAGAAAGGGGGTGCGCCTGATGGCACGCATCCGGACGATCAAGCCGGAGTTCTTCCGGTCACCGTCGACAGCCAAGGCGTCATTCGCGGGCCGCATTCTCTACGAGGCGATGTGGTGCTGGGCTGACGACTACGGAATCGGCGAGACGAATCTGTATGGACTGCTTGGGTTTGCCTTCTGCGATGAAGATCAGATCACTGTCTCTGAACTTCAGAGTCTTCTCTCTGAAGTTGCAAACGCCTACGAAGTGACCTTTTACGAGGTCGAAGGACGCCAGTATTTCGCCGTTCCGAGCTGGGATGAGCACCAGAAGACGCAGCGTCGAGCCGGTCGCCGGAATCCGACCCCTGATGACGCCCGATCTCGCCTTGACCAGCGGTTTCACGGACGCACTGAAAGCGCAGTGCAGACGCAAGGAAATTCAGTGCGTACGCAAGGAAAATCACCTGCTGGAACAGGGGAACAGGGGAACAGGGGAACAGGGGAATCCCCTACGGGGGCGAGCACGCTCGCGGCCGCCAACCAAGCCCCGGAGCAGACGGCAGCAGTCAACGCCTACGAGCGAGTCGGCAAGGCGTTCAACTTCGTCGCCGTCCGCCAGATCGCGAAGTGGGCCATCCACACCCGCAACACCGACCCGCAGATCGTCGAGGACGCACTCGTGGCGATCTATGAGATGGGCAAGCCGATCACCAAGCAGCTCGTCGGCCAGTACCTCGACGGCCACCTCACTCGACCGCAACGCGCCGGCGGACTGTCCCGCGCCGACGAGAAGGTTCAGAACTACCTGGATCTCGGTAACCGCCTCATCGACCAGCCGAAGGAGCTCGCATGATCACCGACGACGACAAGCGCACCGCGTCGCTCGTCCTGGCGAAGTGCGCCGCCAACGACCCGTGGTTTCCGAATGGCGGCGAGTCCACGATCCTCGCGTGGGCGGAAGTGTTCTCCGGTACGGGCCTGTCCTGCGACGACCTGCTGTCGGGCGTGACGCGGGCCTACCGCGTCGAAGAGTCCGGGTTCAAGCCGCTACCGGCGTCGGTGGTCAAGCATGCCCGCTTGGCGTACACCGAAGCGCTGCACGGCATGACGCAAGCCGAGCGGGACTCGATGGACGACGCCTGCCATGTCCTGCAGGAGATGGGCTGGTTGCCACCCGAGGCGCACCGGTGGGTGCGGGCGGTCAAGGCGGGGCGTCGGAAGCCGTTCGAGTTGTCGCCGGATCAGGAGGCGGAGTTCCGGGAGCGGATGGCGGATCGGAAAGCGCTCGAGGCGAAGCCGCGCCGGGTGCAGTCGCTGATCCGATCGTCGGGGGTTGGCGATGGGCCGGTGGCGCCGTGAAGCTCTTCGTTCCCGGAGCCCCTGCGCCGCAGGGCAGCAAGCGTCATGTCGGCCGCGGAATCCTCATCGAGTCATCGAAGGCGGTCGGACCGTGGCGGGAGCGCGTCGCATTGGCCGCTCATTCGAACGCTGACGGCCTAATGACCGGTCCCGTGAGTGTCGGGCTGGACTTCGTTATGCCGCGCCCCAAATCGGCTCCCAAGCGATCCACACCGCCAGCCGTCAAACGCCCCGACATCGACAAGCTCGCCCGCGCCATCCTCGACGCCCTCACTGGCATCTGCTGGAACGACGACAGCCAAGTCGTCGCACTCACCGCCACAAAGCGTCTCGCGGAGATCGGGGAAACCGCTGGCGTCCACATCACCCTCGACACCAAGGACCACGAATGAGCGAGAGCACCATCAGCTTCAGCGTCCCAGCCACCGCAGACCTGTGGGCGCTCGCATTCAACCGCCCCATCCCGAAATCCAGGCTGATCGACCCAGGGACCTACCGCTGCCGCATCTGCAGATACATCCAGGAGCGGCCATGACCCACCACTGCAACGACTGCGGACGACCCACCAGCGACGCCGTGGCATACCTGACCACCTGGATCTGGTACTGCCACCGACACCACCCGAGGGGGAACTGATGACATCGCCACATGGTCGACTGGGCGGCACCCGCAGCCGCCAGGAGGACCCCATGACCAACACCAACCCCATCGTCGGATACGTCGTCCTGGCGAAGCGGAAGGGCTTCCATCAGTCCGTCGGCGCGGTCTGGCCCGACCGCGACTACGTCGAGAACCGGCGCGACGAACTCGCCACGGAGGCGAAGCGCAAGGGCTACGACATCGAGTACATCGTCGGTGAGATCAGGGGGTGCGCATGACGGAGACCTTCACGGCGTGGACGTCCTGCCCTCACTGCAACGCTGTCGACTGTCACCGCCTTCGCGCTCCACGTGGATTCAGCGAGGGCGACCCGGCGCACGCTCGGCAGAAGCGATTCGCAGAAATGTCGGGCTACGTCCACCGACCCGAGCCTAGGAAGCTAATCCGCTGCGAGGAGCAGGGGTTTGAAGTCATCCGAACGTGCACTGTCTGTGGACACGAGTGGGGGCAGATGTGACCGACCAGTTCTTCATGACGCGCGCCGAGATGGAGAGCCTGCAGTCCCTCCTTCGCGAGGTCCCTGACGTGGTGGATGATCTGGCCGTGCAGCTCACTCGCCAGAGCGCATGCGCTGTCGACGGGTCGGGCATCGCCTCCGGATCAGATGAGCAGCCGCTGCCCTTCAATGTCGCCGCGGCTGATGCCAGAGACCTACTCACAGCCACCCTCGGTTCATGGGCGCGCCACGTCTGCGAGCACCGAGCGCGCAGCTATGACGGCGGCGGCGAGGCGGCCGCTATCGCCGCGTGGCTGGATCGGTACGTGACGTCGCTCGCCATGACGCCCGGTTGCGAGGAGGCTGAGGACGAGATCCGGTACGCAGTGCGGCAATGCCGGCGAGCGTGCGACATCCCCGAGGATCGGGCGGTGCTCTACATCGACCCCGCGCTGATCCCGAAGCTTGAGGCGTTGGAGCTGTCGGCGAAGGACTGCGCCAGCACTGCCACGAACGCGGGTATTCCGATGACCAAGCGGAGGGTCGACCAACTGAGCGAGTCGAAGAAGGTGAAGCCGGTCCGGGTGGGCGACAAGCGGGGCGAGTTCATCTACCGACTCGGGGATGTGTTGGACGCCAACGGCACACCGCTACGCGCTGACCTCGGACGGGAGGTTCGTATGGTAGGCTGACGCCTGCAAGGGTGCGAGAATTGACCGATCAGGTCGTCGCACCCTTTCGGCGTATCTGGGGGAAGATCCCGGATCGCCCTAACTCCCCGCCGTCCTCCGGGCCTGGCGGGGATTCTGCTTCCGGGACACCTTCAGTCGCTGCCGCTTCCCGGCGCGACCAGCCGCCAACGCGGCAGTCCCGGCCACCCCGCGAGCAGCTTGCCAGCGCCCGGGGATACCGCGCCCCACCGATCAACCTCCCCCGAGGATCGGTGGGGCGCGCAGACTTCCGCCCACGCAGTCATCGACATTGGCCTGACGAGCGCTGCGTGGGCGGGACACTCTTCCACCCGGGTTCACGTCACTCCGCCGCGGCAACCCGTACGCGGCGGGAGCGAAGCCGCACACTGATCCGCTGCTTTTGCCGGCAGTGGTGGTGCGGCTGCTCGGGTGGGTTCAACTTCAGGAGGGGTGAGCATGATCAGCGTTCTCGCTTGCCGGGGCATCGGTGAGCCTATGCAGGGCAACATGTGCAGCGCGGTCACACGCCACCTGGACCCGACTCGCTTCCGTGTCCGCGAGGTCCCCTGGCCGGCCAGCTACGGTGTTGTCCCGCTACCGATGGGTCCGGCATTCGACGAGTCCCTGCGTACTGGCCGCGAGCTGCTGCTGCGCATGATCGACGAGGACCCGAATCCGGTGCTGCTGCTCGGCTACTCGGGCGGCGCAGCGCTTGCTGGGAACGTGGCCGCCGAGGTAGCTGCCGGGAAGCATCCACGCCTCGAGGTTGTCGGGTGCGGGCTGATCTCCGACCCGTTCATGCCGAACTGGGCATCGTCAGCCCCGTCTATCTGGGGGATTGCAGGACACCGCACAATCCACCACCGGTTGCCGACATACTGGGCCGCCGACCCTACTGACGCGATCTGCTGCTGCCCCGCCAACTCACCGCTGCGCACCGTCGCCGACCAGACCCGCGCCTTCAGCGTCTCGAACTTGCTCGGCTGGGGCGTTGACCTCGTCGGCCGGCTGCAGCGGCAGGAGTGGCAGCAGGTTGCGATCAACTGGCGCGATCGGGATGAGGTGCACCGTATCTACGCGCAGGCTGGGCACGACCTCGAGGGGTACCTACGCCGCGGTGATCACCAGAGCTACGCGCTGCGCACCAAGCCGGGCACGGGCGTCACCTACACGACCTGGCTCGCGGGTCAGATCAACGAGCTCGGGAGGCGGCGGAGCTGATGGCCCGCGCTCGCAACCGCGTCTGCTCACGTCCGGGGTGTCACCGCATACAGCCAGCCGCCATGTGCCCAGAGCACACCAGGCAGGCCGAGCAGGCGCGAGGCACCAGCGCGGCACGCGGATATGGGTACCAGCACCAGCAGAACAGAGCCGCATGGGCGCCGAGGGTGGCAGCCGGGGCTGCGTACTGCTGGCGCTGCAGGCGGCCCATCCAGCCCAGCCAGCAATGGGACCTCGGCCACGACGACCGCGACCGCACCAGGTACCGCGGTCCCGAGCACGTCGGATGCAACCGGGCGACCGCCGGCAGGCGCACCCAGGGGGGATGACCCCCAAGGGGCACGTCTCCCTGACCGCGGGGGAGGGCGCAAAACCGCGCGGATAGTTCAGACATTGCCGGAGGCGCGACGCCGACGGCTCCCCGACTGTGGCGCGACGCCGCTGAAGGAGTGATCGCAGATGGCACGTGGAGGAGCTCGCAACAGGTCTGGCCCACAGATTGATCCAGCCTCGGCGCGGAGCGATCGCCGCGGGCTGTCGTTCGTCACCCTCCCGAGCGAGGGGTTCACCGACAAGGCTCCGGACTGGCCGTTCCCGAAGGGCTCGACGCGCGAACGTGCCGTATGGCGCAAGGCGTGGACGTACCCACAGGCGGCGCAGTGGATCAAGGAGCCGTGGCGGTGGGAGACGATCGCGATGTGGGTCCGCTGGAAGGTCCGCGCCGAGTCGGCCGAGGCATCTGCTGCTGACGCCTCGGTCCTGCATCGCTTCGCTGACCAGATCGGCATGACGCCGGCAGGAATGCGTGAGAACGGCTGGACGATCTCTGCCGATGAGGTAGCCGAGGTTCGCGCTGAGAAGTCGGCGCCGGCAGCCGCGGATACGAGCTCGGGGCCGACGCGACGGTTGCGGTCGGTGTCCGGTGGAGGAGCTTGACGGTTTCCTCGTTGACTTCCCGACTCTGGGAGACCTGGGTGAGGCCTGGATTCGGCGACACTGCAGAGTGCCAGACGGCTACAAGCGCGGAGCTGAGTTCGTCTGGTCTGACTGGCAGTTCTGGTGTGCGGCGAAGTACTACCAGGTGCGCCCGGGAGTCGAGTGGGGTGTCGACGAGGCCGGCGTGGCCGAGCCCCTGTTCAACCAGGCGTTCACCTACCGGCGTGCGCAGATCGTGGCTCCCCAGAAGACCGGAAAGGGTCCGTGGGCCGCGTCGATGACATGCCTCGAGGCAGTCGGGCCCTCGCAGTTCTACGGCTGGGCCGAGAAGGGCGACGGCTACGCCTGCTCCGACTGGGGCTGCAACTGCGGCTGGGAGTACGAGTACCTACCCGGCGAGCCAATGGGGATGCGGCATCCTTCGCCAGTCATCCAGTTGACCGCGAACAACGAGGACCAGGTCGGCAACGTCTACCGTCCGCTCACGGCGATGATTCGCCTTGGCCCGCTTTCGGATCTGATGTTCCCTCGCGAGGGATTCATTCGTATTGCTGGTGAGGTCGGCGGCGATGATTTCGACCGCATCGATGCTGTGACGTCAAGTGCTCGTGGCCGACTGGGTAACCCGGTCTCCTGGGTGCTGCATGACGAGACCGGGCTGTACACGGTGAACAACAAGATGGTCGGCGTTGCGGAGACTCAGCGCCGCGGTGCCGCCGGCATGGGCGGCCGCACGATGGAGACCACGAACGCGTGGGACCCGTCGCAGAACTCGACCGCACAGCGAACGTACGAGTCGCGAGCAACGGACATCTTCAAGTTCTACCGAATCCCGCCGAAGGGGCTCTCGTGGGGCAATAAGCGTGACCGCCGCAAGATCCTGAAGTACGTCTACGCCGGGTCGCCATGGGTGAACCTCGACTCGATCGAGGCCGAAGCTCTCGAGCTCAATGAGACGGATCCTGCCCAGGCCGAGCGATTCTTCGGGAACAGGCTGGTCTACGGCCAGGGATCGTGGCTTCGAGATGGGTTGTGGGAGGCGCAGTATGACGCGGCTCTGGCTGCCCAATCCTGATCCAGGTACGCCCATCTCGGTCGGCGGCGACGGCTCGGAGAACAACGACTGGACCGCGCTTCGATGCGAGACCCGCGACGGTCATCAGTTCACTCCGCGTTATGGCCCAGACCGCCGGCCGACGATCTGGAATCCCGCCGAGTGGGGTGATCAGATCCCGCGTGGGGAGGTCCATGCGGCCGTCGACGAGATCTTCTCGACATGGAAAGTCGAGCGGTTCTACTTCGACCCGCAGGACTGGTATTCCGAGATCGGCGACTGGGCACTCGAATACGGCGATGAGCACGTCTTCGAGTGGCCGACGAACAAGGTCGACCGCATGTTCCATTCCATCCGCCGGTTCGAGACCGACCTCGCGTCGGGGCGGACGACGCAGGACGGATGCCCTATCACTGCCGTGCACATCGCCAACGCTCGCAAGGTCGCGAAGCCGGGGCAGAAGTACATCCTCGGCAAGCCTGCCGACCACCAGAAGATCGACGCCGCGATGGCGTCAATCCTCGCCCACGAAGCCGCCGCCGACGCCCGCGAGGCCGGATGGGCGGATCCCGTCAGTAGCCGAATGATCGTGATGTAGAGGGGTGATTTAGCAGATGCCTGAAGCTGTCGATCTCATCCCGATCCTGGAAAAGGGCCTCGCGGCCGACGCTGCCAATCTGACGAAGTACGACAACTACCTCGAGGGTGAGCAGCCCTTGAAGTACATGTCCGAGGCTATGCGGGAGGAGATCGGCGATACCGTTGCCGAGCTCGTCCTCAACTGGGCCCGACTCGTTGCAGACGCCTACGAGTCCCGGCTCGATGTCGAAGGATTCCGCTACGCGGACTCTGATGTCGAGGACTCGGATCTGTGGGCCGGCTGGCAGTACAACGACATGGACGAGCAGTCCCAGCAGGGGCATCTCGATTCCATCGCGCTGTCGCGCTCGTACGTGCTGATCAGCGCGAACGAAGAGCCAGACAAGCCGCCTCGGAACACGATCGAGTCCCCGTTCCAGGTGTGGGCCCGCCGGGATCCGAAGACCCGCAGGGTCTCGAGCGCGATCAAGAAGTGGAAGGACGCCGACGACGTCGAACACGTCCTGGTGTTCACGCCCAGTGAGACACAGGAGTTCGTCAAGAAGGCCGGCAAGTGGGCTAAGGGTGAGTTCTCTGACCCGCACAACTTCGGGATCGTCCCGGTCGTCCCTCTGGTGAATCGCCCCCGCATCCTGCGGCCAGACGGCACAACCGAGTTCCGCGACATCATCCCGCTCGCCGACGCGGCGAACAAGATGGCCACCGACATGATGGTGTCGGGCGAGTTCCACGCCATGCCGCGACGATGGGCATTCGGGTTGAAGCAGTCCGATTTCGTCGACCGCAACGGAAACCCGCTCTCGACCTGGTCGAAGGTCAAGTCGCGACTATGGGCGAACGAGAACCCAAACATCAAGGTCGGCCAGTTCGACGAGGCGGACCTGACTGTCTTCCACAACACGATCAAGCTCCTCGCGCAGCTCACCTCGCAGATCGCTGCGCTACCACCGCATTACATGGGCTTCGTTGGCGACAACCCGACATCGGCTGACGCGATCCGCTCGTCGGAGACGCAGCTGGTGAAGCGGGTCGAGCGGAAACACACCTTCCTGGGCGGAGCTTGGGAGGAGGCGCAACGCATCAACCTGATGTACCTGCGTAGGTCGCCCGAGCTCGAGGATCGCGACTACCAGATCGAGACGGTCTGGCGCGATCCATCGACACCGACGGTCGCGCAGAAGGCGGACGCCGCGGTCAAGAAGTATGAGTCTGGCATCGTGCCGCTCGAGCAGACGCGCATCGACCTCGGGTACTCGGCGACACAGCGAGAACAGATGCGCCGCATGGACGACGAAGCCTCTGCAGCCGGCGCGATAGCACGGTTCGCACGACCGGGGCCCGGCGATGATTCCTGATGCCGCCGTTGAGTATTACCGCGGCCAACAGGAGTTAACGCTCGAGGCGCTCGCGATCGCCACGGACATATGGGGCTCACGCCCGCCACGGGACTTCGACGCCTGGTTCGACCAGAACATCGAAGCGTTGGTGGAGTTGGTCATCGTCGCCCAAGGGCGTGCTGCCGCTTCCGCTGACGGCTACGTGGTCGATGTGCTCGACGAGCTTGGCACACCTGTGGCCGCTGAAGTTGAGGCTGTCACTGCTGGTCTCGTTGGGGTTGCGTCGGACGGCCGCGCGCTGGACTCGCTGATGTACGGCGCCGTCATTACCGCGAAGGGTCGCGTGGCTGAAGGTGCCGGCGTTGCGCAGGCGTGGGATTCCGGGCTTGCGGCGCTCGTGCGGAGGGTGCAGACGCAGATCGCGGATGCCGCCCGTGTGTCGACTGGATTGTCGATCACCGCGCGGCCGCGAGTCGGATACGTGCGGATGCTCAACCCACCCGCATGTTCCCGATGCGTGGTGTTGGCGGGGAAGTTCTACCGCTACAACGTCGGGTTCCGTAGGCATCCCGGGTGCGACTGCCGGCACATCCCGTCACGCGAGGATCGCTCCGACGATCTCCGCACCGACCCGAAGGCGTACTTCGACGGCCTCTCTGAGGAGCAGCAGGACAAGCAGTTCACGATCGCGGGAGCCCAAGCGATCCGGGATGGCGCTGACATCAACCAGGTCGTCAACGCCCGCCGCGGTGCGCACGGTCTCGACGTCGCCGGCCGACTGCAGCGCCGCGACGTGTACGGCCAGCAGCTGCACACGACGACTGAAGGCGTCACCAAACGCGGTCTCGCCGGGAAGGCGATCATCACCCGCGGCCGCAGTCCGAAGACCACGCCCCGGTTGATGCCGGAAGCGATCTACGAACTCGCGGGATCCCGTGAGGAAGCGCTGAAGCTGCTCCGGATGAACGGGTACGTCCTCGACCGCCCCGGAGCACCGCGTGCTGGTGCGACTTCCCCCAACTTCACATCAACGTCGCGACGCGACGGCCTCGTTCGGGCTGCTGATGGCGGTGGAAAGGGGCCGACGAAGCCGCCCATCAACGGGCGGGCGGTGTCGGTCGGTGATGACGACAGGTCGTGGCGGGTCCCGGATGACGAGGTCCCCGAGTCGTATCCCGAGATGCTCACCGGCGGTGCCGTGCACTTCCTGCCGAAGGATCGTCCAGACGTCGCGAGCAAGGCGGTGCACATCATCGTCGGCGATGACAAGGGCGGCGGCCACGGCGATGGAGCAGGTAAGGGGAAGTCGGAGTTCACGGGCTGGACGGATCACGAGGTGCTCGCTGCCATCGACCTCACGCTGGTTGCCCCGTACTCGGTCGAGCGGATCGGTAGCAAGCTGTTCTTCCGGCGCGTGGTGAACGGTATACCGGTCGAGGTTCTCGTCGCCGCGCGCAAGCCGACGCCCACCCTCCAAACCGGATACCCGAACAAGGAAGCCCTGAACTCGATCAAGAACGGGAAGGGCAAACTACGATGGGGAATGTGAACAGCGTGAAGGAGCTCGCCGACGCCCTCGTGGCGGACGGACGTTACTTCATGCCACGCGATAACGGGGACACCCCCCTGAGCGCCTACCATGCCGGCGAGTACCAGATTGCGGTGGTCATGGCGTTCGAGGAGGCCGCCGAGAAGAGCCTCCCAATGCCGGCGGACTACCAACAGGCGGCGCTCGACCTGATCGTCAACCGGCCCGGAGCCGACGAGATCGATGCCGAAGCGCTAGAAGTCGCGATCGACGAGCTTAGATCTGCAACCACGTAACTCGCTCCACTCAACGAAGGCCCCGAGAGCATCTGCTCCGGGGCCTTCGTCGTACCCACATGCTTCCGGCCGGCGCGATGCCGCATCCGGACAACCCCCGCGATGGAGGAACCCACCCATGAGCACACCCAGCGAACCGACCCCAATGCCGTCACCTGCTCCGCAGCCGGTCGAGCCCAAGGCTCCGGATTCGCCACTCGGCGAACCGGGGCTGCGAGCACTTCAGGCCGAGCGCGAAGCTCGAGCCGAATCCGATCGCAAGGCCGCGGAACTGCAGCAGCAGATCGACGAGATCAACGCAGCGAAGCTAACCGAGCTCGAACGCGCCCAGCAGGAAGCGCAGGCCGCCGCTGAGGCGCGGCAGGTGGCCCAGAGTGACGCGAGCGAGAAGGCTGCCGAGGCGGCACGTCTGCGCTTCGCCCTCGCGAACGGTGTTCCCGCCGCATGGGTCGATCGACTCAACGGTGACACCGCCGAGGAGCTCGCCGCCGACTGGGAGTCGCTCAAGCCCACCCTCGTCCCGTCGGTCGATCCGAACGCGCCCCGCGTTCCCGCACCGCTTCCCCATGCCGGCCCACAAGGCGGACCGCCGCAGACGGAAGACGACCTTCTGTACGAGCAGATCTACGGACCCAGAAAGTGAGGCCCTGACATGGCCGAATACATCCCCATCCGGAAGCCCGGCGCAGCCCTTGTCTCGCAGGCATCCGCCTCGATCACAGGCGGCCAGCTCGTCGCAGTTTCCGGCAACGGCACCGTGGCACCGGCAGGCGCAGCGTCGTCTGCGTGGCTCGGTGTCGCCGCCTTTGACGCCGTGTCCGGCGACAAGGTGACGATCCATGCCGTCGGCGAGCACGAGCTCACCGCTTCGGGCGCGATCGCCGCTGGCGCCGTTGTGATCTCCGCCGCCGCCGGTGCGGTCGCGGCGATCGGCGCCGGAACCGACTACTCGCAGGTCGTCGGCGTCGCCGTCTCGGCAGCAGCCGCCGGCAAGGTCCGCGTCGTCCTGCGCTGACCCACCCATTCATCCCCTGGAGTCGTGAGACTCCGGACCACAAAGGAGGGGCCGCATGGCCATCACCTACCCCCCGGCGCCGCCCACGTACTCCGGCGACTTCCAGACCGTCAGCCGCTTCCTGGCGACGCCCACCCTGGTCTCCCGGCGCGCGACCGAGCTTGCGTCCCAGCGGTTCATCTCGGACGTGCTGCTGACCGCCCGCACCGATGTGCAGGGCGGCGCCATCGTCTTCGATCAGGACGACCCGCTGTACACCGAACGCCCTGTCGAGATGATCTCGCCCGGCGGCGAATATCCACAGACTGGACTCGCCGAAGGCGTCCCTCAGGCCGTGAAGGTCAACAAGTGGGGCCAGGACGTGCCGATCACGGACGAGAAGATCAAGCGCTCGAACTTCGCCGCTGTCGAGAAGGCGCTGACCCGCCTGGTGAACACCGCGGTGAAGAACTGTGACTCGATCGCCCTGTCCCTGATCGCCTCTCAGGTCACGCAGACTCAGGCGGCCACCGATGGCGTGTGGTCGACGTCGACGAAGATCCTGCGCGACATCATGCTCGCCAAGGCGAAGATCATCGGCGCGAACAAGGGCTACGACCCCAACGTTCTCGTCGTCGACGACGTCACCTGGGCGTACCTCGCGTCGGATCCGGCAATCCAGACCGCCCGGGCCCGCGAGGACGCCTCGAACACCGTCTACACCGGCGACTTCCCGGTCATCGCAGGCCTGACAATCCTGCCGACTCCGAACCTGCCTGCGCCCGGCGCATGGGTCCTCGACACCAACGCGCTCGGCGGCATTGCCGACGAGAAGCTCGGCGGCGGATACACCGGCGAGACGATCGAGACGAAGTCGATCCGCGACGAGGACAACGACCAGTGGAAGGTCCGAGCCCGCCGCGTCTTCGTCCCGTACGTCAGCGAGCCCGCCGCGGCCGTCAAGATCACCGGCGCCACGGCCTGAGAGGGGCAACTATGAGCCACATCGTCACCGCTCCTCTCGTGGGAGTGAACGGCGCCGACGGCAAGGTCAAGTACCTCTACCGCGGCACCATCGTTCCGTCGGACGTCACCAACGACGACGTCGCCCGCCTGGTCGCCGACGGTCTCGTCGCGCCGACCGAGGACACCCCGAAGCCGACCGGCCGACGGGCGGCTGGAGGAAAGAATGACAGCGCCAGCGCTGAATCTGGTCGAACGGAGTGATGTCGAGGCTCGGCTTGGGGAAACCCTCGCCGAGCCCGAGATCGCCCAAGTCGATTCCCTGATCGAGTACGCATCCGACAAGCTTCGGGCGCTCGTCGAGGATATCGACGAGCGAATCGCAAGCGGCGCACTCCGGTTCGGCCTCGTGCGCGGAACCCTCGTCACTGCTATCTGCCGCGCACTGGACACCCTCCGCATCGGCATCAGGGTCCGCAGTGAGCAGTACCCGGAGATCTCGACCACGTACGCCGACTCTGACGCATCGCTGGTGTACTTCACCGACGACGAGCTCGAACCGCTGCAGCCGTCGGGCGCGGGTGACGGCGGCGCCTTCTCGATCAGGCTCGGCTGATGGCGAGACTTCCGGAGAAGTGGGTGCTGCTGGTCGACAGTGACCCCACCATCGATCCAGCAACCGGGAACCGGATTCCCGGCCTGCCGCGTGAGATTGAGTGGACGGGGCTGCTGCAGCAGCGGCAGCTGACGTCGTCGTCGATCGACGTCGGCAACGTTGAGTTCGACGACGGCCACGAAACATCCGGGTTCGTGCTGCTGCTCAACCCGGGTATCCCGGTGATGCCGCAGCGCCGGGACCGGTTCCGCGGCGCTGACGGCACCGTCTATCACGTCATTGGCACCCCGCGGCCCCGGCGTCCGGCACGCGGCTCGCGCCGCGTCGCGTACATCGCCGCCATTGTGCGCAACGCATCCGATATGAAGGAGTAACTCATGGCCAACAAGGCAGAGCACGACAACGATATCGTCGAGTACGTCGAGGACGGACAGAAGTGCTGGGCCGCACGCGGTTCACGCGCCTACCAGAACCGCAATGACATCCGTTCCCCGCGGCCGGTCGCCGAGGTGGCGAAGGCCCGTGCGGACGATGCCGGCAACGCAGGCGTCACGCAGAAGCCCTGACGATGGCAGCCCGGGTGAGGATCTTCCGTGATATCGCAGCCCGCGAAGCCCGCTGTATCTCGACGGCGCGCCGGCAGGAGATCGCCGAGCAGATCGCCGACGATGCCCGCGCCACGGCACCCGTCCTGACCGGCGAGTATCGGGATGGAATCGGCGTCGAAACCAATGGCGATCGAGTGTTCGTCGTCGACGATGACCCCGATGGGGTGTTCAAGGAGTACGGCACCAGCGACACTCCCGCCCACGCGGCCCTGACCGACGCAGCGCGTCAGCAAGGCAAGTACAGCGGGTGGCGACCGAGAGGCAGGCGATAGCGATGACTCCGCCGATCCCGTTCGCGCCCGGCGCTGTTCGTCAGTTCCTGCTGTCGAAGCCGGAGTTCACCGACTTAGTGCCCGGCACCTCGGTGTCGACGCGCAATGTCCCGGATCCGATCGCCGGACCGTTCGTCACCCTCGCCGCGCCCGGCAATGTCGGAATCGACCCGATGCTCCGTAAACCGATCGTGCAGATCAATGCGTGGGCCCCGAAGATCGAGATCCTCGGCGGCACCACCGATCCTGAAGAGCTCACCTGGAACATCGCTGCGATGGCTGGCCAGCTCGTCGGCCGCGCCCGCACCGTCTCGTTCCGCGGTTCGGCATGGTCGGGCCGGTGGGTCGACGGGCCGATCACGATGGTCGACACCGTGCGCGGTGCCGGCCTCCCACTGTTCCGCGCCGTCGTCCGCGTGGAACTGAAGATGCGCGCGCCCCGCCAGTAGGGATGCCGCGCCCCACAGTCGTCCCATCCCGGGTGCCTGCCTGGCACGCCCGGGATGGGACTCCCGCATGTGCTCACCACTCGTGAGCAGGAATCAGGAGGAAACACGTGAGCACTCACGCCAATCCCGAAAAGGCATACGTCTGGCTCGACGGCGACGTCTACCGCGCGCCCGCCGGCACCCCGATGCCCACTGACCCGTTCGCCAATGCACCGGTCAGCGGTACCGCCCCCGGTATCACCTGGGATGCGTTCGGCGGCATCGAGGCTGGGTTCGAGGTCAACCCGAGCCGGGACATCAAGACGCTGCCGGTGTGGAACCGCCGCGAGGCGCCGTACAAGGTCGTCAAGGGCCCGCTCGAGGAGCGCATCAAGCTGCGCGCGACCGACTACTCGAAGGCCACGGTCCTCACCGCACTGCAGGGTGGATCGATCGCCGAGACCTCCACCGGTTCCAAGGTCTTCCAGTGGAACCCGGGCCAGGATGAGGACTTCGCCATTCAACTCCTGCTCCGCGACGACGACGGCACCGCGGGCTTCTACTGCAGCCGGGTCACCCTGACGACCCCGCCGCCGCGTGTGTTCGGCGGCGAGAGCCTGGACGGTTTCGAGTTCGAACTCCTCGCTCTCGACAAGGTTGTCCCGCTGACCAGCTTCAACCCGCTCGCACCCTAGGGCCGTCCCGGCTCTGTGAACCCACCCGGTAGGGGTTGTCACCCCCACGTGCACCGGGCCCGCCCCTACCGGGTGGGCACCAGGGCCCGGCGCGCCCCACCCCTGACAACGAAAGGCCTGGTGCACCCATGCCCAAGAACGCCCCCAAGGTTGACGACGCTGCAGACGAGCGGATCGAACTGACCGACGAATGGGCCGTCGAAGAGCAGCCGCCCGTCAAGGTATCGCTGTTCGGCAAGCCCTACGACATCCGGTGCGACTACACCGGTGCCGAGGTGCTCGAGTTCTCCCACCTCCTCCAGAAGGAGTACAAGGTCGGGAAGGACGGCAAGGCCTCCTTGGATGCGATCACGGAGCTATGGGAGGAGCGGTTCGCGTTCATCCTCACTGCTGGTGACGCCCGCCAGTTGGCCATCGACATCGGTGAGCAGAACGCGGGAGTCGCCGACCGGCTGATCAACCAGATCTACAAGCACGCCGGAATGCTCGACGCCGAGGGAAACTTCAAGGCGCTCTAGCACTCCTCCTCACGAAGGAGGGCTGGAGCGCCACCTATGCGGGCTTCCGGCACCACTACCACCTCGATCTGCGTGAGCAGCTACGCACGCTCGCATGTCGGGATCTCGTGGTCCTGATCGAGGAGCTGCCGGACGAGTGGAGTTTCGAAGCGGAGAACATGGCGATGTTCCTCGACCGCTTCGACTTCTTCCTCCGCTCCGAATATGCCTCATGGATCACCGATCCCGATGACCCCGAGGTGAAAGCCGAACGCGCCCTGCGGAAGAAGCGGGGCATCAAGCCGCCGCAGCAGCCACTGATCCCGCCGGTGGCGTGGCGGCCCGGACCGATCGCCGATCTGCGCCGCGAACTGTACGAGGCGGCCGTCGAACTCCACACCCCATCAGTGCCGGATCCGGGCCGCAAGCTCGGCAGCCGCGATTTCGCGGCGCTACTAGCTGGCGGCTAACCCCTCGTTTCCATTCGACCTCAAGGAGGTACGTCATGCCCGGTGGTCGGATAGACATCGAGGTCGCGCCGGATCTCAAGGGCTTCAACACGAAGCTCGAGTCCGGGCTGCGCGGCGCGGTCGGTGTGGCGTCGAAGATCGGCGGTCTGATCGGTGTCGGTGTCGGCGCCGGGGTGGCGTTCCAGAAGGTCATCTCGATCGGCAACGACTACACGAACACCCTCAACACCATGCAGGCCGTCTCGCAGGCGACGGCCGACCAGATGGCGGCCGTCGGCCAGCGGGCGAAGGAGCTCGGCAACGACGCCTCGCTACCGAACGCGTCTGCATCCGATGCAGCAGCGGCGATGACCGAACTTGCCAAGGGCGGCTTCTCGGTCCAGCAGTCGATGGATGCGGCGAAGGGCACCCTGCAGCTCGCAGCGGCGGCCCAGATCGATGCTGCATCGGCGGCCACGATCCAGTCACAGGCACTGCAGGCATTCGGCTTGGACGCCGGTAACGCAGCCCATGTCGCCGATGTCCTGGCCAATGTGTCGAACGCGTCGTCTGGTGAGATGACGGACTTCGCGTACGGGCTGCAGCAGGCCGGCACCGTGGCCAATGGCTTCGGCGTCTCTATCGAGGACACCAGCGCCACCCTGGGCATGCTCGCGAACGCCGGCATCTCGGGGTCCGATGCCGGAACCCTACTCAAGACGTCACTGCTCGCGCTGACCGACCAGGGCAAGCCCGCCCAGGCCGCGATCGAAGAACTCGGCCTGAAGGTCTACGACGCGCAGGGCAAGTTCATCGGGATGCGGTCGCTGCTCGAGCAGCTCAAGACGGCGTCCGGGAAAATGAGCGAGGAGCAGTACCAGGCCGCGACCGCGACCCTGTTCGGCTCGGACGCGATGCGCATGGCAAGTATTGCCGCCGAGAACGGCGTCGCGAGCTTCGACAACATGCGCGCCGCGGTTGATCGGCAGGGCGCGGCAGCCGAGGTCGCTGCGGCGAAGACTCAAGGTCTTCCGGGCGCAATCTCGAAGGTGCAGAACTCTGCTGAGAATCTGGCGCTCGAGCTGTATGACCTGATCGACGGCCCGCTCGAATCGTTCGCGAAGGGCGCTGCGGAGAAGATCGAGGCCGCCACCCCGGTGATCGTGGATGGGCTGTCAACCGCTGGCGACGCCGTGGCCACCGTCGGTAAGTCCTTCCTGGCACTCCCCGGGTTCGTGCAGGTCGGTATGGGTGCACTCGCCGCCATCAAGGGTTTCGGGCTCGACGACACAGCTGGCTCGTTCTTCGACGGCATCAAGGAGAAGCTGGCGGGCTTCCGGGACGAGATGGAGGTCCAGAAGTCTCTGGCGTCCGAGAGTTCCGACGAGTACTCGAATTTCGGCGACACCCTGTCGGAGAACGAGGAGCAGATCGGCAACGTCGCTGCCGCATTCTCGACCCTCGAGGCCCGATCTGCGGTAGTCGGAAAGATCGGTGAAGGTTACCGGTCTGTCACGCAGCGAACCTCGGCGTTCGCGGACCGTCAGCGTGCCCTAGCGACGGCGACCGGAGGGCTCGGTTCCCAGTTCCGGCTCGCATCGGCGAATGTTGCGTCGTTCGCTGGTGTTGTCGGCGGCGCTGCTGTGGGTGCGGCGCGCGGGTTCGGGCAGGCAGCCAAGGGTATCGTCAACGCGCTCGGTGGACCGTGGGCTCTCGGCTTCACGGCCGTCACTATGGGTGTCACGGCCTGGATGTCGTCGGTCAACGCAGGGAAGGCTGCAACCCAGGCCTACGAGGATTCGATCCAGCGGATCTCGAAGTCCCAGTCCGAGTTGGGTGACATCTTCGCGCGCTCGAAGGGGTCGTTCGACGATCTCGCCATCGCGAACATGACAAGCCAGGTCACCGACCTCGCACAGTCCTTCGCCGACGCGGCGGAGACCGGCCCCCGCTGGAACGACTACTTCTCGGATGTGGTCGGCGACATTAACCCGTTCACGGCGGGTCGCGGCTACGCAGATGACCGGACTCCAGAGATGGAGCGACGGCGTGATGCTGCGAAGGCGGCGCAGGGGGCCATTGAAGAGCTTGGGATGACCGATCAGCAGGTCGCTCAGGCGATGGCCGATGACTCCACATGGTCGGCAGTCACCGGGAAGCTGCGCGAGATGGGCGACGGCGGCATCAAGGCCTCCGACGACCTGAACGCGATGCGCCAGACAATCATGGACGCACGCACTGTCGCACAGAACACCACGCCCGGGTTCTTCGGCCTGTCGGAAGCAGTGAAGACCCTCGCTGACGATTCGGCATCAGCAGCGGATCGGACGTCTGCGCTGAAGACGGCGCTGGACATCCTGTCGGGCAAGCCGGTCGACGTCGGTGCCGCGATGCAGTCCTACAACCGCCAAGTCCGCGATACTGCCGAGGCGACACAGCAGGCATGGGACCAGACCCAGGGCTGGGCTCAGGCACTGAAGAACGCCGACGGGTCGGTCAATACTTCGACAACCAACGGCGACCGACTCCTGACGTCCCTGAGCGACATCAAGGAAGCCACTCTTCAGGCCGCCGCCTCCGGCGCGGATATGGCCCCTATCTGGGCCCAGAACGAAGAGCAGTTCAAGCAGCTCGCCGCCGCTACCGGTCTCCAGGCCGACGAGATCAGGCGCATGGCGGAGCAGGCCGGACTCGTGCCGAAGGACATCGGGATCTTCGCCTCCCTCAAAGGCGCGGATTCGGTAGAGCAGCAGCTGACAGTCGTTCGGAGTCTCCTCCAGGCGAACGCCGAGGGGATCGAGATCCCGGTCGAGGCGTTGACGCCTGATGCGCTGGCCCGACTTGACGAGGTCGGAGTCAAGATCGACAAGGATATTAACGGCAAGCCTGGAATCGTCAAGCTCACCGCCCCGAACCAGGCCGCCCTCGACGCTATCCAGACGGTGATCGACAAGATCATCCCGAACAAGACGTTCACCATCATTGCCGACTCGCAGGGCGCCGAAGCACGTCTCCGGGCATTCGGTGCGGCAAATATTGCCGGGCCACTACCGGCGGTTCAGTTGGGCGGCAACGCGGATGGGGGGCGTCTACCTGCCTTCGCGGGCGGCGGCCGGATGCCGGCCACCGGTCCGGGCACTGAGCGCACGGACGGCATCTACGCGGTGACGAAGGACGGCCGCGGGATCGCGATGGTCGATGGCGAAGAATGGGTCATCAACTCGGATTCATCCGATCGGTACGACCGCGAGCTTGCGATGATCAACGCGGGCACGTTCCCCAAGCTTCCGGGCTTCGAGTCCGGTGGCCGGATCGCCAGCCAGCGGGCACACGCTGGACTGGCTCCGGAGGCCGGCAAGCCGTACGGCTACGGGCAGGTCGGCAATCCGTCGTGGGACTGCTCGTCGTACTCGTCCCTCGCCTACGCCCTTCTCAAGGGATTGGACGGGTTCACTCGCTGGTACACGACCGAGTCGGACTTCCCCTCGCTCGGCTTCCGGCCTGGTATGGGTCCGTCGTCGGCGCTGAACATCGGCGTCCACAACGGCGGTGGCGGCCCGAACTCGCACATGACGTCAATGCTTGACGGCGTCCCATTCGAGTCGAACTCGGACGGCGTCAAGTACGGCAGCGGCGCATCGCGCCCGGACGATCAGCAGTACGAGAAGCAGTTCCACCTTCCCGCCTCTGCGTTCAATCCTCCGGGCGATGGCTCCGGTTCGGGGGCTGGGTACGGCGGATATGGCCGCAGCGAGAAGAAGGCGACGTGGACCGAGAAGGATGAACTGTCGCTCGATTCGGCACGGATCGCGATCACGCAGGCCCAGGAGGCTCGGGAGCGCACCAACGGGAACCCGAAGAAGACTCAGGCCGATCGGGACCAGGCAGAGAGCAAGGTTGCGCGCGCTGAAGAGCGGGTCCGCTCGCTCGAAGCGAAGAAGCGTGCAGCCGAGACGGGTGCGAATGCAACCCCCGCGCCGCCGGCACCGGAGCTGACGTCATCCCTGACTGATGACGAGATCCAACTGAAGGAGCTGCAGTGGTCGATCGATGAGGCTGACGCCAAACGTAATGAGGTCTACGACGATCCGGAGGCGACCGATCGCGATCGCGAGCGGGCGGATGCGGATCTGCAGAAGGCGATCAACTCTCTTGCTGCGGCGCAGAAGGAGCAGCGCGGGGACTCGTCAACCATCGGCGACATCCTCGGCAACGCCGCGAAGTCTGCGGTCACTGAGACGCTCGGTGGGACTCTCGACTTCTTCGGGGTCCCTGGAGAGAAGATCCTGTCCCTGACTGCATCCGACGCCGGTGGGATGCTGCAGGCCACGCCGCGATCGTTCTCCGACTCCGAGATTGCGAAGCAGGGGCCGGAGGTGCCGGGAACTCCCGAGTGGGCGAAGGCGATGATCGACCAGTTCAATCTGCCGATCCCGTCGAACACCATGCCGCAGGAGTTGCTGACCCCGGCGGCGACACCGGGAACGCAGCAGTGGGCGGACGAGATCATCGAACGCATCAAGGTTCCGACGTTCCTGCGGGATATGGGTGGCGCTCTACCGAATGGTGCGGCGGCACTGAATCTCTCTGGTGATACCGAGTGGGTGCAGACAGCCGCTGATCGCCGCCGCTACGAGGTGGATATGCGGGACCTGGCCGCCCTGCGTGCAGGGGCCAATGGCGGTGGAGTGTCGCCGTCTCAGTTGGATTCGATGCTCGGCGAACTGCAGCGCATCACAGCTCGCCCGTCCGGGCCGCTGGTCAACATCGAACAGATGGTCGCGAACAACGACGACGAGGCGGCGCACGCGATGAGTCGAGAGGCTCGAAGGTTGACTCGATCCGACGCGTTCGTCGGAGGTTGGGGGTAGGTGATGGTCGAGCCGATTCATGACAACACGACGATCGTCTACTACGTCTCGCCGGACGGTGTGGTTCTCCACCTG
Source organism: Rhodococcus sp. BE178 (assembly GCF_050433545.1). Lineage (NCBI taxonomy): Bacteria > Bacillati > Actinomycetota > Actinomycetes > Mycobacteriales > Nocardiaceae > Rhodococcus > Rhodococcus sp. BE178. The sequence goes on along the minus strand of NZ_JBNPXA010000014.1, from coordinate 150,427 downwards.
TCCGGCGGGGCGTCCGCCGGCACGCAGGGATTCACGCTCGGCGAAGGCCCGGAAGGGCTCGGGCACGCCGAGGCCGCAGCAATCTTCGACAAGGGCGCCCGACAGGTCGGCGAGGAGTATGTCGACTCGACGTTCGATCACGGCGAGCTGGATCTGCCGATCTACGTCGAAGGCCGGACCGTCGATGAGTTCCATCGCCGCCGGGACTGGCTGCGGCAGTTGATCAGCCGCGACCGCCAGGGCTGGCTATGCGTCTTCACCACCCTCGGGTGGCGGATGCTGGCCGTACGGCGTGGGTCGATCAAGCCCGCGTACGGATCCGACCCGGCAGTAGACAGGTACGCAGCGTTCGATGTGTTGCTGCATGCAGATCACCCATTCGCGCGCGCATATAACGGAGATGCCAGTGAGTGGGTGAACAAGAACGGTCTGATTGCCAGTGGTCACATGGAGCTCCATCCGGGCCCGGAGGTTGATGGCTGGCCGAAGTTCATGTTCACCGGGCCTGGGATGCTGCAGCTTCTCTATGACGGCATCGATGGCCCGGTCGATCTGAGATTCCCGCCGATCTTCGTAGGCGAGACGCTGAAGATCGACACCGAGTACGGGATGCAGCGCCTGCGCGCGCGGGCGGCGAATGGCAAAGAGCGCAACCTGTGGCCGCTGATGCAGGCCCCAATGGAGCCCTCGCCGATCCCCGCGGGCGTGGTGACAACGGTCCGTTTCTCGGTCGCTGGCGGTAGTGCCGCGACGAAGCTGTGGGGCACGGTCCCGAGATTCCAGGAGGGACTGCTGTGAGTCGTAAGCTCTTCGCCCAGCATGAGAACGAGGACGAGGCGGACCGGCTCCGGTTCGGTCATCCGCGCGCTAAGGTGCGGTTCTACTCGAAGTACCTCGAAATCTGGGGTCCATGCGGCGACTTCCGCGAGCTGAAGTTCAACCACAAGAAGCTGATCCCTGGCGGCCTGTCGATCCTCGTGCCCGAGAACGAGCACTGGACCGAATACTTCTACGGCCAGTCGAAGTATGCGATGAGGCCGATCTCGGTCGACCTGCCCGGCTACCGGACGTTCTGGCTCACGGTCTCGTACAGCCGGGTCCGGCGCCGCGGCAAACGCTGGATCCAGGTCGAGGCCGTCCACGCCCTCGAGTACTTCAACCACATCCACATGTGGCCGGCGTGGTGGCTCCCGCCAGAGCTGCAGCCGCACTCCACCACGGGCGTTGGCCGTGCGATCACGGTCTTGAAGGGTGAGTTGGCTGGCCAGCTCGTCCGCCTGCAGGGATCGCTCTACTCGATCCCGAAGGGCAACTTGTTCGACATGCGGACGTGGAACATATTCCGCAATGCGTTCTGGCCGCTGATGATCAACCCGCGCGGGCTGATCGGCGACAAGTCCCCGGGCGTGATCACCGATGCTCGGATGGACAAGTACTGGGACGTGATGCAGGAGGTCTGCAAGACCGAGAACATCGTCCCGAAGATCGACCTCTACATTCACGGCGAGGATGAGCAGCCGTTCCCAGAGCTGTTCAAACTCGACCGCAACACACTCATCGTGGACTTCGTCTGGAAGCGTCCCGACAAGCCGGTGGCGCACTACCGAGCTGGCAAGTGGTCCCCGGCAGCAGAAGTCGAGCAGGTCACGCATATTCCGATGGCGACGCGTGTGACTGGCGGCGGCAAGTCGCCGGGCTGGCTCAACGACCTAGTCGTGAACGCGGGCAACTTTATTGCTGGTGCGATCGGTACGGCGTTCGGAATCGCCGGGCTGACCTTGGGCGTCCTGACGGACCAGCTCAAAGACAAGTTCATGGCGTTCCACTCGCAGGAAGACCTCAAGCTCGCGAACGAGGCCGGGCCACTGCGGTTCCAGGAGACATTCGTCGCCGGCCAAGGCACCGCACTCTCGCTCGACCTGGCTGCAGCGATGAAGTCCGCAGCGTGGGACAACCGTGGCTACACCTCGCAGAAGATCACGGTCACCAACGGCGCCGACGGCAACTACGTCGGCCGCGACCTCGAACTAGGAGACCAGGCCTCGTACGAGCTACCCGACGGCAGCATCCAGGTCGACTCCCTCGAAGAGATCGAGTACGAGGAGTCACCATCGCGAGTCGGGTTCACGCTGCAGTTCGGATCCGGTGAGGCCGAACGGGAACCGGGCGCACTCGCCCTCGGCAAGCTCCGCAAGTTCAACAGCACTCTGACGCGCGCGATCCTCGGCGGCTAACTGCCCGTTGGATCGCCACCCCTCATGAGGAGGAATCCATGAGCTTCCGTAAACCCTACGGCTACGAGTACTCGGAGAACGGTTGGCGGATGTGCGACCGCAACGAGTGCGACATCGTCCGCATCCCCAATCTGTTCCTGGTGGACACCGCGCCGCTGCGTAAGGGTGCACCGCTCACGATCCTCGGCGCGTGGCTGCGCTGGTACGACCAGAACGTCCGCGAGATCATCTCGCCCGTCTGGGGATGGTCGAACACCAACGACGTCGGAAACTCGAACCACCTGTCCGGCACCGCCGTTGACATCGACGCACCGCGCCTACCGATGGGCCCGTACACGATGCCCCGCGACCTGGTCGACAAGGTCAATCGCGGCCTCGCGCTCTTCGAAGGGTCGGTGTTCTGGGGACGCTCCTGGGACACCCCCGATGAGATGCATTTCCAGATGGCTTGGCGCGAAGGCGACCCCCGCAACGAGGCTTTCGCGGCCAAGCTCCGGTCCGGGCACCTCGGGATCTACGCGCCGGCACCAACCCCTACACCTACGCCAGGAGGCGGCATGAATATCGAGCAGGAGATCCGGAACCAGCTCACCGGCAGCGCGGAGCTCGGGAAGTACCCGGGCTGGCCGCAGCTCGGCGGCCGCACGGTCGTCGACGCGCTCGCGGTGATCGGCCAGAAGCTCGGCATCCCCGGATTCAAGGACGTGATGTGATGAACCCCAACCTGATCACCGATATCCTTCGCGCGAAGCTGGCCGACCAGCCCATCATCAAGCGCTACGCGAACACCGCAACCGCGGCCGTTGGCCTGGTCGTGGCACTGCTGTGGGCTGTCGTGTCCGCCGGCGTCGACGTGCCCGCGAACATCACGACCGGCGTGCTGGTGCTCGTCAGTTTCGGCACCGTCGTCGGGATCAAGTTCACCCCGAATGGTGTGACCGGCAAACAGATCGACGAGCTCGAGGAGTATGCCCGCAGGAACGTCCCTCGAGGAGAGTGATGCAGATCTTCACTCCGTCAGCATGGGAAGGGGCGAGCGTCGTGACCGTGGTCATCATGCTCGCCCTTCTTCATGGGCTGGCACTTGTGCGCGGCTGGATCGTCTGGGGCCCTGCGCATCGGGAGATCGTGCGACTCAAGGACGACGCGATCACCCATTCTCAAGGCCGCGAGCAGGCCGACCAGGACACCATTCGGACCCTGGCCGACACGATCGCCGAGCAGAAGGTTGCATCCCAACTGGCCGCCCACGCGAGCCAGTCGTTCCGCGACGCAGTAGGGCAGGCGCCATGAGGTGGCCATGGAGCAAGGACGTCGACGAGGCGCGGCAGCAGGCAGTCGAGGCGGCTGAGGGGCACGCCCACGCCGAGCGGAAGCTGCGCCAGGTCGAGATCGAATCCGAGGAAGCGAAGAAGGTGGCGAGAGTGCTGCGGAACGAGCTCGAGCGCAACGGCTATACAGAGCTGCTGCGCCAGGCATGGGGAGGTGCATCGTGACGCTAGCCGCAGATATCGCGCTCCTCGCGCTCGCGGGCATGGCCACCGTGTTCACGCTCCTCTATGTCATCCGATCGCCGTGGGAGAAGAGCGAACTCGGGCGGATCTACCTCGCTAAGTGCGCCGTCCTGTCGCTGGTTCTAATCCAGATCAGCGCTGCAACGTGGATCTCGATGGACTTCCCAGGACGGCAGCCGATCCGCCTGGTGATCTACGCACTCGGCGCCATCGTCTACGTCCCGATGCTGTGTGCGCTGTGGCGTGAACAGCAGCGCGACCGCCGGCGTAAGCGCAAGGAGGTGGCCGGCCATGAGTGAGGGCATCTTCGAGCTCGATGACCCATGGGTCGCCGACCTCTCGCAGTTCATGCTCGCCGCCCCGCTCTCGGATGGGACGTTCACGCGCATGTTCCCCGGGCAGGTCGAGCTGCTCGCGCAGGCAGTTCTGAACTGGATCAACGGCCGCGTCTACGACGGCGGCGAATGGGTCCCTCGCGCACAGATCGAATCAGTCCCCGACTTCGGGGACGTCGAGATGGTCACGCTCAGCGACGGCGAGGCCGTCAAGCTGCGACACCTGCCGACCGGGGTCGTCGCCCTCGGCGCCAACGCGCCTGAGGCATGGAAGTCGCTTCGACAGAAGGTTATGGAGGTGACAGGCGATGCCTGAAGACCCGATTGAACGCATCAATGTAGACCTCGAGGTGTACGGCATTCCGCAGACGCCGGGCCTACCTCCTATGACTGAGACGTATCTCCACGTGCGGCGCCGGCAGGATGGCGCGGCCGAGCGTGCGGTGATAGGACTCCCCGCCTACCACGGTGAGCAGGGAGAGCGTGGCGCGGCCGGCATGGTCCACCAGGGCACCCGCACCCTGGCGGAGCTCGAGGGCCTGGCTATGACCCTTGGCGAGAACGAACTGAACTTCACCTACCGTTGTACTGGAACCGACAACCTATGGGTATGGATCGGAACGACGTTCCGGGTGTACGAGAACGCGTTTGGCACCAAGGGAGATCGCGGCCCGGCCCCGGTAATGACCGGCGGAACAGTGACGGTCGACGGCGTGGTCCAGGAGGGCGCGCCGGGCGTCCGCATCCAGGGCGCCGATGGCGGCCCGTACTCGGTCGGCATTGACCTCCCGCCGCTACCGGTGGGGCCGCCAGGCCCGGTCGGCCCCGCGGGCCCGATCTACACGTCAATCGACGTGAGCCAGACGACGCCGCCGACGGATGCTCAGATCCTCGTGCACGACGCCGCATTAGGGAAGATGACGTGGCGTAACGCGATGCTGCCCGTCGAGGAATACGTTGTTGGAAGCAACTCGTTCGAGACTGTAACCAAGGGCGCTTCCGACACCCGGCATGTGCTCACCTCGGTCACGATCCCTCCGCGCCCCTACCGGTATCGCCCGGACATCGTCGGCGGTGTCGAAATCAAGCGGGTGACCGGCCAGCAGATCGACGTTGAAGTGCTCCTGGGCGACCCGGTGTCGGGCTCGTTCATCGGTCACGGGCGCGGCGATTCGCCGGACCTGGTCGGCGGATCGAGCTACGTCAACGTGGTCAGTTGGGCTGACCGATCCATGAACCCCGGCGAGACATGGGGGACGGTAGCCCCGAACACTGAGGCCACGATTCACATGATTGCCGTGAAGCGGGCCGGGAACATCGGCGGGTGGCAGGTGCGTCGAGACTTCGCGCAGCTGCGAATCCGGCTGATGCGGGTGGTGTAGATGGCGGAGTTACGCATTCTCCCGAAGCCGCTCGTGCGCCGCCCGGACACGATCGACAACCTCGAGTACCTCCGCGAGTTCGGGCGGACGTTCGAGGACACCCGGAAACGCACAAACGCGCTCGAGGGCATCATCGGGTACGGCTCGTTCATCATGTCTCAGAACCAGTGGCTCGGCGCTGACGCGGGCGGCCCGCACCGGATGCGGATGCAGTTTGACTTCAAGTACGGCGACAGCAAGGGGCTCACACCCGTCTCGCCGACCGGTCGAATCCAGTTCGACGAACCAGGACTGTGGAAGATCGACGCGCAGGCCCGGGCATGGCAGACGCCTACTGGTGGCGACAACCTCATCTGGCTCGACATCGAAGCCCGGCGGGCTAACGGTGAGCTCATCCGGAAGCAGTCGATCGACTACCCGGCCGGATCCAGCGGCAAGATCATTCGCGGCGGCATGACAGTTGAAATCCCCGACGAGATCGGCTGCTACGCCGAAGTCTGGTGCTACAGCGGCAAGTGGCGATGGTTCTACGGCGGCGCCGACTGGACCGAGTTCACGCTGCGGAAGCTGTCGAGCAACACCATGAGCCAAGCCCTGCCGAATCCCGGCGAGCCCGGCGGAAATCCGGAGTAGGAGCCACATGACTATCGAGTTCCAGCACATCACCGGCGCATGGATGATCACTGACTACGACTCGCCGGACGACGCCGATGCGCTGCCTGAACAGGTCTCACTGAAGGGTCGCGTCGTGTTCTGCGCGCGGTTCGATGCCGGCGACCGGTCCAAGGCGATCCATGTGCCTGACGCGGCGGGGAACTATCTGCTGTCGGTGCGCGAGATGATGTACCCGGTCGTTCATGGTCGACTGAAGGATCGGCAGGCACGGGACGGCGTCATGCTGCCCGCCGTCGTTGGTGGTGTTCCGATCGTGTGGACTGCGATTCCCGAGCTGGAAGAGGATCCAGGAGTTGGGATCAAGGGCGCGAAGGTACCCGCGAACACGATCACGTTCAGTCCGGCCGAGCCCGATGCCAACGGGGATCGCAAGCTGAACCTCGCCGATGTCGCAGACGCGTCCGTCGAGTATCCAGAACCGGTTGTTTCCCGTGTCGCGGAGCTCGTCCGAGAGGCCGTTGCTGCACGCGACGGTGCGGAGGCGGCAAAGGCTGCCGCTGAGGTGGCGCGGGATGGTTCGGTTGCCGCGAAGGATGATGCGGCCGGGTACGCCGGCGCCGCGCTGGCGAACTCACAGGCTGCCGCGGATTCCAAGGCTGCAGCGGAGGCGGCAAAGGCTGCCGCTGAGGTGGCGCGGGATGGTTCGGTTGCCGCGAAGGATGATGCCCAGACCGCTAAGGATGCAGCAGAGGCTGCGCGGGACGCTGCGCTGGCGCATCGGAATACCGCCGGCACTCACGCAACGAACGCCGGTAACTCGGCGACCGCAGCGGAGAAGGCCCGTGACGATTCAGTGGAGGCCGCCGGCATTGCGGTCGCGTCGGCGGAGTTCGCCGACACACGCGCAACTGCCGCCGACGCTTCAGCAGTTGCTGCTGCCGCATCGGCGGCTGAGGCTGCAGGGACTGTCCCCGAGGCCACACCGACGGTGTCCGGGAAGATCAAGCTTGCCGGCGACCTCGGCGGTACCGCGGAGGCTCCGGCGGTCCCCGCAGTGCAGTCGGCGACACCGAACGCGACAGCGGGCACGCTCGCGAAACGCGACAGTGCGGGCGCACTGTCGGTCGGCACACCGACGGCAGCCGGTCATGCGGTGACCAAGTCGTACACCGACACTGCGCTGGCGAAGAAGGCAAACCTCGACGCGAACGGCAAGATCCCGCAGGCGGACCTCCCGGCGATTGCGATGGTGGACTTCCTCGGCAACGTCGCCTCGCAGGCAGCGATGCTCGCTCTGGCCGGGCAGCGCGGAGACTGGTGCAACCGCACCGACCTCGGTACCGAGTGGCAGCTCATCGCCGAACCGTCGACGTCGCTGTCGTCGTGGATGCAGAAGGTCTATCCGGCGTCCGACGTGACCTCGGTGGCCGGCCGAAAGGGTGCGGTCACGCTCTCCTCGTCCGACATCTCGGACACGACAGCGACCGGCCGCGCGGTGATGAAGGCCGCGGATGCGGCGGCGGCCCGCACGGCTATCGGCGCGCTGGCTGAGGACGTGTTCAACAGCGTGATCGAGATGCTCGGCAAGAGGATGGTCGAGGATGGGGCCTGGAATCCAGCCAAGTACTACAACGGCGGCGAGGTCGTCACCTACAACCACGGCCGCTACTACTGCAACAACGGGCACGCCGCATCGGCGACGTTCCCAGCCGCCAACTTCGTGTGGCTCGGCCTGGCTGCCGTCGCCTCTGCGACCGATCCCGGCGGCGGCCGACTGTGGGTGAAGATCTGATGGCCGTCACCTATGTCGGATCAGCGACGGCTGGGGTCAACGGAATCTTCTGGGCGCAGCCCCTCCCATCCGGCATCCAGACCGGCGACTACATGGTGATGCTCGTACAGACCCGCGGCACCGCATCGACCACTGTCGGAACACCCACGGGCTGGACGCGGCTCGTCGACCAGCCACGCGGCACCGCTGGACGCATGCTCATCTTCTGCGCCCCACATGGTGTCGCCGAGCCGACGTTCACCTCGAACGCCTCTGGCACCCACCTCTCAGCGGTCCTCGCGTTTCGTGGCGTGAACCTCGCGAACCCAATCTTCGATCACGCCTACAACCAGGGGTCTCAGGCCGGGACCAGCAACCACCCGGTGCCCGGGTTGACGCATGCGCCCGAGGGTTCGATGATCATGCGCACTGCCGGGGCCACCGGAGCGACTGGGATCTCGTGGACATGGCCGGGCCCGGACGTCGAGCGGGTCGACTACGCGGGCGGGTTCGCGGCGACCATCACCGCCGCGACCCGGGAATGGCCCACGGCGGGCGCGGTCCCGTCCACGACGGCGAACATGTCGTCCTCGACGATCAGCTATGGCACCACCACCATCGCTCTCAACCCAGCAACCTCGCGCCTGCACCTCGGATCGACACCCGTCCCGCTCATGCTAGGCAACACTGAAGTGGAGGTGATGGGGCCGTGAGTCCTGTGATTGAAGACCTGATCGAACGCGTCCGGGCGATGTATGCGTCTACGCCATCTGGTTCTGGTCCTGCTACAGACATCAAGCTTGGCACTGTGAAGCTTGCCGGCGATCTTGGTGGCACTGCAGAGGATCCGACCGTTCCCGGGCTGGCCGAGAAGGCACCGCTCAATCACACCCACACGGTGGAGGTCGACGAGAGCGAGTACAGCCTCGACGCGCTAGGGTGGCGTGCCGTCAGCGCATATGAACGCTCGAAACGCTTGGTGCGCGCAGGGTTTGGTGAGCCTCGGGAAGGTGACGAGGAAGCCTATCCACTGCCATCCGACCAGTTCGGCGGGGACGTGTGGATCGATCTGAACACGATGAAGGTGTGGCAGAAGGGTGAGGACACCTAATGGGCTGGAATGAAGTGGCACAGCTGGTGCCGAAGGCGTCTCCGACCTTCACCGGAACGATGACTGCAGAGGATAAGGTACAGATCGGCCCAGACAGTGGGCCATTAGTAACCCTATCCGCCCGCACCAACGGATCGGGCAAGACTGAACTGATCGCACAGTTCGCTACCGGAAGCCCAATCGTCATCGCAACCCAGCCCTAGAATGGACTGAACGGCAGACATGACAATGGCCCCCAACCATTCGGGATTTCCGAATGGTTGGGGGCTTTTTGTCGTTTCAGGAACCGCCCAGCCGTGCGTTACGTCGAACTGGACATGGACCCAATCGAGGCTGCTGCGATCAGCGGCGAAGGCTACGACCCAGAGGACCCGGCCGTGCGCGAGGCGCTCGACTTCGTCACTTGGGAGCTGCAGCTAGCGCGCGGGTGCTGAAGCGCTAAACGCCCCGGCTTGTGGCCGGGGCGCTCTGGGTGGACTACTTCCCGTCGCGCTGCTCGGCGACCACCGATGCATAGAAGTCGTCGAACCACTTCGCGTCACGCGCGTCGTTGCAGTCGTAGGGCCGCGTCCGCTTGTTGGAACTCGACGATTGATCGAGCTGTGCCCGAAGTGCATCCACCCGGTCCGATGTGCTCGCACCTGGGTCAGAGAGTGTGCTAACCGCATCGCTGCTCTCATAGAAGCCCGGCGTGATAGATGCGAATGACTCGCAGGCTGTCGCGCGGAGCTCGTCTTCAGATGGGCCGTCATCCGAACTGGAGCACCCTCCGAGCACCAGCACGGCGGCGGCGGATAAAGCGATCGCAGCGATTGTCCGTTTCATGCTCGGCATTCAACCAGACCGGTCGGTTGCTGATTGTTTCGCTTCGCGGCGGCCCGCAACGCGTCACGTCCGCCAGCGGAGAGGATGATCCGCCGCGCCGTCGAGGCGGAGGTGCCAGCCGCGTGAGCGATTTCGTACCCGGACATGCCTGTGGTTGCGGCGAGGTGGCGCACTTTGGCGCGCTGCTCCGGGGTGACACTAGGGCGATGCGTCTGGCGCGCTGGCGCGTCATGCGTCAGGTCGAACAGCGCTGCGTCAGTTGCTGGCGCGCCATGCGCCACGGTGCGCCGCAGCTGGTCAGGCGAGATGACGCATGGCATGTCGACCGAGGTAGTCATGGACGCGTCATCGGTTGGCGCGTCGGCCGCGGCGTCGATTCCCTGCAGCGTCACTGCGTCAGTCGCGATCACCGCGACAGGATTCGGAACGGTGTCAGTCGATGCGTCATGGAGCGCCTCCTCGTTGGACGCGTCGACGGCGTGGGCATCCGTCGGCTCAGCCGCGTCGGTCGCGTCAGTGTCGCTCGCTGCTTCGCGCCGTAGCTGCACGGCGAGGTGCGGGGCGACGAGCAGGCAGAGCGGCGGGATGACTGCGACGGCCGCGCCAGCCCAGCCGGGAAGCGGGCCCGCCGGCAGGAGATGCGCCGCGGCGCCTGCGACGACCGACACCGTGGTGGACGCGCCGAGGAGGATCCACGCGTAGGTGCGATCCTCACACAGTCGCATCACCGCGGACGTTGCGACCACGGCCAGGCCGTCGACAGCGAGCGGCCACGCCCACGCCATCGCGGGCGAGTAGCCGGCGCGCACGGCGAGGTCGACCAGATTCGAGTACGAGAGCGCGAAGGCCAGTGCGGCAATCACGTAGGTGCCGACGACGTCGAGGCGGAAGCGGTTCACAGCGGAGCTCCTTCGCGGATCTGGTTGACGAGGGCGCGGATGTCATCCTCGAGGCCCCACAGGCTGCGGGCGTAGGCGTGGGCGGCGTTCTCGCGCTGCGGGTCGTGGAGCTCGGCGCTCAGTCGTGCGCGGGAGGTGGCGAGGAGCTGCTCGAGCTTGTCGTCGATGCTCATGCCGCCACCGCCGTCCAGGTCGTGGTGTGGGCGCCGTATGGGCGGTTGCGTTCGTCCTGGAGCGTTGTCCACACCTCTGAGCGCATGACGCCACGGTCGAGTAGCTCACCCGCCAGCAGACGCTCGGTATCCGACAGGCTGCCGAGCCGCTGCCCAACCCACGTGATCCCATCGACGACGACCGGCGAAAACCCGACCGTGGCCCGTTCGGGGGCCGCTCCCGGCCGCACCTGCTCAACCTCGATGCCATCGGTCGGGGCCGCAGCCCGAACCGCCTGCGCCACGGCATCGACCGCAGCGTCGACCGCAGCTGACGTCACCGCATCCTCGGAACGCTTCGACCGCAGCCACTCCGAGAACGCTGCACCCCAGCCCTTGCGTCGCTCGCCGGCCATCTCCGCACGGAACGCCTCGGCGGCGACCTCGACGTCAATGCCGACCTCAGCCGCCACCGACCGGTTCGCATTGTTCGGCGTCCACTCGGGATGCAGCGGCCGGGCAGTCGTCGTCTTCTCCCCGAACATCGACTTATCCACAGACTTCGCAGGACGGGCGGCCCCGCCGACCGAGGTCTTTTCGGAGGTGGTTACAGGGGTTTGGTTAGAGGGGTCTAGTTCGTGTCCCTTTCGAGGGGCCACCTGGGTCCCCAGAAAAGGACCCGCCGGGCCCCCGGAAAGGGACACGCTCTGACCTGCTGTGATGGCGTAGAGATTCGATCCCCGCACCGTGTGATCGGCGTCTTTCTTGTGGACCCAGTCCCGACCGTCTCGCTTCGACTTCCACCGCTCGGTGGAGGTGATGAGTCCGGCTTCGACGAGTTCGCGGGTGTACCGGTCGATGCTGGCAACCTTCGTCATGCCCAGGTATTCGGCCAGCCGCTCGCGCCCCACGTAGGTTTCGAGGGTCTCGTTATCCGCGTGCCGGCGGATTGCCGCGTACAGCTTGAACGCCTGCGGGGTCAGTCCGGCCTCGAGTACGGCCACGGGAACCTTCACGAACGGCTCGACGTTGGGGGCTGCGCACGGGGTAGCGGCGAGCTCTTCAGCGAGACGTAGGTCTCGCTTGATCTCGTTCTTGAGATAGGTATGCTTTGACACGTTCGACTCCTACATAGTCGGACCATGCCCCGGGACTGTTAGCGCAGTCGCCGGGGTCTCTCTTTGTTGTTGTAGCGCTGACTGTACACGCGTCGGTCCCGCACTGGTCCCGCAGTAGACCCAAAAGCGCTCCGAAAATGGCGAGAATGCCGAAGGTTACTAGCGCCATGAACTGCGAAAATAGGTTCGCGCAGGTAGCGATGGTGGTGGAATAAGATCCTCGACATCTTCGAGGGCACCCAGCAGATCCAGCAGCTCATCATCGCCCGACGACTGCTCGGCAAGAGCTCGGCCGAGCTCAAGTAGTCTGCGCGAGAACAACTCTCAACCGCAACGGTGCCCCCGCCGATCCCAGATCGGCGGGGGCACGGTTGCATTCACCGTGGACGGAAGAGGAACGCCGCCGCGCTGATGCTCAGCGCCGTCAGGATTGTCACCACGGCAGCGTCGAGAATCGTTCCGTAGACACGGAACGAGACGAGTCCGGGCAGCACCGACAGTGAGACGAAAAGCAGCGGAACCTTCAGTCGCCGTAGTCGGCGGCGCAGATTCGGACGGCGGCTGTCGCGGGCTGAGCTGTACAACGAATCAGGCATATCTCCCCTTGGCCTCCCCGCCGCAGGCTAACACGACGGTTCACCGCACAGGCTGATCCCCGCTGCCGAGTCGAGGAATCGGCGACGGCCCCCGCCGGCCCGTCAACGGCCGCGGAACACCTCGGCCAACTGCGCCACCGTCGGCACACCCGCGAGCCCGGACTCGATCCGGTACACCCGGCACGCCAGGTCCGCGACACTCTCCGCCGGGAACGGATCCACCCCGTCGACCAGGATCGTCGGAGAACCCGCGAACTGCGATGCCGCGGCCTCCGCGCTCGTGGCCAGCACTCGGTACTCGATCTCCACGTCCGCCCGGCCCACGCTGGCCAGCGCCGCCAGGACGCGCTCGCCCGCCTCCCGCGAGTTCGGGCACGCATCGACATACAGGATCTCGACCTTCACATACTCATTGTGACCCGTGTGCGCCGGATGTCCACGACCGAATCCGCGTACCGGCTCCGGAGCTGCACTCGGCATGTCATGATCCACCCGTTCCGATCCGGCGCTGGGGGCGCGTTACGGAATCGGTGGGGTACACGGCTGGGTAGACGCAAGACCCCGTCCGGGGTATGGGCGTCACGAGGAGGGGGAATCCGCATGACTGAAGGACAGATAACGAACATCGGCGCACGGGTCGCGCTGGCCGACGGGCGGTACGCGTGGGAGGTACCGGTGTCGGCGTTCTCCGACTTCGACGCACTCGTCACGGATGTGGCCAGCGAACTGTTCCCGGCAGCGACTCTCGCTGCCGCACATACGCACGGCGACCTGCCGACCGCAGGGACTGTCACCGCGACCCTGTCACCACACCTGGGCGGGGCCTCGGTACAGGTGCACTGCCGGCCGGGCACGAGCGCCGAATTCCGTACCAACGCAGCAGGGTTTGCCCTGCTGTTCGAGGCCGTCATCGCATCGGGCGAGGTGGTAAGGGCACCGATCGTCACCGAACCGGCTACGCCGCAATCCAGTTCGCCGACGGAGGAGCTTCCCGAGGTTGTCGAGACGTTCGGTGACCGGTGGGATCCCAGCAGCTCGCAGTCCCTCGAGGATCGGTTGACGATCATCGTCGCGGAGTCGATGGGTTACGCGCCGGAGGATCTGCCTGCGGAGATTCCGCTGGTCGAGCTGGGTCTGGACTCGCTGATGGCGGTGCGGATCAAGAACCGGGTCGAGTACGAGTTCGACATTCCGCAGTTGCAGCTGGCGGCCGTGAAGGACGCGAGCATGCAGGACGTCGCGAAGTACCTGCACTACGCGGTCGAGAACCGCGAGGAGGTCGCGGCCCTGGCCGCGCAGCAGCAGGCCGAGCGCGAGGCTGCCGCAACCGAGGGCGACACGACCGAAGCTGAAGCGCCGGAGGTTCCCGAGGCCGCGGTAATCGAGGCGCCTGCCGGGTCCGGCGATGTCGATGTGCCGCCGCGTGATGCGGCCGAGCGTCTGACGTTCGCGTCGTGGGCGGTGGTGACGGGCAAGTCGGCGAAGAGCATCTTCGCGACGTTGCCGATCCTGGACGACGAGTCTGCCGAGAAGTTGGCGGCCCGTCTGAGCGAGCGGTCCGGTGGCGAGATCACCGTCGACGACGTCCTCGACGCCGAGACCATCGAGCACTTGGCCGAGACGGTGCGTCAGCATCTCGAGGACGGTCTGAAGATCGACGGTCTGGTGCGCACGCTGCGTCCTCGCGCCGAGGGTTCGGATGCGGTGCCGGTGTTCGTGTTCCATCCGGCGGGTGGTTCGACGGTGGCGTACGAGCCGCTGCTCAAGCGTCTACCCGCGGACACCCCGATGTTCGGCCTGGAGCGGGTCGAGGGCCCGCTCGAGGAGCGCGCCAAGGTGTATGCGCCACTCCTCAGGCAGATGCAGGGCGACGGCCCGTACGTGCTGTACGGCTGGTCCTTCGGCGGAGCACTGGCGTATGCCGTGGCGAAACAGCTTCGACAGGATGGCGCCGACGTGCGGATCGTCGGACTGATCGACACCGTCATGCCCGGCGAGAAGGTCGAGAACACTCCCGACGAGATCCGGGCCCGCTGGCAGCGCTACGCCGCGTTCGCGAAGAAGACCTACAACCTCGACGCGCCGTTGCCCTACGACAAGCTGGCCGCCGCCGGCAGCGACGAGGAACAGATCGGGATCCTCATGGACCTGCTCAAGCTGAGCGGCACCACGATCCCCAGCGGCATCATCGAACACCAGCGCACGTCGTGGCTCGACAACCGGGCCGTTCCCAGCACCGACTTCGAAACCTACGACGGCGACGTGGTGCTCTACATGGCCAACACCTATCTCGACGACCAGATCGCACTCGAGCCCGCCTTCCGGACGCGGCGACCCGACGGCGGCTGGGGCGAGGCCGTGCAGAACCTCGAGATCGTCCACGTCGACTGCGACCACATCCAGATCGTCGACGAACCGTACATAACGAAGGTCGGTGCGGACCTGAGCAAGAAACTCGCGGCCATCGCGGGCACGCAGTCGCCCCGCCCTGAGCCGGCCGGCAGCAGATCGGCCGAGTCGGAGTAGCCACGCCCGGTTGGTGTTTCGATCCCCCGCCGCCTGGGCGGCGGGGGATTTCTGCCGTTCGGGCGGGAGTTACGACCCCTCGGTCCCGAACAGCGCGGACCCCATGTACGTGAAGCCCATGAAGGACTCCATCGAGCCCACCGAACCGGTCAGAAGATTGACGATCATGCGAGAGTTCCTTTCAGACAGACACAGTCGGGGTGATCACGGATCATCGGAACATACCGAGGGCACGAGCCGTGCGCAGTCGATCCGGCCCTACGCGCCGACGTACTCCCGTAGACACGACCCTGTTTCCGCCTGTTCGTTGTCGTCCCCGAAGACCCACGCCATGAACTCGGTCGCCCCGGCGTCGTGGAAGGCACGCAACCGATCGGAAACCTCACCGCGCGAACCGATCAGCGCGACGTCGGCCGGATCAGCGGCGCCCTCCTTGTCGAGCATCGCCCGGTACGACGGGGTGTTCGTGTAGGCGGCGAACTCCTCCCGGCACCGCTGCCGCGCCGCATCGACGTCGGCCGTCACGCAGATCGGCAGGCCCACCACGATCCGCGGCGCGGGTCGGCCCGCGGCGGCCGCGGCCACGCTGATGGTCGGCACGATGTGCTCGGCCACGGTGCGGATCCCGGTCATCAGCGTCACCGTCCCGTCGGCGTGTTCGCCGGCCAGTCGCAGCATCGCCGGGCCGAGCGCCGCGAGCAACACCGGCGGCGCCGGAGTGTCGAAAGTGTCCAGCGGGCGCGGCAACTCGGCCCGGAGCCGGACACCGTCGAACTGCGTCCGTTCCCCGCGCAGTGACGGGATCAGCGCCGCCAGATAGTCGCGTGCCCACTGCACCGGACGCTCGAAGCTCAAACCCCACACGTCCTCGACGATGAAGCGGTGCGAGACCCCGAGGCCGAGCTGCAGCCGCCCACCGACCGCGGCCTGCGTCGTCAGCGCCGACGCGGCCAGCAGCAGCGGATGCGTCGGATGCGTGGGCAGTACCGCGGTCCCCAACCGGATCGACGATGTCCGTTCCCCCGCCAGCGCCAGGACGGTCAGCGCATCCCACCCGAAGATCTGCGGCACCCACGCCGCCGCCAGCCCGTCGGCCTCCACCCGCGCCACCCGCTCGACCACCTCGTCGAGCCGCACCGATGGCCACACCATCCGACCGATTTCCATCACCGATCACCTCGCCTTCCGACGCCGGGTCCGCAGCTGCAGTGTCCCAGCTCGAGGTCCGATCAGGAGTGGTTCCGGCACAACGAAAGCGCGGACCCCGCCGCCCGACGGCGACGGGGTCCGCGCTTTTCACTCACCGCTCCAGCAGGTTGCTCCGTCCGGCCACCACCGGAATCCACAGCACCGCCAGCACCGCCATCGCTGCCCACTCGACGAGCAGGCCGTAGCCGAGGCTGCCGGTGTGGGCGTCGCGGACGCTGTGCTGCGACCAGTACATCAACACCCCCAGGGCGGTCCCGACCGTCACGCCGGCCATCGCGACCCACGCGAAGACCCAGCGACGGGTCCACGCCGCCAGCGCGGACACCCCGATCCCGAACACCACCACGAACCAGGTGAACAGCCGAGCCAGCGCCGCGACCTCGTCATGCCCGCCGGCGAGCACGTTCCACGCCCGCAATCCGTCGACCTGCGGCGCGGCGAGCGCAATCAGCAGGATCATCACGGCGGCCGCGATGAACGGTCCGCGCCCGCGCGGATCGACCTCGCGCGCGACCCGCGCCTCGATCATGGACAACTCACGCCGCAGCAGCGACAGATCCTCGCTCATTCGGTCACGCCGGTCGATGCTCGTCTGCGTTGAAACACGCCGACGACGATATCGACGGCCACGAATCCGATCAGGCTCAGCCCCAGCAGCGGCACGAACCATCCGACGAGTACGGTGCACGCCACCAGCGCGGCCGCGGCGGCCGGATGCAGGCCGCGGACGGCGCCACGGGTCGGCGGCCGACCCCACCGCTGCGCACCTCGCGTCGGTCGGCGCCGCCACCACATCGTGTACCCGAGCACGATCATCACGAGCAGCGCCGCCGCCAACGCCACCAGCACGATCTGATTCAGCAGCCCGAACAGGATGCCCATGTGCACCCCGATGCCCCAGAAGGTGAGCTTCGCGGCCAAGGGCCAGTCGGCGAACCGGGAGGTGTCGGTGATCTGGCCGGTGGCACCGTCGACGGCCACCACGTCGGTGGCGAACTGCCACGGCTGCCGCGTCTGCGCGACGGTGAACGCGGTGTCCGGCGCGGACGGGATGGACGCCTCCACCGCGCCCGTCACGCCCGCGCCCGCGGCGACCGCGAGCACGTCGTCGAGCCGTCCGACGTTGTTGTCCAGCATGCCGGTCCCCGCAGCGGGAGCCTCGTGCCCGCCATGGCCGTCGTGCCCACCTGCCGGCGCAGTGTCGGTGGCGCCCAGCTTCTTCGACACCGACGGAGTGGTCCAGCCGAGCGAGGTGCGCAGGTCGGTGACGTGCTCACCGGCGTACTTCGACCAGGTCAGACCGGTCGCGGACAGGAACACCAGGCCCACCGCGATCCACAACCCGATCGCGCCGTGCCAGCCGAGTGCGCGATTGCGGCCGCGTGCACCGTGTTTCACCGTCCACAGCCGGGGTGTGGCCGCGCCGGCTCGCGCCCGCACCGTCCGGTACCGCCGCACCCACAGGTAGACCCCGCCGAGGGCGATCACCCACAGCCACGACGCCGCCAGTTCGCTGTAGATGCGACCCGGCTCACCGAGGTGCAGGTTCCGGTGCAGCTGCGAGATCCACGTCCGCATCGGCAGGGCGCTACTGCTGCCGTAGACGACGAGTTCGCCGACCGGCCGCGCGGTGACCGGATCGACGAAGACCGCCAGCCGCTCCGACTCGCCCAGCGTGGGATCGGTGAACAACACCCGGGTGGTGTCCCCTGACTCGACGGCCGGGCGGACCGCCGACACCGCCAGATCGGGCCGCTGCGCCCGGGCCGCCTCGACTTGGTCGCTGACCGGTGCGGCCGGTCCGGTCGTCTCGACGTGCAGGTAGTCGCGGTAGACGAACTGCTCGAGAGTGGGAGCGACGGCGTACAGACCACCGCTGACGGCGGCGACGATCAGGAACGGCGCCACCAGGATGCCGGCGTAGAAGTGCAGCCGCAGGACCAGCCGGCGCAGCGCACCCGGCGGCGACGAGTCCTTCGAGTCGGACTCGGCGGACGGATCGTTCGGAAGATGCGCAGGGGTGATCCCCACGCTCTCGGGAGCATTCATCACAAAGGCTCTTTCCCTGAAGAGGTTTCGGTTCGGCGCACGCGGACCACGCGGTTCACGCGGGTCTCCGGAGGTGGCGCCGAGAAAGACACGCCGAGCACGCCCGGCACGAGAGGTGACCGGGCGTGGACAGCGGTGAAGGTGAGAGCCGACGCGGGCACGCGAGGGTGCGCGCGGCGGCTACCGGGAAAGAGCCGGAGGTCCCCGTGTGCCGCCGGCCGACCGGGTGATCCAACCGATCGTGGGGTCGAGACGACGGACGACGGTGGGCGTCCACCGTCGGACGTCCGGGACGGGCGGCGCCGACAGCACCGCGACGACGATGCGCAGCACCGACGTGATCACGCCCAGCAGCGCGCGCTCGGCGGCCCGGATCAGCATCGCGCCGACCACCGTGGCCGCCGCGTGCGCGGCGAGCATCTGCGGCGTCAGGTGCAGACCGTGACCGTGGTCGGATGCCAGAGTGAGCGTGAGGTGCCCGATGCCCTGACCGGCCGCGAGCACAGCACCGAGGAACAGCAACGGATGCCCCACGGTTCGTGCCGACGCGGTGATCGCACCCACCACGGCGCTGCCGGCCAGGAGTAGCACCACTGCCTGCTCACTGGGGACGGCGACCCCGCCGCCGAGTCCGTGCGCGGCGATACTGACCGCGCCGGACGCCGATCCGACGAACATGCCGCGCGTGCGCGCGACAGCATCGGTCCGGGAATTCACCCCGAGAGATTAGCGCCTACTACAGCGGCTAGTACACACGTCGGGAGCAGCGCACCGGACCAATCACCCCACTGTGAGGTGCATCACCATTAGGCTGGGGCTGCCCGCAGGTAGACCGACGTCGCTCTTTGGGGGTAACCATGCAGGACGCACTGACGAAGATCACCGACACACTCAGCGCGGTGCGGGTGATGGCGCGCTCCGGCCTCATCCCGTTCCCACGCGTCGACGAGGGCGTCGGAGTGCTGTTGGCCGTCAGCAAGTACGGGCCGTTCGCGGGATCCGTCCACGCCCGCGCCGCCCACGGCCACGGTCGCGTCGCGATCATCGACGAACGCGGTCCACTCACGTACCGGCAACTCGAGGAACAGTCCAACGCGCTGGTTCGGGCATGGCAGGCCGAGGGCATCGGCGTCGGCTCCTGCGTCGGCGCCATGTGCCGCAACCACCGCGGCCTCATCCTCACGATGCTCGCCGCCGCGAAGAGCGGGGTGCGTCTGGTCATGATGAACACCGGCTTCGCCCGCCCCCAACTGGTCGACGTCGCGGCGAGGGAGGGCGTGCACCACTTCGTCTTCGACAGCGAGTTCGCCGACATCGCCGACGCGCTGCCCTCCGACGTCACCCCATTCCTGTCGTGGGTGGACCAGGCGCCGCCCACTCCCCCGGCCGAGACACCGCCGCGCACCCTCGACGCCCTCATCGCCGGGCAGTCCACCGAACCGGTGCCCGCGCCGAAGGACCACGGCGTCTTCATCCTGCTCACCAGCGGAACAACTGGCACCCCCAAGGGCGCGCCCCGCGGGCGCACGTCACCGTTCGTCACCGCACAGTTCCTCGATCGAATCCCGTTGCGCCCCAAGCAGACCATGCTGATGACCGCGCCCGCATTCCACGGCACCGGCATCTCGCAGCTGGGCCTGGGCCTGGCACTCGAGAACACCGTCGTCATGCAGCGTCGCTTCGACCCCGAGACCACCGTCCACCTACTCGCCGAACACCACGCCGACACCATGGTGCTGGTACCGACCATGCTGCAGCGGATCATCGACCTCGGCCCCGAGGTGCTCTCGAAGTACGACACCTCCTCGCTGAAGGTGATCTTCGCGGCCGGTTCGGCCATCGCCCCCGACCTGTCCATCCGCACCCAGCAGGCGTTCGGGAAGGTGCTCTACAACTTCTACGGCTCCACCGAGGTCGCCGCCGTCACCATCGCCACCCCCGACGACCTCGAGCGCGCCCCCGGCACCGCCGGACGCGTGCCGGCCACCTGCCACATCGCGCTGATCGACGACGACGGCAACAAGATCACCGAACCCGACGTCGTCGGCCGCATCTTCGCCAAGAGCGGACTGAGCTTCGAGGGCTACACCGACGGCCGCGACAAGCAGCGCATCGACGGCATGCTCTCCACCGGAGACGTCGGGCACTTCGACCGCGACGGCCTGCTGTTCGTCGACGGCCGCGACGACGACATGATCGTCTCCGGCGGCGAGAACGTGTACCCGCTCGAGGTGGAGAACCTCATCACCGAACGCCCCGACGTCCTCGAGGCCGCGGTGATCGGCGTCGAGGACGACGAGTTCGGCCACCGCCTACGCGCATTCGTCGTGCCCGCGGCGTCGTCGGCGCGGGACGCGAGCGAGATCCGCACGCACGTGAAGTCGAACCTCGCCCGCTACAAGGTGCCGCGCGACGTCATCTTCATCGAGGAGCTGCCCCGCAACGCCACCGGCAAGCTTCTGCGCCGGGTGCTGATCGAGATGGAAGTCGAGCCCGAGTAACACTCCGGGACACACAAAAGCGAAGAACCCCCGTCCAGAATCCGGACGGGGGTTCTCCATTGGTAGCGGGGACAGGATTTGAACCTGCGACCTCTGGGTTATGAGCCCAGCGAGCTACCGAGCTGCTCCACCCCGCGTTGCATGAACGAAGTTACACGAGCCGGGGAACGGAAGGCAAATCGCCTGCGGCAGGACCGAATCGAGTGTCCGGCAATCCGAGATTGCACCCGCGGTCGTGACGCAGTTCACGAAAACCCGGTAATCCATCTCACATAACGCGCATGTAACGCTCCGGCCGCGATACGGCAACGGGCCGTCACGACCTGCGGAAACGCGCCGACCGCCGGCCGGGAAACGGGTCGACCGGCCCGTTTCATCGAGGTGACCGGCCGCGGATCACTGACGTACGTTCGTGATCAGCTCGTGATGTTCGAGTGGAGGACCGACCCGCCGCTGCCAGCTCTGCCCCCGCGGGATCGGACACAACCAAACCCTTCGAGGGGCAGGGACGCGAAAGATCGCACGCCCGGGAAGACGACCACGTCGCCCGCAGGCCGCTCGCGTCGGCGCAGGAGAGGATCCACCCCGCATGACCAACGTCAGCTTCAGTAAGCGCGCCCTCGGCTGGGCCGCCATGACCGGCGCCCTCGTCGCCGTCCCGTTCGGCCTGTCGACCGGCACCGCCTCCGCCGCCACCCACAACTGGGACGGCGTCGCGCAGTGCGAGAGCGGCGGCAACTGGGCCATCCACACCGGCAACGGCTACTCCGGCGGCCTGCAGTTCTCGCAGAGCACCTGGACCGCCAACGGCGGCACCGGCTCACCGCACAACGCGTCCAAGGAAGAGCAGATCCGCGTCGCCGAGAACACCCTCGCCTCGCAGGGCCCCGGCGCCTGGCCCACCTGCGGCCAGTACCTGACCGAGGCCGCCCCCGAGCCCGCTCCGGCACCCGCACCCGCACCGATCGCCGAGCCCGTCCCGGCCCCCGCCGTCGTCGGCCAGGTGCACGCGGAGTGGCGCGTCGCCGCCGCCGGATACGTGGACCAGGCCCTGCAGGTCGCCGGCGACACCGCCGCCCAGCACGGCTACGCCGACCAGTTCCAGCAGCTCCTCGATCAGCACGGCAGCACCATCGCCGACGTGAAGGCCGCGCTCACCAACTAGGCCCGCAAGCTGAAGGGACCCTTCGCGCGCTCGCAGCGCACGAAGGGTCCCTTCAGCTCGTCTCGGGTCGGGATCTACCGATCAGCGACTGGCCGTCTGGTAGTCCTGAACAGCCTTCTGCAGCCGGTCGAGCGCGTCACCGTAGGCCTTGAAGTCGCCGCCCTGCTGCGCAGTCTGCAGATTCTTCAGCGCCGCATCCAGTTCCGCGACCGCGGCCTCCTTGTTCGGGGCCTGGCCGCCCTGCGGCGGTGCCGGCGTCGGCGTGGTCGGGGCAGTCTGCCCGTTCTGTTCCGGCTGGGACGGACCCTGTTCGCCGCTCGGCGCCGTGGCCACGTTCCCGGTCCCGGAGCCGAACACCTGATCCAGGGCCTCCGCCAGCGTCGGCGCGTAGCCGACCCGGATGCCCGTCGTGTCGGTGAAACTGACCAGGACGCGCGCCAACTGCGGGAAGGCATTGGCCGAGTTGCGCTGCGTGTACAGCGGTTCGACGTACAGGATGCCGCCGTCCGCGATCGGCAGCGTCAGCAGGTTGCCGTAGATGAGCTTGTTGGACTGCTTGAGCAACGACAGTTCGCTCGCCACTCGCGGATCCGACGTCATCGCCGACTGCGCCTGCTGTGGGCCCTGTGTCTGGGTGTTCGTCGGCAACTGCAACACCCGGAACTTGCCGTAGTTCTCCGGGTCCGACTGCACCGAGATATAGGCGGACAGCAACTCACGCTGGTAGCCCACCATCGGGCTGGTCAGCACGAACTGCGGCTTCGCGGTATCCGGGTTGCCGGACAGCACGTAGTACGGCGGCTGGTTCTTGTCGGTATCCACCGTCGGATCACTGGGCACCGACCAGAACGCGTTGTTACTGAAGAACTCGCCCGGATCGTCCACGTGGTACTTCGCGAGCATCTCGCGCTGGACCTTGAACAGATCCTCGGGGTAGCGGAAGTGCGCACGCAGGTCGTCGGTGACCGCGGACTTGGGCTGCACCGAGTCCGGGAACACCCCCATCCACGCCTTGAGCACCGGGTCCTGGTCGTCCACCTGGTACAGCGTGACGGTGCCGTCGTACGCGTCGACGGTCGCCTTCACCGAGTTCCGGATGTACGAGACCTCCTTCTTCGGCAGCATCCGTCCCGTTGCCTGGTTGGTGCTGTCCTGCACCAATCCCTCGAGCGACGAACGCTGCGCGTACGGGTAGTTGTCGAGCGTGGTGTACCCGTCGACGATCCACTGCATGCGCCCGTTCACCACGGCCGGGTACACGGTGCCGTCCGTGGTGAGCCACGGCGCCACCTTGTTGACGCGCTCCGCCGGGTCGCGGTTGTAGATGATCTTCGAATCCGACCCGATGGCACCGGAGAACAGGATGTTGCGCTCGGTGTACTTGGCAGCGAAGGCAAGCCGGTTGAACCAGTTACCGATCCCGACGCCGCCCTCACCGGTGTAGGTGTACTTCTGCGAGTCGGTGTCGTATTCGCGCGGCGCGCTGCCGGGCGCGCCACCGACGATCGCGTAGTCCGCATCCGACGACGCGATGACCGGGCCGTAGTAGGTGCGCGGGTTCTCGACCTCGAGCGCCGGGTCCGCCGGCTTGGTCTCCAGGTCGCTGACGCTGTAGATCGGGTAGCCGCCGGTGTTGTTCTGGGTGTCGCCGCTGACCGCCGTCACCTGGTTGGCGTAGGCCGCGACGAAGCCGTTGCCGTGCGTGTAGACGGTGTGCTTGTTGATCCAGTCCGTCTGGTTGCCCTGCAGGCTCGACGGGGACAGCTCACGCGCCGCGACCACGAAGTCACGCAGCTCACCGTTCATCTCATAGCGGTCGATGTTGAGGGACTTCGGGAATCCGTAGAAGTTCTTCAACTGCTGCTGCGCGGTGAACGTGGGCGAGAGGACGTTGGGGTCGAGCAGACGCGTGTTCGCGATCGTCGTGACGTCCGCCGGCACGTCCTTGGGCTGCTTCTTCGTCGAGCCCGGGTAGGGCACGTATTCGACGGTCTCGTCGGTGATCCCGTACGCCTGCCGGGTGGCCGCGATGTTCCGTTCGATGTACGCGCGTTCCTTGTCGGCCGCGTTCGGCTTGACCGAGAACTGCTCGACGATCAGCGGGTACACCGCACCGACCAGGATCGACGAGAACACCAGCAACACCACTGCCATCGCCGGGATGCGCAGGTCGCGCAGGAAGATCGCCGCGAAGAACGCGATGGCACAGATGATCGCGATCGCCATCAGGATCAGTTTGGCCGGCAGGACCGCGTTGATGTCGGTGTAACCGGCACCGGTGAACGTGGGCTCCTTACGACTACTGGAGAGCAGCGCGTACCGGTCGAACCAGTACGACACCGCTTTGAGCAGCACGAAGGTGCCCGCGAGGACCGCCAACTGCACCCGCGCCGACCGCGTCAGCGCGCCCTGACGGCCGCTGAGCCGCAGCCCGCCGAAGATGTAGTGCGTCACCAGGCTCGCGAAGAACGCGATGACCACCGCAACGAACAACCAGTTCAGGACGAACTGGTAGAACGGCAGGTCGAACGCGTAGAAGCCGATGTCCTTGCCGAACTGCGGGTCGGTGATCCCGAACGAGGAGCCGTTGAAGAACATCTGCACGGTCGACCAGCTCGCCTGCCCGACCAGACCCGCGAACAGGCCGATCACGACCGGAATGCCGATCCCGAACAGCTTCTGGCGGGTCATCACCGCAGTGCGGTACCGCGCCACGGGATCGTTCGCGCCCGGCGAGGGCAGGAACATCGGCCGGGACCGGTAGGCCAGCAGCAACGCCAGCCACACGATCGCGCCGACGACCAGCCCGACGATCAGGAACAACGCGATCCGGGTGATCAGTACCTTGCTGAACACAGTCCGGAAGTCGACCTCACCGAACCACAGCCAGTCGGTATAGATGTCGATGAATCGAGGGCCGACCAGCAACAGTGCTGCGGCGACCAACGCCAGAACCAGCAGCACACGTGTGCGTTTCGACAACGAAGGTAAACCGGCGGGGGGCCGCATGCCCACTTGCCACTCTCCCAACAATCCGGCGACGCCTTCGCGCCGCAGCCAATGGCACCGTCCAGCGTCACCTGGGAGTGACCGTTTCGTCCCACTCTACGTAACCGACCGGCCATGTCGCGCCAGCGACCGAGCCGCGCCTCCGTTACGCCATGGTGCAAGGATAAGGACGTGATCGATAGCGATGGCGGGTTCTACGGGGATCACTTCCCCGGGAACGGCGCGAATGTGAGCCTGTCCAGCGAGTCTTTGAGCCGATGTGTGCAGGAAGTGGTGGAGTTCGTCGACGCCGGCGGCTGGGGTCAGCCGCCCACGATGTTCGCTATCGTCCCCACCGCACTGGTCGCCGCGGCCGAGCCCGCGCTGCTCGATCAGCTCGCCGACGGCGCCGAACTGACGCCCATCGAGCAGGCCGCCCTGCCCGACGACGTCGAAGGCGGCTCCCCCGCACTCGACGAGTTCCTCGCCACGACCAGCTGGCCGTCGGAGGTGGTCGGCTGCGCCCTCGTGCAGGAGATCATCGTCCTACCGCCCGACGCCGAGTCCGACCTCGACGATGCGCTCACGCCGCTACTCGCCGACCGGCACGCCGCCGACGCGGCCGCGCGGGCAGCCGCCGAATCCCATCCGGAGCGCCGCGAGGCCCGGCTGATCGCCGCTGTCCTGCGCGACGGTCCGTCGCTGGCGCTGCTCCAGATGCGCCCGGACGAGGACAGCGACCCGTACGAGGGCATCGAGCTGCTCACCTACGACAACCTGGCACCGAACCTGGTCGGCGCGCTGTACGCGACGCTCGACGCCACCGAGGATTAACGAGGATCGAGCGGCCTGAACGGGCTGGACAGTCCAGGCCGCCCGAGCCGCGCCGCCGGGCCACTCAGCAGCTCGGGGCGGTGCCGCCGGTGTTGATCGCGGCGAGGGCGTCGATGGCACCGCTCAGGGTCTCGACCTTCACCAGCGTCAGCCCGTCCGGCTTGTTCGCGAGAGCCTCGTCGCAGTTCTTGGCGGGGACCAGGAACGTCGTCGCGCCCGCCTCCTCGGCCGCGGTCAGCTTGTACGGGATGCCGCCGATCGGTCCCACGTCGCCGTCGGGGTCGATCGTGCCGGTACCGGCGACGAACTTGCCGCCGTTGAGTTCGCCGGGGCTGAGCTTGTCGACGACGGCGAGGCTGAACATCAGACCGGCCGAGGGGCCACCGATGTCGGCGAGGTTGAAGTCGATCGTGAACGGCACGTTCGGCACCTCCTTGGCACCGACGCCGAGATAGCCGCGGTTCGCGTCCTCGGCGGAAGCTCCGTCGGCCTGCGGCTTGGACCCGAGCGTTACCGGCGTCGTGGTCTCCACTCCGTCGCGCACGTACGTGATGTCGACGGTGGTTCCGGCCCCGGCGGCGCCGACCGCGTCCTGCAGTCCCTGCACGGTGTCGACCGGGGTAGCGCCGACGCGCAGCACCACGTCGCCCTCACGCAGCACACCGGCGGCCGGCCCGTTCGGGCCGACCGTCCCGATCTCCACCGCGACCGGCAGGTTCAGGTACCGCAGCGCCGCCAGTTCGGCGGCGTTCTCGGAGTTGGCGAACTGCGCGGCGTTCTCCTCCTGCACCTCGTCCTTCGACTTCTGCGGCGGGTACACCTCCTCACGCGGCACCAGCCCCTGACGTCCGCTCGCCCACAGGCCGAGCGCGTCGAACAACGTGAGCTTGTCGCGCACCGCGACCGTCGTCATGTTGAGGTTTCCGCTGGTGGGGTCCACCGCGGTGCCCTCGATGTCGACCACCGGTTCGTCGTCCACCTCGCCGAGCGTGTTGAACGTCGGGCCGGGACCGAGCGCGACGAACGGCACCTTCACCGTCGTCCCGAGGACTCCCAGCGCCACAACCGGGGTCAACGCTGCCAGCAGGGTTACGATCCGTCGGTTCACCAGGCCCAGGATAGAGCGCCTGCGGTGACGACCCTCGGAACCCTCGGCGGTGTTCGCCGTGAGCGTGATCTCCGTACGGGCCATGCGCGGTCGCGCCTTGTACCGTTGAACTATGAGCGATCTGCCCTTTGGCTTCTCCAACTCCGACGACGACCCGGACCACAAGAAGGATCCGACGGGCCGCGAACAAGGCGGGGGTCAGGGTGGACCGGGAGGGATGCCGTTCGGCTTCGATCCGAGCGCCTTCGGCGCCGCCGGCGGACCCGGCGGTGGTGGTTTCGATCCGGCCGCGCTCGGCCAGATGCTCAGCCAGTTCGGCCAGATGCTCAGCGGCATGGGCAGCGCGATGGGCACCGGCCAGGCCGGTCCCGTCAACTACGACATCGCGAAGAACCTCGCGCGCCAGCAGATGGGCACGATCACCCCCATCACGGAGGGCACCGCGTCGGCCGTCGCCGACGCCTCCCGCCTCGCCGAGCTCTGGCTGGACGGCGCCACGACGCTGCCGGCCGGCGCCACCCGGACCGTCGCATGGACGCCCAACGACTGGCTCGACGGCACCCTCGACACGTGGAAGCGCCTGTGCGACCCCGTCGCCGAGCAGGTCTCCGGCATGTGGGTCCAGGGCCTGCCCGAGGAAGCCCGCAACATGATCGGCCCGATGGCCGGGATGCTCACCCAGATGGGCGGACTCACGTTCGGCTCGCAGCTCGGTCAGGCACTGGGCCAGCTGTCGAAGGAGGTTCTCACCTCCACGGACATCGGGTTGCCCCTCGGCCCCGCAGGGACCGGCGCGCTGCTACCCGCCGCGATCGAGGCGTTCAGCGAGGGTCTCGAGCAGCCGCACCGCGAGGTGCTCGTCTTCATCGCCGCCCGCGAGGCCGCCTACCAGCGCCTCTACGCGCACGTGCCGTGGCTGCGGCAGCGTCTGCTCGCCACCGTCGAGGACTACGCGCGCGGCATCAAGATGGACTTCTCCGCGATCGAGGAGGCCGCACAGGGCCTCGACCCGTCCGCGCTGACCGACCCGTCGCAGATCGAGAAGATCCTGCAACAGGGCGCCTTCGAGCCGCAGACCACGCCCGAGCAGAAGCAGGCACTCGAACGTCTCGAGACGCTGCTCGCGCTGGTCGAGGGCTGGGTGGAGACCGTCGTCACCGAGGCTCTCGGGGAACGGCTCCCCGGCGTCGCCGCCCTCACCGAGACCCTGCGCCGTCGCCGCGCCACCGGCGGGCCGGCCGAGCAGACGTTCGCAACCCTGGTCGGACTCGAACTGCGGCCCCGCAAGGTGCGCGAGGCCGCGCAGCTGTGGCGTCGACTCACTGCCGACACCGGCGTCGACGCCCGCGACGGCGTGTGGGCGCACCCGGACCTGTTGCCCGACTCCTCGGACCTCGACAACCCCGCCGCGTTCGTCGACCGGATCCTCGGCGGCGACTCGGGCACCTTCCACGACCCTATCGCGCAGCTCGAGCAGACCGAGGCCCGTGAGCGGGAAGAGAAGAACCGTGAGAGCGGCACCGGCACCACCGATACCGAGGGCGACTCCTAACCTGTAGGGCTCGCGATGTCGTCGGCGGCTGCGCAGTCGTCGACAACGTCCACCAGACCCGGCTGCCGGGTGACGACGGCGTACGCCTCCAGGTAGCCCATCGCGCGCTCCGTACGCGGGTAGCGGCGCACCTCGCTCCAGAACCGGTCGTTGTGCCCGCCCGCCACGTACAGGTGTACCAGTTCGTGGACCAGCACATAGTCCAGGACGTACGACGGCACCGTCCGCAGCAACTCGCTGACCCGGATGGTGCCGTCGGTGGGCGTGCACGACGCCCACCGGGTCTTCATCGACGGCACCCAGCGCACCGAGACCGGGGCCGCGGCGCCGCCCAGCCACCGCGCGGACAGTCGAGCGCACCGCTCGGTCAGCTCGACGTCGCTGCGTTCGGCCCGCGCCGCGGCACGGCGGTCGGCGCGCTCGAGCTTTCCGAGCATCTCCGCGACCAGGTCGGCCTCGGCCCTCTTCGACAGCCCGGTCGGCATCAGCACGACCACCTTGTCGCCCTCGCGGCGCGCGCTCACCGTCCGTCGTCGGCGGGCGCTGCGCCGGATCTCGACCTCCGGCAGGTCGCCGTCGATACTCGCTGGCCCAGTCACGGGGCACCACGCTAGCGGCCCGCTCCGACACCGCCGTCGGCGCATTTCGGACGAATCCGCGCCGGCACCCGAAACCCCACGTCAACCTGCGTGCAGACCTGTGGACAACGGGTCCCGTGCGGGGGTTCGGCGGGCCCGGAGGTGAGATCGTCCCCCACATGACACGCGTATCCGTCGCGCGCACCAGCCGACCCGCACTCGATCCGCGGCTGCCCATCGTGATCCGTCCCAGCGGCCGCATCCAGATCGGCTGGGACCCCGACACCGCGCTGATCCTCACCCCACCCGAATCGGTCGAGCCATCGGCGCTCGTCGCCGTGCTCCACCTGCTCGACGGCCGCACCTCCCGCCCCAACGTCGTGTGGCGCGCCGTCGAGCACGGCATCACGCCCACCGACATGTCGATGCTGCTCGCAGAGCTCGACGACGCCGGGCTGCTCCGGGCCTCGGTCCCCCGCGAGGACGCGCCCCCGGCCATCCGCGTCCACGGGCGCGGCCCGCTCGCGGACACGATCGCCACCGGCCTGGGGTCGGGCCGGGCCCGGGTGTCCCGATCCACCCACTTCACCGCCGACACCGACGTCACGCGGTGGAACTGCACGTGTGTGGTCCTCACCGACGATCTCATCGCCGACCCGCGCCTGGTGGAGGCGCTCCTCGACGCCCGCATCCCGCACCTGCAGGTCCGGCTGCGCGACGGCCGGGGCGTGGTGGGGCCGCTGGTCCTCCCGGGCAGCACCAGCTGCCTGCGGTGCGCCGACCTCACCCGCTGCGCCGCCGACGAGGAATGGCCGCACGTGGCGGCGCAACTGCTGGGCCGGGTCGGGCACGCGAGCCCGGCGACCGTCATGGCCACCGCCGCCGTCGCCCTCGGGCAGCTGGAGCTCGCGCTGTCGGGCGCGTCCCACCCGGTGCCCGCGAGCCTCGACGCGACCCTGGAGATCGACCTGGTCAGCCACCGATTCTCGGTCCGGCCGTGGCCACGGAACCCGCGGTGTGGATGCTCACGTTCGGCAATGTTCTTGGACGAACCCCCGAATCTTCGGCCATGATGGTCTGGTGCCCGACATTCCCCGCAGAAGCTCCGCCCGCACCGCCAAGCTCGCGAGCATTCCGCTGGGTATCGCCGGACGGGCCGCGATGGGCTTCGGCCGAAGGCTCGCCGGAGGCGACAAGGACGAGATCGACGCGCAGCTGACCGCGAAGGCCGCCGAGCAGCTGTTCACGGTGCTCGGCGAGCTCAAGGGCGGCGCGATGAAGCTCGGGCAGGCGCTCAGCGTGATGGAGGCCGCGATCCCCGAGGAGTTCGCCGAGCCGTACCGCGAGGCACTCACCAAGCTGCAGGCCGAGGCGCCCCCGCTGCCCGCGAGGCAGGTGCACCGGGTGCTGGACCAGCAACTGGGCACCAAGTGGCACGAGCGGTTCGCCGAGTTCGACGACACCCCCACCGCGTCCGCCAGCATCGGCCAGGTCCACCGCGCCGTGTGGTCGGACGGTCGCGAGGTGGCGGTCAAGGTCCAGTACCCGGGTGCCGACGAGGCCCTGCGCGCCGACCTGAAGACGCTGTCCCGGTTCGCGGGCCTGTTCACCTCGGTGATGCCGGGTACCGACATCAAGCCGGTCCTCGACGAGCTCAGCGCCCGCACCGAGGAGGAACTGGACTACCGCATCGAGGCCGACAACCAGCGCGCGTTCGCGAAGGTGTTCGACGGCGACCCGAAGTTCGTGGTGCCGCACGTGGTGGCCAGCGCGCCGAAGGTGGTCGTCACCGAGTGGATGGCCGCGACCCCGCTGTCGGCGATCATCAGCAGCGGCACCACCGAGCAGCGCAACACCGCGGGCGCGCTGCTCGCGGAGTTCCACTTCGTCTCCCCCGCCCGCGTCGGACTGCTGCACTGCGATCCGCACCCCGGCAACTTCATGCTGCACGACGACGGACGTCTCGGGATCATCGACTTCGGCGCCACCGCGCCGATGCCGGAAGGGCTGCCGCCGGTGCTGGGCCGGATGGTGCGCCTGTCACTGAACGAGCAGTTCGACGAACTCACGGAACTGTTGCGCGACAACGGTTTCGTGCTACCCGGACGCACCGTCACCGATCAGGAGATCGCCGACTACCTGCGCCCGTTCACCGACCCGATCCGCACCGAGTCGTTCCACTTCACCCGCGCCTGGCTGCAGAAGGCCGCCGGAACCGCGACGGACTTCTCGAGTGCACAGTTCCGCACCGCCCGGGCGCTCAACCTGCCGGCCGAGTACGTGATGATCTTCCGAGTGCTACTCGGCTCCGTCGGCATCTGCGCACAGCTGGACGCCTACGCGCCGTACATGGCGATCCTCACCCGATGGCTGCCCGGGTTCACCGACGATCCTGGAAACGCCCCTGTCGACGATCTCACCGAGAGCCTCGACGGCGCATAGGCCCCGATACCCGAGACTGCTGCGCCTCCGACCGTGCCCGTGGGCATCCGGAGATGGATGCCCACGGGCACGGTCGTTGCTCGCTGTCAGGCACACACCAGGGTCTTCCCGGGCGTCGGGCTCTTCCGTGGCCGACCTCGTGGCCTCTTGCGTGCGATGACGACTCCCTGATCGAAGATCTCACCGCCCCAGACACCCCACGGCTCGGCACGGTCGAGCGCCGCGCTCAGGCACCGGCTGCGGATCGGGCACTGCGCGCACAGCGACTTGGCCTGCTCCAGGTCGGCGGGTGTCTCGGCGAACCACAGGTCGGGGTTCCCGACTCGGCAGGGCAACTGCTCCCGGAGTGCCGAGCCGACGACTGACAATCCGTTCGAAACGGTGCTGTTCTCGGTCTGTACTCGGCATGTCACGGTAGACACGTCTTCTCCTCTGTTTCGTTCGCGTATTTCGTTCGCGGCTGGTGCCGGCTGTCGGGGTTTCGCGAACCGCGGGCGAAGGCCTGGAGCGATGAAGCTCGAAACACGAAGGCCACGGTTCGCTGTGCGATCCGTGGCCTCGGGAGGAAGGGCGGGAGTGCCTACCGAATGAGAGTTCGGTGCCTGCTCCTGGACACGGATGCGGGGGCTGCTGCTGCACGTGCTGCTGCGCGGATCTCTGCTGCGCGCAGACGGATTGCGTGCGGTGCGCTCGCCGCGTACCTCGCGGCGGCCTCTTCGGCTGCGGGGAGGTATGCGCATGCGAATGCGGGCACCGATGCACGTGCCGCAGTTGCGTTCCAGTCGTTCATCGTTGCCACCTCCCTTTCATCTCGTTGCCGACATTGTCACCGCACACGAGTCTCCCCGTGGCGTGCAGTCCAGAGTATGCAACCCGAACAGACCACACAAGTTATTTTTGACCTGCGGTTTTACCGCGACGTAGCCGTCATGTCAGATCCAGCGCCGGCGCCGGGCGCTCGCCGCGGACCACCGCGAGGACCTCCTCGCCGAACCGTTCGAGCTTCTTGGCCCCGATCCCGGGGATCGCGACGAGGGCCTGATCGTCCTTCGGCTGCTGCTCGGCGATCGCCGTCAGCGTGTTGTCGCTGAACACCACGTACGCGGGAACCTTCAGCTCGCGCGACTTCTCCCGGCGCCAGTCCTTGAGCGCCTCGAACAGCTCGAAGTCCAGGTTCGACGGGCACGCCTCGCAGCGTCCCAGCATGGTGGACGCGGTCCCCATCAGCTGCTTGCCGCACACCCGGCAGCGTGGACGCTGCTTGCGGGACGGCGGCGGGGCGGCGACCTTCGACGCCGGCGAGTCGTCCGGGATCAGTCCGTGCAGGAACCGCGAGCGCCGGCGCGACTTGCGCCCGCCCTCGTTGCGGGCCAGCGCCCACGACAGCGCCAGATGCTCCCGCGGTCGCGTCACACCCACGTAGAGCAGGCGCCGCTCCTCCTCGACCCCGGCCTCGTCGTCGGGCGACTTGGAGTCGCCGAGGACGTGCGCGATCGGCAGGGTGCCCTCGGTGAGCCCGACCAGGAACACCGCGTCCCATTCGAGGCCCTTCGCGGCGTGCAGCGAGGCCAACGTCACGCCCTGCACGACCGGTGGGTGCCGGGACTCGGCGCGCGCCGCGAGCTCGGTCAGCAGCCCACCGAGCGTGAGCTGCGGGTCGTGCGCGAGCTGTTCCTCGGTGAGCGCCACCAGCGCGGTGAGCGATCCCCACCGCTCCCGCGCCTGCACACCGGCGGGTTCCTCGTCGGTGAGACCCAACGGGACGAGCACCGCCCGCACCAGGGTCACCAGCGACTCGCCGGAGTCGGCGCCGTCGGGGAGGTCGTCGCGGCCCGCCACCTGACGGAGCGCGTTGATGGCCTGCCGTACCTCCTGGCGGGTGAAGAATCCTTCGCCGCCGCGCACCTGGTACGGGATCCCGAGTTCGGTGAGCGCCTGCTCGTGGACCTCCGACTGCGCGTTGATCCGGTACAGCACCGCGATCTCCGCCGGCTCGACACCCTTGTCGATGAGCTTCTTGATCTGCCGTGCCACCGCGGCGGCCTCGGCGGGCTCGTCGTCGTACTCGGCGAACGTGGGCTCCGGCCCCGACGGCCGCTGCCCGATCAGTTGGAGCCGGGTTCCGGCGATGCGTCCGCGCGCGGCGCCGATGACCCCGTTGGCGAGCGCGACGACCTCCGGCGTGGACCGGTAGTCCCGTTCGAGGCGGACGACGGTGGCGTCCGGGAACCGACGCGAGAAGTCCAGCAGGTACTTCGGGGTGGCGCCGGTGAAGGAGTAGATGGTCTGGTTCGCGTCACCGACGACGGTGAGGTCGTCACGGTCGCCGAGCCACGCGTCGAGCACGCGCTGCTGCAGCGGTGTCACGTCCTGGTACTCGTCGACGACGAAGCAGCGGTATCGGTCCCGGAACTCCTGCGCGACCGCGGAGTGCTCCTCGAGCGCGGCGGCGGTGTGCAGCAGCAGGTCGTCGAAGTCGAGCAGCATGCCGTCGTAGTTGCGGGCCTTGAGTTCCTCGTAGCCGGTGTAGACCGCGGCGACCTTGGCGGCGTCGGCCGGAATGTCGCGTCGGGCACGCGCGGCGGCCGCCGCGTAATCCTCGGGTGCCACCAACGAGCCCTTGGCCCACTCGATCTCGCTCGCGAGGTCGCGGATCGATTCGGTGCTGGTGGACAGTCCCGCCCGGCTCGCGGCCTGCCCGACGATCTGGAACTTGCGGTCCAGGAGCTGCCAGTCGGTGTCGCCGATCACCTGCGGCCAGAAGTACTTGAGCTGGCGCAGGGCAGCGGCGTGGAACGTGCGGGCCTGCACCTGCGGGCCCCCGCCCCCGATGCCGAGGGCGCGCAGGCGTCCGCGCATCTCCCCGGCCGCACGCGCAGTGAACGTCACCGCCAGTACCTGCCCCGCCGACACGTGCCCGCCCGCGACGAGATGCGCGATCCGCCGCGTGATGGTCCGGGTCTTGCCGGTGCCGGCTCCCGCGAGGACGCAGACCGGGCCGCGCGGCGCGAGGACCGCGGCCGACTGCTGCGGATCCAGACCCTCGTCGGGCCGAGTTTCCGGGAAGGCATCCGCTGACATGCCGTCCATACTCTCAGGGCGCACCGACAGGGGCCGATCTCACCCGCTCGGATGTGACGTGCGCCCGCACGGGAACAGTCCGAACCGACCGTGGTGTTATAGGCGCCGTGACTACCGAAGCTCCCGCCCTGACCATGTACTCGACCACCTGGTGTGGATACTGCCGTCGCCTCAAGAAGCAGCTCGACGAGAACGGCATCTCGTACACCGAGATCGACATCGAGCACGATCCCGCGTCCGCCGACTTCGTCGGCAGCGTCAACGGCGGCAACCACGTCGTCCCCACCGTCAAGTACGCGGACGGCAGCACCGACACCAACCCGTCGCTCTCGCAGGTCAAGAAGGCCCTCGGGCTCTAGTCGGCTTTCGCCCAGGACTCGACCATCACCCGGGCGATCGAGATCGACCCGGGCAGCAGCAGTTCGGCATCGGACGCCTCGCGGGCACCGGATGCCCAGTCGCCCGCACCGAGCGCGGCCCGGACCTGGTCGCGGGTGAACCAGTGGGCCTCGGCGATCTCGCCGTCCGCGAATGTCAACGCGGCGGCGGGGTCGCCGACGGCCGCGAAACCGATCATCACCGACCGAGGGAACGGCCAGGGCTGGCTGCCCAGGTAGCGGACGTCGTGAACCTCGACGCCGACTTCTTCGCGGATCTCGCGGATCACGCACGTCTCGAGCGACTCCCCGGCCTCGACGAACCCTGCCAGGACCGAGAACATCCGCGGCGGCCAGCTGGGCTGGCGTGCCAGCAGCACCCGGTCCGCGCCGTCGTGGACGAGGCAGATCACGGCGGGATCGGTCCGCGGAAACTCCTCGTGCCCGGTGCTGCTGCTGATCCGCGACCATCCCGACATCGTCGGGATGGTCGGTGCGCCGTCGATGGCACTGAATCCGGCGTGGTCGTGCCAGTTCAGCAACGCGACAGCGGTGGTGGCCAGGCCGGCACTGGAATGGTCGAGACGGTGCCCGAGCATCCGCAGATCCCCCAGCTCACCGGTCATCGCCGGAACGCGGACCGCCCACACGTGGCGGTCACCGCGCAGTCCCAGGAACACTGCACCCGCGACCGGTTCCGCCGCCAGTGAGGTCGCCGGTTCCAGGACCATGTCGCCGTCGGCCACCCGGAACTGGCCGCGGTGGTTCACCCGCAGCAGCAACGCATCCGCCCAGTCGGCACGCAAAGCGTCGGTGTCCGAACGCAATTCCTCGGCTCGGTCGACGGCCGCGCGGGACAGCAGGGGTGTTTCGGTCAGTGTGAAGTCGGGCACGGCAACGACCCTACTGCGGTGCCCCGCGAGCAACCCGCATCCGACCCGCATCCGACCCGGACGATCAGTTGGCGACGCGCCGGATGTAGAGCAGAAGGTCGTCGGCCTCGACGGCGTCCACCTCGGGCGAACCGACCCGCAGCAGGCGGCCGTCGCGCACCACGCCGAGCACGATGTCCGACAGGTGCCGCGGCGAGCCGCCGACCTCCTCGGGCTCGACCTCGCGCTCGGCGATCGCGAACCCGGCCTCGGGCGTGAGCAGGTCCTCGACCATTTCCACGACACTCGGGGTGGTGCGGGCAATACCGAGCAACCGGCCGGCCGTCTCCGACGAGACCACCACCGAGTCGGCACCGGACTGGCGCAGCAGGTGGGCGTTGTCGGTCTCGCGGATGGCCGCGACGATCTTCGCCTTCGGCGCCAACTCGCGGGCGGTGAGCGTGACGAGCACCGCGGTGTCGTCGCGGTTCGCGGCCACGATGATCGACGCGGCGTTCTGCACCCCGGCGAGCCGCAGGACGTCCGACTTGGTGGCGGAGCCGTGCACGGTCACCAGCCCGAGACCGGCGGCGGTGTCCAGAACGGCCTGATCGGTGTCGACGACCACGATGTCCGACGGCACGATGCCGTCACCGAGCATCGCGTCGATGGCGGTGCGGCCCTTGGTGCCGAATCCGACGACGACGGTGTGGTTGCGCACGCGATGCCTCCAACGCTGAATCTTGAATGTCTGGCGGGAACTCTCGGTGAGCGCCGAGAGGGTGGTACCGACCAGCACGATGAGGAAGAAGATCCGGAGCGGCGTGATGACCAGGACGTTGATCAGTCGTGCTTCCGGGGTGATCGGGGTGATGTCGCCGTATCCCGTGGTGGACAGGGACACCGTCGCGTAGTAGATGCAGTCCAGCAGCGACAGGGGGTTTTCCTGCGCGTCCTTGTAGCCGTCCCGGTCGATGTAGACCACCACCACCGCGAGCGCCAGCGCTGCGAGGGCGTACGAGACGCGGCGCGCGATGGCCCGGGCCGGACTGGTCTGCATCTCCGGCACCTTGAGGACGCCGACGAGTGCAAAGTCCGGCCGATCCGTCAGCGTGTCCGAGTTCCGGAAACGCGCACTCAACCTACCGGGCATCCACTCGTTCCTATCGCCTTCTGGGTGTCGAACATCGGATCGCAGCCTAGCCGCGGTTGCCGGGATTGCGGAATGCCAGCCAAAAACACAGCAAAACCCAGCAAAACACACCAGAACCCGGCAGAACCCGAGCAATCCCGAACGTGCGGTGGCGGGTCGGCGCCCGGTCGGGCAGGGTGTCGGTATGCCGTTGAACCGGGACCGTTCGGGTCAAGTCCCCGCCATCCGCCTGGCCGCGCTCCTGTTCGGCTCGGGGATCCTCCATTTCGCGAAGCCCCAGCCGTTCGACGCGATCGTGCCCGCCGCACTGCCGGGCCGGGCGCGCACCTACACCTACGTCTCCGGCGTGGCCGAACTCGCGACCGCCGCCGCGCTCGCGGTGCCGCGGACGCGCCGACTCGGCGGCGCACTCGCCGCCGCCCTGTTCGTCGCGGTGTTCCCCGCGAACGTGCAGATGGCCGTCAGCTGGCTGCGGTCCGACCGTGTCTCGGCGCCCGCGAAGGCCGCCGCGGTGGCCCGGCTCCCCCTGCAGATCCCGCTGGTCACGCAGGCGCTGAAGGCCCGCCGCAACGCCCGGTGATCGGGCGGGCTCTCACTGTTCGAGTTCCTTCTCCGCGCCCGCCGTCCTGATCAGCCGCGCCAGTTCGTCGGCGTCGGGCAGGTTCTCCGGTGCGATGGTTCGCCCCGTGCGCACGTAGTGGAAGGCTGCCCGCACCTTGTCGAGCGGCAGGTCGGCCGGGCGGCCCGTGACCTGCGCCTGTCGCGCCGCCATCAGTTCCGCCCACGCCAGCCGGTAGGCCGCGAGCTGCATCACGACGGCCTTCTCGTTCGCGGCCGACGGCTCCGCACCG
Organism: Rhodococcus sp. BE178; assembly: GCF_050433545.1. Classification (NCBI taxonomy): domain Bacteria; kingdom Bacillati; phylum Actinomycetota; class Actinomycetes; order Mycobacteriales; family Nocardiaceae; genus Rhodococcus; species Rhodococcus sp. BE178. Next base: position 112,589 of record NZ_JBNPXA010000014.1, on the reverse strand, counting down.
GTCTTCCAGTCGATGACGGTCCAGCCGCCGTCCGGGTCGGCGAACACCGCGTCGATGCGGCCGCGCAGCACCGTCCCGGCGACCGACGTCTCGAACGGCACCTCCACCTCGACGGGGTTCCGGTCGGCCCACGGCGACCGCAGGAACGCGTCCTGCAGCAGCGCCAGTTCCGTCTCGGTACCCACCCCGGTGTCGGCGGCGCCGGGCAGCTCGTCGAAGTCGAGGAGCCGCGTGGCACCGAACCGCTGTTCCACCCACGCGTGGAACGCGGTTCCCCGCCGTGCCAACGGGTTCGGCGGGAACGGCAGCGGCCGACGTAGCCGCGCGGCCAGCTCGTCCGGGTCCGCCGCGAGATCCACGAGCTGGCTCACCGACAGCTGTGCGGGCAGCTCGACGTCCGCCGTGCCCGACACCCGCGCGTTGCGCTCGGCGAGCAGCGCGTCCACGTCGGCGGCCCAGTTGTCGGGGTCGTCGAGTGGATCGGGCGCCGACTCGGACTCCGCCGGTCCGGGCTTGTCGAGATCCGCGAGGGCCTCGCGCACCGAGTCGGCACCGCGCTCGACGTCGGCGCGTCGCCGGCCCAGTGGGTCCCGCGGCCACATCGCGGTCCGAGGCGTGGCGGTCAGCGGGTTCTCGCTGCCGTCGTCGGGGGCGGGGGCCCACACGTCGATCACGCCGAGCGACTCGCCCGGCGCGCTCGCGGCCGCGGACACGAGGTCCTCGAGCTCGAGCAGGAACGGCGAGGGCCCCTTCGGTTCGGAGCCGGTCTCGGTCCAATGGTGCCCGGACACGAACAGCGCCCGCTCGGTGCGGGTGAGCGCGACATAGAACAGGCGGCGGTCCTCGTCGAGCCGCCGGGTGCCCAGTGCCTTCTTGTGGCCGGTGATCGCGTCCTCGAGGTCCTTGCGGTTGTACAGGTCCTCGAGTCCGAGAACCGGTACCCCGTCGGCGGATTCACCGTCGAAGGCGCGGTCGCCGCGCAGCGCCGGCGGCAGCTCGGCCACCGAGCCGAGCCACGTGGCCGACGCCTGCGTGGACGGGAACACGCCCGCGGTGAGGTGCGGCACGGCCACCACCTCCCACTCGAGCCCCTTCGCGGAGTGCACCGTGAGGATCTGCACGCGGTCCGGCGCCACCTCGATCTCGCCGGGAGCGAGCCCGTTCTCGACGTGTTCGGCGGCGGCCAGGAACGACAGCAGACCGGTCAGCGTCGCCGACGTGCGGTTCGCGTAGCCGGACACGACGTCGGCGAACGCGTCGAGGTGCTCGCGGCCGGCGCCGCCCACCTCCGACGACCGGGTCCGGGCCTGCGCCTCGATCCCGATGCCGATCACCCGTTCCACCTCGGCGACCAGTTCGGTGAGGGGCTGGCCGAGCCGCTCGCGCAGCGACGCCAACTCGGCCGCGACCGCGCAGATCCGCACGTAGCCGGCCTCCGAGTACCGGCCGGCGGGGCCGGGATCGGCGAGGGCGTCGGCCAGTCCCGCCTGCTCGGCCTGCTCCCCCGGCAGCGCGCTGCCGAGGGCCTCGTCCAGGGCGGCGCTGTCGGTGACGGCCCCCGCGGCGCCGAAGCCGGTGCGGATGCCCAGTTCGCCGGCCCGCTTCCACAGCGCCCGCAGGTCGGCGGCGCCGATCTGCCAGCGGGCGCCGGTGAGGACGCGCACCGCGGCACTGCCGGCCATCGGGTCGGCCACGAGCCGCAGCATCGCCACGACGTCCGCGACCTCCGGGGTGTGCAGCAGACCACCGAGGCCCACCACCTCCACCGCCAGTCCGCGGGCCCGCAGTTCCTCCGCGATCGGTGCGGCGTCGGCGTTGCGGCGCACCAGGACAGCCGCGGTGGGCGGCTTCCCGCCGTCCGCCCGGGCCGCCTCGTACTGCTCGGCGATGCGGTCGGCCACCCACGACCGTTCCGTCTCGACCGTGTCGAGCAGCCCGAGGCGCACATCGCCGGGTACCGCGCCCGGGCGGGCGCGCAGCATGCTGACCTCGACACCCCTGTCGCGCAACGGATCCGACACCATGTTCGCGAGCGTGAGCGCCTCCGGCGGGTTGCGCCAGCTGGTGAGCAGCTCGAGCTTGGGTGCCGGGGTACCGTCGGCGAGGGGGAAGTCGGTGGCGAACCGCGGCAGGTTGGCGGCGGAGGCACCGCGCCAACCGTAGATGGACTGCATCGGGTCGCCCACCGCGGTGAGCGCCAGACCGGCGTCCTCGCCGCCGCCGAACAGCGACGACAGCAGCACCCGCTGCGCGTGGCCGGTGTCCTGGTACTCGTCGAGCAGCACCACTCGGAAGCGGTCACGCTCGCTGCGCCCCACCTCGGGGTGCTCGGACGCGACCCGCGCCGCGAGCGACATCTGGCTGCCGAAGTCCAGCGCGCCCTCGCGGCGCAGCGTGTCCGCGAGCCGCCGCACCAGCGGCAGCAGGTCGAGGCGCTGGTGCTGCACCTCGAGGATGTCGAGCAGCGTCTTCGACGGTCCCCCACGCTGTTTCGGACCGGCCGGCAGCGTGTGGATCAGCTTGTCGAGTTCGGTGTGTGCCTCCCGCAGATCGTCCGGTTCGACGAGGTGCTCGGCCAGCTGGCCCGACAGCGCCAGCACCGACTCGGTGATGGACGCCGGGTTGCGGTCGGTGTCGAGGTCGCCGTCCCACGCGCTCACCACCCGGTACGCCAGCTGCCACAGCTCGGTCTCCGACAGCAGCGTCGCGGACGGTTCGATCGGCAGCAGCAGGCCGTGCTCGGACAGCAGCCGTCCGGCATACGAGTGGTACGTGCTGACCTCGGGTTCGCTGCCCAGGATCCGGGACCGCAGACCGCCGCTGGGGTCGAGGTCACGGACCAGCGTGGAGCCGGCGAGCTTGGCGAGCCGCTGCCGGATCCGGCTGGTGAGCTGCTGTGCGGCCTTGCGGGTGAACGTCAGACCCAGCACCTGCTCGGGCTCGACCAGACCGTTGGCGACCAGCCACACCACCCGGGCCGCCATGGTCTCCGTCTTCCCCGCACCGGCCCCGGCGACCACCAGGGTGGGACCGAGCGGCGCCTCGATGACGGCGGCCTGCTCGTCGGTGGGCGGGAACTGTCCGAGCGCCTCCGCCAGCACGGCGGGGCTGACGCGGCGCCCGTTCTCCGGTGCACTTGCTGCCGTACTCACTCCGACGTCACCTGCCGTCCCTCGTCGTGCGCCGGGCAGCTCGAGAGCACCGGGCAATGCCTGCAACTGTCGTTGATCCGCGCCAGGAACGTGGGCCCGCGCGTGGCCGCGGCGGCTGCGTGGATCGTGTTCTCCCACAACGCGAGCCCCTCGTCGTCCAGCGGCTCCTGGACGCGCTGGGTGGCACCTTCCTTCTTGTGCGGCTTCGCGACGAACACCAGACGTGCGCCGCCCGGCCGTGACGCCGGTTCGCCCTCGACCGCGCCGTGAGCGGCCGCCACCTGGTACGCCGCGAGCTGCGCGTGCTGCTGCGCCTGGTCCTTCGTGACCGCGGCCTTCGCGGTCTTGACGTCGATGATCACCGGGCGGCCGTCGGGGTCACGCTCGAGCCGGTCGATGCGCCCGCGAATCCGCACCTGTGGGTCGCCCTCGACCCGCGGCTCGAGCACCCCGTCCACCGCGACCTCGACGCCCACCTCGGTGAGCTCGGAACGCGTACTGCGCAACCAGTTCGCGAAGGCGTCGAGCATGCCCCGGGTGCGTTCGAGCTCCCGCCGCGAATACCACTGCGAACCGAGGTCCACCGAGTCCCAGGCCGATTCCAGGGCACGATCCACCTGGTCCGGCGGGATGTGCCCGGCGAGCGCCTGCACCAACGTGTGGACGAGCGTGCCGGCGATCGCGTGCGTGGTGTCGCCGTCGCTGCCGCCGTGCCGCTCCAGCATCCAGCGCAGCGGACAGTTGTTGAGCAGCTCGATCGTGGACGGCGACAACGGCACGGGCCCGTCCTCCGGATCCCACAGTCCGGCATCCGAACTCGGGTCCGCGGTGCCGTACCACAGGTCCGGGTGCGCCCCGCGGACCCCGGCCTGCGCGAGCCGCGCGAGTTGGTGCGCCGCCCGCCGCTGCCGCTGCGGGTCGGTCTCGGCGATGTCGGGATCGCACACGACACTGCGCAGTTCCGCCACGAGCGCCGGCAGCGCGAGAACACGCGGGGTGTCCTGCGCGACGGGCGGCACGTCCGCGTCGTCGTCGTTCTCGTCGCCGCGGAGCAGATCGTCGACGAAGCGGGAGCGGACCAGGTCGGCGTCCCCACTCGACGAGTCCACCGCCGTCACCAGCAGCGAACTGCGCGCGCGGCTGCACGCCACCAGGAACAGGCGACGTTCCTCCGCCAGCAACGGTGCGGTTCGCGAGAGCGTCCTGTCGATCTCCCCCACACCGCTGGTGAGGTCGATCAACTCCTCCGTACCGAGCAGCGTGCCCCGGGCACCGAGGCTGGGCCACAGCCCCTCCTGTACACCGACGACCGCGACCACCTGCCACTGCCGACCCGCCGCGGAGTGCGCGCTGAGGACGGTCACGGTCTCCTGTTCCGCGACGGCCCGCGACCGCGGCGAGCCGGGAATCGCCTGCTCCACCAGGTAGTCCACGAACCCCGACAGCTGCGCCCGCGGCAGCCGGTCGACGTAGTTGGCGGCCGCGTCGAACAGTGCGACCACCGCGTCGAGATCACGGTCGGCCTGCGCGCCGATGGGTCCGCCGAACGCCGACGCCGCGGCCCAGCGGCGCTCGAGCCCCGTCGCCTGCCATGCCGCCCACAGCACTTCCTCGATGCCACGGCCGCGCTGCAGCGGCACCCGGGCACGGCGCAGCACCTTCAATACCCTTCGCAGGGACAGCGATTCGACGTCGGTGAGCCCTCGGAGCAGGTGCGCGACACCCTCCGCGTCGGGACCGTCGACGATGATCTGCCGCAACAGCTCCGCCGAGTCCCGGTCGCCACCCGACGCGAGTTCCACGCGCCGCAGTCCGCGGCGCAGGCGCCGCAGGCTCACCGGCTCGGCACCGCCGATGGGGCCGGTCAGCAGGGCCAGCGCGTCCTCGCCGGTGAACTCGCCGCCGACCAGTGCGCGCATCACCGACAGCAGCCCGGCCACACCGTGCTGGCGGGCCAGCGGCAGCTCGCTGGCCGCGGTCGTCACGGGCACCCCGGCGGCGAGCAGCGCACGCCGCAGCGGCGGCAGCACCCGGGGCACCGAGCGCGCGATGATCGCCATCTGCGACCACGGCACTCCGTCCACGAGGTGTGCCCGGCGCAGGGTGTCCGCGACGAGCGCCGCCTCCTTGGCCGGCGTGGTCAGCACCCGCACCACGACCCGGCCGGGTGCCTCGTCGTATTCGGGGCCGGCCGCGGGCGCACTCGCCCCGCGATGCGGCGGATTGCCGGGCAGGCGCGCGGCGACCCGCGCGGACACGGCCGCGACCGCGGGCGCCGCCCGGAAGTTGACGTCGAGGACGACCTGCGCCGGATCGCCGCGGTCCGCGAGTTCGGTGAGGAACCGCGGGTCGGCGCCGCGGAAGGCGAAGATCGACTGGTCCGGATCGCCCACCACCGCGGTCATCGCGGTTCCGGTGCCGATGAGCCGCACCAACTGCGCGGCCTGCGGGTCCAGGTGATGCGCGTCGTCGACCAGCAGGTGCCGCACCCGCACCCGTTCCCGCTGCAGCAGATCGCGGTCGGTCGCGAACGCGGTGAGGGCCGCGCTGATCAGTTCGGCGGCGTCGAGGGCGGGTGCGGTGGCCTCGGGCGCCTCCATGCCCACCGCACCGCGCAGCAGCATGCCCTGCTCGTAGTGCATCGCGAACCGCCCGGCGGCCACCCACTCGGGCTTCGCATGCGCCCGGCCCAGCTCGATGAGGTCCTCCGGGCCCAGCCCCCGCTCGTTGGCCCGCAGCATCAGGTTCCGCAGCTCCACCGCGAAACCCGTCATGCCGAGCGCGGGCCGCAGCCGCTCCGGCCACATGTCTCCGCCGTCGGCGATGTCACCGCGCAGCAACTCGCGCAGCACCGCGTCCTGCTCGGCTCCGGTGATGAGCCGGGGCGGCGGGTTGCCGTGCGCCGCGGCCTGCAGTCGCAGCACCGCGAACGCGTACGAGTGCACCGTCCGCACCAGCGGTTCCCGCGTCGCGCGCGGGCCGGCATCCGTGCCGGTCTCCGCTTCCGCCGCGAGCAGCCCGGCGGTGATCTGCTCGCGGACCGCGGTGGCGGCGCGCCGCGACTGCGTCAGCACCAGCACCGATTCCGGGTCGGCGCCGGCCGCGATCCGGGCCACCGCGGCGTCCACGATCAGCGACGTCTTCCCGGTGCCCGGCCCGCCCAGGATCTGCCACGGGTGCCACCCGCGCCCGGGCGGCGCGCCGGTCAGCACCCGCGCCGCGTCGGGCCCCCACGTCCGGACCGCCGGCGCCGTGGCCGAGCGGCCGACGAGCCGCGCGGCCGGGGCCGCCGACTGTCGGGTGCGGGTGCCCGGTTCGGTCATGAAAGGAATCTCACCAGACGGGTCCGACATCGACCACATCCGGCATAGTGGACGCCATGCGCGGTCTCCACACCTACCTGTTCGGTACCCCGGGAGCGTCGGAGGTGCTCGCAATCCACGGCCTCACCGGGCACGGCCGCCGGTGGGAGGCCCTCGGGTCCGGCCAGCTCAGCGACACCCGCATCATCGCCCCCGACCTGCGCGGGCACGGCCGCTCGTCGTACACGCCGCCGTGGGGCCTCGACACGCATGTCGACGACCTCCTCGCGGTGCTCGACGAGCACGCGACCGGCCCGGTGGTCGTGGTCGCCCACTCCTACGGCGGCGCGATCGCGCTGCACCTCGCGCAGGCCGCGCCGGAGCGGATCCGGGGACTGGTCCTGTTGGACCCGGCGCTGGGCCTGGACCCCGAGACGATGAGCCGCATCGCGGAACTGGTCGTGGCGCACCCCGACTACACCGACGTCGCCGAGGCCCGGGCCGAGAAGCGGCACGGCGCCTGGGCCGACGTGCCCGCCGACGTGCTCGACAGCGACCTCGACGAGCACCTCGTCGAACTCGACAACGGCCGCTTCGGCTGGCGCATGTCGGTGCCCGCGGTCGTCGCGTCGTGGGGCGAGATGGCCCGCGACTTCGTCCTCCCGCCACGCGGCATCCCGACCGTGCTGGTGCAGGCGCTGCGCGTGCAGCCGCCGTACGTGACCGCGGAGTTCCGCGGCGCGCTGTCCGAGCACCTCGGTGCCGACCTCACGCTCGCCGACCTGGATTGCGACCACATGGTCGCGCACGCCAAGCCGGACGAGGTCGCGACATTCGTCCGCAAGCTGCTGTAAGGGCCGTCCTGCATGGCCGCCACCACCGACGAACAGATCGAGCGCGTCCGTGAACTGGTCGCGTCGATCCCGTCGGGCAGGGTGGCCACGTACGGCGACATCGCCTCCGCTGCAGGACTTTCCAGCCCGCGAACGGTCGGATGGATCATGCGTACCGACTCCTCCGACCTGTCGTGGCACCGGGTGCTGGGCGCCTCGGGCCGACCCGCACCGCACCTCGCGCACCGTCAGCTGGCAAAGCTCGAGCTCGAGGGTGTCCCGATCCGGGACGGACGAGTCGATCTCGCGGCGGCACGGCACAGGTTCTGACCACCGATCCACACACACGTCGTCGATGCGGCAGCATTGGGCCATGACCTCCCTCGGCCTGCCCGGCGAGCCCACGGACGCGATCGTCCTCGCCGGCGGACGTGCCACCCGCATGGGCGGTGTCGACAAGCCCGCGATCACCGTCGGCGGTCGCCGCCTGCTGGACACCGCGCTCGCCGCCGCCGCCGACTGCGACCGGACCGTTGTGGTCGGGCCCCGTCGCGACGACCTGCCGCCGACCGTCGTGCAGACACAGGAGACCCCGGCCGGGTCCGGACCGGTGGCCGCGCTGTCCGCCGGACTGTCGGCGCTCCCCGGGTCGACCGACGGCCTGGTCCTCGTCCTCGCCGCGGACCTGCCGAGCCTGGACCGGGCAACGGTGCGCACGCTGGTGTCGGCTCTGCTCGACCGCCCGGACGCGGAGGCGTCGTTCGCGGTGGACGAGTCGGGCCGGATGCAGTTCCTCCTCGGCGTGTGGCGCCGCGCGTCGCTCACCGCGCGCCTCGACGCCCTCGCGGGCCGGGAGAACCAGCCGATGAGGGCCCTCGTGCCGGACCGCCGCGTCACGGTCGAATGCACCGGCGTCACCGACTGCGACACCCCCGCCGACGTCGAGCGCGCCCGGGCCGCCCACGTGCCCGCCCCGATGACCGTCACGGAGGCACGGGCAGCCGTCCGAGAGTTGCTCTCGCCCTTGCCCGTCCGTCAAGCACCGTTGTTCGAGTCCCTCGGGGCCGTCCTCGCCGCCCCGCTGGTGGCCGCCGAGGCACTGCCGCGTTTCGACGTCTCCGCGATGGACGGGTACGCGGTGGCCGGTCCGGGACCGTGGCGGCTGCGGACCGAGATCCGCTACGCCGGCGAGCCCACCGCCCTGGACCTGGGTGACGGGGATGCCGTGCGGATCGCGACCGGCGCCCAGGTCCCGAGTGGAGCGACCTGCGTGATCCGTGACGAATTCGTAGACGTCGCACCGGATTCCGTCGGCAAACTCGTGGTGCGACGACCGGGCACACCGGTGCGCGACGACACCCGCCGCCGCGGTGAGGACTGGCAACCCGGGCACCACCTCGCGAACGCCGGTACCGCGATCGGTCCGGCCGTCGTGTCCGCGGCGGCGAGCGCGGAGGTCACCGCGGGTGCGGTGCGCGGGCCGGTCCGGGCACACGTCGTGGTGACCGGTGACGAGATCCGACGCGACGGTCCGCTCCGCGACGGGCAGACCCGCGACTCCCTCGGCCCGGTGCTACCGGACGTGCTGGCCCACTGCGGTGTTCGCACTGTGGCGGATACCCATCTGCGGGACACCGCGGACGGATTCGACGCGCTGCTGCGCGACGCCCGCGACACCGACGTGATCGTGGTGGTGGGCGCGACGGGCGGCGGCGCCGCCGATCAGCTGCGGGGTGCCCTGCTCCGCGCGGGCGCCCGGATCGTGGTGGCCCGGGTGAAGTGCCGACCCGGCGGATCGCAGGTGACGGCGCTGCTGCCGGACGGTCGCGTCGTGCTGGGACTGCCGGGCAACCCGGTAGCGGCGGTATCGACGCTGCTGATGATGCTGCCCGCGGTCGTCGACGGGCTCACCGCACGCGCACCGTCGGCGCCGGCGACCGGCACGGTGGTCAACGCCCCAGACGCCGCGGCCGCCGGAGTTGGAGTCACCCGGATCGTGCCCGTCGTGCGACAGTCGGACGGCACGTGGCGCGCCGACACGGTCGTCCGCACCGCACACCTGGCCGGGCTGATCGGGCGGGAGGCGCTCGCGCTCCTCCCGCCCGGCCCGCTCGACGCTCAGACCGTCGAGTTGCTGCCGCTCCCTCAGTGATTCACTGTCAGCGGTTTGCGACCATGTCCTTGGCCGCGAGGTGGCTGAACAGCATGCTGGCGCCCACCGGGTTACCGCCGCCGGGGTAGGCGTTGCCGCTCGCGGGGGCCATCGAGTTGCCCGACGCGTACAGACCCGGGATCGGGTTGCCGCTCGTGTCGAGGACGCGCGCGGTCGTGTCGGTGACCAGGCCGCCCTTGGTGCCCAGGTCGGAGATGCCGAACGTGGCCGCGTAGAACGGGCCCTGCTCGAGCGGCACCAGCGCGTTGCCGTCCTCGTTGAATGCGCGGTCGTACGGCTCGTTGCCGCGACCGAAGTCCTCGTCGACGCCGTTCGCCGCGAGCTTGTTGAACCGCTCGACGGTGGCGACCAGCGCGTCGGCCGGAACACCGATCTGCTCGGCGAGCTCGGCGATCGTGTCGGCCGTCTTCCACAGGCCGGCCTCGTAGTACTTCTCCGGCTCGACCATCGGCTGAGTGCACGAATCGATCGGCGGAATACCGCCGGTGCGGTTGTCGTAGATCATCCAGAACGGCAGCGTCGTCGTGCCGGCTTCCATCTGCTCGATGATGTCGCGGCCGGCGCGATCGTACGGCGCACCCTCGTTGGTGAACCGGACGCCCTCCTGGTTGACGAAGATGCCCGACGTGAAGCACAGCGAGAACGCCGAGTTGCCCTCAGGATGCGTCAGACCCGGCGACCACCATGCCTCGCTCATCGACGCGATGTCCGCGCCGATCTCGATCCCGGCCTGGATCGGCTTGCCCAGGTTGGCCTCCGGACCCATCGTGTCGCGACCGACACCCGGGACGCCGTACTTCGAGCGCATCGCGTCGTTGCGCTCGAAACCACCGGCGGCGACGATCACACCCCGACGCGCGCGGATCGTCTCACGCTTGCCGGCGTGGTCGACGATGACACCGACGACGGCGCCGTCCTCCACCACGAACTCCTCGAACGAGGTGCCCAGCTGCAGGTCCACACCCTGGTCGGTGAGCGCCATCAGGAAGCGGCCGATCAGCGACTGCCCGCCGAACATGTCGCCCTCGGGCAGCGGCATACCCAGACGGTCCGGCCCCGGCTGCGGACGCAGCACGTCGCGCAGCGTGCCGAGGCGGGCCGGATCCAGCAGCGCCGGCATGATGTGGCGGCCGCCGGGGCGCGACTTGGGCGCGTCGTGGAAGTAGTCGGGCCACGGGTAGGCCATGAACTCGAAGTAGCCGCCGGCGTCCTCTTCGAGGTAGTCGATCAGCGCGGGACCGTTGTCCAGGTACGCGTCCTGCAGTTCAACCGGAGCGGTGTCACCGACCACGGCACGGAAGTACTCGCGGGCGTCCTCGGGGGTGTCGTCGTCACCCGCACGCTTCAGAACGGCGTTGTTCGGGTAGTACAGGCCGGCGCCGGAGTAGGCGGTAGTGCCACCGAACTTGTCCGTCGCCTCGATGACCTTGACCGAAAGACCCTCGCGCGCAGCGGTGTAGGCGCCGGCGAGGCCGCCACCCGACCCGATCACGACAACGTCGGTCTCTTCGTTCCAATCCACCATTCAGGATCCTCCTGCTCGAGCGTCGATCCGATTCCGGACCACAGCCCGGCCGGTGGACCGACACGCTAATCCCGAAAGGCGTTGTGGTGTAGGTCATGTTCCGCTGGACGGTAATCACACAGGGAACCCTCAGGTGGGCTCCTTGTCGGCATCGGCGTCGGCGGACAGGGCCAGGTGCGGCCAATGCGCGAGGTCGGCGAGCATCTGCCGGTCGTGAGTGGCGACGACGACGGCGGCCGGCGTGTCCGACAGTGCGGCGGTGAGGTCGTCGACCAGAGACCCGGACAGGTGGTTCGTGGGTTCGTCGCAGATGAGCAGCATGGGGCGCCCGGCGAGCTGCATCGCGAGATGGAGCCTGCGCTGCTGTCCCTGCGACAGTCGCCCCACGGGCGTCCGGCGTGCCTGATTCTCCAGCAGGCCGGTCGACGTCAGCGGTATCGGTTCGACGTCGTGCCCGAGCCCCCGGATGTGGCGGTCGTAGAGTTCCTGCGCGGTCAACTCGGACTCCCAGTCGGGCACTTCCTGGCCGATCAGCGCGATCCGGGCGGCGGCTCGGCGGTGGACGCTGCCGGTGGACGGCTCCAGCACACCCGCGAGCACGTCGAGCAGTGTGGACTTGCCCGCACCGTTGCGGCCAGTCACCAGGAGTCGCTCCCCCGCATCCAGCGAGAGCGTGACGGGGGAATCCAGCCGACCCGCCACGGTGACGTCGTCACACCGCAGCAGAGGTGCGCCGGGTCGGACGGTCAGGTCCGGGAACCGCAGCCGCAGTGGCGGTTCGGGCACGGTGACGGTGTGCGCATCGAGGTCGGACCGGCGGCGGTGAAGCGCCCGGACCAGGCCCGGCGCCCGGGACTGGCGCTGGTGCTTGCCGTGGCCCTTGTCGGGTCGCCATCCGGTGCTCAGCCGATCGCGGGCGTCGGCGACGGCGTCCTGCAGGCGCGCCCGCTCGGCGAGTTGGTCCTCGTACTCGCGTTCCCATCGCTCGCGGGCGCGACGACGACCCTCCTGCCACCCCGCACGGCCTCCCGCGAAGAGTTGCGGACGGCCGTCCTGGCTCGGATCCAGGTCGAGGACCTCCTCGGCGACGTCGCGCAGGAGCGCGCGGTCGTGACTGACGACGGCCAGCCCGCCGGAGTGGGCACGTAGGCGGTCGGTGAGGAAGTCCAATCCGCCCCGGTCGAGGTGATTTGTCGGCTCGTCGAGCAGCAGTATGTCCGGTGCGGCCCCGAGCAGGCACGCCAGGCGAACTCGATAGCGTTGCCCCACAGAGAGCGTCGCCAACGGGCGCTCCCGGTCGGTGCACGCGTCGAGCGCCGACAGCGCGATGTCCACTCGCCTCTGCGCGTCCCAGGCGTCGAGCCGGGTCGCGGCTTCCAACGTCGACGCGTAGGCGTCGTCGGCTCCCGGCGCTCGGTCGGCGAGCAGGATCGTCGCGGCGTCGAGTTCCCGCAGTGCCCGCACCGCGGGCTCCACCGAATCGGCGACGAGTGCGCCGACGGTCTCGCCCTCCCGAAAAGGTATGGCCTGCTGAGCGATACCGACGGTGCCGGCCCGACTGACGGTTCCGCTGTCGGGTTGCAGGATTCCGGCGAGAACGTGCAGCAGCGTGGTCTTGCCGCGCCCGTTCTCACCGACGACCGCAAGGCGCGATCGGGAGGACACCGTGACGGAGACGTCCGCCAGAACCGGACGCGACCCGAGCGCGACACGGACCGAGGTTGCTCGCAGGTGTGCATGTGCGCCCGCGGGTAGGTGATCCGTGGACGAGAGGTGGTCATGTGTGTGGTCGGGTGTGGACAGGCCTCTTCGGCCCGTGTGGGAAACAGACACTGATACTCCGCAGCTCGAGGAAGGAGCCGGGGCAGCACGAATTACCGCCCGGCATGTCTACTCGGACGGCGGCGTGGAAGAAGTCGTCGGAATTCGGGTCGTCGCCGCCGTCAGCGGAGCGACCACGGCTTCATCGACACAGTGCCTGCATACATGCGGAGAACCTAACCGAGGCGCCGACACGGTGCCAACGAGTTTTCGGGCACAGCCGAGCGTGGACAGCGCAACCCCGACCGGGATCCCGCGGAGGTCAGCCGTCGGAGAGACCCTCCCGCTGCTGACGACCGATCCGACGCTGCTCCTCCGCGCGCTCGCGGCAGCGGCGCAGGAACTCCTCGTCGTCCTCCGACCGCTGCGCCACCTGCCGGCCCGGACGGTCGTATTCGGGGAACCCCGACGACGCCCCGGCCCGGCGCGGCGCGTACCCGCCGTCCGGCCGTCCGGCAACGAGCCACAGCACCGAACCGATCAGCGGCAGCAACAGCACGATGATCGCCCAACCGACCTTCGGGATGTTCCGCACCGCGGTCTCCTCGGCGACGATCACGTCGACGAGACACACGATCCACAGGACCATCACGATCAAACCCAGATACGGCATCCGACGCCGACCCTCCCCAGTCATCCCCGACCACAGTGAAGTCCCCGACCACACGTGCCCGACGATGAAACCAACCCGAAGGTACGTAGCGCAACTATCGGACGCGGACATTCCGGGCGCGACGCCCTCCCCGTGGCACCTCGAAACACAGTGGCAGGGGCCGCGCGGCGCCGTTAGAGTGGTCGCCGAACGTTCTGAAGCGAGTGAGACAGGGAGGTGAGTCGATGATTGCGGTGAAGACCACTGCCGCGGGCAGTGCCCGGACCATCCTCACGTCCCGGGTCCCGGTCTGAGACGACTCCCCTTCTCGTCGACGGTGCGCACGTGTGCGTTCCGAGGGTGAAGCGCGTCGTCCGACAGGGCCCGAATCCCGAAGGGTCTCACCATGTCTTCATCACCGTCTTCACCACGATCCACCTCCACTCCCGAGTTCGACCTCGCCGCACTCGGCTGGGACGGCAGGTTCGCCGCCATGTTCACCGGGCACGCCGAACACGGACTGGTCCCGGCCCGTGTCACCCGCGTCGACCGTGGTCGCTGCGACACACTGACCGAGGCAGGCGCGGTTCGCGCCGACAGCACTGCGGTCGTCGCTCCCGACCCCGAGCACACGGTGTGCACGGGAGACTGGGCAGCGCTCCGTCCGGGTCCACGGCCCGAGTTGGTGGCACTACTCCCCCGGCGCAGCACGATCGCACGTGCGTCGGCGGATCGAACGTCACATCGACAGGTCCTGGCCGCCAACATCGACACCGTCGGCGTCGTCGCCTCGCTCGCGGCACCGATCAAACCCGGCCGGATCGAGCGGTTACTGGCCCTCGCCTGGGATGCCGGCACGACGCCGGTGATCGTGCTGACGAAAGCCGATGCCGCCGAATGTGATCCGGAAGTGGCGGCCGCCGAAACGTCCACCGTGGCGCCCGGCGTCGACATCGTCACCGTCAGTGTCCACACCGGTGCGGGCATCGAGGGCCTGGTCCGGTCGTTGTCGGGAACCACGGTGCTGCTCGGACCGTCCGGCGCCGGGAAGTCCTCGCTGGCGAACGCTCTGCTCGACACCGACCGGATGGAGACGAGCGAGGTCCGCGCGACGGACGACAAGGGGCGGCACACCACGGTGCACCGGGAACTGCTTCCGCTTCCGGGCGGGGGCGTGATCATCGACACTCCAGGACTGCGGGGCATCGGCCTGCACGACGTCACCGACGGCGCCCGGCACGTGTTCGCCGACATCGAGGAGCTCGCCCAGGGCTGCGCATTCCGGGACTGCGAGCACCGCACCGAACCGAGATGCGCCGTGCAGGACGCGGTGACGGACGGTCGACTCGACTTCGGCCGACTCGACCGCTACCGCAGAATGCTGCGCGAGACCCAGTGGGCGGCCTCCCGTTCCGACGCACGACAGGCCGGCAAGCGCACCGCGACCGACAAGGCCATCACCCGCGACATTCGGGCCCTCTACCGGTTCCGCGACCGGCAGCGCTGACATCCACCCGAACCACAGAAATGGAAGTACGACATGAACACTCGCTCACACTGGACGACACGTCCGGAAACCGACGAGGACATCCAGACTGTCCGACAGATCACCCTCGCTGCCTTCGAGACCGCCGAGGAAGCCGACCTCGTCGACGCGTTGCGCGAGGAACCGGCATGGATCGACGGGTTGTCGATGCTCACTCTCGACGAGGGTGGCAACGCCGTCGGGCATGCCCTGCTCACTCGCTGCCACATCGGCGATACCCCTGCACTGTGCCTGGCACCGTGTTCGGTGCTCCCGGCGTATCAGCGAACCGGCGCCGGCTCCGCCGCCATCCGCGCCGTCCTCGAGGCCGCGAAGACGCGCGGTGAGCACTTCGTCACCGTCCTCGGGCATCCGACGTACTACCCGAGGTTCGGGTTCGCCCGCGCGTCCGAGCACGGCGTCGGGATGAACGTCGACGTCCCCGACGACGCACTCATGGTGCTCGCCCTCGACGGACGCCGGATCCCGAGCGGCACCATCCGGTACGCCGCAGCGTTCGGCGACATCTGACCCAAGAACCGGCACGATTCCCCGAGGGGCGCGGCTCCGGCCGCGCCCCTCGGGGCCGGCGGAACCTGGGAACGTACTCCGCACACTCCCCGGCGCGTGGCGACGGCCCCGGACGAAGGAAACGCGAGCGACCACCGCCACCACGAGCAGCAGTGCAAGAACACCGATCTACCGCAGCGCGTCGGCCTGGGTATTGCGCTCGGTGTTCACGAGCGCACCGTCGGTGGCGAGGGCGTAGTCGGTACCGAGGAAGACCTCCTTCGCCGCGGCCGAGTCCTTCGTCACGTAGTCGAGGAAGGCGACTTCGAGGGCCGGGAACACGGAGTTGGCGGGGCCGTCCATGGGCTTGCCGTGACTCGCGCCACGCACCGTTGTCAGCCACGCGGGCGCTTGCACCTGCGGATACTGCACGAGCGACGGCCAGCCTGCCGGGTGAACGATGAAATCCGCGCTGCCGGTGACGATCAGCGTCGGAACCGTCGACGGCGGCACCCCGATGCCGAGCGTCGCGGGACCGGGCTCGACCGCAAGGGCACCGACGACACGGAAGTCCGGGTCGAACTGCGTGCCGACCTCTTGCAGGCGCCCGCCGGAGATCAGCGCGGAGCCACCGCCGGCGGAATGGCCCGCGACGACCGTGCGGGTCAGGTCGATGTGGCCGTACAGCGGGCCGGCCTCGTCGGCGTTCGCCGCCGCCGCGGCCTGCGCGCCCATCTCGTGCGTGAGGCCGAACCAGTTGACGAGCGAGTAGTTGACCGCGACGACGTAGCCGTGGCTCGCCAGGTGCCGGGCGGTGGAGTCGTAGATCCCCGGTTCGACCAGGATGCCGGGCGTCCACAACACGAGCGGCACCGCGCCGAGTTCGGCAATGTCGTCGGGGTAGTAGAACTCCACACCGACGGGGCTGCCCAGACCGGAGTCGGGGAAGGTGCCGAAACACTTCATCTCGTCCTGCACGTCGAAGCCGAGGCGGACGACACGCACGTACAGCTCGGTCAGGCCCGCGCAGTCCTGCGGGTTACGGGACTGGGTAACAGGATGCGGGCCCGCAACGCCGAACTGCTGCTGGATCGCCGACTCGGAAGCGGGGACCACACCCATCGGTGTGAGGCCCAGCGAGCCCGTGCCCGAAGCGGCGGCGAACGGCGCAGCGAGGGCCGGTGTGAGGACGAGGGCAGCAGCCGTGAGGCCCGTACCGAGCATGCGGGCGACGGTGTGACGCATGAGTGCCTTCCTGCGATGGTGGCTGATCACGACCATCTTGATCACGACCATCTCGATCACGACCATGCTGCCATGCGCGTTTCACCCCACGTGACTCACGGCTTCGCAACTGATCGACGACCCAGGACGAAGGAGCCCCACGCAATGGCGGCTCCGAGTAGAACCACAAGCACCACAACGACATAGAGCCACGCAGGTAAGCCGGCCTCGTCGGCCTCCACCGCGGCCTGGGGCTCGGCGTCGGCGCCCGACGTCGGCGCCTGGGCCGACGGCAGCGCCTTCGACGCGTCCGAGACGTTCGTCGAGAGCCCCTGGACCACACCGGTGATCGGTCCGGTGCCGTCCACCAGCTGGCCGGTTCCGTCGGCGAGGGCCTTGCCGCCGTCGTCGAGGAGAACCAGCCCGTCACTGAGCTGCCGCGCGCCGTCCGCGATCTGACCCACACCGCTGACGAACTGAGCCGACGGATCGTTGAGTTCGTACGACAGCTGACGTGCCCCGTCCTCGAGCATCGTGAGCTGTACGAGGGTGTCCGGCCCCATCCCTTCGGCGTCGAGTTGCGCGACCAGGTCGGTGACCCGGGCGGACGCGCCCTGCGCCACCGGGTCCGGGGACGCCGACAAGGCCGCCGCGACCTGGCGCAGCGAGCCGGTGACCTGACCCTGGATCTCCCCCAGCCCGCTCAGGCGGTCGACCACCTCGTCGACACCGCCGCTGATCTGCTGCGCGCCGTCGCCGAGAAGCCCGACGCCGCCGCTGAGTTCAGTCAACCCGCTCGAGAGTTGACCAGCCCCGTCGCGCGCCTGCCCCAGCCCGACCGAGAGTTGGTTGGCACCGTCGTCGAGTTGGCGGCCGCCGTCGACCAACTGGCTCACGCCGCCGCTGAGCAGCGACAGCGGCAGGCTCGTCTGCTGCAGGCTGCGCCGAGCCTGCGCCAGCGCGTCCGCGCCCGGATCCGCCTGCGGCGCCTGCTCGGCGGACCCGGGGTCGGCGGTCGAGCCGGGGTCGTCGGCCGTCGCGGTGAAGTAGATGACGGCGCCGACCACGGTAACGACGAGGAGACCGAAGATCATCGCAACCTGCCGAGCCGAGAGCCTGCGGCGGGTAGTTTCGTGTTCGCTCATAGGTCCGCGAACGGTAGTCGCGCCGATTAAGCGATCTCTGAGATGGAGATTCAGCTCACGCGGTCGCGGCCTCCGCCGCGGCATCGGTGATCGCCGCCGCGTCCTCCGCCCCGAACTTGTCCTCGAGGGTCTCGGGCGAGTAGTCGAGGTCGATCTCCTCGACCGAGCGGCCCCGGGCGGATTCGATCGCTCCGAGGCGCCGCTGCGCGCGGTCCGCGGCGTACGCGACGAACTCGTCGGGGTCGAGGCCGAACGGCTGCTCCTCGAACTGGTCGTTGACCCACTGGATCATGCCGAGTGCGTGCGGGAGCAACTCCCCCATCCGCTCCTGCACCAGATCCCAGTTGCGGTCGTCGGCGGCCACGTGCCGACGGCAGGTGAAGGTGCCCCACGCCATGTGCCGGCGTTCGTCGTCGCCGATCCGTTTGATCAACTCCTGCATGCCCGGCAGGATTCCGCGCTTGGTACATACCCTCTGCCACGCGTAGTAGCCGGTGAGCGCGAGGCTGCCCTCGATGACGTGGTTGTAGGTGACGGACGCCCGGATCTGGTTCGCCGGACTCGGATCGGTCTCGAGGGCCCGCAGCGATCGGGGCAGTTCCTCGTAGAACAGCGTGCGGTAGAAGGGGTTCTCCGCGACGAAGGGATGCAGGTCGCCGGTGAGCCCCACCGCGTCCATCCACAGCCGGAACACCTGGGTGTGCTTGGCCTCCTCGAAGCAGAACTGCGTCAGGTACATCTCGTCGCCGAAGCGTCCCTCGGCGGCCATCGCCCTCATGAACGGCTGGATGTCCTCGGTGACGGCTTCCTCGCCGGCGATGAACTGCGCGCACAGGTACGTCGCGCTGCGCTGCTGTTCGCTGTTGAGTTCCAGCCAGTCCTCGGCGTCCTGCGTGAAGTCGAGGTCGGTGGGATTCCAGAACTTGGCGTTGCCCTTCACGAACAGCCTGAGGGGAAACGCGTCCCAGTTGAGTCCGCCCTGGCGGAGTGAACTGAAGCCCTGCCTGTCGACTGATGTCGCGGTCATCTGAAGAACCTTCTTCCCGGCCTGCGCCGACGTCCGCCTCGCACGCTCCGAGTCCTGGACCTGGAAGTGTCGGTCGGCCGAGCGTGCCCGGTCGTTCTTCACCGTAGTCCGGTACCCGCGGAATCGGGGCAGTTCCTGCACACCACTGCGCAAGATCCGTGCGTCCCCCGGGTACGCCGATGTGCCGCCCGTCACTTCCCTTGTCGTATGTTCCAGGAAGGCACATACCGAAGAAGGAGTGGGCGCACCCATGAACGAATCGATCGCTTTCCTCACCCGCGACGGGGACGGTTTCTCGCCGCTGCCACTGGGGATCAGCAAATGGTCGTCCGACATGATCAACGGGCCCGCACTCACCGGACTGCTCGCCCGCGACATCGAGAACGATCACGGCGCAGAGGGATTCGTTCCGGCCCGGCTCACGGTCGACCTGTTCCGGCCCGCGCGCGCCGAGCGGATCGACGTCGTGACCCGCAGCGTGCGGACCGGCAACCGTATCCGCGTCGCCGACGGCGAACTGCTGCAGAAGGGTGAGCCCGTCGCACGGGCAACGGTGGTCTTCCTGCGCCGCGGCGTCCAGCCGCCGGGGGAACTGTGGACCCGGCCCGAGAGCCCGCAGCCGCCGCCGCTCAGCCTCCTCGAACCGCTGCAGGCGCCGTCACATCCGTGGATCGGAAGCGACGACCACCCCGCCGGCTGGTCACCGTCGCTGGGAGATCACGAGGGGGCGAGCCGGAAGCGCATATGGCAGTACCAGGTTCCCGTGGTCGCGGGCGAGGAGCCGTCACCGTTCGTGCGTGCCGCGATGGTCGGCGAGACGACGAGCCTGATGACCAACTGGGGAACCGAGGGAATCGGCTTCATCAACGCCGACCTCACGTTGGCGCTGTCACGGCTGCCCGAGGGACCGGAGATCGGCCTCGAGGCCGACAATCACATAAGCGTCGACGGCATCTCCATCGGCAGCACCACGATGTTCGACCGGCTCGGGCCGATCGGTACCTGCATCGTCAGTGCACTGTCGAACGCGCAACGCCAACTGGGCTTCGCGCGCTGAACCGCTCCGCGATCAGGTCGACGATCGCCGGGTCCGCACCCAGCGGCGCGGCGACACCGTCGGCGCCGGCCTGGTGAAGTCGGGCATGGAACAGACCCGGCGCGAGCAGGTAGGACGCGACGAACACCCGACGCTCCCCCTCCGATCGCAGGCGCTCGACGACCTCGGGCACTGTCGGCGACCCGGTCGCGATGTAGGCGACGGGGACCTCGCGGCGCACCCGAACCGAGAGCATCGCGGCGGCTCGCCGGACGTCGTGGCGGGCCCGCGGATCCGACGAACCGGCGGCGGCCAGCACGATGGCGTCTCCTGGCCGCCAACCGGATTCGCGTACGCGTAGCTCCAGGACCTTCGCGAGGACCGGGTGGGGGCCGAGCGCCTTCGTGACGGTCACACCGGGGCGCCGACTCTCGGCGACGAGGCGCGGCACGTCGGTGTGGACGTGGTAGCCCGACGCCAGGAACGCCGGGACCAGCACCGCGGGACCGTGGACGTCGCGCAGCACCTCGGCCGGCGAGGGCCCCACCACGTCGACGAACGCGGTGCGCACCGGCCCGATCCGATCGGCCACCGCGGCAGCGAGTTCCGCGACGGTGTCGACCCCGACCCGACTGCGGGTGCCGTGCGCGACCAACACGAAGGCGGGGCCGGTCACGGTCGGCTCGGCTCGAGCAGTCGGTCGTAGTCCGCCGGATCCAGCGCCAACCGATACCCACGCTTGACGATCGTCTGCACGGCCTTGGGCGCACCGAGATGGCCGCGCAACCGCGCGATCGCCGTCTCCACCGCGTGCGTGTCGTCGCTGCCACCGGGCAGCGCCGCCAGCAGATCCGCACGAGAGACCACCAACCCGGGCCGTTCGGCCAGGCGGCGCATCAACACCATGCCCGCGGGTGGCAGTTGCCGGACCTCACCGTCGACGACGACGCAGTTACCCCGCACGCTGATCTCGTGCCCGCCCGCACGAAGCCGGCCGGCCCGACGCGGCAGTTCCTCCGCGATGTGCCGGGCCAGCGACCCCAGCCGCGACCGGCCCGGAGCGGTGGTCGGCACCCCCAACGAGGCGAGCGGTGCCGCCGTCACCGGGCCCACGCACACCGCCGCGACACCGCCACCGAGCGCCCGCAACAGCGGCTCGAGCATCCCGGTCTCCTTGGCCCGCCCCAGGATCGAGGCCACGGCGGGCGCACTGGTGAAGCTCAGGGCGTCGAGTCCGCCCGTCGCGGCGCAGTCGATCATCCGGTCCAGCGCGGTGCAGTCGTCGGGCGGTGTCCAGCGGTACACGGGCACAGCGATGACGTCGGCGCCGGCCGACCGCAGCGCGGCACAGAAGTCCGGGATCGGTTCCCACTCCGTCGTCGCGCCGTGCAACTGGACCGCGATGCGCCGCCCGGCCACGCCCTCCGCGAGCAGATACTCGAGCACCTCGGCCGACGATTCCGACTCCGGCGACCACTCCTCACGCAGGTCGGCCGCCCGGACGGCGCCCTTCGCCTTGGGGCCGCGGGCGATGATGCGGCTGGCCCCCAGCGCGATGAGCAACTGCTCGGCCCGGCCCCAGCCCTCGGCCGCCCCCATCCAGCCGCGGAACCCGATGCCGGTCGTCGCGACCACGACGTCCGGAGGATCGCCGACGACCGCATCCGTCACCCGCGCCAGTTCGGCGTCGTCGGCGAGCGGGATGATCCGGATCGCGGGCGCGTGCACGACGTCGGCCCCGCGCCGCGTCAGCAGTGTCGCGAACTCGTCGGCCCGCCGCGACGCGGTGATCCCGACCGTGAATCCACGCAGTTCGTCGCCGGTCGGCGGGACCCCTGCCGTCACGGTGAACCTTCCCTCGTCGGGATCACACACACCTGCACGACGTCGTCGCCGCGACCGCGAACCACCCGCACCGGGTACACGGGCAACCGGACCCCGTCGTCGTCGAGGCAGCGCCCGTCGTTGAGCGAGAACACCTGTTTGAGCAGTGGAGACGCCACCGTCGGCTCGCCACCGCGGTCCCCCACCAGGCCGCGGGACATCACCGCGGCCCGCCCGAACGGATCGATGTTGCCCACCGCCCGCAGGCTCCCGTCCGCCAGCAGGAACAGCGCCGCCTGCGCACCGCCCCGCAGCAGCACGGCCACGCCGCGGCCGGGGATCAGGTGCCCCCGCGCGCACGCCGACGTCCAGTGCCGCTCCTCCGTGACGAAGGCCGTCTCGTGGGTGTCGGTCGTGCCGGGCACCCAGCTTTCCATCACCGTCATCGCAGTCCTCCCTGTGCTGTTGCTCATTGAACGGTCGGGTTGTTTCTTCGGGGTTACCCGGCGATTACCGGCGCGAGGAGCTTTCCCGCCTCCCGTCCGGAACGTCCGGAATGCCGATCAGGACCGGGATCCTGCGCGGGCCGGAGTCGTCGAACGCCACGGTCGGATCGGGCACCTCGGGGGCGTTGACGAAGGAGACGAACCGCGACAGCTTCTCGGGATCGTCGAGCACGCCCGCCCACTCGTCGCGGTAGCCGGCGACGTGCCGGGCCATCGCGTCCTCGAGCTCGTCGGCGATGCCGAGGCCGTCGTCGCACACCACCGCGGCCAGGTGTTCGAGGCCGCCCTCGAGCGACTCGATCCACGGCGCGGTCCGCTGCAGCCGGTCGGCGGTGCGGACGTAGAACATGAGGTAACGGTCGATGTACCGGATCAGGGTGGCGTCGTCGAGCCCACCGGCCAACAGCTGCGCGCGCCGCGGGGTCTGCCCGCCGTTGCCGCCGACGTAGAGGTTCCAGCCGCTCTCGGTCGCGATGACGCCGACGTCCTTGCCGCGCGCCTCGGCGCACTCGCGCGCACACCCCGACACCCCGAACTTGATCTTGTGCGGCGCCCGCAGCCCGCGGTAGCGGTTCTCGAGCCGCACCGCCATGCCCACCGAGTCCTGGACGCCGTACCGGCACCACGTGGACCCGACGCAGCTCTTCACGGTGCGCAGCGACTTGCCGTACGCCTGACCGGATTCCATACCGACGTCCACGAGCCGGCGCCAGATCTCCGGTAGCTGCTCCACCCGCGCGCCGAACAGGTCGATGCGCTGACCGCCCGTCACCTTGAGATACAGACCGTAGTCCCGCGCGATCTCACCGATCGTGATGAGCTGTTCCGGCGTGCACTCCCCTCCCGGCATCCGCGGCACCACAGAGTAGGTACCGTTGCGCTGGATGTTGGCGAGGAAGTGGTCGTTGGTGTCCTGCAGCGACGCCTGCTCGCCGCCCAGTACGTGCTCCGACGACGTCGACGCCAGGATCGACGCGACGACGGGTTTGCAGATGTCGCAACCCGTTCCGGTGCCGTACTGCCCGATCAGCCCGGAGAACGTGCGGGTACCGGTGGCGCGGACGATCTCGAACAGCTCGGCCCGCGACTGCGTGAAGTGCTCGCACAGCGCCTTCGACAGCTCCACGCCGGACGACGCGAGCAGTGCCTTCACCGTCGGCAGGCACCCGCCGCACGTGGTCCCGGCGCCGGTGCACGACTTCACCGCCGCGACGTCGCACGCCCCGTCGGTGATCGCCGCACAGATCGCCCCCTTGGTCACGGCGTTGCACGAGCACACCTGGGCGTCATCGGGAAGTGTTCCCGCGCCGGGCTTCTCACCGGCCGGCGAGATCAGCGCGGCCGGGTCGCCGGGCAGTTCCCGGCCGACCAGCGGACGCAGCGAGCCGTACGCCGACGCGTCGCCGACCAGGATCCCGCCGAGCAGGGTCCTCGCGTCGTCGGAGACGACGAGCTTGGCGTACGTCCCCTTCGCGGCGTCGCTGAGCACCACCTCGAGGGCGCCCGGTGTGACGGCGTGGACGTCGCCGAAGCTCGCGACGTCCACACCGAGCAGCTTGAGCTTGGTGGACAGGTCGGCGCCGGGGAACACCGCATCGCCGCCGAGCAGGCGGTCGGCCACCACCTCGGCCGTCGTGTAGCCGGGTGCGACCAGGCCGTAGCAGCGCCCCTCCACTGCGGCGCACTCTCCCACCGCGAATACCGCGGGATCGGATGTGACGCAACCGCTGTCGGTGAGGATGCCGCCGCGTTCGGCGATGTCGAGACCGGCGTCGCGGGCCAGCCGATCCTGCGGGCGGACACCCGCCGAGAACACCAGCAGCGCGGCGTCGATCACCGACCCGTCGGACAGTTCCACCCGGACGCCGTCCGATCCGTCGGTGATCGAACCGATTCCCGTTCCGGTGTGCAGTGTGAGCCCGAGGTCGGTCACGAGGCGGGCCAGCACCGCACCACCGCCCTCGTCGACCTGCAACGGCATCAGCCGGGCGTTGTGCTCCACGACGTGCGGCGACATCCCCAACTGGCGCAGCGCGTTCGCGGCCTCGAGCCCGAGCAGGCCGCCGCCGACCACGACGCCGACGGCGCCCGGCCCGGCGGCCTCCGCGCGGGCCCGGATGCCGTCGAGGTCGCCGGGGGTGCGGTAGACGAAGCACAGGTCGTGATCGTGTCCGGACACCGGCGGGACGAACGGGTACGAACCCGTCGCCAGCACCAACGCGTCGTAGGCCAACGTCTCGCCCGTCGACGTCGTCACGGTGCGCGCGTCCCGGTCGATCGCGTCCGCCCGCACCCCCACCCGCAGGTCCACGGCGGGATCGCCGGCGAAGTCGTTGCCCGCCAGGGCGAGTTCCTTCGCATCCCAGGAGCCGACGTACGACGACAGCGCCACCCGGTCGTACGCCGGCAGGGCCTCCTCGCACAGCACGGTCACCGACCAGGCGTCGGCCTCGTCGCGCGCCCGCAGCGCCTCCACGAAGCGGTGGCCCACCATGCCGTGTCCGATCACGATCGCGGTCCGTTCGTTCATGCCGCACCTTCCTTCCGGGACGGTGTTTCTCGTTCGTCGTGGGTCTCGTCGTCGTTGTGGGGATCCCCGACCTGGGGGTCACTGCTCCGCAGCCACTCGCAGATGCCCTCCACCGCGGCACTGCATCCGCCGCACCCCGTCGTCGCGCGGGTCGCGGTCGCCAGCGCGGCCGGCGACCGCGCCCCGGACCGCCACGCGACCGTGAGATTCGATTTGGTCACCGAGTTGCAGCGGCAGATCACCGCGCCGCCCGGCATCCCGGCGGGGCTCACCGATTCGGTGGCCGCGGCGCCGCGGCCGGTCAGCAGCACCATGCGGTCGTGCGGCACCGGCAGTCCGGCGTCGAACAGTTGGGTGACGGTGCCGACCACGTCGGGGCTGCCGAGCAGGACCGCGCCGACGATCCGCTCGTCGCGCACCACGACCTTGGCGTAGCGTCCGCGCGCCGGGTCGGCGACGGTGAGCACCTCGTGGTTCTCGCTGTGCAGGTCGGCACCCACGTCCCCCATCGACGCGAGGTCGATGTCGTGGGCCTTGAGCCGGGTCACCGTCTCGCTGCCCCGGTACTCGGATTCCGGATCGGCGCCGGTGATCCGGTCGGCCACCACCGCGGCCTGCTCCCAGCCGGGCTGCACCAGCCCGTACACCTCGCCGCGATGCTGCGCGCACTCCCCGATCGCCCACACGTGCGGGGCACTGGTGCGCAGTCCGTCGTCGACGACGACGCCGTGGTCGACGACGACACCGGCATCGCGCGCCAACGCGGTGTCGGGCCGGATCCCCGCCGTGAGCACCACCAGATCGGCCGGCAGTTCGGTGCCGTCGTCGAGGACGAGCAGGCGTTCAGTGCCGTTGCCGCGCAGCGTCTTCGCGCGCCGGTTCAGCAGCAGCCGCATGCCCAGGCCGGTGAGCACACGGGTCAGGACCGTGCCGCCACCCGCATCCATCTGCCGTTCCATCGGCACCGCCTTGGGGTGCACGACGGTGACGTCGACGCCGCGCAGCAGCAGCCCCCGGGCCGCCTCGAGACCCAGCAGGCCGCCGCCGAGCACCACCGCCCGGCACCCCGGCGCCGCGGCGTCGGCGATCCGGTCGCAGTCCTCGACGGTTCGGAACGCGACCACCCCGGCGGCGGCGACGTCCAGCCCCTCGACCGGCGGCACGAACGATGTGCTGCCCGTCGCGAGGACCACCTCGTCGTAGCCGAGCACCGTGCCGTCGCCGCCGCGCACCACCCGCGACCCGGTGTCGACCGCCTCCACCCGCACCCCGATGCGCACGTCGACGTGGTTGCGCGCCCACCAGTCGTCCGGCCGCAGCCGGGTGTCGCGCGCGGTGATGCTGCCCGCCAACACGTTCGACAGCAGGATCCGGTTGTACGCGGCGCGCGGCTCCGCGCCGAACACCACGACCTCGAGACGCGCGGGGTCGCGTTCGTGGCGGCGCAACTCCTCGGCCAGGCGCGCACCCGCCATGCCGTTGCCGACGATCACCACGCGCCGGGTCACGGCCGAACCCCCGCCCCTGCCTCGAGGCGGACCGCGCACACCTTGAACTCCGGCATCCGGCTCGTCGGGTCGAGGGCCGGATTCGTCAGCAGGTTTGCCCGCGCGTCGCCCGCGAAGTGGAACGGCAGGAAGACGGTGTCCAGCCGCATCGACTCGTCGCACCGGACCGACGCCGCCACCCGACCGCGCCGGGCCACCACCGTCGCAGCGTCGCCGTCGCGCAGTCCGACGCGGGCCGCGGTGTCGGGATGGACCTGGACGAACATCGGTCCCGCGGCCGCCGCGAGTTCGGCCACCCGCCGGGACTGCGCGCCCGACTGGTAGTGCGCCAGAACCCGTCCCGTGGTCGCGAGCAGCGGGAACTCGGTATCCGTCGGCTCGGCGGGACCGCGATGCTCGACGGCGGTGAACCGCGCCCGCCCGTCGTCGGTCGCGAACCGGTCCAGGAACAGCCGCGGCGTCCCCGGATGCGCGACGTCGGGGCACGGCCAGTGCAGCGCCTCGCCCGCATCCAGCCGCGCGTACGTGACACCCGCGTAGTCGGCGACACCGCCCGCCGACGCGCGGCGCAGTTCGTCGAACACCACCTCCGGCGAGGTCGGGAACCGGGACGCGGGTTGCCCGAGCCGAACGGCCAACTCCCGCCACACCTCGAGCTCACCGCGCGCCCCGTCCGGCGGGGTCGTTGCGCGACGACGGCGCAGCACCCGGCCCTCGAGGCTGGTCATGGTGCCCTCCTCCTCGGCCCACTGCAGGACCGGCAGCACCACGTCGGCCATCGCGGCGGTCTCCGACAGCAGGAAGTCGCACACCACCAGCAGGTCCAGCGAGCGCAGGCGGTCGACGACGTGGCCGGCCCGCGGCGCCGACACCGCGAGGTTGGCGCCGTGCACCATCAGGGCGCGGGGACCGTCGGGGCGGCCGAGGGCGTCGAGCAGCTCGTACGCGCTGCGCCCCGGTCCGGGTAGGTCCGCCGGGTCGATTCCCCACACCCGCGCAACATGTTCGCGGGCAACGGGATCGGTGATCTTGCGGTACCCGGGCAGCTGGTCGGCCTTCTGCCCGTGTTCGCGGCCGCCCTGCCCGTTGCCCTGCCCCGTGACGGCGCCGTAGCCGCTGCCGCGGCGTCCCGGCAGGCCCAGCGTGAGTGCGAGCGCGATCCACGCCGAGACGGTGTCGGTGCCGGTCGCGTGCTGCTCGGCGCCGCGGGCGGTGAGGACGTAGGCGCCGGTGTCGTTGCGGCGGGAGCGCGACAGGATCTCCACCGCCCGGCGCAGCGACGCGACGGGCACGCCGGTGACGCGTTCGGTGCGCTCGGGCCACCACTGTGCCGCCGCGAGCCATGTGTCGCCGAACCCGTCGGTTCGCGCCTCGACGTACTCCCGGTCGAGGTGGCCTTCCGTGACCGCGAGGTGCAGCATGCCCAGGGCCAGCGGCAGATCCGTGCCGGGCGCGAGTTGCAGGTGCAGTCCCCCGCCGGCCAGCGCGCGTTCCACCGTGGCGGTGCGGCGGGGGTCGGCGACGATCAGCCCGCCAGAGTCGGCGGCGGCCGTGAGGTGCCCGACCAGGGGCGGCATCGTCTCGGCGACGTTGCCGCCGGCGAGCAGGATCGCCTTCGCCGACGTCAGATCCGAGACCGGGAACGGCAGTCCGCGGTCGAGCCCGAACGCGCGGATCCCCGCCGCGGCCGCCGACGACATGCAGAACCGGCCGTTGTAGTCGATGTTCGACGTGCCGAGCGCGACGCGCGCGAACTTGCCGAGCATGTACGCCTTCTCGTTGGTGAGCCCGCCACCGCCGAAGATCCCGACCGCGTCCCGTCCGCCCGCGTCCTGTGCGGAACGGAAGCCGTCCACGACCCGGTCCAGCGCCTCCGGCCACGTCGCCCGTCGCAGCGTGCCCGCGTCGCGCACCAGCGGGGTCGTCAACCGGTCGGGGTGGCGCAGCAGTTCGGCGCTGGTCCACCCTTTCTGGCACAGTCCGCCCCGGTTGGTCGGGAACTGGCGTCCGGCGACCGTCACGCTCCCGGCCTCGCGCGTGAGCGTCATCGCGCACTGCAGACCGCAGTACGGGCAGTGCGTCGCCGTCGCGGCGGCGAGGGTGGCCGTCATGACGACACCGCAATCGGCTGTCCGGCAGTCGCTTCCGAAACCGACGGGCGGCGCAGGAACACGAACCACGTGACGATCGCGCACACCACGTAGAAGCCGAGGAACACCCAGAAGGCCATCGTCGCCGACTTCGCGGGACTGCTGTACGACGCCCGCAGCACCAGGTTGATGCCGACGCCGCCGAGACCACCGACGGCACCCGCGAACCCGATCAGGGCGCCGGACATGTTGCGCGACCATGCTGCCCGGGCCGGTTGGTCCAGCCCGGCGAGTTCGCGGGAGCGCGCCTCGAAGATCGACGGGATCATCTTGTACACCGAGCCGTTGCCGAGGCCCGAGAGCACGAACAGCACCACGAACCCGATCACCAGCGCCGTCATCGCGCCGGCGCCCGCGGCACCGGGCGTGCTGTCGTCGACGGTCCCGGCCGCGACGAGCACCGCCGTCGCGAACACCATGGTCACGAACGTGTACAGCGTGATCCTGCCCCCGCCGATGCGGTCGGCCAGCCTGCCGCCGATCGGGCGGGCGATCGACCCGAGCAGCGGCCCGAGGAACGCGATCTGCGCGGCGTGCAGCGCGGCCTGCGCGGGACTGGCGCCACCGGCGAGGAAGTTGATCTGCAGCACCTGACCGAACGCGAAGCTGAAACCGATGAACGATCCGAAGGTGCCGATGTAGAGGAAGCTGACGATCCACGACTCGCGGATCCGCAGTGCCTGCGCCATCGAGCGCAGGTCCGCCTTCTGGTTGCCGAGGTTGTCCATGAACAGGGCGGCGCCGACCGCGGCCACCGCGATCAGCACGAGGTACACCGCGCACACGAGATACGGGGCGGTATTGCCGGCGGTCGCGATCACCAGCAGACCCACCAACTGGATCACCGGTACACCGATGTTGCCGCCACCCGCGTTCAGTCCCAGCGCCCAGCCCTTGAGCCGCTGCGGGTAGAAGGCGTTGATGTTCGCCATCGACGACGCGAAGTTGCCGCCGCCGACGCCCGCGGTGGCGGCCACCAGCAGGAACGTCGTGTACGACGTGCCGGGATGCATCACGAACCACAGCGTCAGCACGGTCGGGATCAGCAGCACCAGAGCGCTGAACACCGTCCAGTTACGGCCGCCGAACCGGGCGGTGGCGACGGTGTACGGAATCCGCAACACCGAGCCGACGAGGGTCGGGACCGCGACCAGGAAGAACTTGCCGGCCGCGTCGATGCCGAACACGTCGGTGGGCATGAACAGCACCATCACCGACCAGATCGACCAGACGGAGAAGCCGACGTGCTCGGCGACCACCGACCACACGAGATTGCGGCGGGCGATGTCCTTGCCGCCGGCCTCCCACGCGTCGACGTCCTCGGCGTCCCAGCGCGCGATGTAGTGCCCCTGCACCACCGGCGCGTGCGCATCCGGTGCTGTGGACCGATCGGAGAGTGTGGTCACCTGGGCCTCCTACCTGCGTGGGAAACCCCAAGGTAGGAGGCCGATGTTGCCGCGGTGATGCCCCCGATGACCCGTCCGTCAACTCTCGCTCACCCGCGCAGATCCGGGCAGTGAGGTCTACGGACCTGCAGGTCAGGCGGTCTTGCCGCCCCAGCTGTCCTCGAGCATGCGCGGCTTGCACGCCGCCCACGCGGAGATCAGGACGACGACGACGGCGACGCCGAGCAGCGCGAACGGTGCACCCCACCCGCCGGTGGACTCGTGCAGCACGCCGAACAGCAGCGGCCCGATGCACGCGACGGTGTAGCCGATGCCCTGCGTGAAGCCGGACAGCGCGGCCGACCCGGTGTGGGTGCGGGTGCGCAGGTTGATCAGCGTCAGCGACATCGGGAACGTGCTGGGCCCGAGCCCGATGATGATCACCCACAGGATCGGCACCGACATCGGCGCCAGGAACAGCCCGGTGAAGCCGATCGCGTAGCAGACCGCGCAGCCCACGACGATCGGGAACGGGTTCCGCATCCGCGCGCACACGGTGGGCGCGCCGAACGCCGCGATCAGACCCATCAGCGAGAACAGTGCGACCATGCTGCCGCCGAACGACTCGCTCGCTCCCGCCTCGGTGAGGATCTCGGGGATCCACGTGAACATCGAGTACGTGATGAGCGAGGTCATGCCGAACATGCCGGCCATGCCCCAGCCCACCGGCGAGCGCCACGGTCGGCCGGGCGCATGCTCCGCCGGCAGCGTCGCGGCGGTGGTCGCGGCGGCTGTGTCTGCAGAGGTCTTCTTGCGGCCGCGGGCGAGGATCATCAGCCACGGCGCGGCGGCCGCGAACCCGAGCAGCGACCACACACCGAGCGAGATGCGCCAGTCGAACGCGTCCGCGAGCGGCACCGCGACCGTCGCCGGCAGGATCGTGCCGATCTGCACGCCCGTGATGTAGATCGAGCTCATGAGCGCCAGACGATCGCTGAAGTACCGCTTGACCAGCGGCGGGATCACGACGTTGCCGATGCCCATGCCGCCGAGCGCGAGCGCCGACAGCGCGAGCAGCGACCACGTGTCGCCGACCATCGCGCGGGTGAGCATGCCGACGCCGGCCATCATCATCGCCAGCAGCGCTGTCCATTCGAGCCCGAGTCGGCGCGCGATTGCCGGGGTGAGCAGACCGAACACGGCGAACATCGCCGTGGGCACCATGCCGAATACGCCGACGACGGTGGACGAGAAACCGAGGTCGTCACTGATCTGCGACGCGAGCGGCGTGAACGACGTGACCGCCAGACGCAGCGTCAGCGCCGACATGGCGATGGCCGCGAAAACCAGTACCCGGCCCGCGAGCAGGGGCTGCGGTCCTCGTATGGGTGTGGACGTCGCGGACGCGGTCATCTACTGCCTCGTTCCCGTGGGAGATGGTGAATGGGGAGTGCCCGGCCCGAACGGCCTTTGCACTCGACCCGAGAAATCATAGGATGACCGGACGAAAGTGTGCAAAGCATAATTCGTGAGACGACCGCCAACCCCGCAGGAGCGCCGTGCAACCCGTCCGCCGCAGCACCCTGATCGCCCAGGTGACCGAACAGCTCCGTGACGAGATCCGGTCCGGTAACTGGCCGGTCGGGACGCGCATCCCCACCGAGCCCGAGCTGTCCGAGCTGACCGGGACCGGTCGCAACACGGTGCGCGAGGCCGTTCAGGCCCTCGTCCATTCAGGACTGCTCGAACGGCGCCAGGGTTCGGGGACCTTCGTGCTCGCCGACTCCGAGGTCAGCGGCACCCTCGGCAAGTACTTCGCCGGAGCCCACGAACGCGACGTGCTCGAGCTCCGCCAGTCGCTCGACGTGACCGCGGCCGGCCTGGCCGCGCAACGCCGCGACAACTCCGACATCGAGACCCTGCGCGGCCTGCTCGACGATCGGATCACGGCGTGGGAGTCGGCCGACCTGCACACCGCGATCGCCGCCGACATCGCGCTGCACCGGGGCATCGTCGCGGCCAGCCACAACCGCGTCTACCTCGAGTTCTACGACTCACTGTTGCCCGCGATCGAGGCGACGGTCCTCAAGCATGTGTCCGCCACCGGGGCCGCCTTCCACGACGAGCACAGTTCGCTGGTCGAGGCCGTGATCGCCGGCGACGCCGACCGCGCCGTCGGGGCCGCCCGCTGCTTCTTCGACGAACTGCTCGCCGGGTACGCGAACGAACGCTAGAGGATCAGGCGCACCAGTTCGGCGGTACGCATCAGGCCGGGCAGCGCATCGGGCGTGGACCGCGGGTGCAACGTGTGCACCGACAGCCGGAACAGCAACGCCCGCAGCAGCATCTGCGGCCACTCCGGCAGGTCTTCCCAGCGTCCGATCAGGCCCTCGTCGGCGCCGCCCCACGACAGCGCGTCGACGACGGCCACCCCGGCCGCCCACGGCGCGGGACGCCAGTACGGCGTGATGTCGGTGACGCCCGGCGCGGCGCTGCCCGCGAACAGGACGGTGCCGAACAGGTCTCCGTGCACCAGCTGATCCGGGGACCGCACCGGCTTGCGCAGCGAAGCGAGCTGCCCGATCAACTCCACGCTGCGCTGACCGTCGGGCGACAGGTCCTCGAGCGCACCCGCCGCCCTGGCCGACCGCAGCGGCACCGTCTCCCACGCGGCCCGGTCGGCGGCGACGAAGACGTCGACATCGGCCCACGGCGCGACGGGCGGCTGCGCGAGGAATCGGGGGCGCTCCAACTGCGCCGTCGCCGCGTGCAGGCGCAGCGACAGCGAGACCACCTCGTCGTGGCGCGGCTCGGGGGTCCCGACGATGAAGGTGTCCGCCCGCCAACCGGATACGACGTAACGGCCGTCCGTGGCGCGCACCGGCCGGGCGAGCCGGACCGCGTCCACGGCCAGGGTTTCGCGTACCTTCGCGGACCATGCCGCGCGGGCGTGATCGGCGACCGGGGTGAGCACGACGTCGCCCAACCGCCAGCCGCCCTCCCAATCCGCGCCCAGGGCCATCGGTTCGACCTCGCGGAGACCGAAGGTCGAACAGACGTGCTGGGGAGGTTGCGCAGAGCTCACGGCCCTGAGGCTACCGCCGGATACCGGTCGGATCGGTGAGGCGCTCCGGGACGGACTCGACAACCCGACTCAGTAGACGGGAAGCGACGGATCGACCTGCTGCGCCCACGCGATGACGCCGCCCTGCAGATGCACCGCGTCGGCGAAACCCGCCTTGCGGATCGCGGCGAGGGCCTCGGCCGATCGGATACCGGTCTTGCAGTGCAGCACGATGCGCTTGTCCTGCGGCAGATCCGCGAGGGCCTCGCCGGACAAGATGCGCCCCTTGGGGATCAGCGTCGCACCGGGCAGGTGCACGATGTCCCACTCCACCGGTTCCCGCACGTCGACGATCGCGATGTCGGCACCCGAGTCGATCAGCTCCCGCAGTTCGATCGGCGTGATCGTGGACTCCCGATCGGCGTCGGTGACGGCCTCCACACCGCAGAACGCGTCGTAGTCGATCAGTTCGGTGACCGGCACCCGGTCGGGGTCGCGGCTCAGCTTCACGGTGCGGTAATTCATCGCCAGCGCGTCGTAGATCATCAACCGACCCAGCAGCGAATCGCCGATGCCGGTGATCAGCTTGATCGCCTCGGTCGCCATGATCGATCCGATCGACGCGCACAGCACACCGAGCACGCCGCCCTCCGCGCACGACGGCACCGTCCCCGGCGGCGGCGCCTCCGGGTAGAGGTCGCGCAGCGTGATGCCAGTGACGCCGTAGCCGTCGGGCGCGGCGTCCCAGAACAGCGACACCTGCCCCTCGAAGCGGTAGATCGAGCCCCACACGTACGGTCGGCCGGCCAGGACGGCAGCATCGTTGACGAGGTAGCGGGTGGCGAAGTTGTCGGCGCCGTCGAGGATCAGGTCGTACTCGCCGAACAACTCGACCGCGTTGGACGCCTCGAGCCGGAACTCGTGCAGGCGCACGTCGACGTGCGGATTGATCTCCCGGATCTTCTCCCGCGCGCTCTGCGCCTTGGACCGTCCGATGTCGGCGGTGCCGTGGATGACCTGGCGCTGCAGATTGGACTCGTCGACGACGTCGAAGTCGACGATGCCGATCGTGCCGACACCGGCCGCGGCGAGGTACATCAGTGTGGGCGAGCCCAACCCGCCGGCGCCGATCACGAGTACGCGGGCGTTCTTGAGCCGCTTCTGCCCGCTCGTCCCCACGTTCGGGATGATCAGGTGTCGGCTGTACCGCGCGACCTCGTCGCGGCTCAACTCCCCTGCGGGTTCGACCAGTGGGGGAAGCTGACTACTCGCGGGCACCGCACACTCCTGACATCGACCGTTCAACGCTCGCGTCCAGCCTAGGCCGTCGGGAACCGCACCTCGAGGTCGATCGGATCCGCGACCACGACGTCGGCTCCCGCCTCGCGCAGCGCGGCGGCGTGATGCGTCCGGTCGACGCCGACGACCACCCCGAACGACCCGCGGCGGCCCGCCTCGACGCCCGAGAGAGCATCCTCGAGCACGACGCACTGCGACGGCGCCAGACCCAGCCGCCTCGCGCCCTCGAGATACGTCGCGGGGTCGGGCTTGCCGGCCAGGGACAGCCGGTCGACGTCGATGCCGTCGACGCGGGCGTCGAAGCTGTCGGCCAGTCCCGCCGCCGTCAGCACCCGATTCGCGTTGCGGCTCGCCGTCACCAGCGCAACGGGGACGTGCGCGGCGCGCAACCGTTCGATCAGTGTCACGGTACCCGGGAAGGCATCCACGCCGTTCTCGTCGAGTTCGTGCAGGAACAGCGCATCCTTGCGGGCCGCGAGCCCGCACACGGTGTGTGCCTCCGGCGGATCCGACGGGTCGCCGCGCGGGATGTCGATCGACCGCGACGCGAGGAACGACGCGACGCCGTCGACCCGCGGCCGGCCGTCGACGTAGTTGACGTAGTCGTCCGCGGTGAAGTGCGCCTCGCCCTTGCCGCGTTCGTCGAGGAACTCGTCGAACAGCCGGCTCCAGGCCCGGGCGTGGACCCGCGCGGTGTCGGTGACGACGCCGTCCATGTCGAACAGGAACCCGGCGCAGGCGGTGTCACCGATGTGGACGACGGGCGGGCTCGAGGACGATGCGACAGACACAGCCGGCCCCTCCTTCTCGGATCCTTGCTCAGACTCGCGGGTACGGCCAGGGATTGAACCGGCACACCTTGCCGTCCATCGGGACGACGCCCTCGGGATCGAGCGCGGCGATGTCGTTGTTCGCGGTGCCGAACGTCTGCTGCATCATCACCGGCGCCAATCCGCCGTCGGTCTCGCACGGCTGATGCTCCCGGTACCCGATCGCGTGCCCCACCTCGTGGTTGATCTGGTACTGCCGGTACGAGCCGATGTCGCCCTGGAATCCGATCGCGCCGCGCACCCAGCGCGGCTCGTTGAGAACGACCCGTTCGATGCCCGGGTTGTAGCAGGACACCTCGAGTTGGATGTCGTATCCGCACGCCTCACGGATCGACATCTGCGACGTCAGCGAGATGCGGAAGTCGACGTCTCCCTGATCGACCCTGCGGAACGCGAAACGGGGGTCCTTGGTCCAGCTCTTGGGGTTACCGAGGGTCTGGTCCACCATCCGGCCGAACGACTCGTCGCCGCCGAATCCGGCGGTGTCGATCCCGTCCTCCACCTCCACGGTGTACGTGAAGACCCGCTCGGCGCCCTGACCGACCTGCCCGGTGGTCCCGGGCACCACGTGCCACGTGCCGGCGGCCGTTGCGGTGAACGGACCACCGTCGGGCAGCGCACCGGCGGGCACGGTGTCGGCGAAGTTGCCGTCGGCGAGCGGCGGGACACCGATGATGTCCGTGCCGTCCTCGTGGCTGAGCTCACCGAATCCGGGGTCGGTCGACGCGCTCGAACCCGAGTCGCCGAAGCCGCGGACCGCGTCCACGACGACCAGCACGGTCACGATCAACAACACCGGGATTGCGTATGCCCGCCACCCGTA
The DNA here is from genome assembly GCF_050433545.1 of Rhodococcus sp. BE178. Lineage (NCBI taxonomy): Bacteria > Bacillati > Actinomycetota > Actinomycetes > Mycobacteriales > Nocardiaceae > Rhodococcus > Rhodococcus sp. BE178. The sequence continues at coordinate 76,805 of NZ_JBNPXA010000014.1, read as the reverse complement.
CATCGACACGAACTTGCCGAGTCGGCTCTGCTTCCTCGCTGCACGATCCGGGCGTGGCACGCGGGGGCGCCCGATGTTCCGGCGCGTCGGATCCCACAGAGCCCGAAGCGGCTCGTGCGGATCGGGCACCCGACCGGGATCGAATCCGTTGTTCCTGCTGTCGCCGTTCCTGATGTCGCCGGACGTCGGGTCGTCGGACACCTCGGGAACTGTGCCCCCCAGGCGCGGTCCTCCTCGGTCAGTCACCCAGCCAGAATCTCACAGTCCGCCGAGCGGTTCACCCGGTGCGCCTGAATCCGCGGGCTCCCCTCGCGCCGCGGTGCTCGGCGTGGGATCCTGGAATACTCATCACCAGGAGCGCCGCCGATGGCCTGTCGCCGGCCGATCAGGGTCCATCGACGCACCGCCGAGTGACCGTCAGTCACCGTGGACGACGACTCGGTACGACAACTCAGTACAGCGAATGCGGCCGAGAACCGTCCGGGTATCGTTCAAATGATTTATCTTGCCCCGAGGCGTTCGTGAAGTCGGACACCGAACGAACTGGGCTCTTTGTGCAGATTGGGAGCGACATGACTGAACTCGCGGATCGGACACACTCCGATCGCGCCGCCACGACCGCAAACGGTCAGGGCACCCGCCGCAGCACCCGCCTACCCCGGGATGCGCGGCGCCTTCAGTTGCTCGCGGCCGCCAGCGAGGTCTTCGTCAGCCGTGGCTATCACGCCGCCGGGATGGACGAGATCGCCGAGTGTGCCGGAGTGAGCAAGCCGGTGCTGTACCAGCACTTCCCGGGCAAGCTCGAGCTGTACGTCGCGGTGCTGCAGAGCTACGTCGACAGTCTCATCTCGGGTGTGCGCCAGGCGCTGCGGTCCACGACGGACAACAAGCAGCGAGTGCGCGCGGCGGTCCAGGCGTTCTTCGATTTCGTCGACAACGACTCCCAGGGTTTCCGCCTGGTCTTCGAGTCCGACCTGATGGGCGAGCCGCAGGTGGCACGCCGCGTCGAGCAGGCCACCGAGGCATGTGTCGATGCGGTGTTCGACCTGGTGGCGCACGACTCCGGGCTCGACCCCTACCGGGCCCGCATCCTGGCGGTCGGCCTGGTCGGGACCAGCCAGTTCACGGCCCGGTACTGGCTCGAGGCCGCGCGCCCCATCCCGAAGGAGGAGGCCGTCGACACGACGGTCGCGCTCGCGTGGGGCGGTCTGTCGCACGTGCCGCTGCACGCCGAGTCCAAGTAACCGGGACCGGCACTTCCGATACACGCGAAGGGCGCGCAGTCGGGATGACTGCGCGCCCTTCGTGTGTGTCTCGGTTCTAGCTCGTAGCCGCGAAGCCGACCTTGCGGCTGTCCGACGGGCCGATCTCCACGTAGGTGATCCGTCCCGCCTGCACCAGGAACTTGCGTCCCTTGTCGTCGACGAGCGCGAGAACACCGTCAGCCTTGCCGGCGACCGCGTCCTTCACGAGCGCCTCCACCTCGTCGGGCGACTGGGCGCTGTTGACGACGAGCTCACGCGGGCTGTCAGTTACACCGATCTTGACCTCCACGGTCAACCTCCGAACTCTCCGAGCGCTTTCAGCTGTCTCGGCCAGATTAGTGCAGCACCGACCGGTCCAGCCCGCTGCGGCGCTGTGCTGTCAGCGAACAGTCGCCTCAATGCAGGCCCAGCACCGCCATGCGCTCGGAATGCTTGGCCTGCATGTTGTCGAACAGCGCGGCCACACCGTTGAGGCTGCCGGTCGCGTTCATCACCAGGTCGGTCAGTTCCTCGCGCTGGGCCAGCACGAACTGTGCCTGCGTGATCGCCTCGCCGAGCAACCGCCGACCCCACAGCATCAGGCGATCCTTCTCGGTCTTGCTCGCCGTGACCGCCGCCCGCACTTCCTGCACGACGAACTCGGAGTGCCCCACCTCGGCGAGGACCTCGCGGACGATGCCGCCGACCGCGGGGTCGAGGGAGTGCGCGATCTCACGGTAGAAGTCGGCGGCGATACCGTCACCGACATATGCCTTGACCAGCGACTCCAGCCACGTCGACGGGTCGGTCGACGCGTGGTACGCGTCGAGGGCGCGCACGAACGGATCCATCGCCGCGTAGATCTCGAGGCCGCGATCGGTCAGCGCCGCCTGGAGGGTCTCGAAGTGGGCCATCTCGGCCGCGGCCATGCTCGCGAAGGCCACCCGCCCCTGCAGCGTGGGCGCCATCTGGGCGTCCTCCGCAAGTCGGTAGAACGCGGAGATCTCACCGTAGGCGAGAACCGCGAACAGTTCGCCCACACCGGGGTGATCGGCGGCAATGGTCGGCACGGACGACGTGGACGAATCGGCTCCCATGACGCCACAGCCTAATCCGTGCGTCCGGCTCAGCTTCCCTGAAGGGACACGCCGAGAATCGTGATCTGCGCCATGCATGTGCGGGGTTCCTTCGCCCCGGCCGCTACAATTGCCACGGGAGACCGTTATTTCCGCCGCAGTTCCGCGTTTCGGGGCCGACGATCCGAACTCGATTTCGTACGCGATCCGGACTGATTCGCACGCGGCTCGGACACGGACTCCTGTAGATAATGTGCGCGCACCTGATCGACGGCGCCCGCCGCGTCTCGCCGAGATCGACACCGATCTCCGCGCTGAGACGAGGGCCTGCAACACGGCCGGGGCACCGATACAAGAGGGCACCGACATCGGCCGACTTACGGCCTGGCCCCTTACCTCGTGCGTGCGTGCCGATACGAGGAAGGCCAGTTCCCTGAGCAAGATCACGATCGACCACGAAGACGACGCAACCGAGACCACCCTGTCCGCGCAGCTGGACGAGACGCACACCCCGCCGACCTTCGGCGAGCTCGGCGTCCGGGACGAGATCGTCAAGGCGCTCGCCGAGATCGGCATCGAGCGCACCTTCGCTATCCAGGAGCTCACGCTCCCCCTCGCCCTCGCCGGCGACGACCTCATCGGTCAGGCCCGCACCGGTATGGGTAAGACCTTCGGCTTCGGCGTCCCGCTGCTGCACCGGGTGGCCACCACCGATTCCGGCACCACCCCCCTCGACGGCACCCCCCGCGCGCTCGTGATCGTGCCGACGCGCGAGCTGTGCATCCAGGTCACCCAGGACCTCGAGAACGCGGCCAAGTACCTCAAGGCCGGCAAGAAGCCGCTCCAGGTCCTCTCGATCTACGGCGGTCGCCCCTACGAGCAGCAGATCGACGCGCTCCGCAAGGGCGTCGACGTCATCGTCGGCACCCCGGGCCGTCTGCTGGACCTCGCCAACCAGGGCCACCTGATTCTCGGCAAGGTCGGCGTCCTGGTCCTCGACGAGGCCGACGAGATGCTCGACCTGGGCTTCCTCCCCGACATCGAGCGCATCCTCGGTATGGTCCCGGACAAGCGTCAGACCATGCTGTTCTCGGCCACCATGCCGGGTCCGATCATCACGCTCGCCCGCACGTTCCTCACCCAGCCCACGCACATCCGCGCCGAGGAGCCGGAGTCGTCCGCGGTGCACGAGCGCACCAGTCAGCACATCTACCGCGCCCACGCGCTGGACAAGGCCGAGATGGTCGCCCGCGTGCTGCAGGCCGAGGGCCGCGGCGCGACGATGATCTTCACTCGCACCAAGCGCACCGCGCAGAAGGTCGCGGACGACCTGAACGAGCGCGGCTTCAACGTCGGCGCCGTCCACGGCGACCTCGGCCAGATCGCCCGCGAGAAGGCCCTCAAGGCCTTCCGCAGCGGCAAGGTGGACGTGCTCGTCGCGACCGATGTCGCGGCCCGCGGTATCGACATCGACGACGTCACCCACGTCATCAACTACCAGTGCCCCGAGGACGAGAAGACCTACGTGCACCGCATCGGCCGCACCGGGCGCGCGGGCCGCACCGGTACCGCGATCACGCTGGTGGACTGGGACGACATCCCCCGCTGGCAGCTGATCGACAAGGCACTCGATCTCGGTGTCGCCGAGCCCGTCGAGACCTACTCGAGCTCCCCGCACCTGTACGAGGAGCTGGGGATCCCGACCGACGCCAAGGGCACGATCCGCAAGCCGCGGGCCGAGCGCGCCGAGTCGGCCGAGAAGCCCGCGCGTGCGGCCGCCGACGGTGAGAAGTCCGAGAAGTCGGATGCCCCCAAGCGCACCCGCAGCCGTCGCCGTACGCGCGCCGGCAAGGCCACCGACGGTTCCGCAGCGGCCGCCGAAAAGTCGACCGAGGGCAACGAGACTGCGTCGACGAGTGCGCCCACCGCGGGACCGGCGTCCGACGACGCCGCCGCACCCCGTCGTCGCCGTCGTCGTCGCCGCACGTCCGCGGGAACCGACGGCCAGACCGGCGCGGAGCCGGTGAGCGTCTCGGCATCGGCAGCAGCCGAGTAGGCCCGAGGTAGTCTGCCACCTGTGCTGGCACCCGAGCGTCGTACTCGTCTGGACGTCGCCGTCGCCGCGATCATCGCGATCGTCGTCGCGATCGCCGCGGCGGTGATCTGGATCCGGAGCGACGCTCGGGGTACCACCTCCATCACCTCGGATACCCCTGCGGCAGAGGTCGATACGGCCCTGTCGCCGCCGGAGTCGCTCGACGAGATCTGGCGAGCGGACAGCCCCGAGACCACCGCTCCCCTCGTCGCGGCCGGAGTCGTCGCGACCGCGGACGGCGGGACCGTCACCGGCCGCGACCGGCTGACCGGCGCCGAGCTGTGGCGGTACCAGCGGGACATGCCGCTGTGCGGTGCGATCGGCGCATGGAACACCGTGGTCGCGGTCTATCGCGATCAGCGTGGCTGCAGCCAGGTCACCCAGCTCGACGGGGCGACCGGCGAACGGAAGGCACAGCGCTCGAGCGATGCCGACGACGAGGTGACGCTGTCCTACGACGGCACCTACGTCGTCTCCCGAGGCTCCGAGCGGATGGAACTGTGGCGCTCGGACCTGGTGCGCACCCTCGAGTTCGGGCGGGTCGACGCGCCCATCAATCCCGGCAAGCAGCCTCACCCCGGCTGCGAACTGCGCTCCGCCGCGGCCGGCGGTACCCGGGTCTCGGTGCTGATGGACTGCCCGGGCGAGGCCGCCGACCGGCTCAGTGTCCTCGACGCAGCCCCCAAGGACAATCAGGAGCCCCAGGAGTTCGGGACGATCCTGCTCACCGGGCCCGGCTCCGACTCGCCGGGCGCCCGCCTCATCGCGGCGTCGGGCGATCACACCGCGGTGTATCTGCCTGCCGGCCCGGTCAGCGGCCCCCGCTACGCCGTTCACGACGGCACCGGAAACGAAGTCGCGTCCTACCCTGTCACCGGTGAGGTGAGCCCACATGCCACGGCCGCGCGCAACGGTTCGGTGTTCACGTGGTGGACGGGCTCGGAACTGATCGCCCTGTCCACCAGCGAACTCGCGCCCCGCTGGACGTTTCCCGGGGCGCTGGGTCCCGGCGCGATCATGGCGGGTTCGCTCCTGGTCCCCGTGCCCGGGGGGATCGCGGTGCTCGATCCGGCCACCGGTGTGGAGCAGCGGCGGATTCCGGTGACCCGCGACAGCGACGCCGTCCCCATCGCGACCGCTGTCGTCGGCGACGTCGTCCTGGAACAACGCGGCGGCGAGGTCGTCGCGCTCCGCTGACCCCCACCGATTCCCGCACCCCCGCGGGTGCAACATGTTCTAATTCCGGGATGTCGAACATCGTCGTCACCGGCGCGGCCTCGGGCATCGGCGCCGCCACGGTCAACCTCCTGCGCACCTCCGGACACGACGTCGTCGGGGTGGATCTGGCGGGCACCGAGATCACCGCGGACCTGTCCACCCGCGACGGGCGGACGCAGGCCGCGGCAGCTGTCGTCGAGGCCACCGGCGGGGTCCTCGACGCCGCGGTGTGCTGCGCGGGCCGCGGCCCGCTGTCGTCCTACACCGGCGGAGAGTTGGTGGCGGTCAACTACTTCGGTGTCGTCGACTTCCTGAACGAGCTGCGTCCGGTCCTCGCGCGCGCCGAGCGGTCGTACGCCGTCGCGATCTCGTCGAGCAGCACCAGCACGCAACCCGGCATCCCCGAGCACATCGTGGCGTCCTGCCTGGCCGGGGCCGAGGACGAGGCCGTCGCGCTCGGCGACGAGGTGGGCGCCATCCCCGCCTACCCGGCATCGAAGCTCGCGTTGGCACGGTGGGTGCGGCGCCAGGCGGTGACGCCGGAGTGGATCGGCTCGGGCATCCGTCTCAACGCCGTCGCTCCGGGCATGATCGACACCCCGATGACGTCCGGTCCCGACCTCGACCCGGAACTGGCGAAGTCCCTGGACTTCTATCCGGTCCCGATCGGACGTCGCGGGCGCCCCGAGGAGATCGCCGCCCTGATCTCATTCCTGGTGGGCGACACCGCGTCCCTGCTGTGCGGCAGCGTCCTGTTCGCCGACGGCGGCACGGACGCGTTACTGCGGCAGGCCGATTGGCCGGCGGTCTGGGAGCCGACACCCGAGGATCTGACCCGCCACTTCGCGCGCTGACCTACGCTGGTGGTCGGCACCGTCCCCGACCGAGCGAGGTTGCGTGATGACCGGACCCGACACCTCCCACACCGCGCCGTGGCTGGCCGACTTCTACCGCGACCTGCACCGGCACCCGGAACTGTCGTTTGCGGAGACCCGGACCGCGGACCGGATCGCGACGAAGCTCGGCGAACTGGGCATCGACACCACGACCGGGGTCGGCGGGACCGGGGTCGTGGGCATGATCCGCAACGGCGACGGCCCCACCGCCTTGCTGCGGGCCGACATGGATGCGCTGCCGGTCGAGGAGAAGACCGGACTGCCCTACGCCAGCACGGTCCGCGCGACCGACCCCGACGGCCGGGAGGTCCCCGTCGCGCACGCGTGCGGACACGACATGCACGTGACCTGCCTGCTCGGGGCACTGGAAGTGCTGGTGAACGAACAGGATTCGTGGTCCGGCACGGTGATGGCGGTGTTCCAGCCCGCCGAGGAACTCGGCTCCGGGTCGCAGGCGATGGTCGACGACAGCCTGTTCGAGCGGTTCGGCACCCCCGACGTCGTGCTCGGTCAGCACGTCGCACCCCTGCCCGCCGGGATGCTCGCGGCCCACCCGGGCCCCGCGTTCGCCGGCGCGGACTCGCTGCGGGTCCTGCTGCACGGCACCGGCTCACACGGGTCGATGCCCCAAGAGTCCGTCGACCCGGTTGTCATGGCGGCCGCAACGGTCCTGCGCCTGCAGACCGTGGTCTCGCGCACGGTGGCGCCGACCGACACGGTCGTGGTCACGGTCGGTTCGCTCCAGGCCGGCACCAAGGCGAACGTGATTCCCGACCACGCCGAACTGAAACTCAACATCCGCACATACGACCCGGATGTACGCACCCGGGTCCTCGACTCGATCACCCGGATCGTCGAGGCGGAGGCGGCGGCGTCGAACGCGCCGAAGAAGCCCGAGATCTCCCCGATCGATTCGTTTCCCGTCCTGGTCAACGATGGCGACGCCGTCGCCCGAACGACGGCCGCCTTCCGCCGCCGGTTCGGCGACGACAAGGTGACCGATCCCGGCGCGGGGGCGGCGAGCGAGGACGTCGGCGTCTTCGCGACCGCGTCGGGCGCCCCGATCTGTTACTGGATTCTCGGCGGCGCGGACCCCGCGATCTTCGCGAAGGCCGCCGCGGCGGGCACCACCCCTGTCCTGCCGCCCAACCACTCGCCGTACTACGCACCGGTGATCGAACCGACGATCACGATGGGCGTCTCGGCCCTCGTGACTGCCGCCCGGGACTGGCTGGACTGACCCGGCAGCGGGTCAGGCAGTCCCCTCGTACGGCGAGAACGTCACCAACTCGGCGCCCCCGGACCAGTGCGCCGAAAGATGATGCGCCAGTTCGCGATACGCCTCCGCACCCTTGTTCTTTCGGCCCGCGAGCACCGTCGAGCCCGACGCCGATGCCTCCGCGAATCGGACTGTCCGCGGGATGGGCGGCGCGAGCACCGGAAGGTCGTAGCGGTCCGAGACGTCGGAGAGCACGTCCCGACTGTGCGTGGTGCGGGCGTCGTACAGCGTCGGCAGCGCGCCCAGCAGTACGAGGTCGGGGTTGGTGATCTGCTGGACCTCGGAGACCGTGCGCAGCAACTGTCCGACACCGCGGTGCGCGAGCGTCTCGCACTGCAGCGGCACGAGCACCGACCGGGCGGCCGTGAGCCCGTTGAGGGTGAGTACGCCCAGCGACGGCGGGCAGTCGATGATGACCACGTCGAAGTCGTCGAGGATCGGCGCGAGGGCCCGTTTGAGCGCGAATTCGCGCCCCGGCCGCGTCAACAGCAGCGCCTCCGCACCCGCGAGGTCGATCGTCGCGGGCAGCAGCATCACGCCGTCGTCCGTCTCGAGCAGCACGTCGCGCACCGACGCGTCCCCCGTGAGCACGTCGTGCACCGAGGTCTCGAGCCGATCGGGGTTGTGCCCCAACGAGAATGTCAAACACCCCTGCGGATCGAGGTCCACGACCAGCACCCGCTGACCGAGGTCCACGAGCGCCGCCCCCAGTGAAGCAACCGTCGTGGTCTTGGCTACCCCACCCTTTTGATTCGCTACAGCCAGTACCGTCGTCACGGCCTAGATCCTTGCCTACTCGAGGCCCGAACGCGAGGGTTCGGCCGCACCCGGCATGATTGGACCCATGACCTCACCCGACCGCCGGCTCGTCCTGTTGCGACACGGTGAGACGGAGTGGGCCCGCCTCGGCCGGCACACGAGCACGACCGAGGTTCCGCTGACCGAACGCGGCGCGGAGCAGGCCCGCGAGGCCGGACCGCAACTCGCCGCCCTGCAACTGCGCGACCCCCTGGTGATCACGAGCCCGCGCCGACGGGCGCACGTCACGGCGGCCCTGGCGGGGCTCACCGAGGACCGCCGGTGGGACGCCCTCACCGAATGGGACTACGGCGAACTCGAGGGCCTCACCACGCCCGAGATCCGCGAACGAATCCCGCACTGGACGGTGTGGACCCACCCGTGCCCGGGCGGCGAGACCCACGAAATGGTCATGTCCCGCGCCGACATGGTGGTGAGCACGTGCGAGGCCGCGCTCGCGGACCGCGACGTGCTGCTGGTGGGGCACGGCCACTTCTTCCGCGCGCTGATCGCCCGGTGGGTCGAACAGCCGGTCGCCGAGGGACGACGGTTCACCCTCTCCCCCGCGGCGCGCACCGTGCTCGGCTACGAACACGGCTTCCGAACGATCCTCACCCACAACGTCACCCCGAGAGAAGGCATGCAGTGAACGCACGAACGAACGTCGGACTGGCCGTGATCCGTCGGGCCACCCCCGACGACGTCGCGGCGATCACCGGGCTGATCTACGAACTCGCCGAGTACGAGAAGGCCCGGCACGAGTGCACGGTGATTCCGGAGCAGATCGAGACGGCCCTCTTCGGACCCGAGCCCGCGGTCTTCGCGCACGTCGTCGAGGTTCCGGGCGACGATGCGCAGGCCCCCACGATCGTCGGGACGGCGCTGTGGTTCCGCAACTTCTCGACCTGGGACGGCGTGCACGGGATCTATCTGGAGGACCTGTACGTCACCCCCGAACACCGTGGCGCGGGGTACGGAAAGGCGCTGCTGGCGACGCTCGCCGACGAATGCGTGGCCAAGGGCTATACGCGGCTGGCCTGGTCGGTGCTGAACTGGAACACACCGTCGATCGGGTTCTACGAGGCGCTGGGTGCGGTGGCGCAGGACGAGTGGACCACGTACCGGCTCAGCGGCGAGGCGCTGGCCGCGCTGGCGACTCAGGCGCCGTAGCGGCCGGGCCTAGTACTCGTCGGGCGCGCCGTATCCCTCGGCCACCCACCGCGACGTGCTGTTCCAGAACAGCAGCACCAGAGCGGCGAGCACCACCGCACCCAACAGGATTCCCCAGACCACCCGGTGCGAGGTGAACACGTACCACGTGACGGGCAGCAACAGCAGCTGCGCCATGACACCGATCGTGCGTCCCCAGCGGTGACCGCCGAGCAGCCCGATACCCGCCGCCAGGACGGCCCCACCGAGAATCGCGAACCACGCGGCCGTGCCGTATCCACTGGTCATGCTCTGGTCGGCGCCCAACAAGCCACGGACGACCAGGACGATCGCGACACCGACTGCGGCACCGCCCTCGAGGGTCACCAGGGCGCCGGCCCCACGGACCGTGGTGGGAGTCGGAGCGGGAGCAGGCTGGTTCGACACGCAGCCAGCCTAGAACACGGGCAGAACCCGGCTAGGCTGATGCCCCGTGCGTGCGCTGCTGATCGTCAATCCCAACGCCACCTCGACCACGCCCGCGGGGCGCGACCTCCTCGCGCACGCGCTGTCGAGCCGGGTGCGGCTGACCGTCGCCCACACCACGCACCGCGGTCATGCCGCGGAACTGGCGGCGCAGGCCCGCACCGACGGCATCGCGCTGATCATCGTGCACGGCGGCGACGGCACCGTGAACGAGGTCGTCAACGGCCTGCTCGGCGCGCCCCATCCCCGGACGATGCGGTCCGTTCCCATCGGTCCCATTCCGCTGATCGCCGTCGTCCCGGGCGGCTCGGCCAATGTGTTCGCCCGGTCGCTCGGAATCGCGCCGGACCCCGTGGATGCGACGAACCAACTGATCGATCTGCTCGCTCTGCGCGCGCGGCGAACGATCGGTCTGGGGCACTGCGACAACCGCTGGTTCACGTTCAACGCGGGAATGGGCCTCGACGCCCAGGTGTGCGAAGCGGTGGACAACGGCCGCACGAACGGACAGGCCGTGACGCCGGGACGCTACGTTCGGCACGCCGTCCGCGCGTTCTTCCGCGCCAAGCGTGAGGAGCCGACGCTCACGGTCGAACTTCCCGATCAGGAGCCGATCGACGGCGTGCACTATGCGTTCGTGTCGAACTCGACTCCGTGGACCTATCTGAACAAGCGCGAGGTGCACACGAACCCGGGAACGAGCTTCGAAGCGGGTCTCGGGCTCTTCGCGATGCGGACGACGGGAGTCTTTGCCAGTCTTCGCGTCGTTCGTCAACTACTTTCGGCCGGATTATCGCCGAAATCACATTCATTGATTCGATTCGATGATGTGGCGCAAATCCGTATCCGCGCAACTACACCGATCGGCCTCCAAATGGACGGCGACTATATCGGCATGCGAAGCGACGTGACATTCGTCGCGGTCCCCGATGCGCTCGACGTCGTCGCACCGCAGGCGCACTGACTCCACCGCCACTCGCCGGCGATACCCCCCCGGAGGGCCCGATCCCGCCGATCCCACTGATTCGAACGCCCGATTGAGCCTGATCCAACGCTCGATCAGTCACGATCGGGGACTGAAATGTCCTGATGGGGTGCACAAAGCCCCAGGTGGGTGTACAAAGGATGCGGAGCCGGGCAGGGCAGCCTAACCGAGTGAGCTTCCCCACGGTGCAGTCGATATCTATTGACTTCCCCCGCGTTCGTGAAAGCATTCACAAGTAACAGTGCTGAAACAACCAAGTAAGCACCCATGAACTTGTAAATACATTACGGTGCATGGCGCACCCAGTTAAGGAGTAGAAAGATGGACTGGCGCCACAACGCAATCTGTCGCGACGAGGATCCCGAACTGTTCTTCCCGGTGGGAAACAGTGGCCCGGCTCTCGCGCAGATCGCTGATGCCAAGGTGGTGTGCAACCGGTGCCCCGTGACCGCGGAGTGCCTGTCCTGGGCCCTCGAGTCCGGCCAGGACGCGGGCGTCTGGGGCGGCATGAGCGAGGACGAGCGTCGCGCACTCAAGCGCCGCAACGCCCGCACCCGCGCGCGCACCGCAGTCTAGTCTCGACCGAGACGAAGGCCCGGCACCTACCAGGTGCCGGGCCTTCGTCTTTCGTGGTCCGAACGTAGTACCAGACGGTCGGAGACTGCGAAACGTCAGAGGCGGTGCGCCCGCCGACCCAGCGGCACCCGGAGCACGGCGTCGGTGCCGCCGCCCGGGCACGGATGCAGCCCCAGCGATCCACCGAGTTCGGCGTCGACCAGCGTCCGCACGATCTGCAGTCCCAGCCGATCGGACTTCTCCAGGCTGAAACCGTCGGGCAGGCCCCGACCGTCGTCGTGGATGACGACGTCGAGCCAGCGGGCCGAACGATCCGCACGCAGGTACACCGTGCCGGACTCGCCGGGCTCGAAGGCGTGCTCGATCGCGTTCTGCACCAATTCGGTCAACACCATCACCAGCGGGGTCGCGCGCTCGGCGGAGAATACGCCGAGACTGCCCTCGCGCTGGATCTTGATCGGCATGTTGACCGACGCGACGTCGGCGAGGATCGGCACGAGGCGATCGACGACCTCGTCGAGGTCGACTTCCTCGTCGACCGACATCGACAGCGTCTCGTGGACCAACGCGATCGACGTCACGCGTCGGACCGACTCGCTGAGCGCCTGTCGCGCCTCCTCGTTGTCGGTGCGGCGGGCCTGCAGGCGCAGCAGCGCCGCGACGGTCTGCAAATTGTTCTTCACGCGATGATGGATCTCGCGGATCGTCGCGTCCTTGCTGAGCAGGGCGCGATCGCGGCGCTTGACCTCGGTGACGTCGCGGATCACGACGGCGGCACCCACCACCTTGCCGTGCGGCTTGAGGACCAGAGCCCGCAGCAACACGGTCGCGCCGCGGGCCTCGATCTCCATCCGGTGTCCGAGGCGGCCGGCGAGTGTTCCGCTGATGTAGTCGGCCACTTCCTGCGACTCGAAGGGGTCGGTGATGAGCGAGTGGGTCGTGGACGCCAGGTCCTGACCCATCAGGTCGCTGTTCAACCCCATGCGGTGGTACGCGGAGAGCGCGTTCGGGCTCGCGTACACGACCCGCCCCTCGGGGTCGAGACGAATGAAGCCGTCTCCCGCTCGGGGGCTCGAGTTGGTGTCCGAGCGTGTCTCGGGATTGGGGAACGTCCCCTCACTGATCATCTGGCACAGGTCTGCAGCGCAGTCCAGGTACGCGATCTCGAGGGGACTCTGGGCGCGCTGCTGCGCAAGATTGGTGTCCCGGCTCAGGACCGCGATGACCTCGCCGCCACAGCGCACCGGAACCGCCTCCCGACGCAACGGGGTGCCGCCGCGCCACGAGTGGTCGACCTCGGTGACGATCTCGCCGTCGACGAGCGCCTTGAGGACCTGGGGATGTTCGGACTCGGAGACCACGGATCCGACGGCATCGTCCGGGAAGGCCGTCGACGCGGTCGTGGGGCGGCACTGCGCGACGCACACGACGGTGCCGGGATCGGCGCCCACCGAGCCGGTCTGGTCGTCGGGCCGCTCGGTCGCCACCCACAGCAGGACGTCGGCGAAGGACAGATCCGCGAGTAGCTGCCATTCGCCCACAACCTGCTGCAGGTGATCGACCGCGCTGCCGGGAAGATCGGTGTGCTCGGCGAGCAGGTCGCTCAGTGTCGACATGTGCCAGGCTCCGAATCGTCTCTCGGGTTCAGCTGATGGTGGCGATCAGGTCGCCCTGCTGGATGACATCGCCGACACTCACATCGACGGACGTCACCTTGCCGGCCACCTCGGCCAGAACGGGGATTTCCATCTTCATCGACTCGAGAATCACGAGGGTGTCGCCCTCGGTCACCTCTTCGCCTGCACTGACAACGACCTGGTAGACGGTCGAAACCATTTCGGCGCGCACATCTTCTGCCACCTGGCACCTCACTGTTCGTGGACGGTCGCGGACCAGCCAATGGAACCACAGCCAATCACACGTGAAACACTAGGACGAACTCGAGTTCGAACACAGAAGGAGCTACTCATGGGTAAGCGTGGTCGTAAGAAGCGCAGCCGCAAGGGCAACGCCGCCAATCACGGCAAGCGTCCCAATGCCTGAGACGCGTTGACAGACGAATCAGGGGCCGGCAAGCACACCGCTTGCCGGCCCCTGATCCGTTCCGGGCACCGGCCCGGGTCGTTCGTCTAGTCGTCCGACTCGCGGTCGCCGACGAGTTCGGTCCCGGTGATGATCACGGTGCGCCGGATCTCGAACGAGAGCCTCTCCCGCAGCCCGTCCGGGGCGTGCTCGCCCCCACACTTGCGGCCGATCAGGCTCTTGACCTTCTCCTCGATGCCGTACGCCTCGAAACACGCACCGCAGTTCTCCAGATGCCGCTGGATCCTCTCGCGCGAGTTCTCGTCGCACTCGCTGTCGAGCAGCAACCACACATCCGCGATCACCGCCGAGCAATCCAACTGCTCGAATTCGTTCTCCCCGGTCACCGAGTAACCTCCTGCTCCGCTGTTCCGCTGCGCTCGGCGCGGTTGAATCCACGTTCGCGAGCGACGTCCGCGAGGAGGCCGCGCAACTGCTTGCGCCCACGGTGCAGGCGCGACATCACGGTGCCGATCGGCGTGCCCATGATCTCCGCGATCTCCTTGTACGGGAATCCCTCGACGTCGGCGTAGTACACCGCCATGCGGAACTCCTCGGGGAGCTCCTGCAGTGCCGCCTTGATGTCGTCGTCGGGCAGCGCGTCGAGTGCCTCGACCTCCGCCGACCGCAGACCCGTCGACGTGTGTTCGGCCGTCGCGGCGAGCTGCCAGTCGGTGATCTCGTCGGTCGGGTACTGCGCCGGCTGACGCTGCTTCTTGCGGTAGGAGTTGATGTAGGTGTTGGTGAGGATCCGGTACAGCCAGGCCTTGAGGTTCGTTCCGGCCTTGAAGGAACGGAACGCCGAGTAGGCCTTGATGTAGGTCTCCTGTACCAGGTCCTCCGCGTCGGCCGGGTTGCGCGTCATCCGCAGCGCGGCGCCGTACAGCTGATCGAGGAGCGGGAGCGCGTCACGCTCGAACCGCTCGACCAGCGCGGCATCGGACTCTGGACCGTCACCCGCGGGGTCGGTCGGGGTGTCGGGTTCGTTCTCGGGGTCGTGATCGTCGAGCACGCTGATCCCTTCGCTTGCCGTAGGGGTCAAGGCTACCGCCAACCCTGCCGCGATTCCCGGACGCGCCGACTTCGTCGCGGTCTCCGAACGAGCCCGCTCCGCGCACAACACCGCCACCGGCCACTCCCTTCGCTGATGCAGCTTCTCGGCAGGTTTCAACAGCGCGGGGACGCGGTGTGTTCCCGAGTCGTGATCGCGGCGAGATAGCGCGAGACGCGGAGTCTTAGAGTTGTCGCCATGGCCGGAACTTCGACCCCCGCAACCAAGCTGCTCGACAAGGAGAAGGTCGCGCACCGGATCCACAGCTACGACCACGACGCCCGCGCCGCGTCGTTCGGCGACGAGGCCGTCGATTCGCTCGCCGATCATCTCGGGGTGGAGCCCGCGCAGATCTTCAAGACGCTGGTCGTCAAGACCGAGTCCGGAAAACTCGCGGTCGCAGTGCTGCCCGTGCCGTCGAAGCTGTCGTTGAAGGCGGCCGCGGCAGCGGTGGGCGCGGGCAAGGCCGTCATGGCGCCGCAGGCCGACGCCGAACGCTCCACCGGCTACGTCCTCGGCGGCATCTCCCCGCTCGGCCAGCGCAAGCGGCTGCCGACGGTGATCGACGCGTCGGCGCTGACGTGGGATCGGGTGCTGTGCAGTGCGGGCCGCCGTGGCCTCGAGATCGAGGTGGCGCCGCAGGATCTGGTGCGGTTGTCGGGTGCGGTGGTCGCGGAGATAACGGCCGGCTGACGGAATGAGACGGCCTCGCACCGTTGTTCCACCCATGACGTGTCTCCACGAATGAAAGCCGGTGTCCCCGTGACGGTCCCTCTCTCCATTCCCCTCTCGATCCTCGACCTGGCCCAGATCGGCACGGGCGAGACTGCGGGAGACAGCTTCCGGGCCAGCGTCGAGATGGCGCGGAACGCGGAGCGGTGGGGCTACAGCCGCATCTGGTACGCCGAGCACCACAACATGCCGTCGATCGCGTCGTCGGCGACGAGCGTGCTGATCGCGCACGTCGCTGCGCACACCGAGCGGATCAGGCTCGGTGCGGGCGGCATCATGCTGCCCAACCATGCGCCGCTGACCATCGCCGAGCAGTTCGGCACGCTCGCCGAGCTGCACCCCGGCCGCATCGACCTGGGCCTGGGCCGCGCGCCGGGCAGCGACCAGCAGACCATGCGGGCGCTGCGCCGCGACCCCGGTTCGGCGGAGTCGTTCCCGCAGGACGTGCTCGAGCTGCAGGGCTACCTGACCGGGCCGTCACGGGTGCCCGGCATCGAGGCGACGCCCGGCAAGGGCACGGAGGTGCCGCTCTACATCCTGGGATCCTCGCTGTTCGGCGCCCGGCTGGCCGCCGCACTGGGCCTGCCGTACGCGTTCGCGTCGCACTTCGCGCCCAACGCCCTGATGGACGCGATCGCGATCTACCGACGCGAATTCAGGCCGTCGGCGCAACTCGCGCAGCCGCACGTGATCGCGGCCGTCAACGTGATCGCCGCGGACACCGACGAGGAGGCGCAGCGGCTGTTCCTCGAGACCAAGCGCAAGCGGGTCGGGCTGTTCGTCGGCCGCGGCCGCACGTTCACGCCGGAGGAGGCCGACATGATCCTCGAGTCGCCCGCCGGTCAGCAGGTGCTCGCGATGGTGCGTTACTCCGCCGTCGGCACCCCGGACACCGTGCACGACTACCTGGGCCGGTTCGCCGAACAGACCGGCGCGGACGAGCTGATGGTGGTCTCCTCGGCCAGCGCGCGCGATGCCTGGATGCGCTCACTGGAACTGGTCGCCGACGTCACCGATCTCGCATCGCGGCAGCCCATCACAGCAGGCTGATCTGCTCCCCCGCCCGGTCGCCGGTGTCGGGGTCGAGCAGGTCCGGACCGTTGTTGCGGACGCTGTTGACCTTGGTCGAGACCCGACGGATCTCGACGGCCGCGACGGACTCGAGGCTGGGCGCGATCAGGTCGGGGTGACCGAGGCTGTCCGGATCGAGCCAGGCGTCCCAGCGATCGGGCGGCAGGATCAGCGGCATCCGGTCGTGGACGTTCGCGAGCTGGTCGACGGAATCGGTCGTGAGGATCGTGGTGCTCAGCAGCGGCGGCGACTTCGGGGCCTTCGGGTCGTGCCACACCGCCCACAGCCCCGCCATGAACAGCCGCTGCCCGTCGCCGCGGGCCATGTAGTACGGCACCTTCACGGCCTTCCCGTCCGGCGTGGGCTCGGTCTGCCACTCGTACCAGCCGTCCATCGGGACCAGGCAGCGTTTGAACCGCAGCGACGTCTTGAACGCGGCCTTCGTCGCGACGGTCTCGGAGCGGGCGTTGAACAACGGTGCGCCCTTACCCGGCTCGGTCGCGTACGACGGGACCAGACCCCAGCGCATGCGCCGGATCCTCCGGGTCGCCGGACTGTCGGGGTCCTCGCGGTCGTGTCGGGCGACGACGGTGAGCACCTGCGTCGTGGGCGCAACGTTGTAGTCGGCGGACTCGGGGCCGTCCGACTCCCCGGTCTCGTTGATCGCGTCGAGCTCCACCGCGAGCGTCGCCGGGTTCGCCGTCGTCGCGTACCTGCCGCACATGTCTGCCGCACTCCTCGTCGCCGTCGACCCTGTCGGGTGTGACCGTCCGCTCCCCATGCTGGCACGGTTGCCACGCGCCGCCCACCCATAGGCGAAGATGGACGGGTGAGTCGTGAGAGCCTGTGGACAGCGCCCCGTGCCGAAGCCCCCGTGGATGCGTCCGTGACGCTGCCCGGATCCAAGTCGATCACCAACCGCGCCCTCATTCTCGCGGCGCTCGCGTCCGGGCCCTCCACGATCACCGGCGCGCTGCGCAGCCGCGACACCGATCTGATGATCCAGGGCCTGCAGGCCCTCGGCGTGTCGATCACCGCGACGCCCGACGCCGCGACCGGCACCACCCTGCGTGTCGTCCCCGGTCCGATGACCGGCGGCAGCATCGACTGCGGCCTCGCCGGCACCGTGATGCGGTTCCTGCCCCCGGTCGCCGCGCTCGCCGCCGGCACGGTCGCGATCGACGGGGACGAGCAGGCCCGCACGCGGCCGCTCGGCACCATCCTCGACGCCCTGCGCGGCCTGGGTGCCGACATCGACGGGGACGCGTTGCCGTTCACCGTCCAGGGCCACGGCGGTCTGCGCGGCGGCACGGTCACGATCGACGCGTCCGGTTCGTCGCAGTTCGTGTCCGGCCTGCTGCTGTCGGCTGCCCGCTTCGACGAGGGCGTCACCGTCCGCCACCAGGGCGGTCCGCTGCCGTCGATGCCGCACATCGACATGACCGTCGAGATGCTGCGTGAGGCCGGCGTGACCGTGCTGACGCCCGGCGAGAGCGGCGACGCCCACACGTGGAAGGTACTGCCGGGCACGGTCGATCCGGTGGACTGGGTGATCGAGCCCGACCTGTCCAACGCGACGCCGTTCCTCGCCGCGGCCGCCGTCACCGGCGGCACCGTGCGGGTGCCGTTGTGGCCGTCGCGCACCACCCAGCCGGGTGACGCGATCCGCGGCATCCTCACCGACATGGGCGCTGAGGTGAGCCTCTCGGAAGGCACCGCCGGCGTCCTCACTGTGACCGGCCCGAAGTCGTTGCGCGGCATCGACATCGACCTGCACGACATCGGCGAACTCACCCCCACGGTCGCGGCCCTCGCCGCGCTCGCGGACGGCCCGTCGGTCCTGCGCGGCATCGCGCACCTGCGTGGCCACGAGACGGACCGACTGGCCGCGCTGGCCACCGAGATCAACAAGCTCGGCGGTGCGGTCACCGAGACCGACGACGGCCTGCGCATCGAGCCCCGGCCGCTGCACGGCGCCCAGTGGCATTCGTACGCGGACCACCGCATGGCCACGGCAGGCGCGATCGTCGGACTCGTGGTCGACGACGTCCGTATCGAGGACGTGGGCACCACCGCGAAGACCCTGCCCGGCTTCGAGAACCTCTGGGCCGCAATGCTGGACGCGGCAGAATCGACGTCGGGGTCCGCCGAGCAGGGAGCACTGTCCTGAGCCGCCGGCAGTACGACGAGTCCGACGTCCGGATCCGCCCGGGCAAGGGCACCCGCCCGCGGACCAAGACCCGGCCGGAGCACGCCAGCGCCGAGGAAGCCATGGTGGTCTCCGTCGACCGCGGCCGGTGGGGATGTGTGCTCGACGGCGATCCGGACCGGCCGGTGGTCACGATGCGGGCCCGCGAACTGGGCCGCACGCCGATCGTCGTCGGCGATCAGGTGAGCGTCGTCGGCGACCTGTCGGGCAAGCCGGACACCCTCGCCCGCATCGTGCGCGTGGCCGAACGCAAGACCGTCCTGCGGCGCACTGCCGACGACACCGACCCGTACGAGCGGATCGTCGTCGCGAACGCGGCGCAGCTGCTGATCGTTGTCGCGCTGGCCGATCCGCCGCCGCGCACCGGTTTCGTCGAGCGGGCTCTCGTCGCCGCGTACGTCGGCGGCCTGAAACCGATCCTGTGCCTCACCAAGAGCGACCTGGCCACGCCCGACGAGTTCGCCGCGACGTTCGCCGACCTGGACATCCCGGTCGTCGTGGCCGGGCGGGACGATCCGATCGAACCGGTGACGGAGATCCTCACGGGCAAGGTGACGGCGCTCATCGGTCACTCCGGCGTCGGGAAGTCGACCATGGTCAATCGCCTCGTCCCGGACGCGGATCGGGCGACGGGCGTCGTGTCCGGCGTCGGCAAGGGCCGGCACACGTCGACGCAGTCGGTGGCGCTGCCCCTGCCCAGCGGCGGCTGGGTGGTCGACACCCCCGGCATCCGGTCGTTCGGCCTCGCGCACATCTCCCCCGAGAACGTCGTCAGCGCGTTCACCGATCTCGCGGCCGCCGCCGAGGACTGCCCTCGCGGCTGCACCCACCTGGGTCCCCCGGCCGACCCCGAATGCGCGCTGGACACGCTCACCGGCAAGTCCGCGGGCCGCGTCGAGGCGGTGCGCCACCTGCTCGTCGCGCTGATGACGAACGAGTCCTGGGCCTGAGAAGCGCCTACGACGCCGACGCCCCCTGCGCCCGCGCCGCGAGGACGCGGTACTCGTCCTCGGTGATGGCCCCGGAGTCGAGGAGCGACCGCGCCGTGGCCAGCTGCTCGTCCGTCGATGTCCCGGCCACATCCCTGATGTACTCGGTCTCGGCCTGCAGGTACTGCCGTTCGGCGACTGCCGCGCGCTCCGCCATGGCCGGGCCCCGAACGATCAGGTACACGCAGGCCGCGATGACCGGCAGGACGAACAGCAGGAATACCCACAGCGCCTTCATCCATCCCGACATGCGATGGTCCCGAAACAGGTCGGCGAAGATCATGAAGAGAACCATCAGGTACGCCGCGAACGCGAAACATGCGAAGACCAGCCAGAAGTAGTCCCAGAATGAGTCCATTGTCCGCTCCGTTCACGAGACGATGTCGAACAGGCTCTCCGTCACCACTCTCCCACCGCGGGTGACCCACGGTCCAGGAAACGGTCCACAACACCGCTGTGGCCCGCACCGATTCGGTGCGGGCCACAGCGGCAGTCCGGGTCGGAGAGCGATCTCTAGCGCGACAGCAGCGCGCGCAGGCCGCGACGCTTCCTCGACGCCTTGATGGCCGAGTGCAGTCCGCGACGGCGACCGGTGAGCGGGTCGACGGTGGGGACGGCGTTGCCGCCGAACTTGCGCTCCGACGCCGTCTCGGGCGCGTCATCGGACGTGTCCTTGAGGTACTTGTTCGGCAGCGACAGCTTGGCGATGGTGCGCCACGACTTGAGGTACTGCACCGGCAGCGGGCCGGTGGTGTACGGGAGGTCGTACTTCTCGCACAGCGCCCGCACCTTGACCGCGATCTCGGCGTACCGGTTGGACGGCAGGTCCGGGTAGATGTGGTGCTCGATCTGGTAGCTGAGGTTGCCGGTCATGAAGTCCATGACGGGACCGCCGGAGATGTTGGCGCTGCCGAGCATCTGCCGCAGGTACCACTCGGCCTTCGTCTCCTTGTCGACGTCGGCCTTCGTGAACTTCTCGGCGCCGTCAGGGAAGTGCCCGCAGAAGATCACCGCGTTGGTCCACAGGTTGCGGATGACGCCGGCCGTGAGGTTCGCGGTGAGGGTCGTCTTCCATGCCTTCCCGGTGAGGGCCGGGTAGATCACGTAGTCCTTGACGGCCTGCTTGGCGATCTTGGCGCCGACCTCTTTCGCGTTCCGCTTGGTGAGCTCGCGGTCGTCGCGTCCGGCCGCGACCTTCCCGAGCTCGAGCAGCTGGATCGCGATGCCGTACTCGAACAGGAGCGCGAGGATCGCATTGTACGCGAGGTTGCCGTAGTTGAACGGCTTCCAGCGCTGGTCGCGGGTGACGCGCAGCAGGCCGTAGCCCACGTCGTCGTCCATGCCCAGGATGTTCGTGTACTTGTGGTGCAGGTAGTTGTGGGTCTGCTTCCAGTGCGCCGACGGGTCGGCGTTGTCCCACTCCCAGCTCGAGGAGTGGACTTCCGGATCGTTCATCCAGTCCCACTGCCCGTGCATCACGTTGTGCCCGAGCTCCATGTTCTCGATGATCTTCGCGACGCCCAGCATGCCGGCACCGAGCACCCACAGGGGACGCTTGCGGCTGCCGAACAACACTGCGCGCCCGCCGATCTCGAGTCCACGCTGCAGTCGGATGGTATTACGGATGTAGCGCGCATCGCGCTCGCCACGGGAGTCCTCGACATCGCGACGGATCGCGTCGAGTTCGCGACCGAGCGCCTCGACGTCCGCATCCGTCAGATGCGCGTACTCCTTGATGTCGGTAATCGCCACGAGGCCTACCGTACCGTAAGTTACGAGACCGTAGGTTAACGCGAAGTGACTGTGAGGTAGATCACTTTCGTCGCTTTGCGCGACGCCGCCCCACCCGCGCCTCGGCATGAGCACGCAGCGCCGACAGCAGGCCACGGTGCTGCCCGGTCTCCTCGTCGACCCGCAGCGCCTCGGCGATCCGCGAGCCGCTGAGCCGGAACTTGTGCTCCGACGACGTCTCCGGTGCATCGTCCGATGTCCGCTTGAGGAAACGATCCGGCAACGCGAGCTTGTGGATCGTGCGCAGTGCCAGGAGGTACTGACGGCTGAGCGGACCGGAGGTGTACGGCAGGTCGTACTTGTTGCACAGCGCCCGCACCCGCACCGCGATCTCGGAGTACCGGTTGGACGGCAGGTCCGGGAACAGGTGGTGTTCGATCTGATAGCTCAGGTTGCCGGTCATGAACGCCATCACCGGACCGGCGTCGATGTTGGCGCTGCCGAGCATCTGCCTCAGGTACCACTGCGCCCGCGTCTCGTTCTCGAACTGTTCGACGGTGAACTTCTCGGCGCCGTCCGGGAAGTGCCCGCAGAAGATCACCGCGTACGCCCACAAATTGCGCAGGAAGTTCGCGGTCGTGTTCGCGGCAAGGGTGTGCTTCCACGCCCGACCCGTCAGCGCGGGGAACAGCACGAAATCCTTGCCGACCTGACGGACGATCTTGACCGCGAACTGCTTGTTCGGTCCCGAATTCCAATGCTCGGGGTCGACGCCCTCGAGTTCCTTCTGCGCCGACAGGTCGTGCAGCGCAATGCCCCACTCGAACGTCGCCGCCAGGATCACGTTCGCGATCGGCTGCAGCAGGTTGATCGGGCGCCACTTCTCGTCGCGCGTCATCCGGAGGATGCCGAATCCCACGTCGTCGTCCATGCCCACGATGTTGGTGTACGTGTGGTGGGTGTAGTTGTGTGCGCGCTTCCAGTGTTCCGAGGGACCCGTCATGTCCCACTCCCACGTCGTGGAGTGGATCTCCGGATCGTTCATCCAGTCCCACTGGCCGTGGGTGACGTTGTGCCCGAGTTCCATGTTCTCGATGCACTTGGCGAGCGTGAGCAGCGTCGTCCCCACCACCCAGGCCGGCCGATGACGGCTGCCGAACAGGACCGCCCGTCCGCCCAGCTCGAGGGAACGCTGCAGCCGGATCGTGCTCCGAATGTAGCGGGCATCCCGTACGCCCCGAGACTCCTCGACATCGCGACGAATCGCATCCAATTCTCGCCCGAGGGCTTCGATATCGGCGTCGGTGAGGTGGGCGAACTCTTTGATGTCCGTGATGGCCACCGAGGTCCTCCGTTGGATATATAGATCAGATCACCGGCGTCGGCCATCGACGCAAGGCACTGGGTACCGCACAGGCACTGGGTACAACGATACGGGAAACCGGACACCTGTCGGCCCGGCTGCCGTCCGGATCACACGAGACCTCAGACCTCGAGCGTGCAATCGCCGGCCGCGGCCGAGATGCAGGTCTGGATGCGCTCCCCCTCGGCATGTTCCTTACCGTTGCGCAGGTCCACGGCGTGACCCGATGCGAGCGGGACCACGCAGGTCTGGCAGATACCCATGCGGCAGCCGAACGGCATCAGCACGCCGGCCTTCTCGCCCGCCTCGAGCAGTGTGGTGGCGCCGTCCACCTCGATCGACTTCTCCGACCGGTCGAACGTGACGGTGCCGCCCTCGCCGGACAGATCGGCCCGGGACACGGCGAACCGCTCCAGGTGCAGGTTCGGCGTGATGCCCTCCTGCTCCCAGGTCTTCTCGATGTCATCGAGCATCCCGAGGGGCCCACACGCCCACGTCTGTCGCTCGCGCCAGTCCGGGCACACCTCGTCCAGCTCGGACAGCGCGAACTTGCCCTCGGACCGCGTGTGCCGGACGTGGCAACCGAACGACGGGTAGTCCTTCTGCAGCTCCGCGAGCTCGTCGCCGAACATGACCGCGTCCTCGGTGGGTGCCGAGTGGATGTGGACGACGTCGGGCAGTTCCCCGCGCCGGCTCATCGTCCGCAGCATCGACATCACCGGGGTGATGCCACTGCCCGCGGTGAGGAACAGGATCTTCTCCGGCGGCGGCTCCGGCAACGCGAAGTTTCCGGTCGGCGCGGCCAGGCGCACGATCGTCCCCGACGGCACACCCGTCACCAGGTGACTCGACAGGAAGCCCTCGGGCATCGCCTTCACGGTGATCGAGATCAGCTTGTGGTCGACGTTGGGAGCCGACGTGAGCGAGTAGGACCGCCAGTGCCACCGTCCGTCAACGTGGATGCCGATGCCGACGTACTGACCGGGCTGGTATGCGAAGTCGAAGCCCCACCCCGGCTTGATCACCAGCGTCGCCGAATCGGCCGTCTCGGGCCGGACCTCGACGATACGTCCGCGCAGTTCACGCGCGGACCACAAGGGGTTCACCAGGTGCAGGTAGTCGTCGGGAAGCAACGGCGTGGTCAACCGGGTGACGGCACCGCGCACCACGTTCGCCACGGACCGGTTCGAGCCCGCGACCCTTGCCGCCGGCGCCTCGATCCAGCTCTTCAGTCCCATCCGACCTCCATCTCGCACTTCGCGCGTACGGCCAGCGTAGGGCATGAGGCTACGGTGGCGTAAGTTACGGCCGAGTAGTAAGGCGCGCTAACGACTCGTCGGGCGGGTCCGCCGCCGGTCAGAGTAGCTCGAGCAGGAACGGCAACTCCTGCGTCGCGTACCACGCGAGCTCGTGATCCTCTGCGTCGCCGAGCACGAACTCCGCGTCCGGGTCGCCGAGATCGGCAGCGTCGACCACCTGCGCGGCCTTCGCGATGTCGGACTCCGCCTCCGCCAGATCGACGTGCACCGACGCGACCTGGGACAGCGTGAGAACGTCGGCCAGACGGACCACCGCGTCGTCGAGATCGGGGCGCAGCTTGACGTCGTCGACGTCGGCCGCGATCACCGCGCGGCGCGACATGGGCGCGACCTCACCAGCCTCGCCGCCGTCACCGCCCTCGCCCTCGTCCTCGTCCGGCGTGGCGGCCGCGATCAACCGCAGCGATGCCCGCGCGGCCTCCGCCATCGCCACCTCGGCGAGCTCCTCGTCGTCGCCGGAGTTGTACGCCTCCCGCAGTGCCGGCGTGACCGCGAACGCGGTCCGGCTCACCGGGGAGAACTCCCGCTCGGCAACCAGTTGCCGCAGCATCGGGATGGTCGCGGGAATGTAGACCCTCACGCCCGACCTCCGGTCACTTGCGTCCGTACCGACCGCGATTCCGACTCAGCCACTGGCTTCCACCAACTCCTCGAGAGACTCGTGCAACGACGCGGCGACCACATCCACGTCGGCCATGGCGTCGCGATCCGCATTCAAACCGTAGTAGACGTGGCCGTCGTACGACGTCAACGCAATGCTCAGGGTCTGATTCTTCAGCAGCGGCGACACGGGATACATCTCGACCATCCGCATCCCGGCCAGATAGAGCGGGATCTGCGGTCCCGGCGCGTTGGTGACCATGAGGTTGAACATCCGCTGCGACAGGCTGCTCGCCGCCCGGGCGCCGCGGGCGTGCAGGGACGCGGGCGCGAACCCGGACAACCGGATCATCGTCCGGGCCGTCACCGGCCGACTCTGCCGCCCGAACGCCTCCGTCGCGTGCGCGACGTGTGAGAGCCGGACGACCGGATTGGGCTCACCGACCGGCAGATCCACCAGGAACGACGACGTCCGACCGTGCGGCGCACCGACCTCGCCGTCGTCGCACACGTCGATCACGCTCGCACCGTTGGTACCCGGTCGCGCCTCGCAGATGGACATCGGGGCCAGCACGCGCAGGGTGGTGGCCTCCGATACCGGCTCACCGCGGGCCAGGAGCCAATTCCGCATCGCACCCGCGACCACGGTCAGGACCACGTCGTTGATCGAGCATCCGTAGCGGGCGCGGATCCTGCGGTAGCGCTCGAGATCGGTGCGCGCCACGGCGAACCGGCGGTTGCGGGAGATCGGGGCGTTCAGCGGGCTCGACGGCGCCGGCTGCGCCGCCGTGCGCGCCAGGGTGGCGAGCTTGCCGACCACGTCGACCGCCTCGTCCACTACCGATGCCATGTCCCCCAACGTCATTCGCAGGGTTGCAAACCCATCGCCGGGCCGGGAGACGAGTTGGGCGAGGGCCGCGGCGACCAGCGCCGGCTCCCCCGGCGCCGGCTCCGGCATCCACAGATCGTCACTCGCGACCACGGGCGCGGCGTCCTCGTCGAGGATCACCTGACTCATCTCGAGGGCCGTCTCGCCGTCGACCAACGCCGAATGCGACTTCGTGAACACCGCACACCGGTTGTCGGCCAATCCTTCGACGACGTACATCTCCCACAGCGGCCGAGTCGTGTCCAACGGCCGCGAGACCAGTCGCGCCACCAGGTCGTGCAGCTGTTCGTCCGTTCCCGGAGACGGCACCGCGGAGCGTCGGACGTGGTAGGTGATGTCGAAGTCCGGGTCGTCGACCCACACCGGCCGGGCCAGCCCGAACGCGACCTCCCGAACCTTCTGCCGATACCGCGGCACCAGGTGCAGGCGACTCTCGATCAGCCGGAGCACGGCCTCGAACTCGAGACCCGACTCGGGTAGCTGGAGGATCGCGAGTGAACCCAGATGCATCGGCGTGTTGCTCGCGTCGAGAAAGTAGAACGACGCGTCCTGCGTCGTCAGTCTGGTCGCCCTGGCCACCTATCGCCCCCTGCCCCGGAGATCCTCGCCCGCCGGATCCCCACCGTCCGATTCCGGGCGGATTCCCGAATCGAGAAGAATCGCAATCTCTTCCACCGCCGCCGACGGGTCGACGTGGTGCACCCCCACCATGCCCGCCGCGGCCGCCGCGCGCACGTTCCCCACGAGGTCGTCGACGAAGACGCACTCGAGGGGATCGAGCCCGAGCCGAGCCGCGGTCAATTCGTAGATCCGCCGGTTCGGCTTCGCCATTCCCACGTCACCGGACAGCACGACCTCGTCCACGAACGGGCCCGCCAGGTCGCGCAGTCCCTGTGCCCCCGGACCGCCGGGATCGTTGCTGAGGATCGCGGTGCGGATTCCCCGTCGACGCGCGTCACCCACGACGCGGGCCATCAGGTCCGCGTCCGCGCCGGGACCCGCCAGCACCCCGCCGAAGTCCAACACCAGTCCGCGCACACGCTCACCCTAGAACTCGCCGCCCCCGCTGGCGACACAGGCGACACGGACGACACGGGCGACACGGGCGACACGAGTCGGACCGAAACCGATCGCGCGCACCCCCTCGCTTTTCGGAATCGAACGTGCCATGCTGTCCGCCAGATTCCGTACCTCTCCGCGGAGTCGACCTGTAGCAGCACCTGTCGACATTGCGTATCGGCTCCCGCCGCTTCCCGGCGACCGCGCGATACCGGAGAGGCCAGATCATGTCCGCACCGCACCGGTTCCTGTCCCGTGCACCGCAGTTCGAACCACCGACATCCGATGCCCCGGGCTCTTCGGCGTGCTCGCCTGCGCCGCGGTCCGCATCCGTCCGGTCCGCACAGCGCTCACCCCACGACGGCCGGTCACCACGCCGCGCGCCGTCCGCGGCACCGGATTCGGTCACGTCGCCCGACGCGCGACAGTTCGCGGAAAGCGCGCTGCGCCTGACCCTCGAGGTCCTCGACCGCCGCCGCGCCCCGGCCCAGCTGCGCTCGATCGTCACCCCGACCGTGCTGGATCTCGTCCACGCGCTCGTGCGGTCGGCCCCGGTCGGCAGCCGACTGGGTACGGCCACCCTCGCGCGCGTCCGCGTGCAACGGGTCCACGCGGCCGCGACCGAGGTGTTCGAGGCGTTCGAGGTGTTCGGCACCTACAACCGCGGCGGCCGGGTGTTCGCTGTTGCCGCGCGTATCGAACGCGGCAACAGCAGACACCCGGCCGGTTGGGCGATCACGTCACTGCGAATCGCCTGAGGTCAGCGTCAGCGCTTGCGCTTGGAGCGCGGGGCCTTCTTCGCCTTCGAATCCTGGCGGGCGGCCTCGCGGCGCTCGCGGCGCGTGCCCGGGGCCCCGTCCTGCTCGTCCGCAGAGCGACTGACCTGGGCGTTACCGTCTTCGGCGGGACCGGAGAAGGTGAGCCCACGCGGCTGCATCTCGTCGAGCCCCTTCGCCTTGAGCGCTGACGGGGCCGCCGAACGGGCCGCGTCCTGGGCGGCCTGCTGGGACGGGAGCGGCTGCGCCTGCTGCTTGGCGAGCGAGGGCCCGCCACCCGCGGTGGCTGCCGCCGAGGCCGCGGTGACGCTCACCGGGGAGCCGCCGCCCTGCGGGGTGCCGGCCTCCACCTGGAGGTTGAACAGGAACCCGACGGACTCTTCCTTGAGGCCTTCGAGCATCGCGATGAACATGTCGTAGCCCTCGCGCTGGTACTCGACGAGCGGATCGCGCTGCGCCATCGCGCGCAGGCCGATGCCCTCCTTGAGGTAGTCCATCTCGTAGAGGTGCTCACGCCACTTGCGGTCCAGCACGGACAGCAGCACGCGGCGTTCGAGCTCACGCATTCCGTTCGCGCCGGCGATCTCGTCGATCTGCTGCTCACGCTTGGCGTACGCGTCCCTGGCGTCCTCCAGCAACGCCTCGAGCAGCTCCTCCCGGCCCAGGTCCGACTCCCCGGCCTCGGCCGCGCCTACGAGCTCCTTGTAGTCGATTCCGACCGGGTACAGCGTCTTCAGGGCCGTCCAGAGCTGGTCCAGATCCCAGTCCTCGACATACCCCTCGGCGGTGGCGCCGTTGACGTACGCGGTGACCACGTCCGTGATCATCGACTCGACCTGGCCCTCGAGATCCTCGCCTTCGAGGATGCGGCGGCGCTCCTCGTAGATGACGGTGCGCTGCTGGTTCATCACCTCGTCGTACTTGAGGACGTTCTTGCGGATCTCGAAGTTCTGCTGCTCGACCTGCGTCTGTGCGCTCTTGATCGCCTTCGAGACCATCTTGGCCTCGATCGGGACATCGTCGGGCAGGTTCAGGCGCGTCATGATCGACTCGAGCGCCGCACCGTTGAAGCGCCGCATCAGTTCGTCGCCGAGCGACAGGTAGAAGCGCGACTCACCGGGATCGCCCTGACGGCCGGAACGACCGCGCAGCTGGTTGTCGATACGACGCGACTCGTGCCGCTCGGTGCCGAGCACATACAGGCCGCCGGCGGCGCGGACCTTCTCCGCGTCCGCCTTGACCTCGGCCTTGACCTTGTCGAGGACGCCCTCCCACGCGGCCTCGTACTCGTCCGGGTTGTGCACCGGGTCGAGGCCCTGCTTGCGCAGCACGAGGTCGGCGATGATGTCGGGGTTGCCGCCCAGCACGACGTCGGTGCCACGACCGGCCATGTTGGTCGCCACGGTCACGGCGCCGGAGCGTCCGGCCTCGGCGACGATCGTCGCCTCCTGCTCGTGGAACTTGGCGTTGAGCACGCTGTGCACCACGCCGCGCTTGGTGAACTGCTTCGACAGGTATTCCGAGCGCTCGACGCTGGTGGTACCGATCAGGACCGGCTGGCCGTTCTGGTGCCGCTCGACGACATCGTCGACGACGGCGTCGAACTTGGCCTCTTCGCTCTTGTAGATCAGGTCGCCGTTGTCGACACGGATCAGCGGACGGTTGGTCGGGATCGGGATGACGCCCAGGCCGTAGGTCTGGTGCAGCTCGGCGGCCTCGGTCTCGGCCGTACCCGTCATGCCCGACAGCCGGTCGTACAGGCGGAAGTAGTTCTGCAGCGTGATCGTGGCGAGGGTCTGGTTCTCGGCCTTGATCTCGACCTTCTCCTTGGCCTCGATCGCCTGGTGCATGCCCTCGTTGTAGCGGCGGCCCACCAGCACACGGCCGGTGAACTCGTCGACGATGATGACCTCGCCGTCGCGGACGATGTAGTCCTTGTCCCGCTGGTAGAGCTCCTTCGCCTTGATGGCGTTGTTGAGGTAGCTCACCAGCGGCGAGTTCGCGGCCTCGTACAGGTTGTCGATACCGAGCTGGTCCTCGACGAACTCCACACCGGCCTCGTGCACGCCGATGGTGCGCTTACGGATGTCGACCTCGTAGTGGACGTCCTTCTTGAGCAGCGGTGCGATCCGCGCGAACTCGCTGTACCACTTGCTGGACGCGTCGGCCGGACCCGAGATGATGAGCGGGGTGCGGGCCTCGTCGATGAGGATCGAGTCGACCTCGTCGACGACGGCGAAGTTGTGGCCACGCTGGACGAGGTCGTCGAGGCTGTGCGTCATGTTGTCGCGCAGGTAGTCGAAACCGAACTCGTTGTTGGTGCCGTAGGTGATGTCGGCGGCGTACGCCTTGCGACGCTGCGCGGGAGTCATCCCGGACAGGATCACGTCGATCTCGAGACCCAGGAAGCGGTGGACGCGGCCCATCCACTCCGAGTCGCGCTTGGCGAGGTAGTCGTTGACGGTGACGACGTGCACGCCGTCACTGGAGATCGCATTGAGGTACGCCGGCAGCACACAGGTCAGGGTCTTGCCCTCGCCGGTCTTCATCTCGGCGACGTTGCCGAAGTGCAGCGCCGCGCCACCCATCACCTGGACGTCGAAGTGGCGCTGGCCGAGCACGCGGCTCGCGGCCTCCCGGGCCACGGAGAATGCCTCGGGCAGCATCTCGTCGAGCGTCTCGCCGTCGGCGTAACGCTTCCGGAATTCGTCGGTCTTGGCCCGGAGTTGTTCGTCGGACAGCTTCTCGACCTCGGGAGAGAGGGAGGAGACATGGTCGGCGATGTGCTTGAGCCGCTTGACCATGCGACCTTCACCTACACGGAGCAGCTTCGATAGCGACAGTGACGGCACGGTCCTCTTTGTCCTCAATCCTCGGTGTCAGGTAATGACAAACGGAATCCGGCCGAGGTCGGGTGACCCCAGCCGGATCCCATGGTATGCGCAATCACGATCGGGCGAGTAGACCGACCGTCCGCGACATCACGCCAGACGTATCAACCCGTAGTCGAACGCGTGGCGTCGATACACGACAGAAGGCCGATCGGTCTCCTTGTCGTGGAACAGATAGAAGTCGTGCCCGACCAGCTCCATCTCGTACAGCGCGTCGTCGACGGTCATCGGCTCGGCGGAGTGGACCTTCGTGCGCACGATCTGACCCGGACCGGGCGGAGCCTCGCCGTCCAAGGACAAATCGCGGTCGATCGCCAGCGAGTCGTCCTGTGCCAGCGCGGCTGTGGCCTGCGCGACGGAGACGGGAGTCTTCTCTCCGTAGTGGACCTTGCGGCGATCCTTGGTTCGACGCAATCGACTTTCCAGTTTGGCAGTCACGGATTCGAATGCCGCGTAGAAACTGTCCGCGCTCGCTTCGGCGCGGGCGACAGGGCCCTTGCCGCGAGCCGTGATCTCGACTCGCTGGCAACTCTTCGCCTGTCGGCGATTACGTTCGTGCTGGAGTTCCACGTCGAAGTGGAAGATGGTGGGATCGAAACGCTCGAGTCGTGCGAGCTTCTCGGAAACGTAGACCCGGAAATGATCCGGCACTTCCACGTTGCGTCCTTTGACGACGATTTCGGCGTTGTTCGCGCCCGTAGTACTTGGAGCCTCCGCGTTGGCGGTGTCTTCGTCGACGAAAACCGAGGCTTGCGTAGGGGTCGTCACTCGTACCTCCCGATAAACGGCCGGCTCACATTGGTGGAGACCGGCGAGTTCGATCTCGACCGGGCGGGGAACCACCCGGCTCAGAACGTGAAATATCACCTCCCACCTGTGACTTCGGGTGTGAACGCGACGCTAGTACGTAACCGCTCCGTGTGCCACTGTTCAGCCATATTTCACCGGTGTGTCGTCTGTGACATCTGTCCCGATCCCGCGATTTCGTCGCGCCTCGAGAAGCCCCCCGGAAGGACTCGGAAGGACCCCGCAAGCCTCCGGAAGCCGTCGCGATATCCGCCCGGGATCGCCGCCGGAATTGTCCGATCAGGCCGCGGCGACAACCAATACCGCCCCGACCTGCACACCTTCCGATTCGAGAACCCGAACCGCCTCCGCCGAGGTTGCCCCGGTGGTGACGACGTCGTCCACGAGAACGACCTCGGCACCCATGCAACCGAGCCTGACGATCTCGTCGCGACGGGAAGCGGACACGCAAATCCGGCCCGCCAGATTGTCCTGCCGCTGCGCCGCCGACAGCCCGACGGAATCACGCACACCACGTCGCATCGACAGCGCCGGACAGACGTGGCAACCGGTCTCCAGCAGACGCGCGGCGGCCTGCGTGGACCGCAGCACCGGGTCTCCACCACGGGTGCGCGCCGTGCGGGCCCGCGTCGGGGCCGGAACGAGCACCAGCGGCGCCAGCTGCGGCGGATCCAACTCGCCCCAGCGCCGCAGCGTGTCGACCGCGTCCGCGAGCGCAGCGCCCAGCGGGGCTGCGAGATCTCGCCGACCCCGTTCCTTCGCCGCGATCACCGCACGCCGCCGTGGACCCGCATACGGTCCCAGCGCCCACACCGGGACGCCGGGATCCACCCGAGGATGCACCGCCACCGGGTCGTCGGACAGGGTGCGCCTGCACCGGTCGCACCACCCCGAACCGGGTTCACCGCAACCCCCGCACTCGGCGGGGAGGACCAGGTCGAGGAGTGCGCGCATGCCGGGAGTGTGCCCCGTGCCCCCGACAAGCGCCGACAGGCACCGGCAGACACCCTCGAGCACCGACGGCGGCGAGGTCAGCCCGGCAGCACCGGGACCGCATTCGTCCCGGTCAGGCCCGGAACCTCACGCCAGTACCGGTCGCCGGCTGGGTCGTTGTTGTTGAGCTGGAACACCGCTCGCGAGTCCGCGACGAACTCGGTGGTCGACGACGCGTCCACCGCCACCACCGGCGAGGTGAGGTTGCGGCTCGGCAGCGAGTCCATCCGCGAACCGTCGACGGCCAGCTGCACGACCGGCACGTCCGAACCCGAACGGGCCACGACCACCGTGTCCCCGGTGCTCCAGTCGAGCGACACCGCGGGACTGCCGAGACCGTGCGCGATGGCGCGTGGATTGGTGAGCGAGAACTCGCCGTCCGGCTGCTGCATCACCGTCGCCACATAGACCTTGCCGTCGACGATCAACGCCGCCCGGACCCCGTCGCGGGACAGCCGCAGCTCGGTGATCGGCCCGCCGATCGCATTGATCGCGCCGGTCTCGACGTTCATCGTCGTGAGCTTTCCGGTTCCGGTCTCGCGAACCACCCGCACGACGGTCGAGCCGTTGACGGCGGCCCACACGGTGGAGCCGTCGAACGCCCACGACGGCCGGGTGATCGACTGCGCCTCGAGCGCGGTCGCCACGTTTCCGTCGTAGGTCCCCACGACCAGCGCGGTCTGCGGCTCCGGCGCCGGCCGGCGTGTCTCGGCCACCGCGGCCGTGAGCGTGCCGTCCCGCGACAACGCGATCGACCGGAGATTGTCCGACGCACCGAAGTACCCGGGGACCGGCGCGACGACCCCGTCGTTCACGGAGGCCAGCCCGCCGCCGCGCAGCGCGTGGAGGCCGACGGTCGCGCTGGTCGTCGCGAGCGGATTGAGCGACGCCACGTCCGCCGTCGTCCATCCTTCGGGGTACCGCTCGTCGAGCGGCTGGCCGTCGGCCAACAGGACGTACGGACCGGAGATGTCGGCGTTTGCCAACGTCCAGACCACCTGCGCGGCAAGGAGTTCGCGCGACTGCGTGTTCATCCGCCCGAGGCCCTGGAAGTCGACGCTCACACCGCCCAGCCCCACCCCGACCTGGGAGGCTCGGCCGTCGGCCTTGGTGATGGTGCCGAGCACGGAGACCCCCGAACCCAGTTCGTTGCGCACCGCACCGGCCAGCGACGGTTTGGGACCGTCGATGAGGAGACCGATCAGCTGCGTGACCATCTGGTCCGGGCTCGCCGCGATCCAGCGAGGGTCGGGGACGACCGTCTGAGCCGTCGGGTCGAGGAAGTACAACGATTTGCGCTGATACGAATTGAGGAACTGGGGACGGTCCATGATCACGCCGTTGGGCAGATCGTCGATCCGCCATTCACCGTCCACCTTGGCCCAGCTGAACTTGGCCTCGAACGTGCCCTCCTGCGCCTGGTACAAACCGCCCGGTTCGAGCTCGCCCACCCGGTTGGCGCGAATCGTGTAGACCGCGCGGTCGGCGGTGCGTGACTCGAGGATGAGATCGATCTTGTCGACGATCGTCGCGCTCGCGGCATCGTCCCACCGCGCCGACATGTCCTTGGTCAGGTACTGCCGGGCGGCAAGATGCCGATTGGCCGGGTCGGTGCTGGCCTTGACGAAATCTCGCAGCAGCAGATCCGGCTCGCGTCCGGGCGCCGGGGCCTCCACGCTCGTACTGACCGGCGCACGCTCGATGGTCCCGATCGCCTGCGGCGTCGACGAGTCCGGCAGATTCGCACAGCCCGCCGTGCCGAGCAGCAGCGCGGCCAGCGACGCCGCGGCCACTACCGTCCGCGAGCGCCTGCCGTGGCGCACCCGAATGCCGGTCACGACTCACGCTCCCGCACCCGGGGCACCGTCGGAGACTCGTCCGGGTCCAGCTGCCGGGGAGGCCGCTCAACCGGCTGCGTCGCCGACTGGGCAGCGCCCGACCCGGCGGGCGCCATCTCGTCACCGGCCGAGGACGCGGCCGCGGGCTCAGGTTCGGGCTTGGTCGGAGGCAGCGGTTGTCCCTGGACGAGCTTCTTGGTCGACGGCTTCAGCGGGAGCGGGCTCCGGGTGACCTTGCGCCCGCGCACACGCGGCAACGTCAGGCGGAAGCACGCGCCCTCGCCGGGTTCGCCCCACGCCTCGAGCGTGCCGTTGTGCAGGTTCGCGTCCTCCACGCTGATCGCCAGGCCCAGCCCGGTTCCGCCGGAACGCCGGACGCGGGACGGGTCCGACCGCCAGAACCGGTTGAACACCAACTTCTCCTCCCCAGGGCGCAGTCCCACACCCTGGTCGCGGACGATGAAGGCGGCCGCGTCGTCGTCGGCCCGCAACCGCAACAGGACGGGCTTGCCCTCGCCGTGGTCGATCGCGTTCGCGAGCAGGTTCCGCAGGATGCGCTCCACACGGCGCGGATCGACCTCCGCGATCACTGCCTCGTCCGGCAGATCCACGATCAGTTCCGTCGAGGTCTCCTTCGCGAGGTGGCGAACGGTCGAGACCGCCGCACGCGCACACATCCGCAGGTCCAGTTGTTCGGCCGCCAGCTCCGCGACACCGGCGTCGTGCCGGGAGATCTCGAGCAGGTCCCCGAGCAGGCTCTCGAACCGGTCCAGCTCCGCGACGAGCAGCTCGGACGACCGCTTCAGGATGGGGTCGAGCTCGTCGCTGCTGTCGTGGATCAGGTCCGCGGCCATCCGGACCGTGGTGAGCGGGGTGCGCAGCTCGTGGCTCACGTCCGACGTGAACCGTTTCTGCAGATTGCCGAACTCCTCGAGCTGCGTGATCTGCTTCGACAGACTCTCGGCCATCTCGTTGAACGACATCGCGAGCCGGGCCATGTCGTCCTCGCCGCGGACCGGCATGCGTTCCTTGAGCCGGCCGTCCGCGAACCGCACCGCGATCCGGGACGCCGACCGGATCGGCATGACGACCTGGCGTGCGACGAGCATCGAGATCGCGGCGAGCAGCACCGCCAGCACCGCACCACCGATCAGCATCGTGCCCCGCACCAGGGACAGGCTGCGGTCCTCGCTCGCGAGGGGGAACACGAGGTACAGCTCGAGAGTCGAGATGTCCGACGCCGTGGGGCTGCCGATGATCAGCGCCGGACCCGAGTACCCGTTGGGGTCGGACACCGTCGCGAACTGGTAGCTGATCTGGTTGGCACGAACGAAGTCGCGCAGGCTCGCCGGGATCTGGTTCGCCGGCCCGCTCGTGGTCGGTTCCCGTGGGCCGTCCCCTGGCACGATGAGCACCGGATCGAAGGTACCTGCGGATCCGGACGTCTGACCACCGTCGGGCTGGCGGTTCGTCAGCGCCAGACGGGCAGCGTCGAGCCGCACCTGGAGCGAGCCGCTGTCGTCGGCGCCGGAGAGCTGCGCCTCGACCGTGCTGCGCGCACGATCGAGTTCCTCGGTGGCGGCGGTGATCTTCGCCTCGAGGAGCCGATCGGTGATCTGGCTGGTCAACACCACACCCAGAATCGTGATCACGATCAGCGACAGCGACAACGTCGACACGACGACGCGGAGCTGCAAAGACCGGCGCCATGCGTGGGCAAGCCAGTTGCCGCACGCTCGACACCAGCGGATCAGCGGCGAGAAAGCCCGGCTGGCTCGCCGCCGGTTCCGGCGGGCACCGATCACGGCGGTCCGGCCTTGTAGCCGACCCCCCTGACGGTAAGCACCACCTCGGGATTCTCGGGATCCTTCTCGACCTTGGCGCGCAGACGCTGCACGTGCACGTTCACCAGTCGGGTGTCCGCCGCGTGACGGTATCCCCAGACCTGCTCGAGTAGGACCTCACGGGTGAACACCTGCCGCGGCTTGCGTGCGAGGGCGACCAGCAGGTCGAACTCGAGCGGCGTGAGCGAGATGAGCGCGTTGTCGCGTGTCACCTTGTGCGCCGGCACATCGATCATGATGTCGCCGATGCTCAGGACCTCGGCCGGCTCCTCCTCCGTGCGGCGCAGGCGAGCGCGCACCCGGGCAACCAGTCCCTTCGGCTTGAACGGCTTCATGATGTAGTCGTCCGCGCCGGACTCGAGGCCCAGGACGACGTCGACCGTGTCCGTCTTGGCGGTGAGCATGACGATCGGGACACCCGATTCGGCCCGCAGCACCCGGCACACGTCGATACCGTTCATGCCCGGCAGCATGAGGTCGAGGAGCACCAGATCCGGTCGGGTCTCACGAACGGCCGACAACGCCTGGCTGCCGTCACCGACCACGAAGGGTTCGAATCCCTCACCGCGGAGCACGATGGTGAGCATCTCGGCGAGCGCCGTGTCATCGTCGACAACCAGAATCCTTGGCTTCATATCCCTATCGTTACATCTCTGAGGCTGCTAAATGCGGAAAGGCGCGTTCACTGCCGCGGCGTGCCGCTCAATGTTGCCGTCACGGACCGCCCGGTATTACTGCGCCGCGCCGCGCCGCTTATGCAAGAGTGCCAGTTTATCGGCGAGAGTGCCCGGATCCACATCGGGCGCGACGGACAACCACGGCGAGTTCCAGTCCGCGGCGGCCAGCTCCCGGTACACCTCCCCCGTGCGAGCCTGCAGGCCGCTGTCCTTCTCGTAGGCGTCCAGCGCGCGCGAACTGTCCGCGGCCTCGCGCCGACGCGCCCGTTCCTCCGCGAGCGCCACGGGCACGTCGAGGTACATCTGCAGGTCCGGCCGTGGCAGACCCAATCGGTCGAACTCGAGCTCTTCGATCCAGGTGACGAACTCGCCGTCCCCGTGCTGGTGTAGCCGGGCCGCGCCGTACGCCGCGTTGGAGGCGACGTAGCGGTCCAGGATCACCACATCGTGGCGGGCGACCAGATCCCGCAGTTGCGGTGCGGCACCGGCACGGTCGAGCGCGAACATCACCGCCATCGCGTGGACCGACTCGCTCAGGTCGCCGTGCTCCCCCTTGAGCGCCTCCGACGCGAGATCGGCATGGATCGACGCACCGTAGCGCGGGAAATCCAGCGTTGCGACCGTCAGACCGTCCTGCTCGAGCTGCGTGACGACCTTTCCGACCAGTGTCCGCTTGCCGGCACCGTCGAGCCCTTCCAGGGCGATCAGAGTTCCCACGATCGCCGAGCCTATCGGTGCCCGCGGCCGCGCCCGCGGATCCGGCCCTGCGAGGGCCGTCACAGCGCTGTCCGGATCATCCGGGGCGAACAGCAGTGGCCGGGGATCGTGTCACGATCCCCGGCCACCGTCGTCAGTGCGACCGACGCGGTCCTACGACTCGGGTCAGTAGCGGTAGTGCTCCGGCTTGTACGGGCCCTCGACGTCGACGCCGATGTACTCGGCCTGATCCTTGGTCAGCTTGGTGATCGAGCCACCGAGCGCCTCGACGTGGATCTTCGCGACCTTCTCGTCGAGGTGCTTGGGCAGGCGGTAGACCTCGTTGTCGTACTCGTCCGGCTTGGTCCACAGCTCGATCTGCGCGATCGTCTGGTTCGCGAACGAGTTCGACATCACGAACGACGGGTGGCCGGTGGCGTTGCCCAGGTTCAGCAGGCGCCCCTCGGACAGCACGATGATGCTGTGGCCGTCGGCGAAGGTGAACTCGTCGACCTGCGGCTTGATGTTGACGCGGGTGACGTCGGCGGCGCGCTCGAGGCCGGCCATGTCGATCTCGTTGTCGAAGTGACCGATGTTGCCGAGGATGGCCTGGTGCTTCATCTGCTTCATGTGCTCGAAGGAGATGATGTCCTTGTTGCCGGTCGCGGTGATCACGATGTCGGCCTCGCCGATGAACTCCTCGACGGTCTTGACGTTGAAGCCGTCCATCAGCGCCTGGAGGGCGTTGATCGGGTCGACCTCGGTGACCGTGACGCGGGCGCCCTGGCCGCGCAGCGCCTCGGCGCAGCCCTTGCCGACGTCGCCGTAGCCGCACACCAGCGCAGCCTTGCCACCGATCAGCACGTCGGTGCCGCGGTTGATGCCGTCGAGCAGCGAGTGGCGGGTGCCGTACTTGTTGTCGAACTTGCTCTTGGTGACCGAGTCGTTGACGTTGATGGCCGGGAACGCCAGCTCACCCGCGGCGGCGAACTGGTACAGCCGCAGCACGCCGGTGGTGGTCTCCTCGGTGACGCCCTTGACGTTCTCCGCGATGGCCGTCCACTTGCCGCCGTCGGCCTCGAGCGACTTGCGCAGCAGCGCCAGGAACACCTTGTACTCGTCCGAGTCGTGCTCGTCGTCGGTGGGCGGGACGACGCCGGCCTTCTCGTACTGTGCACCGCGCAGCACCAGCATCGTCGCGTCACCACCGTCGTCGAGGATCATGTTGGCGGTGGTACCGGGCCATGTGAGCATCTGCTCAGCCGCCCACCAGTACTCCTCGAGGGTCTCGCCCTTCCATGCGAACACGGGGACGCCCTTGGGCTCCTCGACGGTGCCGTGCGGGCCGACGACGACGGCCGCGGCCGCGTGATCCTGCGTCGAGAAGATGTTGCACGACGCCCATCGAACTTCAGCACCGAGAGCGACCAGCGTCTCGATCAGGACCGCGGTCTGGATGGTCATGTGCAGCGAGCCGGACACGCGAGCGCCCTTGAGCGGCAACACGTCTGCGTACTCACGACGCAGTGCCATCAGACCCGGCATCTCGTGCTCGGCCAGCCGGATCTCCTTGCGTCCGAACTCGGCGAGCGACAGATCCGCCACCTTGAAATCGATACCGTTACGGTGCTCGGCCACGGGCGCCGCTGAAACTGAGGACGTCATGTGTCTCTCCTGTTCGCTGTCTGGAATGACACCCAGGTTATCGGGTACCGATCCCACCCGGGGACGGGCCGTACCCCGTCACACGTGTGCGACGACGTCCACGAACGGGGCCAGCAGCGCGGCAAGGTCACGCGCATCGTCACCATCGGACGCGGGAGGCATCGAAACGTAACTCAGCGCGACTCGTACGACACCCCGCGCCAAGATCACCGAATCGGCCTCGGACGCCTGAATCCAACTCCGCCGGAACGTCTCCGCCAGACGCCCCGACGCCCGCTCGATGAGCGGGGCGCTGTCGGTCGTGACGATCCGCAGCAGGTCCGGTTTGGCGGCACCGGTCCGCAACGAGCACACCAGCGGGTCCTCGGTGCTCGCCTGGAAGAACGCGGCGAACCCGTCCACGAGGGCCGCGCGGGCATCCCCGACGTGCGCGTACACCGCCGACGCCACCGCATCGACGAACCGGTCGACCAATTGCAGCGCATACCCCTCCGCGAGCCCCTGACGCGACCCGAACTCGTTGTACAGCGTCTGCCGACTGATCCCGGCGACCGCGGCGACATCGGTCATCGTCACCTTCGACCAGTCCCGCTCGAGCAGCAGGTCGTGGACGGCGCCGAGGATCGACTCGCGCAGCAGCAGCCGCGAGGCCTCCTGATAGGGCACGCGGGGTTGCGACTCGGTCATGCCACCGACCCTAGTGACACTGCTCGGCTGCGCTCGACCGGCACACGGCTCAGCTTCGCTCGACCTCGACCATGAAGAAGTCCGCCTTCGCCGCCCCGCAGTCCGGGCAACGCCAATCGTCGGGGATGTCCCCCCAGCGCGTGCCGGGGGCGATGCCCTCGTCGGGCCAGCCCTCCGCCTCGTCGTACTCGAATCCGCACTGTGCGCACTGGTAGAGCTTGTACTCGTTCACGATCACCCTCCTACGGGCTCGAAATCGATCTTCTCGCGGACACCGCAGTCGGGGCAGCACCAGTCGTCCGGCACCGAATCCCACGCCGTGCCGGCCGGGAATCCCTCCCGCGGGGCGCCGACGGACTCGTCGAACACGAACTCGCACACGGGACACCGAAACGCACTCATGCCCGGCCTCCGCCCGCTCCGTGCCGCGCCAGCAACTTCTCACGCTTGGCCGGCTGCAGGTTGGCCCGCGTGACGTCGCCGTCGTAGTGCGCGAGCACGCGGCGATCCATCACCGCCCGCCAGAGCGGCGGCACGTACGCGAGCATGATCATGCTCGCGTACCCGCTGGGCAGGTTCGGCGCAATGTCCATGCTGCGCAACGTCTGATAGCGCCGTGTCGGGTTCGCGTGGTGATCGCTGTGCCGCTGCAGGTGGTAGAGGAAGATGTTGGTGCAGATGTGATCGCTGTTCCAGCTGTGCGCCGGCGTGCAGCGCTCGTAACGTCCACTGTCGGTGCGCTGCCGGAGCAGGCCGTAGTGCTCGAGATAGTTCACCGTCTCGAGCAGGGAGAATCCGAACACCGCCTGC
Source organism: Rhodococcus sp. BE178 (assembly GCF_050433545.1). Lineage (NCBI taxonomy): Bacteria > Bacillati > Actinomycetota > Actinomycetes > Mycobacteriales > Nocardiaceae > Rhodococcus > Rhodococcus sp. BE178. The sequence goes on along the minus strand of NZ_JBNPXA010000014.1, from coordinate 36,224 downwards.
AGCAACAGGAACGGGGCCACCTCCCAACCGAAGATCGCGATCATCGCGCCGAAGAGCACGACCGACATCAACCAGGCGTTGAGGACGTCGTTGCGAATCGTCCACGGCCCCTTGCCGAGCCGTTCCAAACGAACCTTCTCCAGCGCCCAGGACGACCGCAGACTCCCCCACACGCTGCGCGGCAGGAAGGCCCAGAAGCTTTCGCCCAGGCGGGAACTCGCGGGATCCTCCGGCGTTGCGACCCGGACGTGATGGCCACGGTTGTGCTCGATGTAGAAGTGTCCGTAGAAGGACTGCGCGAGGGTGATCTTCGACAGCCACCGCTCGAGATCGTCCTTCTTGTGCCCCAGCTCGTGCGCGGTGTTGATTCCGATGCCGGCCACACACCCGACACTGATGGCCAGGCCGATCTTCGACACCAGCCCCAGCCCGCCGTCGATACCGAGCCAGCTCAGATCGTCGGCCGACCACAGGTAACAGGCGACCACCACCGTCACGATCTGCAGCGGGATGTAGGCGTAGGTACACCAGCGGTAGTACCGGTCGTTCTCGAGTTGCTCCATCACCTCATCGGGCGGGTTCTGCCCGTCCGCACCGAAGGCCAGGTCGAGGATCGGCAGCAGCACGTACACCAGCAGCGGGCCGATCCACCACCAGATGGGCGCCACCGCCTCCAGGCCCACCCGGTTCGTCAGCCACACCAAGCCCAGCGCCAGGAAGATCGCGGTGGGCGGGATGAGCCCCAGTAGCCACAGATAGCGCTTCTTGTCCCGCCAGACCCCAGCGTCGGCGGTCGCATGCGTCGCCATCGACGTCCCCTTCCACGAGCCCGCCCACTATGAGCAGGATCACCATGAAATGGACGATACGCGTCGATACGTATGACGTCTAGACAATCACGTCGATTTGTAAATCGATCAGGTGGTGTCGCTTTTCGCCGCACGGGCCCGGATGCTCAGCATCGAGTGCCGGCGACTGTAGGCGAAGTACACGACCACGCCGATCGCCATCCAGACGACGAACCGCAGCCACGTCTCGACCGACAGATTCACCATGAGCCACACACACGCGATGACCGCGAGGATCGGGACCAGCGGCACGAGGGGCACCCGGAATCCGCGCGGCAGGTCGGGACGGGTCCGCCGCAGCACCACGACGCCGATCGACACCAACACGAACGCGAACAGCGTGCCGATGTTCACCATCTCCTCGAGCGTGCCGATCGGGAAGAAGGCCGCGAGGAGTCCGACGATGACGCCGACGAGAACCGTGATCCGCACCGGCGTCCCGTGCTTGCCGGTGGGCGCGAGCGACCGGGGCATCAGGCCGTCGCGGGACATCGCGAACAACACGCGTGTCTGCCCCAGCATCAGGACCATCACCACCGTCGTGAGGCCCGCCAGCGCGCCGAACGAGATGAGGTTCTTGGCCCAGTCCATTCCGTTGAGTGCGAACGCCGTCGCGAGCGTGGAGTTGTCGCCCGCCAGTTCGGTGTAGTTCACCATCCCGGTGAGCACGAGCGAGACCGCCACGTACAGCACCGTCACGATCGCGAGCGAGCCGAGAATGCCTCGCGGCAAGGCGGTCTGCGGATCCTTGGTCTCCTCCGCGGTGGTCGCGACCACGTCGAAACCGATGAACGCGAAGAACACCAGACTGGCGGCGGCGAGCAGGCCGTACCAACCGAACGTGCTGCCACCGGCGCCCGTGACGTACGAGAACAGCGACTGGTGGATGCCCTCCCCGGTGGAGCCGGACTCGGACGGCGGAATGTAGGGCGAGTAGTTGGATGCCTTGATGAAGAAGGCCCCGACCACCACCACGAAGAGCACGACCGCCACCTTGATCGCGGTGATCACCGCCGAGACCCGCGACGACAACTTCGTGCCCGTCGCCAACAGCACCGTGATGACCGCGACGATCAGGACCGCACCCCAGTCGATCTTCAGCGACCCGACATGCACGATCGGCGTGGCACTTCCGAGGACCTCACCGAGATACAGCGACCAGCCCTTCGCAACCACCGAGGCCGCGAGCGCGAACTCGAGGATGAGATCCCAGCCGATGATCCACGCGACGAACTCACCGAACGTCGCGTACGAGAAGGTATATGCGCTGCCCGCGACGGGCACGGTCGACGCGAACTCGGCGTAACACAGCGCGGCCAGTGCGCACGAGACTGCGGCGAAGGCGAACGCGAGCGACACCGAGGGTCCAGCAACGTTGCCGGCGGTGCGGGCCGTCAAGGTGAAGATGCCGGCGCCGATCACGACCGCGACCCCGAACACCGTCAGGTCCCACGCGGTCAGGTCCTTGCGGAGTTTGGTCTCCGGTTCGTCGGTCTCGAGAATCGACTGTTCGATCGACTTGGTCCGAAACAGCCCGGAGCGGGGCTTCGCCGCCTTCCGGTCGGGTGTCACCATCACGTCCTCCTCGGGAGGTAGGGATGGTCGTCAGCCTATGCCCGGACGCGGACCGCAGCACGGTTTCCGGATCGGCTACCCCGCGGTGGCGCGGTACAGGTCGGGTTCGAGATAGATCAGGCGAGCGGCCGGAACCGCGGCCCGTACCCGTGCTTCGGCCTCGTCGATCGCGGTCGCGACGTCCTCGATGTCGGCGCCCGGCGTGATCGCGACCTTGGCCGCGACCAGGATCTCCTCGGGCCCCAGATACTGGGTCCGGCAGTGGATCACACGATCGATCCGGACACCGTCGACGAGCGCTGACAGGATCCGGTTCTCCTCGTCCTGCGTCGCGCCCTCACCGATCAGCAGGCTCTTCATCTCGACGATGAGCACGATCGCGATGATGCCCAGCAGGGCACCGATGCAGAGGGTGCCGACGCCGTCCCACACCGGATCGCCGGTGGCCATCGTCAACCCGACGCCGCCTAGCGCGAGAACCAGACCGATGAGGGCACCGGTGTCCTCGAGCAGTACGACCGGCAGTTCGGGGGTGCGCGACGTGCGGATGAAACCCCACCAGGTCGCCTTCCCCTTCAGCGGGCGGGATTCCTTGACCGCGGTGAGGAAGCTGTACGACTCGAGTCCGATCGCGACCAGCAGGATCACGATCGCCACCATCGGCGACGACAGGCCCTCCGGGTGCTGGATCTTGTGGATGCCCTCGTAGATCGCGAACAGCGAACCGAGGGTGAACAGCACGAGCGCCACGACGAACGAGTAGAAGTACCGGTTGCGCCCGTAGCCGAACTGGTGGAGCTGGTCGGCCTGCTTCTCGGCACGGTTCTGACCGAACAGCAGCAGCCCCTGATTGGACGTATCGGCGACCGAGTGAACCGATTCGGCCAGCATCGAGGACGACCCCGTGATGAGGAAGCCGGTGAACTTGGCGACCGCGATTCCCGCATTCGCGGTCAGTGCCGCGAGGATCGCCCTCTTGCCCCCGTGAGCCGACACCGGCTTCTCCTCTCGTCGAATTCGAGTGGATCACACGCTACGGGCACTCAGTGGGTCACATCGCCGACGGCAGCACGGAAGATCTGGGTGTCGTCGGCACATGCCTGAATGTGAACCGCGTTGTCCGACGCGGAGATCCACGCGGCTGCACCCCGCTCGAGCATCAGCGACTGCGAATCGCACTCCAGTTTCGCGGCACCCGACGTGCACAGCAGGATCTGCGGACCGTCCGGTTCGAACATGGTGGCCGCGTCCGGACCCGCCCCCGACGCATCGAGGTCGATCCGGGACAGTACGAACTCCGGGGCCGGCGTCCGGTACGTCGACTCCCCCACCCGGCCGGTCGCGACCGACGTCAGAACGGGAACATCCACCGACTCGAAATCCAACACCCGCAACAGTTCCGGGACGTCGACGTGCTTGGGCGTGAGGCCACCGCGCAGCACGTTGTCGGAGTTCGCCATGATCTCCACCGCGGTCCCGTGCAGATAGGCGTGGAGGTTGCCGGCGTCCAGGAAGAGTCCCTGCCCCGGCTCGAGGGTCACCCGGTTGAGCAGCAGGGACGCCATGACCCCCGCGTCCCCGGGATAGCCCTCGCTCAGCTCCAGCGCCGTCCGCGCCTCCTGTGCGAACTCCGCCGTCCCCGACCCCGTGGCCGACAGGTACGCGACGCACCCGTCGAGCACCGCCGGCAGCAGAGCCGCGAGCGCGTGCGGCGGCAACGTGATCCACGTCGTGAACAGGGCCCGCAGGCCGTCCGGGTCGGGCTGCCCGGCGAGCAGACCCGCGTAGGGCTCGAGCTCCGGCACGTTCAGGGCGCTCAGCAGGCGCACCGTCCGGTGCGGATCACGGAAGCCGGCGAGCGCCTCGAACCGGGTGAGCGCCACGACGAGTTCGGGCTTGTGGCTCGCGTCGCGGTAGTTCCGTTCCGCCGAGTCGACGGGGATACCGGACGCCTCCTCGCGCGCGAAGCCCTCGCGGGCCTGCTCGGCGCTCGGGTGAGCCTGCAAGGACAACGGCTCGTCGGCGGCGAGCACCTTGAGCAGGAAGGGCAGCCGCTCCCCGAACGCAGCGATGCTCCGCTCGCCCAGTTCCCGGGCCGGGTTGTCGTCGACGACGTCGCGCAAGGAACGGCTGTCGCCGTCCTCGATCACTCGCGCGGGATCACCGGGATGCGCTCCCAGCCACAGTTCTGCCTCCGGATGTGCGCTGGGGCTCGGACGTCCGCACAGTTCCGCGAGCGCGGTCCGTGACCCCCAGGCGTAGGACCGGAGCGCACCTTCGAGTTGGCGCACTAGTTACCACCGATCAAACGTAGGTAGGCCGCGCTCATCTCGAGCCGACCGACGAGTACTGCTATCTGCTCGATCTCCGTCCGAGTCGCGGACACCGCCGGGGAATCGGCCGGTGATCCGGGCGGCGCGTCGTATCGGGGACCGGCCGTCGCCGCTTCCGATTCCGCGACGACGAGGTCGACATCCGGCAGTGCCGCGACGCGACGCTCGACGAGCGGCCGATTCGCCTCCGCGGCGAACACCAGCACCCGCAGCGGCGCGCCCGGTGGCGGGCCGTCGAGCTGATCGTCGTGGAAGAACGGGTCGTATCCGGCCGGTGCAGCCGGATTCGCCGCCGAGAACTTCCGCACCCCGGAGACGACGTCGGCCAGCTCCGCAGCCGCGGCCACGCCCGCACCCATGCGGAGCAGGGTCTCGCTCCCGTGGCGCGCGAGGTGGGTGGTGGCGCGGGTGTCGCCGCTGAAGACCACCCGGCGGCCCTGCATGCGCGCCGCCAGGGATTTGGCCGGATTGTGGAAGACCTCGTTGCGGGGGTGGTCGCGGAGTGCCTCCTCGTCGACCGCGTCCGCGAGCCGACCCAGGTCGGGGCACACCTTGGCGGTCCGTTCCCCCTCGACCGCGATCAGCACCGCGAGGAACGCTGCGAGGTACCGCAGCAGGCCATGATGATCCGGAACCGCGATCCGCGGCGGGAGGACCGTCGCACGACCCGCGCCGGCGGCACGGAGGGGGCCCTCGTCGGGTGCGGCGACGACCACTTCCGCGCCTCGGCGCAACGCACTGTCCACGGACTCGACGAGCCGTGGATCGCCGGCATCGTCACCGGCGACGACCAGGACGTCGAGTGGCCCGACCCACGGCGGCGCACCGACGCTGACGACCAGCGGCATGCCGGTCCGGCCGCCGAGGGCCGCCACGACGATCTCGGCGGCCCGCGACGCACTTCCGTCACCGGTGACGAACACGATGCTGCGCGGCTGCAGGCCGCGCAGCCTGACCAGCCCGTCCTCCTCGACGGCGGCTTGGGTGGCACGAATCTGAGCGCCGCCGAGCGCGGCGAAACGGAGCACGCCGTCGACGTCGGCGGCCAGCAGAGCATCGGCGTCATCGAGATCGAGCAGAGACGACGGAGCTGTCATCACGAACTCACCTCCCTTTCCCCGAGTCCCTGTTCCCCGACGAGATCAGGTGCCTCGAGTATCCCAGCAATTCGATGACTAGGCGCGGACTGCTCCGAGGATCTCGGCAACGAGAGCATCGACATCGGCCGACGTGCGCGCCTCGACGTTGAGGCGCAGCAGCGGCTCGGTGTTGGACGCGCGCAGGTTGAACCATGCCCCGTCGCCGAGGTCGACCGTGACGCCGTCCAGGCGATCGACGGAGACGGTCCGGTCCGCGAAGAGGTCGACGACGGCGGCCGTCCGTTCGGCGGCGTCGGCGACCGTCGAGTTGATCTCCCCGGACGCGGCGTAGGCCTCGTACGACTGCATCAGCTCCGACAGCGGACGATCCTGTTCGCCGAGGGCCGCCAGTACGTGCAGGGCCGCCAGCATGCCCGAATCGGCGCCCCAGAAGTCACGGAAGTAGTAGTGGGCGGAGTGCTCGCCGCCGAACACCGCACCCGTCTCGGCCATCTGCTGCTTGATGAAGGAGTGACCGACGCGGGTGCGCACGGCGGTGCCGCCGAGCTTCTCGACCAGTTCCGGCACGAAACGGGACGTGATCAGGTTGTGGATCACCGTGGCCCCGGGCTCCTTCGCGAGCTCGCGGTCGGCGACGAGCGCGGTCACCGCGGACGGCGAGACCGGGTTGCCCTTCTCGTCGACGACGAAGCAGCGGTCGGCGTCGCCGTCGAAGGCCAGACCGATGTCCGCGCCCGTGGCACGCACGTGTTCCTGCAGATCCACCAGGTTGGCGGGATCGAGGGGGTTGGCCTCGTGGTTGGGGAAGCTGCCGTCGAGCTCGAAGTACAGCGGAAGCACGGTGACGGGCATCGGCCCGAAGACGGCCGGGACGGTGTGTCCGCCCATGCCGTTGCCGGCGTCGACGGCGATCTTCAGCGGCCGCAGCTCGGCAAGGTCGACCAGGCCGCGGACAAAACTGGCGTACTGGTCGAGGAGCTCCTCCTCGGAGACCTGTCCGACCGGACCGTCGTACGCGGGGACGCCCTCGGCGACCTCGCGCGTGATCACGCCGAGGCCGGTGTCCTGGCCGACGGGCTTGGCACCGGCGCGGCACAGCTTGATGCCGTTGTACTTGGCGGGGTTGTGGCTCGCGGTGAACATCGCACCCGGGCAGTCGAGGATTCCGGACGCGAAGTACAGCTGGTCGGTGGACGCCAGGCCGATGTGGATCACGTCGAGGCCCTGCGCGACGACGCCCTCCGCGAAGGCACGGGACAGTTCGGGTGACGACTCACGCATGTCGTGGCCGATCGCGACCCGGGTCACGGCCTCGGCACCGGACTGCTCGTCACGCACCAGTCGGGCGAACGAGGCGCCCACGTCACGCACGAAGTCTGTATCGATCTGTTCTCCCACGACGCCACGGACGTCGTAGGCCTTGATCACGGCATTCACGGATTCGACAGATCGAGCCACTTCTGGTTACTCCTGCTTTTCGTAGATGCGACACATAGTTCGTCCACTGAGGTTTGTTCGCCGACCGAGTTGGTTCGACTTGGCCGTCCCACAGAGCCTAGTGGGGAGCAGGCCAACCGCGCTTCCTGAGCGAGATGTCCGGATACGTCGGCCGAGGTCGAGCAGGAAAAGGACAGATCAGGCACGGGCCGAAGCCCCGATGGAACCGATCAGTTCGCGGGGTCGGGTAAGACCCGGAGGTGCCCGCGACGCCCGGTGCGGGCGGTGGGCGGTGCCGACGGAGAGGCTGCGCCGGAGCGCGGATCGGATGCGGATCCGTCGTTGCGGGGACGCTCGCCGAGGCCGGCCTCCCGGACCGCTTCCGCAAGCGCGGTGAGGTCGTCCTCGTCGGGTGTGCTGGAGGAGAATCCGCCCTCGTACCGCACGAGTTCCCAGCCCTTGGGGGCGGTTATCCGCGATGCGTGGGTCTCGCACAGATCCCACGAATGGGGCTCGGCGACGGTGGCCAACGGGCCGACCACAGCGGTCGAATCGGAGTAGACGTACGTCAAGGTCGCGACAGCAGGGTTCTTGCACCCAGGCCGGCAGCATCGACGCAGTGATCTCACAAGGAAGGAGACTAACCCCATGTGTCCGGTTGGCCTACTCGGACACACCGACGCGACCGAGACGTGATGCGGAGGGCGGGCCGGAACGTGACGCGGTGGGGATGTCGGGGCACCGCTGTAATGTCCCCTTCATGGCCAGAGCTCGTCGTCCCCGCCCGCTGACGTCACGTTCGGTCGCGCGGCGAGGTCGCGGAATCCGCGGTCCATTGTTTCCGCCGGATCTACCGGCGGCGCGGACGCGCGCAGAGAAGTTCGATCAGCTGGTTCTGGGCGCGTTCGAGCCCATCGACGCGCGTTGGCACGATCGCTTGACGAAGCTCGACATTGCGGTGGACGACGTGCCACGGATACGCGCGATCGATCCGGATTCGGTGAACTGGCCGCCGGAGGTGGTGGCGGACGGTCCGGTGCCGCTGTCGCGGCTCATTCCGGCCGGCATCGATCGTCACGGGACCGCGACGCGGGCACGTATCGTGCTGTTCCGGCGCCCGATCGAGTTGCGCGCCAAGGATCCTCACGACCTCGAGGATCTGGTTCACGACGTGCTCGTGGAGCAGGTGTCGACGTATCTCGGGGTCGACCCCGACGTTGTCGACCCCGATCTCCCGGAGGCCGACGAGTAGTGACGAACTAGACGATTCCGCGCTTGAGGCGCCGGCGCTCCCGCTCGGAGAGCCCACCCCAGATGCCGAATCGCTCGTCATTGGCGAGCGCGTACTCGAGGCATTCCCCGCGCACCTCGCACCCCATGCAGATGCGCTTGGCCTCGCGGGTGGATCCACCCTTTTCAGGGAAGAACGCCTCGGGATCGGTCTGCGCGCACAGCGCGCGGTCCTGCCACTGATCCTCGATGGAGTCGAACATCTCGTCGAAACCTGGGATCAGACTGAGCTGCGGCACTGTCACTCCGAGCTCGAACTCGTCGTAGCTGACGCCTACTGCTGCGCCCGCTTCGGAATCGGTCCGCGGTTCGTCGCCGACCACGCTCAGAGGAGTTTCGAACTCGTATTGCTGATAGGGCATCGCTCCGCCTCCTCACCTGTATTAGCGCAGAAAATGTCGATTGATCTCGAATTCCGTGCTGTCGTTCCCACCCCGACACCCGTCCTGACAACCGCCCGAACGATGGTTCGAGTCGAGGGCCGCTCCAAGTGAACTCGCCCCTCGAACTTGGAATGACATACATGTGATTAGACATGCCCTGGCGTGTCGGGTCAAGCTGAAACCGAAAAGTCGTTTACCATCCGCCGCCCGTCGCACAGCGTGGTACAACCCGGCCGATGAGACGGCGTCGACCAGCACGCGGCGGGACCGCATAGGCTTCGAGTTGTGAACGTGACTGTATTGGTTGGCGGCGTCGGAGGGGCCCGTTTCCTCCAGGGAGTTCGAAGTCTGCTCGGCGGCCTCGACACCGGAGACGCGAATTCCGGCCCTGCGAACGACCATCGGATCACCGCGGTGGTCAATGTCGGAGACGACGTGTGGATGCACGGCCTGCGCATCTGCCCGGACCTCGACACCTGCATGTACACCCTCGGCGGCGGCATCGATCCCGAGCGCGGATGGGGCCACATCGGCGAAACTTGGAATGCGAAAGAGGAACTCGCGGCGTACGGTGCGCAGCCGGATTGGTTCGGCCTGGGCGACCGGGACATCGCGACACACCTCATCCGCAGTCAGATGCTGCGCGCCGGCTACCCGCTCTCGGCGGTCACCGAGGCCCTGTGCAACCGCTGGAAGCCCGGCGTGGCCCTGTTGCCCGTGTCGGACGATCGCAGCGAAACACATGTCGTCGTAACCGATCCCGAAAACCCCACCGGCGAGCAGCAGCGAGCGATCCACTTCCAGGAGTGGTGGGTCCGTTACCGCGCACAGGTTCCCACGCACAGTTTCGCGTATGTCGGTGCGGAACAGGCGAAACCGGCTCCCGGAGTCCTCGAGGCGATCGAGTCCGCGGACGTCGTGCTGCTCGCACCGTCGAATCCGGTCGTCAGCATCGGCGCCATCCTGGCGGTGCCCGGCATCCGCGGCGCGCTGCGGACCACGAAGGCCAAGGTTGTCGGCCTCTCCCCCATCATCGGCGGAAAGCCGTTGCGCGGCATGGCCGATGAGTGCCTCGAGGTGATCGGAGTCGAGACCTCGGCGGAGGCGATCGGCCGCCACTACGGCGCGCGGTCCGGCACGGGCATCCTCGACGGCTGGCTGATCCACTCCACCGACGAGGCCGACGTGCCCGGTGTCGAGGTGCGCAGCGTCCCGCTGCTCATGACCGATCCCGATGCGACCGCCGAGATGGTCCGTGCCGCATTCGACCTGGCCGGAGTGAACTTGTGAACGACGAGTGTCGCGGTAGTGAACTCGTGACGGTGCGTGATCACGGGGCGGGGCGCGCGATCGAGATCCTGCCGGTCCCCGGGCTGCCCGAGTTCCGTCCGGGCGACGACCTGGCCGCGGCGATCGTCGGCGCGGCACCGTGGTTGGCCGACGGCGATGTCCTCGTCGTCACGAGCAAGGTCTTCTCGAAGGTCGAGGGCCGGATCGTCGCGTCGCCCACCGACCCCGAGGAACGAGACGCCGCGCGTCGACGTCTGGTCGACCAGGAGGCGGTGCGGGTGGTGGCCCGCAAGGGACGCACGCTCATCACCGAGAACCGGTTGGGCATCGTGCAGGCCGCGTCGGGGATCGACGGATCGAACGTCGACGGCGCGGAACTCGCCCTGCTGCCGGAGGATCCGGACGGAAGCGCCCGGAGGCTGCGCGAGCAGATCCGGGACCGCCTCGGTGTCGACGTCGCGGTGGTCGTGACGGACACGATGGGTCGCGCGTGGCGGATCGGCCAGATCGACGTCGCGATCGGCGCGTCGGGAGTCCCGGTCCTGCACGCGTATGCCGGCGCGGTCGACGGTCAGGGCAACGAATTGATGGTCACCGAGGTCGCGGTGGCCGACGAGATCGCGGCCGCGGGCGACCTCGTGAAAGGCAAGCTCGGCGGCATGCCGGTCGCGGTGGTCCGTGGGATCAGGCTCGACGACGACGGTTCCGTCGCCGACAAGCTGATCCGCCGCGGTCCGGAGGACCTGTTCTGGCTCGGCACTGAGGAGTCGATGGAACAGGGCCGCCGCGAGGCACTGCTGCTGCGACGGTCGGTGCGCGCGTTCTCCGAGGAGCCGGTGGACCCCGAGGTGCTGCGCGAGTCGGTCGCCGAGGCACTCACGGCGCCCGCGCCGCATCACACGCGTCCGGTACGGTTCGTGTGGCTGCGCACACCCGAGACCCGCAAGCGTGTGCTCGACGCCATGCAGCAGCGCTGGCGGGACGACCTCGCCGCCGACGGGATGAGCGCCGAGCGGATCGAGCGTCGAGTGGGCCGGGGCGACATCCTCTTCCGCGCCCCCGAGGTCGTGATCCCGTTCTGTGTGCCGGACGGTGCGCACGACTACCCGGATGAGCGGCGCACCCGGGCCGAGTCGACGATGTTCACCGTCGCGGTCGGCGCGGCCGTGCAGGGTCTGCTCGTCTCGCTCGCGACCCGCGGCGTCGGGAGCTGCTGGATCGGGTCGACGATCTTCGCGGCCGACACGGTCCGGACCGAGCTCGGTCTGCCGGACGACTGGCAGCCGCTGGGTGCGATCGCCGTCGGACATCCCCTCGAGGCGCTCACGCCGCGCGACCCCGTCGCGCCCGGCGACGCGCTGCTGGAGCTGTAGATGTCGGCACAGTCACTGCACGCGTCGGCGGTGGACTCACTCTGGAACTGGGACACCGATTCCGACGATGCGGAGTCGCTGCGGCACACGATGCTCGCGTTCCTCGATTCCGCACCCGACGGTTGCCTGCGTTCGCATGTGCCCGGGCACATCACGGCCTCGTCGCTGGTGTTGGACGAGGACGGCTCCCACGTCCTGCTGACGCTGCACCCGAGGGTGGGCCGGTGGATCCAGCTGGGCGGGCACTGCGAGCCCGGGGACGGCACCGTCGTCGACTCGGCGCTGCGGGAGGCACGCGAGGAGTCGGGGATCGAGGGGCTACGGATCGATCCGCGGTTGCTGTCGGCGCACACGCACCCCATCACGTGCTCGCTGGGTGTTCCGACGCGCCACCTGGACCTGCGGTTCCTGGTCCGGGCGCCCGGGCCCGCCTCGGCGGTGCCGGCCGTGATCAGCGACGAGTCGCAGGATCTGCGGTGGTGGCCGGTGGCCGACCTGCCCGAGGGGGCCGAGAAGGAGACGATCGACCACCTGGTCCGGTTGGCGGACGGGCGTTGAGCCCGTCCGCCGGCCGGCGGTGAAGCTAGACCAGCAGCTTCGCGGCGGTCGCGGCGACGACTTCGTCGACGCTGATGCCGGGGGCGGTCTCGACCAGGCGCAGGCCCTCGTCGGTGACGTCGAGGACGGCCATGTCAGTGATGATCCGCTGCACGCACGCCTTGCCGGTGAGCGGCAGGGTGCATTCGTCGAGGATCTTCGACTCGCCCTTCTTGGACACGTGCTCCATCATCACGATGACGCGCTTGGCGCCGTGGACGAGGTCCATCGCGCCGCCCATGCCCTTGACCATGTGGCCGGGGATCATCCAGTTGGCGAGATCACCCTTGGCGCTGACCTGCATCGCGCCGAGGACGGCGACGTCCACCTGACCGCCGCGGATCATGCCGAACGACTGCGACGAGTCGAAGTACGACGCGCCCGGCAGGACCGTGATGGTCTCCTTGCCGGCGTTGATGAGCTCGGGGTCCAGTTCGTCCTCGGTGGGGTACGGCCCCACGCCGAGCACACCGTTCTCGGAGTGCAGGACGACGGTGATGTCCTCGGGGATGTAGTTCGGCACCAGCGTCGGCATGCCGATGCCGAGGTTGACGTACTGGCCGTCGGCGAGTTCCTGGGCGACCCGCGCCGCCATCTGCTCGCGGGTCAGCTTCTGCGCAATAGCCTGAGTCATGCTCGTACCGTTCGCTTCTCGATTCCGACAGTGACCTTGCCCACGTGCACGACGCGCTGCACGTGGATGCCCGGGGTGTGGATCTGGTCCGGGTCCAGCTCGCCGGGCTCGACGAGGTGCTCGACCTGCGCGATGGTGATCCGGCCCGACGCGGCGGCCGGGGGGTTGAAGTTGCGGGCGCTGCGGCGGAACACGAGGTTGCCGTGGCGGTCGCCCTTCCATGCGTGGACGAGGGCGTAGTCGGCGGCGATGCCGCGTTCCATCACGTAGGTCTGCCCGTCGAACTCGCGGGTCTCCTTGACCGGGCTCGCGACGGCGATCCCGCCGTTGCCGTCGTAGCGGCGGGGCAGCCCGCCCTCGGCGACCTGGGTGCCGACGCCGGCCGGGGTGAAGAACGCGGGGATGCCGGCGCCGCCGGCGCGCAGCCGCTCGGCGAGCGTGCCCTGCGGCGTCAGCTCCACCTCGAGCTCGCCCGAGAGGTACTGCCTCGCGAACTCCTTGTTGTCGCCCACGTACGAGCTGATGGTCCGGCGGATACGGCCCTTCTCGAGCAGCACACCGAGGCCGAAGCCGTCGGTGCCACAGTTGTTGCTCACCGTCTCGAGATCCGTGGCGCCCTGCTCCAGCAGCGCGTTGATGAGGATCTCCGGCACTCCGACCAGACCGAATCCACCGACGGCGATCGTCGCGCCGTCCGGCACGTCTGCGACGGCCTCGGCCGCTGTGGCAATGACTTTGTCCATCATGCAGGCCAGCATACGACGACTAGTGCGTATTGTGAACCACTGTCCGCATAACGAACACGAGCGCGGCGGATCATTGATTGCGCCACAGAAAGCCACTAGCGTGTTCGCATAGCGTCCTGATGTCCACCTAGCGAACAATCTCGATTCCCCCTCACCCACCGCCCCCACTACGAGGTCGTCACATGCTTCATCTGCCCCCGCAATATCGGCCGGTCAGCACCGGCGTGAATGCCCCGCCGGACTTCGCGGACTACAAGACCACCGGGCTCCGCAGCCCCCGGCAGCCGCTGAAGCTGCTACCGCAGCGACTGGGCGAGCTCACCGGACCGGTGTTCGGCGAGGACCGCGTGCAGCCCGGCGACGCCGACCTGACGATCGCGAACGGCGGCGAGGCCCAGGGCCAGCGGATCGTCGTGCACGGTCGGGTGCTCGACAGCAACGGCAAGCCCGTCCCGAACACGCTGCTCGAGGTGTGGCAGGCCAACGCGGGCGGCCGCTACCGGCACATCGGCGACAACTGGCCCGCGCCGCTCGACCCCCACTTCGACGGCATCGGCCGCTGCGTCACCGACGCCGACGGCCACTACACCTTCACCACGATCAAGCCGGGCGCGTACCCCTGGCGCAACCACGACAACGCGTGGCGGCCGTCGCACATCCACTTCTCGCTGTTCGGTCAGGCGTTCACGCAGCGCCTCGTGACGCAGATGTACTTCCCGGACGATCCGCTGTTCTTCCAGGACCCGATCTACAACGCGGTCCCCGCCGCCGCCCGGCACCGGATGGTCAGCGTCTTCGACTACGACGCGACCGTGGCCGACTGGGCCCTGGGCTTCCGTTTCGACATCGTCCTGCGCGGACGCGACGCCACCCCGTTCGAGGACGACGAGGATCACGATGACTGACACCGCCCCCAAGAACACCGCACCGATCTACGACGTCACCCCGGGCGACTTCACCACCGCCGAGTTCGGCGTCACCCCGTCGCAGACGGTGGGCCCGTACTGGCACATCGGTCTCCCGTGGGCGGACGGCCCGGACGCCGCGCCCGAGGGCGCACCCGGCCGGATCACGCTGCGCATCACCGTCATCGACGGTGATCGCGTGCCGGTCGCCGACGCGATGATCGAGACCTGGCAGGCCGACGCCGTGGGCCGCTTCGCCCACGCCGACGATCCGCGCGGCGCTGCCGAGCCGGTTCCGGCGGGATTTCGGGGCTTCGGCCGTGCCGGGGCCGACGAGACGGGCACCGCAGCGATCCACACCGTCAAGCCGGGACCGCTGCCCGCCGAGAACGACACCGTCGAGGCCCCGCACGTCAACGTGGGCGTGTTCGCCCGCGGCATGCTCGAGCGCCTGTACACCCGGCTGTACTTCCCGGAGGACACCGACACGCACGCCGTCGACCCGGTCCTGACGTCACTGCCCGAGTCGCAGCGGCCGAAGCTGATCGCGCGCAAGACCGACGACGGCTACAGCCTCACGGTCTATGTTCAGGACAGCGATCCCGACGGCGTCGAGACGCCGTTCTTCGAGCTGTGACCAGGAGCATTTCGTGACCCACACCCGCGGTGAACTGTTCGATCCCCTCTTCGGTGCCGGCGGCGAGCCCGCTCTCGCCGAGGAGATCTCGGACCACGCCTGGGTTGTGGCGCTGCTCCAGGTCGAGGCCGCCCTGACCCGGGCGGCCGCGACCGTCGGACTGGTGTCGGCCGAGCACGCGGCGACGGTCACCTCCGTCGCCGCGGCGCTCGGCGCGCCGGACGGGATCGACATCGCCGACCTCGGCCGCAGATCCGCCGCCGGCGGCAATCCCGTGATCCCACTGGTCCGCCTCCTCCGGGCGGCCTGTGCCGCCGAGGGGGTTCCGGCCTCGGCCGTGCACGTGGGCGCCACCAGCCAGGACGTCATGGACTCGGCGCTGATGCTGTTGTCGCGCAGGGCGGGCCGTCGGGTGCTCGCCGATCTGCAGGCGGCGGCGAACGCCGGTGCCGAACTCGCGCGAGCGCACCGCGACACACCGATGGTGGCGCGCACGCTCGGGCAGCAAGCCCTGCCGACCACGTTCGGCGCGCTCGCGGTGTCCTGGTTCACCGGCCTCGACGACGCGACCGCGCAGCTCGAGCGCGCCCTGTCCGCGCTGCCCGTCCAGTTCGGCGGTGCGGCGGGCACTCTCGCGGCCGTCCACCCCCACGGTCTCGCGATGGCCGAGGCCCTCGCGGACGAACTGGGCCTGGCGCGGCAGGTCGTTCCGTGGCACACCACCCGGACCCCGATCGCTGCCCTGGCGTCCGCGCTCGGCGTCGCCGCGGGAGCGATCTCCAAGCCCGCCACCGATATCACCGCGATGGCCTCGACCGAGTTCGGCGAGGTCGCCGAGGACGCACCGGGAGGCTCGTCTGCCATGCCGCACAAGCAGAACCCGGTCGCCGCGATCACGGCTCGCGCCGCCGCCCGGCGGGTGCCGGGACTGGTCGCGACGGTCCTGTCGTCGATGGACCACGAGTTCGCGCGGGCCGCGGGCGCGTGGCACGCCGAATGGGAGACGCTCACCGATCTGCTGCGTCTCACCGGCGGGGCAGCGCATCGGCTGGCCTCGAGCCTCGGCGGACTACGCGTCCACGGCGACGCGATGGCACACAACCTCGATATCACCGGCGGGCTCATCCTCGCCGAACGGGTCACCGGAGCACTGTCCGCGCACACCGACTCGGCGCGCGACATCGTCACCGCCGCAGCGGCTTCCGGAGTCCCGCTCGACCGGGCGCCCCAGATCACGGCCCACCTGTCCGCCGACGAACTGCGCGACCTGCTGGATCCGTCGAACTACCTCGGCCACGCCGACGACCTCGTCGACCGTGCGCTCGCCGCCCGGACCACACAGACCGACCGAACCTTCGGAGGACTCGTATGACCCAGGACGGGCCCTGCGCCCTGCACTACGAACTACACGGCGACCCCGCCGCCCCGCCGGTCCTGCTGCTCGGTTCGCTGGGCTCGGACCTGCACATGTGGGATCCCCAGATCCGTGCGCTGTCGAGCCGCGCCCACGTGATCGCGGTCGACCACCGCGGCCACGGCGGCTCCCCCGCTCCCGCGGGCCCGTACACGATGGCCGATCTCGGCGGCGACGTCATCGCACTGCTCGACACGCTCGGCCTGGACGCGGTGCACTTCGTGGGCCTGTCCCTCGGCGGGGCCGTCGGACAGTGGCTGGCGGCGCACCACCCGCAGCGCGTACAGACGCTCACGGTGATGTGCACGGCCGCGCAGTTCGCCCCGGCCCAGCCGTGGCTCGATCGCGCGGCCGCCGTCCGCGCCGACGGCGTCGCATCCATCGCCGAGTCCGTCGTCGGACGCTGGTTCACCCCCGAACTGGCGCAGCGTGATCCGGAGCTCGTGTCCCGCCACGTCACGATGGTCTCCGGTACCACGAACGAGGGCTACGCCGCGTGCTGCGAGGCGCTGTCCTCGTGGGACGGCCGCGCCGACCTCGCCCGGATCGTCGCGCCCACGCTCGTGATCGCCGCGGGGCAGGACGGCCCGACGCCGCCGTCGGCGCTGCAGTCGATCGCCGACGGCATCGCCGGTGCCGAACTCCACGTCGTGTCCCCCGGCGCGCATCTCGCGAACGTCGAGCAGGCCGGCGCCGTGACCCGGCTGATCGAGGCGCACGTCGCGGGCTCGACGCCGGTGGGTGTGGCCCGCCGCGCGGTGCACGACGTCGGAATGTCGGTGCGCCGCTCGGTCCTCGGCGACGCGCACGTGGACCGCGCGATCGCGGGCAGCACCGCGTTCACCGACCCGTTCCAGGACTTCATCACCCGCACCGCGTGGGGCGACATCTGGGCCCGCGACGGCCTCGACCACCCCACCCGCCGCCTGCTGACGATGGCGATCCTCACCGCGGTCGGCAACGAACACGAACTCGACATGCACATCCGGGCCGCGCTGCGCGCGGGCATGGACCCGGACCTGCTCGTGGAAGTATTCCTCCATACCGCGGTGTACGCGGGTGTGCCGAACAGCAACCGGGCCTTCGCGCTCGGCAAGCAGGCCCTCGCCGACCTGGCGGGTGCCACCGAGGGGAGTACCTGACAGTGAGCAACTCGAGCGGGATCAACTCGAGCGGGAGCAACTCGAGCGCGACCGAACCGACCGCGGCCTCGACGGATTACGTGCAGTCGCTCGCACGCGGCCTGTCCGTCATCCGGGCGTTCGACGCCGAGAACCCGCAGCGCACGCTCAGCGACGTCGCCCGGGCCACCGATCTCACCCGCGCGACGGCCCGTCGGTTCCTGCTCACCCTGGTCGAACTCGGCTACGTCCGCACCGACGGCTCGGTGTTCTGGCTGACCCCCCGGGTCCTCGAACTCGGCTACAGCTACCTGTCGAGCCTGTCTCTGCCCGACATCGCCCGACCGCACCTCGAATCGCTGTCGAACCAGGTCCACGAGTCGACGTCGGTGTCGATCCTCGACGACGGCGACGTCGTGTACGTCGCGCGCCGGCCG
The DNA here is from genome assembly GCF_050433545.1 of Rhodococcus sp. BE178. Lineage (NCBI taxonomy): Bacteria > Bacillati > Actinomycetota > Actinomycetes > Mycobacteriales > Nocardiaceae > Rhodococcus > Rhodococcus sp. BE178. The sequence goes on along the minus strand of NZ_JBNPXA010000014.1, from coordinate 18,104 downwards.
GTCAGCCGCATCATGACGGTGTCCATCACGATCGGGACCCGGTTCCCCGCGTTCGCGACGTCGATGGGCCGCGTCCTGTTGGCCGGGCTCGAACCCGCCGACCTCGACGCCTACCTGGACCGCGTCGACCTGACCCCGCTCACCGGCCGCACCATCGCCACCCCCGATGCGTTGCGCGCCGAACTCGACAAGATCCGGGCCGACGGCTACTGCGTGGTCGACCAGGAACTCGAGGAGGGCCTGCGTTCCCTCGCCGCACCGATCCGCGATCGGTCGGGTGCCGTGGTCGCCGCCGTGAACATCTCGACGCAGGCCGCGCGCTACTCCACCGAGGCGGTGTACGACACGCTCGTCCCCGCCGCCGTCGCGACCGCAGAGGCCATCTCGGCCGACCTCGCCCGCACCCAGACTCAATCATCACCGCACCAAGGAAAACGACATGTCTGACGCAGTCATCTGCGAACCGCTCCGCACCCCCGTCGGCCGATTCGGCGGCGTCTTCCGCGACGTTCCCCCCGAGGATCTCGCGGCCACCGTCATCACCGAACTGGTCACCCGCACCGGCATCTCCGGTGCCGACATCGACGACGTGATCCTCGGCCAGTCCTCCCCCGGTGGCGAGGCCCCGGCCATCGGCCGCATCGCGGCCCTCAATGCCGGACTGGGCGTGGACGTTCCGGGTCTGCAGGTGGACCGCCGCTGCGGCTCCGGCCTGCAGGCGATCATCCAGGCAGTGATGCAGGTGCAGTCCGGCGGCAGCGACCTCGTCCTCGCCGGCGGCGTCGAGTCGATGAGCCAGGCCGAGTTCTACGCCACCGGCATGCGGTACGGCGTCCGCGGCGAATCCCTCGCCCTCAACGACCGCCTCGCCCGCGCCCGCGTCACCGCCGGCGGCCGCAACTACCCGGTGCCCGGCGGCATGATCGAGACCGCCGAGAACCTGCGCGCCGAGTTCTCCATCAGCCGCGAGGACCAGGACGCCCTCGCCGTCCAGTCGCACCAGCGCGCCGTCGCCGCACAGCGCGGCGGCATCTTCGCGCAGGAGATCGTCCCCGTGTCGGTGCCGCAGCGCAAGGGCGATCCGCTGGTCGTCGACACCGACGAGCACCCGCGCGCCGACACCAGCGTCGAGTCGCTCGCGAAGCTGCGCCCGATCCGCGGCAAGGTCGACCCCCAGTCCACCGTCACCGCCGGCAACGCCAGCGGCCAGAACGACGGCGCCGCCATCGCCATCGTCACCACGCCGGAGAAGGCGAACGCCCTCGGCCTGCGTCCGCTCGCCCGGCTCGCCAGCTGGGCCGTCGCCGGTGTGCCGCCGCGCACAATGGGCATCGGCCCGGTGCCGTCCACCGAGAAGGCCCTCTCGCGGCTCGGTCTGTCGCTGGCCGACATGGGCGTCATCGAACTCAACGAGGCGTTCGCGGCGCAGGCTCTCGCGGTGACCCGCACGTGGGGTCTCGAGCCCGACGACCCGCGCCTCAACCCCAACGGCTCCGGCATCTCGCTGGGCCACCCCGTCGGCGCCACCGGCGCCCGCATCCTCGCGACACTGCTGCGCGAGATGGACCGTCGCGAGGCCCGCTACGGCCTCGAGACCATGTGCATCGGCGGCGGCCAGGGCCTGGCCGCGGTGTTCGAGCGCCTGGGCTGACCCGAGCCTGACCCGAGCCTGACCCGAGTACGACCTGACTACGACAAGGGCCGGTTCCACCGAATCATTCGGTGGAACCGGCCCTTTCGCGTATGTCAGCCCGCAGTCGCGGCCTTCACGATGTCGTGCATCTCGGCGATCGCCCGCGCGCAGTCGTTCCGCGTGTAGGCCAGCAGTTCGACGTCGGCGGCGGCCGGTTCGTACGAGATGACGTTGCCGCGGCCCTGCACGATGAAGCTGTCGGGCAGCAGCGGATGCTCCTCGTCGCGCTCCTCGATGACCCGGTCGCCACCGGCGGCGTCGACGAGCAACTGGAAGTACTCACGGAAGGTGAGGTTCTGGTCGCCGATCAGGTACGCCTTGCCCGACTCGGCGCGCTGCAGCGCACCCCAGATCGCCTCGGCCAGCGAGCCCGCCGACAGATAGTTGGTGCCGCCCGCGGGCGCGAAGTCCGGAATCTGCGGCTCGTTGCCGGCCGCCCACGAGAACAGCTTGCGGTAGCGCTTGGCCGACACCCCGCTGATCGCGCCGAGGATCGACGGCGGGTTCAGGGTCGAGACGTTGAAGTTGTCGTCGGCCAGCGCGCGGGCGCCCTCGTCGGCCGCCTGGCGCGCCGCGACGTACGGCATCGTCTCGGCGTACTCCGGCCGCAGGTGGTGGTAGTAGCTGCCCACCTGGACGAACCGGGCGACGCCGGCCTCCTTGGCCAGCGCGGCGAACCGCGGCACGCCGCCGGTCTGGGTCTTCTCCCAGAACTCGTCCTCGGCAGCGGCATCTGCGACCCGACCCATGTGCCGGATGTCCTGGCCCGCCGCGAAGACGATGCCCTCGAAGGGCGCCAACTGCGCGGCGGTGAAGGTCTGTTCGGTGTAGTCGCCGAGCAGCACCGGGAACTCGCGCACCGGTGAGTCGTCAGCGAGCGGGTTACGCGCGGCGACGGTGACGTCGTTGCCCTGCTCGCGGAGGTGAAGTGCCGCGTGGGCACCGATCATGCCGGTGCCGCCGACGATCAGGATCTTCATGGAAAGCCTCTTCTGTAGGTGGTGCGGTGCTGCAATTTCCGAACCTACGGAACGTCGACTCCACCACATCACGGCTTTCCCGGACAGCGAGAAATGCGCCGCCCCGGGTTTCGGGGCGGCGCATCGCTGCCGTGCGAATCAGCCCAGCGGGGTGCCCACGTAGTTCTCGGCGATCAGCGTGCGACCGGCGACCGAGCGGGTCACCATGTCGAGTTCGGCGACCTGACGCTTGTGGTCGAAGCCGGACGCGTCGGGCAGGCGGTGCAGCATCGAGGACATCCACCACGAGAAGTGCTGCGTGCGCCAGATCCGCGGCAGCACCGTCTCGGTGTAGCGGTCGATCCGGCCGCGGTTGCCGGTCTCGAAGAACTCGGCCATGCCCTTCGACAGCTCGTACACGTCGGCGACGGCGAGGTTGAGGCCCTTGGCACCGGTCGGCGGCACGGTGTGGGCGGCGTCGCCCGCGAGGAACAGGTTGCCGTGCTGCATCGGCTCGCACACGAAGCTGCGGAACTGCAGGATCGACTTCTCGAAGATCTTGCCGTCCTTGATCTCCGCACCCTCACCGTCGACGCGGGCGTGCAACTCCGACCAGATGCGGTCGTCGGACCAGTTGTCCACCGAATCGTCCGGATCCACCTGGAGGTAGTGGCGCTGGACCTCCTGGGTGCGGGTGCTGATGAGCGCGAATCCGCGCGGGTGGTTGGCGTAGATCAGTTCCTCGGACGACGGCGGCGCCTCGGCGAGGATGCCGAACCACGCGAACGGGTACTGGCGGAAGTGGTCCTGGCGGATGGACGGCTCGGGGATCAGCTTGCGGGTCTTGGTGCGCGAGCCGTCGCAGCCGCCGACGAGCGCACACCCGAGCTTCTGCTCACTGCCGTCCGCGTCGGTGTAGGTGATGTACGGGTTGTCGGTGGTGTGGTCGTGGACCTCGACGTCGGAGACGCCGAACCGGATTTCGCCCCCGTCCGCGATGCGCTTGGCGATGAGGTCCTTGAGGACCTCGTGCTGCGGGTAGACCATGACCGCGCGTCCGTCGGTGAGTTCGTCGAACGCGATCCGGTGGCCGCGGCCGCCGAAGCGCAGTTCGATGCCGTGGTGCTCGAGGCCCTCGGCCTTCAGCCGGTCGCCGAGACCGGTCGCGGTCATCAGGTCGACGGTGTTCTGCTCGAGCACACCGGCACGGATGGTGCCCTCCACCTCTTCCCGGGTGCGCGCCTCGAGAACGACGGACTCGATGCCGCGAAGGTGCAGGAGGTGGGACAGCATCAGTCCGGCCGGGCCGGCGCCGACGATGCCGACCTGAGTGCTCGAGTGGGTCATACGGTTACTCCTCGGTAGATCGTGATGGCCACCACTGTTCCCGCGGCCGATCCGTGGCAACACCTCGACTTTCACTCAGTGAAAGACCAATCCCGTGGGGTCGGAGAGATCTCGGTCACGCCAGGCCGCGTGAGACGCCTCGCGCGGCGGCCCGCAACGCGGGGATGAGAGGGGTCGGATCCGCCGACGCGGCCACCACGACGGAGATCGACGCGGCCACCTCCCCGCCGGCCCTGAAGACCGGAGCGGCGACCGCGAGCGTGCCGATGTTGAGGTGCTCGCGGCACACGATGAAACCCTTGCGGCGGATCTGATCGAGGGTGGATCGCAGTCGATGCTCGGTGGTGATGGTGTTGGGCGTGAATCGCTCGAGCCCGGCAGCGAGCACCTCACCGAGGAGTTCCGTCCCACCGTGCGCGAGCAGAACCAGCCCGCCACTCGATGCGTGCAGCGGCAGCCGACCGCCCGCGCGCCCGACCACAGCGACCGCCCCACGTGCGGAAAGTCGCTCGATATAGAGCGCCTCGAGGCCCTCGCGGACGATCAGTTGGACGTTCTCGTGCGTGGCCTCGTAGAGGTCCTCGAGGTAGGGCATCGCCACCTGCCGGAGGCCGTGCGCCCCGGGCGCGAGGGCGCCGATCTCCCACAACCGGACACCGATCTCGTAGCTGCCGTCGGCAGCGCGTTCGAGCGCGCCGTTGTCCGCCAATTGGATGCACAACCGGTGCACGGTCGGCAACGGCAGACCGGTTCGCCGACTCAGGTCGGACTGCGTCATCCGCGGTCGATCCACAGAGAAGGAATTCAGTATTCGGAACGCCCGACCGAGCATGCTGCGGTCGATCTCGCCTTCGTCGATCACCTGTCCAGTGTGGCCGGACCACACGCCGACGGGGCCACCAACCCACCGGTTCGTGGCTTGACATTCACATGTGACCCACCAAACAATGGCCGAGTTCTGAAATTGAACGGTGGTTCGTATTGCGAACACCTTGGCTTCTGGAGATCGAATGAGCACCATCGAACGACCCGCGACACGCGGTCGCGCCGCGATGTGGGTCGCCCCACTGTGTTGGATCGCCGTCCTTCTCGACGGATTCGATCTCGTGGTCCTGGGTGCAGTCATCCCCTCGCTGCGCGAGTACGGCGACTGGAACCTGAGCACGAGCGCGATCACGACAATCTCGACGTTCGGGCTCGTCGGCATGACGATCGGCGCGCTCGTCATCGGCACCCTCACCGACGTCATCGGACGGCGCCGGGCACTGATCTACGCCGTCGCGGCGTTCTCGATCCTGACCCTGCTGTGCGCGGTCGCCCCGAATCCGTTCATCTTCGGTCTGCTCCGCTTCCTCGCGGGCGTCGGACTGGGTGGCGCACTGCCGACCGCCCTGGCACTGGTCAACGAGTTCTCCAAGAAGCAGGGTGGCGGATCCGCGTCCACGATGCTGATGACCGGGTACCACGTCGGCGCCGTCGCCACCGCGGCCCTGGCCCTCGTGCTCATCGACCCGTTCGGCTGGCACTCGATGTTCGTCGTCGGCGCGGCACCGGCCATCGTGCTGATCCCGCTGATGATCAAGTACCTGCCGGAGTCGCCCTCGTACCTGCTGTCCAAGGGCCGCCGCGAGGAAGCCGAGGCCATCGCGGCACAGTACGGTCTCGCGCTCGAGGCCGCGACGGCCGCCGACGCGCCCGTCGCCACGGCCACCGATCCCGTGAAGACGCTCTTCTCGCCCAAGTTCCTGCGGAACAGCATCGCCATCTGGGTCACGTCGTTCATGGGTCTGCTGCTGGTGTACGGCCTCAACACCTGGCTGCCGACGATCATGCGTGAGGCCGGCTACGAGCTGGGCGCGGCCCTGACCTTCCTGCTGATCCTCAACGCCGGCGCCGTCGTCGGCCTGCTCATCGCGGGCCGCGTCGCCGACAAGGTCGGCCCCCGCACCGCGGCCATCGTGTGGTTCACCGGCGCTGCCATCTTCCTCGCGCTGCTCAGCATCGACGTCGCCGGCGGCATCTACGTGATGGTGTTCCTGGCCGGCTGCTTCGTGTTCAGCGCCCAGGTTCTCGTGTACGCCTTCACCAGCGCCAACCATCCCGCGAACATCCGCGCGACCGCGCTGGGCTGGTCGGCCGGCGTCGGACGCGTCGGCGCGATCTGCGGCCCGATCCTCGGCGGCGCGCTGCTCGGCGCCGGATACGCGGTGCCGTGGGGCTTCTACGCCTTCGCGTTGGTCGGCCTGATCGGCCTGGTTGCGATCTCCTCGACCCGCAACCTCGGTACCGACTGACGGACCTGACATGAGCGAAGGCCGACCGGGATTCCCGGTCGGCCTTCTCTCGTCGGTCGGTATCCGCTAGCGAATGGGCGCGAGCGCGGGCCGCTTGGCGCTGACGCCGTCGCCCGACGACGTGCCACGGACGCGCCGCCCGATCCACGGAATCAGGAATCCCCTGGTCCACTCGAGATCGGCGCGACGCTGGGAGGCCTTGTCGGTGGGCAGATCGGGACCCAGCGGATCCATCACGATGTGGTGCTCGACGCCGAGCGTCTCGAGCACCCGGATCGCCATGTTCTGGTGGCCCGGCGTGGACATGTGCAGCCGGTCCCAGTCCCACATCCGCAGATCCTGGTACTCGTCGAAGCGCCAGAAGTCGACGAGCTTCGCGCCGTGCCGATCCGCGACCTCACGGACCAGCTCGTTGTAGACGGCCGAGCGGCCACGGATCTTCGAGAACACCGCAGACCAGCCCGCGTCGTACGCGGTCCACACCAGCACGGTCGCGCCGGTCGCGGTCAGCTTGCCGATCGCGTCGTCGTACCGCGCGACGAGGGCGTCGAGGTCGATCTTGGGGCGCATCAGGTCGTTGCCACCCGCGTAGATCGTCACCAGATCGGGTTCGAGCGCGACCGCGGCGTCGAGCTGTTCGTCGACGATCGGGCCGAGCAGCCGCCCCCGGATCGCGAGATTGGCGTAGCCGAAGTCGGCGCTGCGCCGGGCGAGCTCCTCGGCCACCCGGTCCGCCCAGCCGCGCAGGCCGTTCGGTCGGGTGGCGTCGGGGTCGCCGACACCCTCGGTGAACGAGTCACCGAGGGCGACGTACCTGTGGAAGACGGGTTCCTGCGACATCATGCTCCCAGTATTTCAGTAGCAAGACTAAGGAAGCCGGCTCAGTGCCGAATCACACGTCGCCGAATCACACGTCGGTGCTGAAGCGCACTCCGCCGTCGGGCAGCTTGACGCCGGGCCACACTCGCGCCCCGCCGATCAGTTCGCACCGCGCACCGACATCCGCGCCGTCGCCGATCACGGCGTCGCGGATCAACGCGCGCGGACCGATACGGGCGCCGAAACCGATGATCGACCGCTCGACCACGGCACCGGCCTCCACCTGGGCGCCGTCGAACAGCACCGCGCCGTCGAGTCGGGCGCCCGCGCCCACCTCGGCGCCCCGCCCCACGACGGTGCCGCCGATCAGCAGCGCGCCCGGTGCGACACCCGCGCCGGGATGGACCAGCGACTCGCCGCGCGGACCCTCGAGTGCCGGCGACGGCGCGATGCCGCGCACCAGGTCCGCGGAGCCGCGAACGAAGTCGTCGGGGGTACCCATGTCACGCCAGTACGACGTGTCGACGTGACCGAACACGCGGGCCCCGTCGGCCAGCAGGGCCGGAAACACCTCACGCTCGACCGACACCGGGCGATCCGACGGGATCTTCTCGATGATCTCGCGGCGGAAGACGTAGCAGCCGGCATTGATCTGGTCGGTCGGCGGATCCTGGGTCTTCTCCAGGAACGCCTTGACCCTGCCGTCGTCGTCGGTGGGCACGCAACCGAACGCTCGCGGATCGCCGACCCGCACGAGGTGCAGCGTCACATCGGCGTTGGTCCGGTGATGGGTGTCGAGCACCGCGCCGAGATCGGTGCCGCCCAGGACGTCACCGTTGAAGACCATGATGTTGTCCGCACGCAGGCTCGGCAGCACGTTGCGGATACCGCCGCCGGTACCCATCGGCTCGACCTCGGTGAGGTACTCGATCTCGAGCCCCAGATCGCTGCCGTCACCGAAATGCTCCTCGAACACCTCGGCCTTGAACGACGTGCCCAGCACGACGTGCGTGATTCCGGCCTGCTTGATCCGGGCCAACAGGTGCGTGAGGAACGGCACCCCGGCAGTGGGGAGCATGGGCTTGGGGGCGGACAGCGTCAGCGGACGCAGCCGGGTCCCCTGACCCCCGACCAGAATGACGGCATCGGTCGCCGAAGCAGTTGTCATGCTTTCCCCTCAATCTCGATCTCTCGACACTCGTTCTGCTTGCGCTCGTCTTCCCGGCGCTCCCGAACCGCTGCCGCGACCGCGAGCTTCGAACGCAAGGCGAGTCCACCCCGCAGAGCCCACCGCAGCGGGGCCTGCCACCACGCGGGGTGGCGATCGGCCTGGAAGCGGTAGGCGCTCTGATGATGGGCGGGCAGCATCAACTCGGGATGCCGGCCCGCGGCATGGCCCTTGGCATGGGTCACCTCGGCCGACGGCACGAAGACGTTGAGCCAGCCCGCCTTACCGAGCCGGTCACCGAGGTCCACATCCTCCATGTACATGAAGTAGCGGGAGTCGAAGCCGTCGATCGAGTCGAACGCGACCCGGCGCAGCAGCAGGCACGAGCCGGACAACCACCCGGCGGGACGCTCGGTGATGGTCTCGTTCTCCTGGAGGTACCGCTGCGTCCACGGGTTGGACGGCCACACGGAACCGAGGACGGCGTGGCCGGCACCGGAGATCAGATCGGGCACGCGACGGGCCGAGGGGTACATGCTGCCGTCGGGTTCGCGGACCATCGGCCCGAGGGCACCGGCCCGCGGCCAGCGCGCTGCCGCGGCGAGCAGTTCGTCGATCGCGCCGGGCGACCAGCGCACATCGGGATTGACGACGACGACGAACTCGATGTCGGGGTCGATCTCGGCGACGGCGCGATTGATCGCACCGCCGTACCCGATGTTGCCGCCGGTGCGGAGCAGTCGGACGTGATCGTGAGCCGCCGCAGCGGCCTCGGGCGCCCCGTCGGTCGACCCGTTGTCGGCCAGGATGACCTGCGGGTTTTCGACCGTCGCATCGGCCAACGTGTCGAGGAAATGCTCCAGATGCTCGCCGGGCGAGTAGGTCACCGTCACCACGGCCAGCTTCGAACTCACGCGGGCAAGCGTATCCCGAAAGCCCGCATCGTCCTCATTCGAGCCGGGCCAGCGCGTCGCCCAGCGCGTCCTGCCACGGCCGCAGCGGGGTCAGACCGGCTGCAACCCACGACGCGGGCGAGAGCACCGAGTAGGCGGGTCGCGGCGCGGGGCGCACGAACTCGGCGCTGCTGCACGGCCGGACCCGCGCGGGGTCGGCGCCCACCCCCTCGAACACGGCACGGGCAAGGTCGAACCATGTCGCGGTACCCGAGTTGGTCGCGTGCAGCGTGGTCGCGCCCCCGCCGCCGGTGCGGGCCAGTTCGAGCAGTCCGGCAGCGAGGTCCGCGGAGTACGTGGGCGAACCCACCTGGTCCGTGACCACCTGGACGGTGTCGCGGTCGCGCTCGAGCCGCAGCATCGTCGCGACGAAGTCGTTCCCGACTCCCGTGTACACCCATGCCGTCCGGACGATCTGCGCGTCGGGCAGCACCTCGCGGATCGCAAGCTCGCCGGCGAGCTTGGTCCGGCCGTACACCGTCTGCGGATCGGTGGGGTCGTCCGTCTCGTACGGCACGGCACGGTCCCCCGCACGGTCCCCCGCGAAGACGTAGTCGGTGGAGACGTGGATCAACCGCGACCCCGCACGCGCACACGCCGACGCCAGGTTCCGCGGCCCGGTCGCGTTGACCGCGGCGGCGGTCTCCTCGTCCGACTCCGCCGCGTCCACGGCGGTATAGGCCGCGCAGTTCACCACCACCGAACCGGGTTCCACCCAGGCGTCGACGGCACCGCGGTCGGTGATGTCGAGCTCGTCCGAACCCACTCCGACGATCGGGACGTCGACGAGGTCCTGTAACGCGAGCAGGCGACCACCCAACTGCCCGCGTGCGCCGGTCACCAGAATCCTCTTCACGGGTTCCGAGTCTGGCACGCCGGACAGCTGTATCGCGTGCTGCGCGCAGAACACCAGTAGCCTTGACAGCGGCTGTAATCGCGCAGTTGCTCGGATTGCGATTCGGAATGCAGTTCGGATCTGCTCGGATTTTCAAGGATCTTCAGGGAGGGGCCACAGGTGCCGCAGGAGCCCACCGCATCGGAAGTGCCGCGACCGCCAGCCCCGGTCTCGCGCATCCAGATCGCCATCGCGGTCGCTGCGGTGCTGGTGCTCGTGATCACCGGATTCGCTTGGCGCAGTGTCGACTCGCTGCGGTCGAGCCTCTCGACGATCGGCGATCTCGGACTGGGCGGCACCAAGGACGGCGCCGTCGACATCCTGCTCGTCGGTACCGACAGCCGCACCGACGCCCACGGCAATCCGCTGAGTCAATCCGAACTCGAGTCGCTGCGTGCGGGCGAGGAGGTCGCGTCCAACACCGACACGATCGTCCTGGTGCGCGTGCCCAACGACGGCAGTTCGGCCACCGCCATCTCCATTCCCCGCGACGCGTACGTCGACGTGCCCGGGATCGGGATGTCGAAGATCAACGCCGCTTACGGCGCGACCAAGGAAACCGAGCGGCAGAAGCTGGTCGAGGACGGGGAATCCGATTCCGACGCCGAGAAGGAATCGACGCAGGCGGGCCGCGAAGCGCTCATCAAGTCCGTCGCGAAACTGACCGGCATCACCGTCGACCACTACGCGGAGATCGGCCTGCTCGGCTTCGTCCTGCTCACCGACGCGGTCGGCGGGGTCGACGTGTGCCTCAACGCGGCTGTCGACGAACCGCTCTCGGGTGCGAAGTTCCCCGCCGGCGACCAGACACTCGACGGCTCCGATGCCCTGAGCTTCGTCCGCCAGCGACACAACCTGCCCCGCGGCGACCTCGACCGGATCGTCCGCCAGCAGGTGTTCATGGCCTCGCTGGTGCGCGAGGTGCTGAGCGCGCAGACCCTCACCAACCCCGGCAAGCTGAACCAGCTCAGTTCCGCGGTGCAGCGGTCGGTGGTGCTCGACGCCGACTGGGACATCATCGAGTTCGCCACCCAGCTCAAGGACCTCGCGGGCGGCAAGGTCAAGTTCGAGACCATCCCCGTCGTCGACATCAACGCGATGACCGACTACGGCGAGTCGATCGTGCAGGTCGATCCCAAGGCCGTCCGCAAGTACGTCGCCGGACTGGTCGGTGAGGAACCCACCGAGGACAAGTCCGACCAGAGCACCACGTCCGCCGTCCCGACCGAGATGCCCGACATCGATCCGTCCTCCGTCACCGTCGACGTCTCCAACGACAGCAGCATCAGCGGTCTCGCCTCGAGCGTCGGAACGACCCTCGACGGCAAGGGCTTCGGCCTCGGCGAGGTCGGGAACAACACGGGCAAGTCCGTGACGCGATCCACCGTGTTCGCGAACAAGTCGGACAGCAAGGGCGCCCAGGCCGTCTCGGTGACTCTCGGTGGCCTGCCGATCGAGACCGACAAGTCGCTGTCGTCGGGCACCGTGCGTGTCGTCCTCGCCGGCGACTACAAGGGTCCCTCCGGAACCTCGTCGGGCTCCGGATCCGGATCCTCGGGCATCTCCAGCGCCGGCACCTCGCCCACCCCCGTCGAACCCGGTCCCGCGATCGACGCGGGCAACAACGGCCCCCACTGCGTAAATTGAGCGGTCACCACTGCGTCAACCGAGTACAGATCGGAACACCGTGCCCAACCTGACCACCGCGCTGCTCGACCCGATCCTGGCCACCGACCCGGCCGGCCCGCGGATCACGTACTACGACGACGCCACCGGCGAGCGGGTGGAGCTGTCCGCGATCACGCTGGCCAACTGGGCGGCCAAGACCGCCAACTTCCTGTGCGACGAGTTCGCGCTGATGCCCGGCGCGCGGGTCTCGGTGCTGCTGCCGGCGCACTGGCAGACCGCCGCCGTCCTGCTCGGCGCGTGGTGGGCCGGGCTCGAGGTGACGCTGGAGGCCGATCCCGACGCCGACGCGGCCCTGGTCACGGCGGATCGACTCGACGACGTCGCCGATGCGCCCGAGGTTGCGGTGCTGTCGCTGGACGCCTTCGGCCGTCCGGTCCCCGACCTGCCGGTGGGCGTCACCGACTACGCGACCGCGGTGCGTGTGCACGGCGACCAGTTCCGTCCCGGCAGTGCCGGGTCCGCGGCGCTGGACGGCCGCGGTGTCGACGATGTCCTGACAGCGGCCCGGGCGGTGGCCGTCGCGCAGAACGTGAGCGGCTCGGACCGGGTCCTGTCCACCCGTTCGTGGGCGACCACCGACGACCTGATCGCGGGGCTGGTCTCGGTCCTCGCCGCCGGGGCGTCGCTGGTGCAGGTGTCGAATCCGGACGACGCGGCGATGACGCGGCGCGTCGAATCCGAGAAGGTCACCGCTCAGCTCGCGACGTAGCCGCCGTCCTCGAGTCCCGCCGCGATCTCGTATCGATTGCGGGCGCCGGGGTTACGGATCTCCTCCCACAGGTACATCGGCGCGAAAACCGCGCCGTGCCAACCCCACTGGTCGGCGTGGACGGCCTCGTGCCGGATCACGCGATCGGCGGTGTTGCCTCGCGTCAGGTAGGCGCCGCCGAGCGTGGTGCCGCCGCGACCGAATCCGCCCCGCATCCCCGAACACACGAAGATCCCGTACCGGTCGTCGAATTCGATGCGGGCCCGCCACAACCGGGCGTACCGCAGGGCCACGACGGTCACGAGGCGCGAGGTCCGACTGCCGCGAGCGGCCCGGGTCAGCATGGTCTGCCGATCCCGGGCCCCTCGCGTCGTGCTCACACACCTCACGCTAGCGTCGTCACCCGGCCAGCGCCGCCACCGGCGCGGTGCGCGCTGCCCGCCGCGCCGGCAGGATCGCGGCGAGCACTCCGGCCGCTCCCCCGCCCAGCACGATCAACGCGAGGGTCGGCCACGGCAGCGTGCCCAGCACGAGGTCGTCGAAGCCGAACACCGACGCCGATCCGGTGATGCCGAACGCAAGGCCCAGCGCCACACCGAGCGCCGACGCCACCCCGGCGATCAGCACCGCCTCCCACAGCAGCAACGACCGCAGGCCCGCGCGTGTGAGCCCCACGGCGCGCAGCAGGCCCGACTCCCGGCGCCGCTCGAGCACCGACAGCGCCATCGTGTTGCCGACGCCGATCAGTGCGATCACCACGGCCACCGACAGCAGTCCCGCCACGACCAGCAACAGCGTGTCGAGGACACTGTCGAGGGTCGCGCGCATCGCCAGCGATCCACCGACCTCGCTTCCCGGTGCCAGTTGCTCCGCGAGCGCAGTGATCTCGTCCTGCACCACACGGCGCTCGTCGTCGCTCAGTCCGTCGGCGAGCCGGATCCACATCTGGTCGGTCGTCACCTGCGACGACAGGGCCGCGAGCAGGCGCGCCTCGGTGAGGGCCGGCTGGCCCGTGGACGCGCCGACCGTCAGCTCGCTTCGTCCGACGTTGCCCGTGAGGGACACCGTCTCGCCGAGGTCGAGCCCCAGATCGAGCCGGTCGTCCGGCGACAGCAGCAGCTGGTGCGGACCGGGCAGGTCGACGTCGGTGCGCAGGGTCGCCCGGACCGCCGCGACGTCCACGCCGACCACCGGCAGCGTCCGGCCGTCGGGCAGGGAGACGTCGGCAGTGCCGAGCGGGGCCACCGCGTCCACACCCTCGAGGCCGCGGATGCGCTCGGCCAGGACGCCGGGCAGTCCGGTGCTGCCACCCGCCTCGACGCTCACGTCCACCGGGAACTGGTCGTCGACCGCGCCGGGCGCACTGGCCTTCGTCACGGCGATGCCGACGACGAGCGTGCTCGTGAGCGTGACGCCGATCAGCAGGGCCGTCGCGGTCGCCGCGGTCCGGCGCGGATTGCGGCCGGCGTTGCCTGCGGCGAGCAGCCCCACCGGCCCACCGAACCGTCCCAGCAGCGCACCGACCCGAGAGATCACCGCCGGGACGATCCGCTGACTCAGCATCACGATCGCGACGAACGTCAGCAGACCGCCGACGCACGCGATCAGCACCTGACCGGTGGTGGCCCCCAGCGCGAGGATGCCGACACCCGCGATCAACGCGAGCGTCCCGAGGACGCGGCGCGCCCGCGACACCGCGACGGGTTCGGGCGTCGATTCGAGCGGCTGCAGCGCCGCGAGCGGGGAGACCCGGGTCGCGGCACGGCTGGGAGCCGACGCCGCGGCCAGGGTCATCACGACGCCCACCACCACGCCGACGATCACCGTCACCGGCGTCACGCTCAACCCGCGCAACGGGATCGGGACGTCCGCCGCGGCCGCGATCCGGGCCACGAGCCACGCCGTTCCGACGCCCAGCATCACGCCCAGGACCGACGCGGCCACGCCGACACCGGCCGCCTCGACCCGCACACTGCGGCGGACCTGCGCCGCCGTCGCGCCCACGCACCGCAGCAGCGCCAGTTCCTGCGTCCGCGCGGCCAGCAACACCGCGAACGTGTTGGCGATCACGAGCGCCGCGACCACGACGGCGATGGCACCGAACGCCAGCAGGACGCTCGCGAGGAGGTCGGAATCGCCGAGGAACTGCTGCGATGCCAGTTCCGCCTGGTGGACACCGGTGTCGACCGTCGCATCCGCGGGCAGCGCGCCGCGCACCCGGTCCGCGAGCTGCTGCTGCGACATCACGCCGTCGCCGGCGATCCGGATCTCGCGGTTCCCGCCGCCCGACGTCCACGCGTCGAGCTGCTCGACCGTCGCGAAGACGGTGGTGCCGTTCATCTGCTGTGCCGTGCCGGACAGATCGACCAGCCCGACCACCTTCGCGGTGTCGCTGATCTGCGCCTCGGAGCTCAGCGTGGTGACGGTCAGATCGGACCCGATCGGCACGCCCGAGCCCGCATCCACGGCGATCTCGCCCGGCGCCTCGGGGAATCGCCCGTCGGACAGGGTCTGCCAGCGCAGTCCCGGATCGTCGGACAGCGACTGCGCCGACCCGAACGACGAGCCCTCCCCGTCGCGGCGCACCTTGACGCTCGCCGAGACGTCCTCGGTGACCGCGTGGACACCCGGCACCGCCCGGATCGCCGCCAGGTCGTCGCTGCCGCTGACCACGACGTCCGTCGTCGCGTACTGCCCGGCAAGCGAATCCGTCACGCCCGCCTTCAACGTCGAATTCAGCGTCAGTGTCGCCACGATGAACGCGACGGCGATCACGACCGCCAGCACCGACGCGAGGTAGCGTCCCGCATGTGCGCGCATCTGCGCCCACGCCAGCCCCCGCATCAGCGCGCCCGACTCAGGTCGTCGGCGCCGAGGAGGCGCATCGTCTCGATCACCGAATCGGTCGTGGGACGGTCGATCTCACCGGCGATCCCGCCGTCGGCGATCAGCACCACCCGATCGGCGTACGACGCGGCCACCGGGTCGTGCGTCACCATCACCACGGTCTGCCCCGTCTCGCGGACACTCGACCGCAGCAGGTCGAGCACCTCGGCGCCGGTCCGCGAGTCGAGGTTGCCGGTGGGCTCGTCCGCGAAGATGACATCCGGCTGCGGCAGCAACGCCCGCGCGACGGCGACGCGCTGCTGCTGACCCCCGGACAGCTCGTGCGGGCGATGTCCGAGCCGGTCGGACAGCCCGAGCCGGCGCACCACCTCCTCACGCCATTTGGGTTCGGGCACCCGGCCCGCCAGTCGCATCGGTAGCAGCATGTTCTCCTCCGCCGAGAGCACCGGCAGCAGGTTGAACGCCTGGAACACGAACCCGATCCGCTCGCGACGGAGTTCGGTGAGCGCCTTGTCGCCCAGCGCCGTGATCTCGGTGCCGCCGATCGTCACGGTCCCCGACGTCGCCGTGTCCAGTCCGGCCAGGCAGTGCATCAGCGTCGACTTGCCCGAGCCCGACGGCCCCATCATCGCGGTGAACGCCCCGGCCGCGAAGTCCACATCCACGCCACGCAGCGCGTGCACCGCGGTCTCGCCGGCGCCGTAGGTCTTGGTCAGGCCCCGCGCCCGCACCTTCTGGTCATCAGTTCTCATGGTTACGACGTTATGGCTGGTCAGTGGCCTTCCACATCGGAGCGCGGGGCGATCTCTCGGCGGATCGCGTCATCCCGGAGTAGGACGCCGGGTCAGCCCCAGAGCCCACTCCTGCGCGATCGCCGCGGGATCCCGCGCTGCGGCCCGAGGAGTGGGCGCTCAGGCCGAACTGTCCACAGCGCCCAACTGATCCACAGGCGAACTCCTGCGCCCGAGCCTGTAGCCGACTCCGTCACCGGGCGCCCCCAGGCTGCAGCCATGAACCACTTCGGAGTCCACACGTTCGAGGAGTTGACCGCCGCCGGGGTGCCGCCGAGCACGATCGGCAGCCGCTGTCGCACCGGCCGGTACCGGCGCGTCCTCCCCCGGGTCTACGCGACCGGCGAGCCGACCACGCTCGCACTCTGCTGCGCGGTGACGCGCTGGCAGCCGACCGCGACCCTCAGCCACCGCACCGCGGCGTGGCTGCACGGGTGGACGGACGAGCCGAAGATCCTCGAAGCGACGGTCCCGCCGAACATCCGGGCCCGCGCCCCCGAGTGGCTCCGGATCCACCGCCGGGTCCTGGACCCGGCCGAGGTCGTCGAGCGCCGTTCGCTGCCGACGGTGTCGGCCACGCAGGCACTCGTCGACTGCGCGACCGTGATGCCCGCGCCCGAGTTCGAGCCCCTCGTCGACGCCGAACTGTGCCGGTCCGTGAATCCGGAGCGCGTGCGGGACCTGTGCACTGCGCACCCCGGGCGCTGGGGAAACACCGCGGCGGTGGCGCAACTGCGGGTCGCCGCGGTGCGCGCGGCGTCCGAACCCGAGCGGATCCTCGCACGGGCGTTCCACGCTCGACGCTGCCCGCTCGCCGCCAACGAAGCCGTCGGGCCGTACGTCTGCGACTTCGTCGATGCACCGGGGCGGGTGGTCGTCGAGGTCGACGGCCGCGAGTTCCACAGTGCGCCCGAGGTGTTCCGGTCCGACCGCCGACGGCAGAACTGGCTGGTCCGTCAGGGGTGGCTGGTGCTGCGGTACGCCGCGTACGACGTCCTCGAGGACTCCGGGCGGGTCGCGGACGAGGTGGTCGAGGTGGTTCGACGGCGCAGGCACGCGCGGCGCTGACGGCGTGGATGTCCACTCCTCGAGTGTGTGCGCGGGAATCCGCGCCGCGGCCTGAGGAATGGGCGCGCAGGCCGACGTCAGTCGGAGCCCAGGAGATCCTGCGGCCGCACGAGACCGATCTGGAACGCATACAGCACGGCCTGCACCCGGTCCCGCGAGCCGGTCTTCGACAGCACCCGTCCCACATGGGTTTTCACGGTCGCCTCGGAGACCACGAACTTCTCGGCGATCTCCGAGTTCGACAGCCCGCGCGCCATCGCCTCGAGCACCTCGACCTCGCGGGGCGTCAGGTCGTCCGGAAGCGACGGCCGTACCGCATTGCCCAGCATCGGGCCGACGTGCTGCAACAGCTTGCGGGTGGAGCGCGCCTCGATGACGGCGTCGCCGCGGTGCACGGTCCGGATCGCGTCGAGCAGTTGCTCCGGCGGGACGTCCTTGAGCAGGAAGCCGCTGGCGCCCGCGCTGATCGCCGACATCACGTACTCGTCGTTCTCGAACGTGGTGAGCACCACCACCTTCGGGGACGCGTCCTGCGCGGTGAGCCGGCGGGTGGCCTCGATGCCGTCCATGATCGGCATCTGCACGTCCATCAGCACGACGTCGGCGGGGGTGCGCGCCAGCTCGTCGACGCCGCGGGCACCGTCGGACGCCTCCATCACCACTGTCAGGTCCGGCTGCGAATCGATCACCATCCGAAACCCCGCCCGCACCAGTTGCTGATCGTCGACGAGGGCGACGCGGATCGGCTGCGTGGCGGTTTCTTCCATGTCGACCAGCCTAGGTGTAGTTCCCAGGCAGGTTGCGAACAGCGTGGCGTGAGGAAGTAGGCGAGGACCTCCGGTATCGGTGTGGTTACCACACACACCCCGACC
>NZ_JBNPXA010000013.1:0-187598 GCF_050433545.1 Rhodococcus sp. BE178 | reverse complement strand
CGCTGGTCCTCGGACAGTGAACTCGTCGGCCTCATACAACTGCTCCCCGGAAGTCGGAACTGAATTTCTCAGTCCAACTTCCGGGGAGCAGTTCACCTGCGCCCGCAGCGCACGAGGGGACCCTTCAGCCGTTCTCGGGGGATACAGGGGGACGGGTCAGGGGAAGGAGATCAGCGTGACGGTGCCGCCGGGGGCCACCCGGTCACCCGAACCCGGGTTCTGCGAGATCACCAGCGAGCGGTCCGACCCGGCCACCTGACGGACCTCGTACTGCAGGCCCAGGCGGGCCAGTTCCGACTTCGCGGAACCGACGGTGCGTCCGAGCATCGACGGCACCTTCACCGCGTTGGAGACGCGCAGTGTGACGCTCGACCCAGCCTTGACGCTCGTGCCCACCGCGGGGTCGGTGCCGATCGCGTCTCCGGCGTCGACATTCGCGTCGAACACCTGCTGCACGTCGCGGACAGTGATGCCCACCGAGTCCAGGGCCTGGCGGGCGGCGTCCTCCGACATCCCGGAGACGTTCGGGACGTCCACCGGCGGCGCGCCCTTGCTCCGGATCATCCGGACCTGGGAGCCGACGTCGAGCATCGTGCCGGGGGCCGGTTCGAGCGCGGCGATGCCACCGACCGGAACGCGCGCGCTGAACGCCTCGCCGCCGTCGACCGGGGCGAACGTGCGCTCACGCAGTGACGTCTCGACCGCGGAGACATCGCCGCGACCGCTGACCTCGGGAACCGTGGGACGGCCCAGCGACACCAACAGCGTCACGTCGGATCCGCGCGGCACCTTGGCGCCCGCGGCCGGATCGGTGCCGACCAGGGCATCGACCGCGACGGTGTTCGAGTACTCGCCCCGCGTCTGTGTGGAGAGCCCCGCGGCCTCGATCGCGGTTGTGGCGCCCGCGGTGTCGAGGCCGTCGATCGCCGGTATCGCGGCGTAGCGACCCGAGCCCAGCCACCAGCCGCCGAACCCGAGCCCGGCCGCGACCAGCAGGATCACCAGCAGCCACACCAGTACCGTGCGGCGGGACCGGCGCCGTTGCGCGTCGATGTCCCCGAAGCCGTGTTCGGCCGGTGGTTCGCTCTCGGGCGGGCTCTCCGGCAGCCGCGGCGTCGCGGTGGTGACGACCTTGGTGTGCTGGATGCCCGACTGCGGACCCTCCGTCGGCGCGGACATCACGGTCGTCGCATTCTCGGACGGCGCGGGTGCCGGTGCGGGCGGCCCCGCGGCATCGTGCGGGGTGCGCGTGGTGGCGGCGGTGGGGAAGCCGGACTGCTGTGCCGTCCGACGCGGAGCCGGAACCCGGTACGACGGCAACTGCAGCTGTGTGCACACCGAGCGCAACTCGGCCGCCATCGCACCGGCGTCGGCGAAACGTTCCTCGGGATCGCGCTCGGTGGCGCGGACCACGAGGTCGTCGAATTCCGCCGGAACGCCGTCGATGACACTGCCGGGTTCGGGAACGTCGTTGTCGATGCGCTGGTAGGCGATCGACAGCGACGTGTCGCCCGTGAACGGCGTCGTACCCGTCAGCATCTCGAACATCAGCACCCCGGCCGCGTAGACGTCGCTGCGGGCGTCCGCGGTGCCGGTGGTGACCTGCTCGGGGGACATGTAGGCGGCGGTGCCGAGGATGACGCTGCGCGACGTCGTGTTCGACGCGGCGATCGCCCGCACCAGACCGAAGTCGGCGATCTTGACGTCCCCCGAGTGCGAGATGAGCACGTTCTCGGGCTTGATGTCCCGGTGGACCAGGCCTGCGCGGTGCGCGACGGCGAGGGCCTCGAGAACAGGTCGGGCGACGGCAGCGGCGGCGTGCGGGGGCATCGGGCCGCGTTCGCGCAACAGCTCGCGCAGCGTGCCGCCCTCGACGAGCTCCATGACCAGGAAGGCGTGCTCGCCGTCGCTGCCCTGGTCGTGGACGCCGACCAGCCCGGGATGGTTGAGCCGGGCTACCGCGCGGGCCTCGAACTCGAAGCGCGCGAGGAACTGCGGATCGGCGGCGAACTGTGGGTCCATCACCTTGATCGCGACCGGTCGGTCCAAACGCAGGTCCATGCCGCGGTACACGGTGGACATGCCGCCGCGCGCGATGGGTGCATCGATGCGGTAGCGCCGATCGAGCACCACACCGATCAGTCGTCGACCTCCGGGATTCAAGCTCGCGCCCCCTCGTTCCTTCCACAGATTCAGTTCGATCGTAGTCAGCCCGCGTCACCGTCCCTGTCCCCACGAAGGGACCGTGGTCGAAGCCGCGGTGCGGACCCGATAACGTTACGGGAGTGAGTGCTATCCCTTACTGCGATGACGTGTTGGACCGATCGATCTCTCTGCTGCAGTTGGCAGACGTGTCGAAGCAGATGGGTCTCGTCGTCACCCACGTGCACCAGTTGCTGCGCGACCACGAGCTGATCGCGGTTCGCCGTGACAGCGTCCTCGGCGTTCCGGAGGCGTTCTTCGGCGACGACGGACAGCCCGTCCGTCTGCTGCCGGGACTGATCCGCGTGCTCAAGGACGGCGGTTACGAGGACGAGGAAATCATGCGGTGGCTGTTCGCCGAGGACGATTCGCTGCCCGGTACGCCCATCGATGCGATGCACGGTGACCTGGCGCGTGAGGTCGTCCGCCGCGCACAGTCGATGGCGTTCTGAGTTTCCGGCCGGGTCGGGTCGCGGGTAGGTCCGCGGCCCGGACCCGGTGCGCTGTGTCGTCAGCGGTCCCGCACGGTCAGCGTTCGCGCGAGCAGCGGCAACGCAACCGCCAGCCGTCGGTGCCGAGGAACCGTCGCGCGCCGGTCGAGGACTCGGAACCCGCTGTCCTCCACCTCGTCGAGGATCTCGGAGTACAGCACGAAGGCGGCGCGCATCCCCGGACGGACACGGGGCTCGAGCATGTCCAGTCCCGGCTCCGCCTGCCGGTAGAGCGCTCGCGTCAGGGCAGTGAAGTGGGCCAGCGCCCGCCGCAGCCGCGGGTCGACCGTCCCGGTGCGCCGACAGCGATGCAACAGTTCCTCGTCCACCCCGAACGTGGTCCAGGTGTCGGCGGGTAGGTACACCCGCCCACGGTCGAGATCCTCGCCGACGTCGCGGATGAAATTGGTCATCTGGAAGGCCTCGCCCAGCGCCACCGCCCGGGGCGAGGCCTCCGCGAGGGATGTCGTGGTGCCCAGGACGGGCAGCATCTGCAGGCCGATCACCGCGGCCGATCCGTGCATGTACCGCCGCAGCGCGTCCATGTCGGGATAGTTCGCGCGGTACGTCGGCGTGCCCGGGATGTCCATCCGCATCGAGTCGAGGAACGAGCGGAAGTGGGCGACCGGGATGTCGTAGCGGCGGATCGTGTCGGCGAGGGCCGTGACGACCGCACCGGTGCGGGGATCGTCCACGGGGCGTCCGGCGAGTGCATCGTCGAGACGAGACTCGACAAGGTCGACCGCTGCCGCACGCTCGGCCGGTGGCCGGCCGGCGCAGTCGACGTCGACGACGTCGTCGACCGTGCGCGCGAACCCGTACAGGGCGTGGACGGCGGGCCGTCGCTCCGGCGGCAGCAGGCGGGTCGCGAGGTAGTAGGTGCGGCCGTGCTCGGCGGCGAGCCGACGGCAGTGCCGGTACGCCGCGGCGAGGTCGTCCGTGGGGGTTGCTCGGATCACAGCGCTGGTCGGGTCACACTGCTGGTCGGGTCACCGACGAGCGCTGCTCGGCGGCGTCGGTCATCTCGTCGACCGCCACCGCGGCCGCCGCGGCCGCGGCAGCCGCCACCGCGGCCGCCGCGGCCGCGGCACGGGGTTTGTCGGACACCGACCGCAGACGCAGCGGGTCGACGGTCCTGAGGGACACCGCAGCCACGACAGCGGCGAAGGTGGCCAGCGCGACGTGTAAGAACGTGTAGAGCCCGATCGACCCGTCCGGCTGGAACACCAGCATGAGCCACGTCGACAGACCGACGAGGATCTGCAGCGTTCGGGTCGACATTGCAAAGCCGGCGGCGATCGAGAGCGGCCACGAGTAGTACCAGGGCAGTGCGGCGGGGGAGAGGACGACGATCGCGACGAGGGCGACGAGGATGCCCATGACTGCGTCGCGCTCGGTCTTGCGGAACCGCCACCACACCGCGACGAGGATTGCGACGAGCGCGACCGCACAGATCATGCGGGTGATCTCGAGGGCCGGTTGACCGGCGTGCAGCTCGCTGCTCACCGTGACGATGTGCGCCAGGAACGTCGGCAGCGACAGCCAGTTGATGATCTTCGCGGAGCCGGACAGCGCGGTGAGCCACCCGATCCCGACACCGGCGGCCGCCGAGGCCGCGGTGAAGATCGCGACGAACACCGCGAACCCGGTGCCCGCGGTCTTGAAGAAGGCCGCCAGGGGTGTCGCGGGTTCACGGCCCTCGGCCAGCGCCTTGTCGCGCTCGTGGATCATCCAGATCCACACGATGAACGGCAGCGCGATCCCTGCCATGGCCTTCACCGCGACGCCGAGTGCGATGATCGCGACAGCCGCGACATGCTTGCGATCCAGCGCGAGAGTGATGCCGGCGACCATCAGGCCGACCATCAGAAGCTCGTTGTGGACGCCACCGATGAGATGGATCAGCACCAGCGGGTTGAGGACAGCGAGCCACAGCGCGATCGCCGGGTTGCCGCCGAGCTGACGGGCCAGCCGGGGCAGCGCCCACACCATCAGCGCCAGACCCGGAAGCATCGTCAGACGCAGCATCATCGTGCCCGCGACGACGTTGTCACCGGTGATGGTCGTGATGCCCTGGCCGAGCAGTAGTGAGATCGGGCCGTACGGTGCGGTGGTGGTGGTCCACACGTTGCTGACGTTGTCGAGCAGGATGCCCGGGTTGACGACGGGTCCCACCGCGTACGGATCGAAGCCGTCCCGCAGAAGGGCTCCCTGCGCCAGGTAGGAGTACGCGTCCCGGCTGAACATCGGGACCGCGAGCAGCATCGGCGCGGTCCACACCGGGACCGTCCACGTCAGCGCTCGGAGGCCGACACTGCCCTTGATCGTGGCTCGGCCGAGGCGCACCCACGCGGTGATCATCGCCAGGACGCCGCCCCAGATGACGATCGTCGACAGGACGTAGCCGTGACCGAAGCGCAGCCACGACAGGCTCATATCCTCGAGCAGCGGATCGTGCCGACGGACGCTGCCGGCGCCGAAGCCGCCGAACGTGATCATCAGGGCGCCGACGAAACCGAGAACCGTCGAATGTCCCTCGGGGGTGCGCAGATAATCGGCGCTCGAACGCAGCCAGGACCGCTCGGTAACGGCAGCGTCGTGGATTCCGGAAGAGGCCGACATCGGTGCAGGTTCCTCCCCGGAAGGATCGTTCGGTGATATCCGGCCGCGTCGTGACGGTCGGACAGCATGGGACGGGTAGTCAGTTTAGTGCGTCGGCGGCAATTATCGGGCAAGCACCGGCTTCGGCCGTCCGCACACGCGCTCGGCGGCGAGTTTGCCCGAGATCAAAACCGTCGGGACGCCGACGCCGGGTGTCGTTCCGGATCCCGCCAGAACGACGTTCGCCGGCCGTCTGACCAGGTTGCGGCGCCGGAACGGCCCGGTCTGCCGGAAGATGTGGGCCGGAGCGAACGGGCTCCCGGCCGCCATCCCCTGACGGGCCCACGTGGCAGGCGTATCGATGTGATCAACGGCATAGTCGGTGCCGATGTCGTGGTATCCGCGCTGTTCCAGGGTCTGCAGGAGCTCGCTCGCGTACGCGTCGGTCAATGCCGACCAGTCGAGCGGGGCGCTGTCGAGGTTCGGGCACGGCGCCAGCACCGACAGTGGTTCGTGTTCGACGCCGTCACGGTTGAGGATCAGCCCGGGATCGGTCACCGCGGGGCGGGTGATCAGCAGGGACGGATCGCTCATCAGGCGGCCGCGTCCGGGCCGCGCCGCGATCTCGGCGAACGTGCGCTCCCACTCCGCGCCGAAGTCGATCGTGTGGTGGTGTGGCGCACCCCACCGCGTGCTGGTGACGCGGGGGACCGTGCCGTGCAGCACGACGGCCGACGGCGAGATCCGCTGACGACGGACGCGTCGGGTCGCCAGCAGGTCGTCCACGATCGGCAGGTCGGGGGTGAGGACGAGCGCATCGCACGGAAACGAACGACCGTCGGCGGTGTGCACGGTGCGCACCCGGTCACCGGACCGCTCGATGCGGGTCACCTCGGTGCCCAGGTGCAGGGTGCCGCCGGCCGAGGTGAAGGCGTCGGCCATCGACTCGGCGATGGTGCGCATCCCGCCCTCGGGGAACGACACCCCGAGCGAGGTGTCCATGTGCGCGATCGCGCCGTACACCGCGAGCGCCTTCGCCGGCGCCACACCCGCGTACAGGGCCTGGAACGTGAAGATCCGCTGCAGCCGTGGATCGGTGACCCGCCGGGCCACCTGACCGCCGAGCCGGCCGAAGCCGCCCGCCGCGAGCAGGCGCGCCAGATCGGTCGCCGACTTCCGGGTGGAGAACAGATCCAGCGGTGAGTCGAAGTTGGCGTCGATGAACGTGTCGAACTCGGCGTCGAATACCCGGGCCAGCCACCGGCGCAGATCCAGATAGCGGCGTGCCTCGTCCGGTCCGCAGACCCGGGCGACCTCGGCGACCATCCGCTCGGGGTCGGAGTGCACGTCGATCGTCGAG
This sequence comes from Rhodococcus sp. BE178, assembly GCF_050433545.1. Lineage (NCBI taxonomy): Bacteria > Bacillati > Actinomycetota > Actinomycetes > Mycobacteriales > Nocardiaceae > Rhodococcus > Rhodococcus sp. BE178. Next base: position 180,944 of record NZ_JBNPXA010000013.1, on the reverse strand, counting down.
CCGTCCGCGAAACGCGCATGGTACGCGGGAGCCAACCGATGCAACCGCAGCGGCGGCGTCGTCGTGTCGAAGTCCGCGCCGACGGCGGCGAGCGCGTCGCGCACCAGTTCGGGCATCGTCAGCACGGTGGCGCCGCTGTCGATCACGTACCCGGGGCCCCGGTACGTTCCGACGCGCCCGCCCGGACGGTCGTCACGCTCGAGCAGCGTCACGTCCCGGCCGCGCCCCCGCAGATGCAGCGCGGCGGCCAGCCCGGCCAGCCCGGCGCCGACCACCACGACCCGGTCGGTGGCGCCCGGAACGGTGCGCACACCCACGGCGATCAGGCGTCCCGGCGGGTGACGGCGATCGCCATCTCCCGCAGTCGCCGCTTGCCCTCGTCGGTGGCCGTGCTGCCGTCGAGCGCCGCGAGTGCGTCGGCGGTGAGTTCGGAGATGCGACGTTCGGCGTCGTCGACGGCGCCCAGGTCGGTGATCACGGTGCGCAGCCGCGCGACCTGCGTATCGGACAGGTCGGTGCCGATCGACTCACGCAGCAGCGCCGCGGCCGCCGGATCGGTGGCGTCGGCGCGCTGCAGGGCCTCCGCGAACAACACGGTGCGCTTGCCCGCGCGCAGGTCGTCGCCGGAGGGCTTGCCGGTGACCTCGGGATCGCCGAAGACCCCGAGCAGATCGTCGCGGAGCTGGAACGCGATGCCGATGTCGGTGCCGAACCGGCGGTAAGCCTCGACCAGGGCGTCGTCGGCCCCCGCCAGTGCCGCACCCAGGTGTAGCGGGCGTTCGATCGTGTACGCGGCCGTCTTGAAGCGGTTGACGCGCAGCGCGGCCTCGATCGATTCGTCCGCGCGCACCTCGTCGCTGATGTCGAGGAACTGACCACCCAGGACCTCGGTCCGCATCGCCGACCACACGGGGGAGATGCGGGCGAGGGTCTCCGGCGCGAGCCCGGCCTCGCGGACCATGTCGTCGGCCCAGGCCAGTGCCAGATCGCCCAACAGGATCGCGACGGCCCGGCCGAATTCCGCGCTGCCGCCGCTCCACTGCTGCGCGCTGTGCTGATCGGCAAACTCGACGTGCACGGTGGGGAACCCCCGACGCGTGGTGGACGCGTCGATGATGTCGTCGTGGACCAGTGCGCACGCCTGCACCAGTTCCAGTGCCGACGCACTCCGCAGTACCGCGTCCGCCTGCGCGCCCTCGGGGTCGCCACCGGCTGCGAGCCAGCCCGTCCACGCGAAGACCGGACGCACCCGCTTGCCGCCGCGCAGCACGAAGCTCTCGAGGGTCGCGACAGCGTTCTCGTAGCCGCCGCCGACCGAACGGATCGTGTCGGCCCGCGACGCGAAGAAATCGCGGAGCGCACCCTCGACGAGATCGGTGAGCGGTGGGGTGGACCGGGAAGGGCGAGTGGACTCGCCGGCTCCAGCGGACAGGACAGCCTCCAAGTTGAGTACGGACCGGCGCGCGGCGGCGACCGTGGCGCAAAGCCTCGACACCACCATAGTGGTCGCTCGGATGCCGAGGCTGCCGGTACGGACCCCACTCGATGCGGGTGAAACAGGGAGGCCAACCTATGCTGGATCGGTGACATTCGATGCCGTTCGGGGGCGCAACAGCGCGGGTTGGGAGACCCAGACCCCATCGATCGTGGACCGGATCAGCTCGTCGGAAGCTTCCAAGAGTGGTCGGATCCCCTTCTCAGTCGAGTTCTCGCCCCCGCGTGACGCGGACGCCGAGGCGCGTCTGTGGCGCGCGGTCCGCGAGTTCGAGCGACTCGGACCGGCGTTCGTGTCCATGACGTACGGCGCGGGCGGCTCGACACGCGATCGCACCGTCCGGGTCACCGGCCGGCTCGCGGAGGACACCACGCTGCTCCCCGTGGCGCACTTGACCGCGGTGGGGCACAGCATCGACGAACTGCGTGCGATGTGCGGCGCCTACGCCGATCGCGGTATCAGCAACATCCTCGTGCTCCGGGGCGACCCGCCCGGTGATCCGCTGGGTGAGTGGGTCAAGCATCCCGACGGCGTCGAGTACGCCGAGGAACTGGTCCGTCTGGTCCGCGACATGGGCGACTTCCATGTGGGTGTGGCCTCGTTCCCGGAAGGCCACTACCGGGCGCCCGACCTCGAACACGACACGAAGTACCTCGTGTCCAAGCTGCGGGCCGGCGCCGAGTACTCGATCACCCAGATGTTCTTCGACGTCGACGATTATCTGCGACTGCGCGACCGCGTCGTGGCGTACGACCCCGAGCAGGGCGAGAAGCCGATCATCCCCGAGATCATGCCGATCACGTCGCTGCGCTCGGCCCGTCGCAGCCTGGAGCTGTCCGGATCGAAGCTGCCGGCCGCGCTGGAGGAGCGGCTCACCCGGGCTGCGGGTGACGGTCCGGAGGAGAACCGTGCCGCGGTGCGTGAGATCGGTATCGAGGTCGCGACCGAGATGAGCGAGCGGTTGATCGCCGAGGGCGCGCCGTGCCTGCACTTCATCACGCTCAACTTCGCGCGGGCCACCGGTGAGGTGCTGGCGAACCTGGGAATGTCTGCCTCGACGTCGGTATGACGGGCCGGACGCGTCCGCCCATTGGGTGAGTGCCGGCCGCGGAGTCGCCCGGCTCTCACCCGTCGGTTCATCCGGTGATGTTGCTCGTCTGATTGCTCCAGTCGGGGTCGCCGAACAGTTCGCCGGTTCCCGAGACGAAGGCGCTGTGCGCCCGGGTGTCACCCTGCAGTCGGTCCATGACCCAGGCCGTGAGGTAGCCGAGGAAGCCGGTCACGCCGTTCACACAGCCCCGGTTGTCCGGGGTGCAGCCCGGCTGGCCCTGAATGTCGTTGTGGTTGGGGCCGTTCAGGGTTGCCCGCACCTTGGTCAACGATTCCGGAGTCGCCTCGTAGTAGGCCTGTGCGGACTGGATGCCGATCATCTGCCACGGCAGCGGCTGGGTGGACGGCGAGATCGGGCTGTCGGAGCCGTTGACGTAGAAGACCGAGCCGGTGGTGAGCTCCCGGGGGTCCGTGCAAGTCGTCATCCCCTCCGGTTTCGGTAACCCGAGCGTGCACATGTACTGGCCGGGGAGCTCGATGGGGACCGCGGTCCTGACGGTGCCGCCGGAGTGCGCGGTCGCGTTGAGGGTGCCGACCGCGCCCTGGGAGTGCCCCATCGCGCCGACGGCGTCGGTGTCCAGCTTCTGATGGAAGACGCTGGACGGATCACCGTCCTGGCGCCGGAGGAAGTCCACCGCTTCCAGCATCTCCCGGCCGGAGCCCGTGTTGGTGTTGTCGGCCGCGATCACCACGAAGCCCCAGGACGCCAGGTGCGAGAGCAGATAGTCGTACTGGTGCGGGTGGGCGAAGGTGCCGTTGCCCCAGGTGATGATCGGGTGCCGCTCCCCGTTCGCGCCGAGGTCGGTGGGGTACCAGACATCGAACCCGGCGCCGGTGGAGTCGCAGCAGCCGAAGCCCTTCTGCGTGGTCACCTCCCACGGTCCGCGGTCGGAGTACGTGGATTCGACGGTCTTCGTGGGCCCGGCGGCCGACGTGGGAATCCCACCCGCTTGTGCGGTGGTGCCGGCGGCGACCACTGCCGTGATCGCGGTGACGAGGACGACGAGACTTTTCCGCAAGCGACGTGTCATAGGTCGAGAGGGTAGGCATCGCGCCTAGCAGGAATTAGGCTTTGTGATGGTATCGTTATAATACTGCCGTCATTCGCGGCCGCCAAGTGAGTCGAACGCCGCCGTCGCTAGGCTCGTACCGTGACGGAGCGACAGCGGGGCGGGCGGGCGGCCAGGGCGGAAGCGCGGCGTGAGGCCATCCTCGACGCGGCGATGACGGTGATCGCCGAGCGTGGCTATCGGGCAACGACGCTCGCTGCCGTGGCGGAACGCGTCGGGCTGACCCAGCCCGGTCTTCTGCATTACTTCCCCAGTAAGGAACACCTCCTGGTCGGCGTGCTCGAGGCTCGCGACCGGTGGGATGTCGCTGCGTTCCTCGCAGGGGCCACGGATGCGCGCCTGTCGCACCTCGAGCAGGTTGTCGAGTTCAACGCCGAACGTCCCGGTGTCGTCCAGACCTTCACCGCGTTGGCGGCGGAGAGTGCGATCGGCCAGCATCCGGCACGGGAGTTCTTCACTGAGCGTTATGCCGGTGCGCGTGAGGTTTTCGCCGAGTTGCTGCGGCGGGAGTTCGGCGATCGACTGCCCGGTGGTCTCACGCCGGAACAGGCGTCGCCGTTGTTGATCGCGGTCTTGGACGGCATGCAGATCCAGTGGCTCCTGGCTCCTGAGGATGTCGACATGCCCGCTGCCTTCCGTAACTTCGTCGCGCTGCTCGCCCTGGGTGATCGTTCCGAGGACGGCACCGGCCGACGCTGACGCGAACCTCTCGCGCGGTTGCTCATCGGCACCACGGCCCCCGTCGATGCTAAATATAACGTTTTCATATCAACGCCTATCACTCATTAGGTGATCGTGTCAGTATCGAACCGCTGTGGCGCCACCCAGCTGCCCAGTCGGCCGCATCCTCGCCGGGATCGGCGAATCGACTTGTTCGCCAACCGGTTTCATTCTGGTGGACGCGGTTCGCTGGTTGCTGAAACCGTTCGATGACAAAGGAATTCACGATGGAGAACGAAGCCGTACGCGAGGCCGTCGAATCGGCGCTCGCCAAGCTGGATCTGGACGCGAAGGCGCGACTGCTCCAGGGGCAGGACATCTGGACCCTGCCGCCGCTCCCCGAGATCGGTCTCGGCTCCGTCGTGATGTCCGACGGCCCTGTCGGCGTGCGCGGGGCCAGCTGGGGTCCGGAGGACCCGTCCGTCCTGCTGCCCTCGCCGACCGCGATGGCCGCGACCTGGGATCCCGAGCTGATCGCCCGGGCGGGGACGCTGCTCGCGCAGGAGGCGCGCCGCAAGGGCGTGCACCTGCTGCTCGCTCCCACCGTGAACATGCACCGCACCCCCGTCGGTGGCCGGCACTTCGAGGCGTACTCCGAGGATCCGCTGCTCACCGGCGCGATCGGCTCCGGCTTCGTCCGCGGCGTGCAGTCCGGCGGCGTCGGAGCCACCGTCAAGCACTTCGTGGCCAACGACGCCGAGACCGACCGGATGAGTGTCGACAACATCGTCTCCCCGGAGGCCCTCCGCGAGCTCTACCTCGCGCCGTTCGAGGCGATCGTCGAGGATGCCCGACCGTGGGCGATCATGTCCGCCTACAACGGCGTCAACGGCACCACGATGAGCGAACACACCGAACTGCTCAGGGGCGTCCTCCGCGACGAGTGGGGCTTCGACGGGATCGTGGTCTCCGACTGGATGGGCACCCGCTCGACGGTGGGCGCGATCCTCGGCGGCCTCGACGTCGCGATGCCCGGCCCGGTGTCCGTCTACGGCGAGCTCCTCGTCAAAGCGGTCCGGGACGGGGAGGTCGACGAGTCCGTCGTCGACGAGGCCGTGCGTCACGTCCTGTTGCTCGCGGCGCGTGTCGGGCTGCTCGAGGGCGCCCCGGCCGCGGTCGCCGAGTTCCCCGCCGCGGTCGACGGCCGCGAGATCGCGCGCGAGGTCGCCCGGCGCTCCTTCGTGCTCGCCCGCAATGCCGAGGTCGACGCCGCCCCGGTGCTGCCGATCGACCCTGCCGAGACCACCGTCGCGCTGATCGGCCTGGCCGCGCGGGACGCCCGCGTGCTCGGCGGAGGATCCGCCATGGTCTTCCCCGAGGCTGTCGTCTCCCCCCTCGCCGGGCTGACCGCCGCGCTGCCCGACGGCAAGCTGAGCTACAGCGTCGGCACGGCGCTGAGCGACGAGATGGGCGTCGCCGACCACGGATTCGAGCTGCGCGCCCGCTGCTACGCCGCCGACGGCTCGCTGCAGCGCGAGCTCCCGCTGGCGAACGGCAACATCATGTGGATGGGCGACCTCCCCGAGGGCATCGACTACGAGGCGTTGCAGACCATCGAGATCATCGGCGCCTTCACGCCCGAGCAGTCCGGCCCGCACCGCTTCGGCACCAAGGGCATCGGCCAGTTCACCCTGACCGTCGACGGCGAGACGCTGTTCGAGGGCGACCAGGCGCTGGAGAGCTTCGACCCGTTCGAGATGCTCTTCGGCTCGCCGAAGGACCGCGGCGTCGTGGAGCTCGAGGCGGGCCGGACGGTCAAGGTGGTCCTGCGGTACACCCCGATGAAGATGGAGGGTTCTCCCATCGCCATCGTCAGCTTCAGTCTCGGACACCTCGAGCCGCAGCGTGACCCCGAGGAGCTCATGGCCGAGGCCGTGGCCGCCGCCACCGAGGCGGACGTGGCCGTCGTCGTCGTCGCCACCACCGACAAGGTGGAGTCGGAAGGCTTCGACCGCACCACGCTGAAGCTGCCGGGTCGTCAAGACGAGTTGGTGGCCCGTGTGGCCGCGGCCAACCCGAGAACCGTCGTCGTCGTCAATGCCGGTTCGCCGGTGGAGATGCCGTGGCGCGACGAGGTCGTGGCGGTGCTGCTGAGCTGGTTCCCCGGGCAGGAGGCCGGCGCCGCACTGGCCGACGTGCTGGCCGGTGTGGCCGAGCCCGGCGGCCGGCTGCCGACCACCTGGCCCGCCACGCTCGCCGACTGCCCGGTCACCGACGTCACCCCTGTCGACGGCAAGCTCGCCTACGCCGAGGGCCTGTTCATCGGTTACCGCGCGTGGGATCGGTCCGACGTCGAGCCCGCGTATCCCTTCGGGCACGGCCTCGGCTACACGACCTGGGCGTACGAGGGCGTCGAGCGGGACGCGGACACCGTCACCGTGACCGTCCGCAACACCGGATCCCGGCGCGGACGCGAGGTCGTGCAGGTCTATCTCGCGCCGGTCGAGGCGCACGCAGACCGGCCGGCCCGGGCGCTCGCGGGCTTCGCGACCGTCGAGGCATCGCCCGGCGACGCCGTCACCGCGACGATCACCCTGCCCCGCCGGGCGTTCGAGATCTGGGACGAGGAAAGCCGCTCGTGGGCCTACCAACCCGGGGCGTACGACCTTCAGGTCGGCCGGTCGTCCGGGGATTGCCCCGTCACTCTGCGGATCGAGACGATGGAGTAGCCGTCCGGTCCAGCTCCACCAGTTCCTTGCCAGGCGTTGCGATCAGAACGTTTGTATGCCGTATGCGGCCATCATCTGGGGCGGCAGCCGGTGCGCGCGAGTCCACCCGATCGGTTCTTCCGGCCGATCGCATCCGAGTTGGGGGAGACGCATTATGGCAACAAGAATCACGGGCAGACGATGGAAGGCGATGGCGGCCGTGCTGGCGGCCGCGTCAGGGATGGCGGCTCACGCCGTCGCCCTGGCGTCGCCGGCCGCCGCGCTGCCCGGCGGTACCGAGTATGTGAATCTCGGCGACAGTTTCAGTGCGGGATCGGGCGTCGCTCCGATCGCGTCCGGACAGCTGCCGCAGTGCTGGCAGTCCGAACAGAACTTCGCACACATCGTGGCAGCCGAATCGGGTTATCGGCTCACCGACGTCAGCTGCGGCGGCGCCAAGACCGGGGACTTCTACCAACCACAGTATCCGGGGACCCGGGCCCAACTCGACGCGCTGTCCCCGTCGACCGAGCTCGTGACCGTCATGATCGGCGGAAACAACAACGACACCTTTGCCGGCGCCATGGCGACCTGTATCGGTGCCTGGGCGGTCAGTCCCGGCGCCTTCGACCCGTGCAAGTCGCGATACGGCGCGGGCCTGTTCGAACCGATCACCAGCCAGACCTACCCGGCGCTCGTCAAAGCGCTCGAGGACGTACATGCCCGCGCCCCGCGAGCCCATGTCGTCGTTGTCGGGTACCCGTGGTTGCTGCCGGCGACCGGAGGCTGCTTTCCGCAGTTCCCGATCGCGCAGGGCGACGTCCCGTATCTGCGTGATCTCCAGGCGACGCTCAACGACGCGATCGCGCGAGCGGCCGCCGAGACGGGTACGTCGTTCGTCGACATGGCCCGGGTATCGGAAGGGCACGACGGCTGTAAGCCGGTGGGGGAGCGGTGGATCGAGCCGCTGGTCTACTCCGCGCAGCCGGTGCCGGTGCATCCGAATGCAGACGGCGAACGCGCCCTCGCGAGGGAGGTCGCCGCGGTGATCGCGAACGGCTAGCGAACGCCGAGTGCTGCCACGGTACGGGGCTAGCCGATCGCCCGGCCCTTCCACCGCAGTCCGCCACGTCGGCGGTCCCGGTGGGAGGCGACGGTGAGGCCGATCAGGCCGACGATCGACACCGGGTGGGCGGCCGCGTCCAGGAGGTCGCCCACCCGGGGTCGTCGTCCGGTCTCGACCGTGCGCGCAGCAAGTCTCGAGGCGGTGGCTGCGGCGTAGCCCACAGCGCCCCACCGGCGGGTGTTGCCGCGCCCGAACAGCATCGCGGCCGGCGGCACCAGATAGGTCAGTGCGGCCGCCGCGGCAACCGCCGTCGATCCGGCGGCCGAGCCGTACGCCGTCCACAACCAGCGGGTGTATCCGGCACGCAGCGCGGCGGGGCCGACATACATCCGGCACGTCGCCTTGTCCTCCGCGGCCACGACCGCGGTCCGTCCGCCCCGCCGGCGCAGCTCCCGGGCGATGTCGAGATCCTCGGTGAGGCTGTCGGCGACGACGGCATGCCCGCCCATCCGGAAGTAGGCCGCGGCGTCGAACACGAGGAACTGCCCGCAGGCCACCGCCGTCGACGGGCGGCGGCTGTCGTTGGCGACGCGCACCGGCAGCATCGAGAACCACGACCAGCACAGCAGCGGCTGGATGATGCGTTCGGTGGCCGAGACTGCCTCCTGACGGGGCCACGGGGAGACGAGGTCGGCGCCGGTGCGGCGTAACTCCGTCACGGCGGCCGCGAGGGCGTCCGGGGCCAGTCGCACGTCGGCGTCGAGGAAGACCAGCACACCCGGCCGTCGCGGATCGACCAGTCGGGCCGCGTGCTCGGAGGCGGTCCGGCAGGCAGCGGTCTTGCCCAACCATCCGGGTGGCGGGGCCTGCGTGGTTCGGATCAGCGCGAAGCGGCTGTCGCCGTCGAAGGCGCGTTCGGCGACCAGTGCCGTCGCATCGGTGGAGTCGTCGTCGAGGACGATCACGCGCAGCGTGCCGAGGAGGGTCTGGCCGCGTAGATCCTCGAGGAGACCGGCGATCCGGTGTGCCTCGTTCCGGGCCGGCACCAGGACCGTCACGGGTTCGGTCACCGGTTCGGCGTGCAGTCGGGGCAACCCGGCGACGTTCGCGGCCGTGACGGCGGCCGCCGCGAGCGCGAGCCCGGTACCCGCGCGGGTCGCGACGGCGAGCGGTTCGAACGGTGGAACCACTATCGAAGGCTCACCGTGTCGACGTCTCGAGAGGCTCCTCGCGGCGAGGCCCGGACGGTGTTCTGCGGTTGCGGGTGGCCCACGCCATCACACCGACGATCGCCGCGACGGCGATCGTGACGCCGGCCGCCATACCCGCCCATCCGGCGAAACTGCGGGTCTTGGGATCGGCGTAGCGAACCTCGGCGCGCAGCGTGCTGACCTCGCCGGCCGGGAGCTTCCACGTGATGGTCGAATCGCCCTCGCGAGTGCCGTTGGTCGTGGCGACCCGGGCCGGGAAGGCGATCGTGAACTGTACGTCGGTGCCCTGGGCCGGAACGTTCTCGAGATCGATCCGACCGCTGAGGTTCACCAGATCACCGGCCCGCTGCAGCGACAACTGCAGGGCACCGTCGGTCTGCCCCGACATGCCACCGAGATCCTGGACGTCGCCGAACGACAGTCCGCTGAAGAACGCCTCGGTTCCGACGTACCCGTCCTTCTGGTACTCCTGCACCCGGATCCGGTTGGCGAGCGACGGGGGCGGGGTCAGCTGTGGACCCTTGTCGTTCTCGTCCTTGGGGACGGTGGCTGCCACGATCTGCCCCGAGACCTTGTCGTCGGCCGACACGCCCATCGACACCTGCACACGCAGACACCCCGCCAGCAGCGGCACCGTGATCAGTGCGAGTGCCGCGGTCGAGAACAGGCGACGGAACCGGGTACGTGATGGCGATGGCGTGGACGGCTGCACAGGGGTCATCGTGCCAGGCACGGGTATTCGTGTCAGGCGGTAGGGGTGTTGTCCAGCTCGTTCCGGCGTGTGCGCGCCAGAACCACGAGCAGTGGCACCCCCAGTACGCCCATCGCGACCGCGCCGTAGACGGCCGAGTACCGCAGTTCGGGTGCGTCGAGGAACACCGCGTGGGCCAGCGCCGAGCCCAGCCACGTCCACAGGAACAGTGCGGTGGGCACCGCGTCGTGCCGGAGCGGCGTCGTTCGGGGACGACGGTCGAGCACGTCCAGGAGGGTGACGAGAACCGCCATCGCGAGGGCGACGACGACCCAGCCCGCGTAGTTGGTGAGCGGAATGTGTTCGACACCGGGCAGCCCGGCATCGGTGACGCACCAGCGCCACTGGCCGTCGGCGACCATCTGCGGGTCCAGATACAGGTCCCAGCCGACGACGCCGATCGTCGCGAGGACGATGCGGGGGAGCCGCGCGCGGGTCAGTCGCGACGCGACGCACCACACCGGGTAGAAGCCCGCCGTCCACGCGAACGGGACCACCAGCGGCACGTCGGCGACGGCCCAGCCGAGCCGTCCGGTGGCGTACTCGTAGCAGCCGTACGGGATGCCCGTCGCGGTTCCGACCACCTCGGACAGCAGACCGACCCCGGCCGTCGCCAGGACCATCCCGGCGGCCCACCGTCCGCCGCGCACGGCCACGGCGTGCACGATCGAAGCGGCGGCCAGCAGCGCGACCACGGCGACCGTCACCACGTCCCGGGATCGGCCGTCCACCAGCGGATAGACGATCTGCGCGGCGACCGCGGCGACGGCGAGCGCCACCGAGGCGCGCAGCATGACTGTGTTCGGGGGGCTCATCGGAAGGGCTTGCGGAGCGCCTGTCGCAGTCGACCACCGCGCGCGTCGGACAGGGCGACCCGCGCCGCGCTGCGTCCGCTCGAGCCGGACACGCCACCGCCGGGATGGGTCGACGCTCCGGTGAGGTACAGGTTCTCCGCGTCCGGTACCCGGTGCGCGGACAGCTCGGGGATCGGACGCCACATGAACATCTGGTCCAGTGACATCTCCACATGCATCACGTTGCCGCCGATCAGACCCATCTCGCGTTCGATGTCCGCAGGTGTCTGGATGTGTCGGTGACGCACGCTGTCGGCGAAGCCGGGTGCGAGGGCGTCGACACTCGCGACGATGCGATCGGCCTCGCTCTCGCCGAGATCCGCCCAGTTGCGGCCGCCGGACAACGCGTAAGGATGCCACTGCGACCACAGTGTCACCTGGTGCTCGCCGGCGGGGGCGATCGTCGGGTCGATGCCGCTGAAGCTCATCGCGAGCACCGCCGGTTCGGGGGGCAACTCGCCGGCGAGGGCGGCTCCGTGCGCCGTCCGCAGCTGGGCCCGGTCGGAGACGAGGAGTTGCAGGCCCGATGTCGCGGTCGCGTCCGTCGCATCGGAGGGCGCGCTCGGGTACGACGGCAGCGCGTCGGTCCCTAGACGCAGCACCATGCCGATGCCGGGCCCCACCCGGATCCGGCGACGCCAGCGGTCGAGTGTCGCGCGGTCGTAGCCGCCGCGTTCGAGCAGATCGAGAGTGGTCAGCACGTGGCAGCCGGCGACGACTCGGCGGGCACGGATCCGACGTCCGGACTCCGTCACCACGGTCCAGCCGTCGGAGTCCTTGCGTAGTTCGGTCACGCCGTCACCGAGCGTGACCGTTCCACCGTCCGAGGCGAGCCGGGCGGCGAGCGCCGCCGTCAGCGCGCCGCTGCCGCCGACCGCTCGACCGGGTGGCAGCGTGTGCATCAGCGCCGCGAACCCGACCATCGGCGCGGTTCCCGGCTCCGACATCGGCGGACCCGACTGCGCACCGAACCACGCGAGTGCCGCCTTGAGCGGTTCGCTGTCGAAGTACTCGTCGAGCAGCGCATCGCCCGACGTCAGGAACTCGCGGGAGATCTCGCTGCCGCCCCCGGACGTGTCGAGGCCCCAGAACGACCGCAGCAGGTGTCCTCCGGTGGGCGGCGCCGCGAAGGCCCGCATCACGCGCTCGGTCCGCGGCCCCCACGTCCGGACGAAACGTCGGTAGGCGTCCGCATCGGCCGCACCGCACGATTCCTCGATGGATCGGCATGTCCGATCGAGGCTGCGGTGGAAGACGATTCCCGGTCGGTCCGATCCCGCCGGCGCCGGGGCGAACGCCCACGGGTCGCAGTCGATGTAGCGCAGTCCGTGCGCGGCGAGGTCGAGCTCTTCGATGATCCCGGTGTGCCGGATCATGATGTGCGCCGACGACCCGCGATCCACCTTGTGTCCCGGGAACCGCTCGACCGTCGAGACGGCGCCACCGACGACGGTGTCCCGTTCGAGAACCTCCACCGACCATCCCGATCGGGCCAGATAGCAGGCCGAGACCAGGGCATTGTGGCCCGAACCGACCACCACTGCGTCGAGTCGAGCGTCAGCGGCTCTCGTGAACTCCGGCATCACAGCGGCAACCCCCGTCCGAGAACAGCGAACGGTCGGCGATCGCCCGCGAAGGTGAAGTGGCGGACGACGTCGCGGAACCCGGTGCGCCGGTACAGGCGCCAGGCCCGGTTGTCCTCGTCGTCCACCTCTGGGGTGGAGAGCAGTACGCCCCGCTCCGGGCGGTCGGCGAGCAGGCGTTGGAGCAGTCGCTCGCCCAGGCGGTGTCCCTGCGCGTCCGGATGGACGTGCAGTTCGGTCAGCTCGAAGTAGCTACCGAGAACGTACGAGATCTGCTCCCGGCTCCACCCGGTCGCCTGCATCCCGTGCCGCACCTGCTGCTGCCACCACTGATCGGGGGCGCCGCGATAGCCGTAGGCGATCGCGACCAACGGTGCCGGGCGGTCGGGGAGTTCGGGATCGGCCTGTACCGCGCCGACCGCGCGCCATCCGGCTCGCTGCATGTGCTCGGTCCACATGGGTGCGCGGTGGTACTCGGTTCCGCGGGGGTATCCCATGGCCGCCACATAGATCGACAGCGCCTCGGGAAGCCGGGCACGCATGTCGGATACCGACAGGTCCACGACGACCGGAGCGGACTCCGGATTCGTGTCGGGGCTCTCGCCGGTGCTCGCATCCATGCGCGGGCTCACCCTTCTCTCTTGACGACATGTCGGTGGGGCCAGTTATATTGAATAGGTCGAACGCATGTTCGATATGGCCGATCCGGTGATGTTCGAGGGAAGCGAACATCACCGGATCGGCGGTCCCGAACTTCGGAGCGTTGGGAGGTGCTCGAAGTCATGTCGAAGGTCGTGCCTGAAGTTGCGCGGGGTGTCGGTGCTGTCGGTGCTGTCGGAGCTGCGGATGCCGAAGAGGTGGTCGAGCGCGAGGCGGTGCCGAAGCGGCGGTCGATGTCCGGGCGGTCGAGGATCGCGACGACCGGTTGTGGATCGTCCGGGCGTCCTGCCGTGTCGGGTTCACCGGTCGGGCCGGCGGGGCCGGTGTCGGCTCCGATGTCTGCGGTCGCGTTGTTGCGTCGCGCGGACGGTCTGCTGTCGGAGGCGGCGGGTGCGGTCCAGGCTGCGGAACGATTCCGTTGTGCGTACCTCGGGGCACTCCGTGGTGCTGCTGCGGTCCTCGCCGGGGTGGAAGGGGCGGCGAACTCCGGTCGGGCGAGGCGGCCTCGGTCCCGGAGCGCTTGGGTCCTCATGGCGCGGGCGGCACCGGATTTCGTGGAGTGGGCCGACTACTTCGCCCAGCATTCCGCGCTCCGGGCCTCGATCGAAGCCGGTGTGACGCGAACCGTGACGGATGCGGATGCGGATGCGTTCTATTTCGAGGTGGGGAGGTTCCTCACTGCGGTCGAGGATCGCCTCGGGGCGACGAATCGGGGCGCTGTTTCCGGGCTCTCGGCGTAGCGTGGATGCGGTGATTCCGGACACGTTCACGGGCCCTTCTGGTGGGGCATACCGGATTGTCGCCGATTCGGTGGGAACTCGTCGACGGAGTAGGTGGTCAGAGGAGGACTCTCCTCGTATTATTGAATTCAGGTAACCGCTAGTCCGTTACCCACCTCTCCGCACCGCGGCGAGGTGCCAACTCTTAGTGCCGGGGGAGGTACCGTGCCACTCTCCGAGCACGAGCAGCGCATGCTCGATCAGATCGAGAGCGCTCTCTACGCCGAGGATCCCAAGTTCGCGTCCACGGTGAGGGGCGGGCGAATGCGTGCCCCCGCTGGAAAACGTCGATTGCAGGCGGTGGCCCTCTTTGCGTTGGGTCTCGTCCTGCTCATCGCGGGCGTGGCTCTGGATGTGTTGTGGTTGGGCGGATTCCCGATCGTCAGTGTGATCGGGTTCGTCGTTATGTTCGGTGCCGGTGTGCTCTTCCTGTTCGGTGGAGGGAAGGGGCATCTGGCAGCGGTACCCGACGGGGACGACCCGTCCGGTGAAGGGCCGGGTGCGCGAGGATCGCATCCGCGTAAGCCTCATGGAGGCAAGAAGTCCGGCGGCGGATTCTCGTCCCGGATGGAGGATCGGTTCCGCAGGAGATTCGAACAGGAGTAGCTTCCGGCGTCAGAAACGCCCAGGCTCTCGAAACGGCGATGGCGCGACCGCAAAGGTCGCGCCATCGCCGTTTTTCGTGCGGTCGGCGCGTCCGCGGTGGCCGTGTCGGTCCGTGTGGGTCTGTGGCCGATCCCTCCCGCCTCACCCACAGTTCCCCACACGTTGCCCCCACATGTCCCCACTGCCTGCTCCTGCCGCCGGTGGGTTCGATCCGAGGTTCTGCTATCGCAGGGAGGCGGAGCGTTGAACTGGGGTTTTCTCGGCCGGCCGAGTGCGGGCCCTCCGTCGGGGCCGGGGAGGCTCTCGTGTTTGCGATCACGTGGGCGGAAACGCCCCACTTCGAGCCATGCCCGGTGATCTGCGGTTATTCGCGCGCAGATGTCAAATCGGCCCCCCGATCGGATTGAAAGTGGAGGAAAGTGGGGTAATGTGGTGCGCAGCGGATCGCGTGAGTGACCCGCCAGAATGCAGGGCGATACCGGCCGGTATCGACCACACGTTCGCCACAGGGCCCCGGCGGGAGGTGTCGAGATGTTTCTCGGTACCTATACGCCGAAGCTCGACGACAAGGGGCGACTCACGTTGCCTGCGAAGTTCCGGGACGCGTTGGCGGGAGGGTTGATGGTCACTAAAGGGCAGGACCACAGCCTTGCGGTGTACCCCCGTGAGGAGTTCACCGCGCTTGCGCGTCGTGCGTCAGCGGCTTCCCGAAGCAATCCGCAGGCTCGCGCATTCGTGCGTGCGCTTGCATCGGGAACCGACGAGCAGCATCCCGATGCCCAGGGACGGATCACGTTGTCTTCCGACCATCGTCGCTATGCGGGGTTGTCGAAGGACTGCGTGGTGATCGGATCGGTCGACTTCCTCGAGATTTGGGACGCCCAGGCATGGGAGTCCTACGTCGCGGAGCACGAGGAAAGCTACTCACAAGCCAGAGACGAGGCGCTCGAGGGGATCTTCTAGCCCACCGACGCCACAGGCGAGTGCCGCGAGGCCTCTGCCCGAGTGTGACCCTGACGCACTTCCCCAGCGCCAGGTTCACCGCCGGGACCCTGACGCACTTCCCCAGCGCCAGGTTCCTCGATCGGACAGGGACCTCGAGGCATTCGCTCTCCCGGAGAGTGACGTTCGCGAGTTTCGTTGCAGCGCATCAGTCGACGACAGCCCGCCGAACCACCTCTTCGGACCCCCAACCACGTGCAAGCCCCACAGCATCGAGCAGGAGCCGGAGGAACCATGGTCGACGGCGAGGACGACACCCGGTCCGTCCCCGGCGAGTTCGGTCATGTCCCGGTGCTGCTGCACCGCGCGGACGACCTTCTCGGGCCGGCACTCACAGCCCACAACCCCCTCGGCGAGGGCGCGGTCATGATCGACGCGACACTCGGTCTGGGTGGGCACTCCGAGCATTTCCTGCGGACCTATCCCGGCCTGCATCTCATCGGGCTCGATCGTGACCCCGAGGCGCTCCGCATCGCGTCCGAGCGCCTGGCCCCCTATGCGGGCCGCACCACCTTCGTGCACACGCGCTACGACGGCATCGTCCACGCGCTCGAGGAGGCCGGCCTGGACTCGATCGGCACGGTGCACGGCATCCTGTTCGATCTGGGTGTCTCGTCGATGCAGCTGGACGAGGCCGAGCGCGGATTCGCCTACTCGGTCGACGCGCCGTTGGACATGCGGATGAACCCCACGACGGGGATCACCGCGGCCGAGGTGCTCAATACCTACAGTCACGGCGAGCTGGCGCGCATCCTGAGCACGTACGGCGAGGAGCGCTTCGCGGGGCGGATCGCCTCCGAGGTGGTACGCCGTCGTCAGAAGCAGCCGTTCACCACCAGCGCCGCGCTGGTCGAGCTCATCTACGACGCCATCCCGGCAGCTACGCGCCGCACGGGTGGCCATCCCGCGAAGCGCACCTTCCAGGCACTTCGGGTAGAGGTCAACGGCGAGCTCGATTCGCTGCGAGCCGCGATCCCCGCTGCCCTCGACGCGTTGGCGGTCGGTGGTCGGGTCGTGTTCATGTCGTACCAGTCGCTCGAGGACCGAGTGGTCAAGCAGGAGCTGACGCCACTGTCGAAGTCGAAGACGCCTGAAGGCCTCCCGGTGGAACTGCCGGGTATGGGGCCGGAGTTCCGGATCCTCACGAGAGGAGCGGAACGTGCGTCCGAACAGGAGATCGAAGACAACCCGAGAGCAGCGCCCGTGCGTCTGCGGGCAGCGGAACGAATCGCCAGGAGGGCTGGAGCGTGACTGACATGACGGTTCGGATGACGTCCACCGGTATCGGGTCCGCGCGTGTCCGGCGGTCCAGTGCGGCGCAGAAGGCATACGAGCGCCGGCAGCAGCGGGCATCCGTCGTGGGCGGCGCCCGGCCGACCTCGACGGCGTCGACTCCGGCGTCGTCGCCGCGCGCGATCGTGGCCCGGATCCCGTTCGTGGCCACCATCATCGGCCTGCTGTGCCTCGGTCTCGCGACGACTCTGCTGTTGACGACACGGTCCGCCGAGGATTCGTACCAGCTCGCGGACGCGCGCGCTCACAACCAGGGCCTGCGCGAGCGGACGGCGGCGCTCCAGCGTGACGTCGCGGCGGGCAACTCGGCGCCGGTGCTCGCGGAGAAGGCTGCCGAGCAGGGGCTGATCCCGGTGAAGGATCCAGCGCGACTGGTCGTGTCCACCGACGGCAGTGTCGAGGTGATCGGCACTCCGAAGCCCGCCGAGGGTAAGCCGGTCGCTCCGCTGGACCGGACGCCTCCGCCCGTGGCCGAGCCGGCGGCGCCTCGGGCGACGCCGCCTGCCCCCACGACCGCGCCTCCCGCCGCCACGCCGCCGCCCGTCAACGACGGCCGGATCCAGGCTCGCGGTGAACAATTGACGCCTGTGACGGTGATCACTCAACCCCCGGCGGGTGCTCGGCAGTGACGTCGGTGGGTGGACGCACTCCCGCCTCACGTCCGCGTCGGCCCGCACCGCCGCGGAGATCGCGGGGGCGTAAGCCCGCCGCGAGGCGCACCGATTCCTTCGGGTTCCGTCTCAAGTACGGCCGCGCGACGATGCTCGTTGCACTCGGGGTCGTGGCGGTGCAGTTGCTGTGGGTCCAGGGGATCGACGCGCCCCGGTTGTCGGCGGAGGCCGCGAATCAGCGCACGACGACCGTCACCCTCCCGGCGGTTCGGGGTGCGATCCTCGACCGGAACGGCAACAAGCTGGCCTACGCTCTCGATGCCAAGGCGCTGACGTTCCAGCCGGTGCGTGAGCGCAAGCGGATGGAGGAGGAGCGTGCCAAGGACGAGACCGGCGAGACCGCTCCCGATCCGGACACCCGGCTGAAGGAGATCGCGAAGGGGATTCACGAGCGGCTCGGCGACACGGTCTCGGAGAGCGAACTGCTCGACAAGCTGCGCAGCAACGAGACGTTCGTCTACCTGGCCCGCAGTGTCGATCCCGCGGTGGCGGCGGACATCGCCGACGAGTTCGAGGAAGTGGGACTCGAGCGGCAGGACATTCGCGAGTACCCGGGTGGTTCGCTAGCGGCGAACATCGTCGGTGCAACCGGGTGGGACGGACACGGACTGCTCGGGCTCGAGGAGTCGATGGATTCGACGCTTGCCGGCAACGACGGTTCCGAGACGCACGACCGCGGGTCCGACGGTGCGGTCATCCCCGGCAGTCGACGAGATCTGCAGCCCGCGGTGGACGGATCCAACGTGGAACTCACCATCGACTCCGACCTGCAGTACTACGTGCAGCAGCAGACGCAGCAGGCCAAGGACCTGTCGGGTGCGAAGAACGCATCCGTGGTGGTGCTCGACGCGAAGACGTCCGAAGTCCTCGCGATGACCAACGACGGCACGTTCAACCCGGCCATCGGCGTCGGGAACAACCCGCGCACCGCCCAGATGGGCAACCTGCCCGTGAGTTCGCCGTTCGAGCCGGGATCGGTCAACAAGATCGTGACCGCGGCCGCGGCGATCGAGTACGGGCTGACCACCCCCGAGGAAGTGCTCCAGGTCCCCGGTTCGATCCAGATGGCCGGTGTCTCGGTCAAGGACGCGTGGGCGCACGGCGTCGCGCCCTACACCTCGACCGGCGTCTTCGGTAAGTCGTCGAACGTGGGCACGCTGATGCTCGCCGAGCGGGTCGGGGAGGAGCGCTACGCCGAGATGCTGCACAAGTTCGGACTCGGCCAGCGCACCGACGTCGGCTTGCCGGGCGAGAGCGCCGGCAACGTCCCGGACCTCGACGACTGGTCCGGCGGTACGTTCGCCAACCTGCCGATCGGCCAGGGGCTGTCGATGACGCTTCTGCAGATGACCGGCATGTACCAGGCGATCGCCAACGACGGCGAGCGGATCGCTCCACGGATCGTCAAGTCGACCCTCGCGCCGGACGGCTCCCGGATCGAGACCGAACGCCCCGAACCGGTGCGGGTGGTAAGTGAGCAGACTGCGCGTACCACTCGTGACATGTTCCGGTCGGTCACCCAGAAGGACCCGATGGGCTACCAGCAGGGCACCGGGCCGCAGGCGGGCGTCGACGGCTACCAGATCAGTGGCAAGACCGGTACCGCGCAGCAGGTCGACCCTGCCTGCGGGTGCTACTCGAACTCCAACTACTGGATCACCTTCGCGGGCATCGCGCCCTCGGATGATCCGCGTTATGTCATCGGGATCATGCTCGACGCGCCCGTCCGCGGTATCGACGGCGGCGGGGGACAGTCGGCCGCGCCGCTGTTCCACAACATCGCGTCGTGGCTCCTGCAGCGGGACAGCGTTCCGCTGTCACCGGACCCGGGTCGGCGGCTGGTGTTGCAGGCCGATTGACACCGTCCGGGCCGCGTCCCGCCCGTCGGGGTGACGATTCCCACGTAACCGGTGTGTACCGAACATGGTGGGTCGTGCCCGTGGCGCCGCCGCCGGTAATCTGACACGTCGGTCTCCGTCCGCAAGGATGGACACGACCGAACGAACCCCGAACCGAAATTCGATTCCGAGAGGACCCACTGCCTGTGCATCCGAGTCCGCAGCCATCCATGCCGGGTGCGGCGCCGGGGAGCGGTCTTCGCCCGACGAACCCGCCCCGGACCGACCTGGAAGACCTGGCCGACAAGGTCGGTGCCCGGATCGAATGGCTCGGATCCGATCGAGTGGACCGGGACGCGGCTGTGCCGACCACGGTCACCGGCGTCGAGTTGCGGGCGCAGTCGGTGCTGGCGGGCGATCTGTTCGCCGCGCTCCCGGGGGCGCGTGCTCACGGCGCCGAGTTCGTGGGGTCGGCCGTCGAGGCCGGCGCGGTGGCGGTGTTCACCGACGACGCCGGTCTGACGCTCGTCGCCCGCCAGTTCCGTGAGTCCACCGACGTCCCCGCGTTGCCGGTGCTGGTGCACCCCGAACCACGGCGGGTGCTCGGCGAGGTCTCGGCCACGATCTACGGCCATCCGTCGGAGCAGATGCAGGTCGTCGGCATCACCGGAACCTCGGGCAAGACGACGACGGCATATCTGATCGAGTCGGGCCTCGCGGCGGCCGGTCGCAGCATCGGGTTGGTCGGCACGATCGAGACCCGCGTCGCGGGGGACCGGGTGCCGAGCGCGCTCACCACGCCGGAGGCGCCGCAGTTGCACGCCCTGTTCGCGGCGATGCTCGAGCGGGGGATCGACACCGTGGTGATGGAGGTGTCGAGTCATGCGCTGGCTCTCGGCCGGGTCGACGGCGTTCGGTTCTCTATCGGTGCGTTCACCAACCTGTCCCAGGACCATCTCGACTTCCACCGCGACTTCGACGACTACTTCACGGCGAAGAGCCGCCTCTTCGCGGCGGATTCGACGGTCCGTGCGGAGCGCGCGGTGATCTGCACCGACGACGAGTGGGGGGCGCGGATGGCGGACATCGCCCGCCGCGCGCACCCGAACCTTCCCGGCGCCGTCGCCACGGTCGCCACCAGCGGACCAGGTGACTGGACCGCGGGGCAGGCCGAGGCGGTGCCGTCGGGTAGCCAGGTCTTCACGCTCACCGGGCCGGACGGGACGACGCACTCGGTGTCGCTGCGTCTGCCCGGGCAGTACAACGTCGCGAACGCGGTGCTGGCCGTGGCGGTCTGCGCGGCGGCGGGCGCGGACGTCGACGCGGCGATCGCCGGAATCGGCGGGGTCGACGTGCCCGGCCGTGTGCAGCGGGTCGAGCGCGGGCAGGACTTCCTGGCCGTCGTCGACTACGCCCACAAGCCCGCTGCGGTCGAGGCCGTGATCGCGACATTGCGGGGGCAGACCGACGGCCGGATCGCGGTCGTCGTCGGCGCCGGCGGAGACCGCGACACCGGCAAGCGGGGCTTGATGGGCGAGGCCGGGGCCCGCGGCGCGGACCTGTTGGTGATCACCGACGACAATCCGCGCACCGAGGATCCGGCCACCATCCGGGCCGCGCTGACGGAGGGCGCGCTGTCGGTTCCGGCGGCAGAGCGGGGTGAGGTGCTCGAGATCGGAGACCGCGGTGAGGCCATCGCCGCCGCGGTCCGCTGGGCCCGCTCCGGCGACGTGGTCCTCGTGGCAGGCAAGGGCCACGAGATCGGCCAGGAGATCCACGGGGTGAAGTACCCATTCGACGACCGCGAGGTTCTGGGAGAGGCGATCGATCGGATCGCCTCCGAAGACCCCGCACACGGAGGAAACGCATGATCCCGATGACGCTCGCCCAGATCGCACAGGCGGTCGGCGGGACGCTCCACGATGTCGACGATCCGTCGGCCACCGTTTCGGGAACGGTGGAGTTCGATTCCCGCAAGGTCACACCGGGTGGGCTGTTCCTGGCGCTGCCGGGCGCGACGACCGACGGGCACGACCACGCGGCCGCTGCGGTGGCGGCGGGCGCGGCGGCCGTGCTCGCGGCCCGCCCGGTCGGTGTCCCGGCGATCGTGGTCGAGCCGCTCGGCGCGTCGGACAACGGCGCGTTGGCCCTCGAACACGACACCGACGGCTCCGGCGCGGCGGTACTCGAGGCGCTCGCGAAGCTGGCGCGCGCGAGCATCGACCGGCTCACCGCCGACTCGGACCTGACCGTCGTCGGGGTGACCGGTTCGTCCGGCAAGACCTCCACGAAGGACCTGCTGGCGGCAGTTCTCTCGCCGCTCGGGTCCGTCGTGGCCCCGCCCGGTTCGTTCAACAACGAGCTCGGGCATCCCTGGACGGCGCTGCGGGCCGACGCCGACACCCGTTTCCTGGTCCTGGAGATGTCCGCCCGCGGACGCGGGCACATCGCGGCCCTCGCGAAGTCCGCCCCGCCGCGCATCGGTGTGGTCCTCAATGTGGGCACGGCGCACCTCGGCGAGTTCGGTTCCCGCGAGGCGATCGCCGACACCAAGGGCGAGCTGCCGGCGTCGCTGCCGACCGCCGCCGAGGGGGGCGTCGCGGTGCTCAACGCCGACGATCCGCTGGTCGCGGCGATGGCGCAGCGGACCCGGGCACGCGTCGTGCTGGTGGGCCAGTCCGGCACCGCCGATGTCCGCGCGACCGACGTCCGCCTCGACGATCAGGCGCGCGCCAGTTTCACTCTGACCGCCCCGGCCGGCAGCATCCCGGTCACGCTCGCGGTGCACGGCGAACACCAGGTCGGCAACGCGCTCGCGGCGGCCGCCGTCGCGCTCGAGTGCGGGGCGACGCTCGACCAGGTCGCGGCGGCGCTCGGTTCCGCCGGGCCGGTCTCGGCGCGTCGGATGGAGGTCCGCGATCGGGCCGACGGCGTCACCGTCGTCAACGACTCGTACAACGCGAACCCGGATTCGATGCGTGCGGCGATCAAGGCGCTCGTGTCGATGGCCCGGTCCGGTCGTGGTCCGGCACGCCGGAGTTGGGCAGTCCTCGGCGAAATGGCGGAACTCGGACCAGAATCAGTGGTCGAGCACGACGCGATCGGACGGTTCGCGGTGCGCCTGGACGTGACCAAGCTGATCCTCGTCGGAGCCGGTCGGCCCGTCCGCGCGATGTACCAGGGAGCGGTGATGGAAGGTTCTTGGGGTGACGAGGCGGTCCACGTGCCCGACGGTGCGAGTGCGATCGCGCTGCTGGAGCAGGAACTGGAGGCCGGTGATCTCGTACTGGTGAAGGCTTCGCAGTCGATCGGACTGTGGGAGGTCGCGGACGCGGTTCTCGACGCGCCGACCACCGACGCCGCGCAGATCACCGATTCGGAGGCGCCGCAGTGAGGCAGATCCTCTTCGCCGCGGGCATCGCCCTCGCGGTGTCCATCCTGCTGACGCCGGTCCTGATCAAGGTCTTCTCGCGGCAGGGCTTCGGGCAGGAGATCCGGGTCGAAGGCCCGGCGAGCCATCAGGCCAAGCGTGGTACCCCCACGATGGGCGGCGTCGCGATCCTCGCGGGAATCTGGGCCGGCTACTGGGGCTCGCATCTCATCGGCATCGGCTACGACGCTGAGGGGCCGACCGCGTCGGGCCTGTTGGTGCTCGGTCTGACCACCGCGCTCGGTGGCGTCGGGTTCCTCGACGACTTCATCAAGATCCGCAAGCAGCGCAACCTCGGTCTGAACAAGACGGCCAAGCTCGTCGGCCAGTTGGTGGCGGCGGTCGTGTTCGGCATCCTGGCGCTGCAGTTCCGCGGCGGCAGCGGTCTGACCCCGGGCAGCGTGCACCTGTCGTACGTGCGCGACATCGCCACTGTCAGCATGGGATCGATCGTCTTCATCCTGTTCTGCTACCTGCTGGTGAGCGCGTGGTCGAACGCGGTGAACCTCACCGACGGCCTCGACGGTCTGGCGGCCGGTTCGATGAGCCTCGTGCTCGGCGCGTACGTGATCATCACGTTCTGGCAGTACCGGAACGCCTGCGTCGACGGGCCGGGCAGCCTCGGTCCGTCGAAGGGCTGCTACGACGTCCGTGATCCGCTGGACCTGGCGTTGCTGTGTGCCGCCGGAGCCGCGGCATGCATCGGCTTCCTGTGGTGGAACGCGGCGCCGGCGAAGATCTTCATGGGCGACACCGGTTCGCTCGCGCTGGGCGGCATGCTGGCCGGCCTGTCCATCACCACCCGCACCGAGCTGCTCATGGTCGTCATCGGCGCCCTGTTCGTGGCCGAGGCGGCGTCGGTGGTCATCCAGGTGGCGGTGTTCCGATCGAGCCGACGGCGGGTGTTCCGGATGGCGCCGTTCCACCACCACTTCGAACTGGGCGGCTGGGCCGAGACCCAGGTGATCATCAGATTCTGGTTGCTGGCCGCGATCGCGTCCGCGATCGGCCTCGCACTGTTCTACAGCGAATATCTCGCGGCGATCGGGGACTGACGGATGCAGCTCGACGGGACCGGACACGGCGCGGGAGTCGACGCGGGAGATCTGGACCGACTGCGCGGCGCGAGCGTCCTCGTGACCGGCGCCGGCATCTCCGGCCGCGCGGTGATAGCTCCGCTGCACGACCTCGGTGCCCGGGTGACGGTGACCGACACCAACGTGGACGCCCTCGCCCGTTGCGCCGAGCTCGGTGCCGAGACGGTGCCGCTCGACGACCTGGTCGCCGACCCGGCGCGCGTCGCCGAGTTCGTCCTCGTCGTCACCAGTCCGGGGTTCCGGCCGGACGCGCCGGTTCTCGCGGCGGCCACGGCCGCCGGCATCCCGATCTGGGGCGACATCGAGTTCACGTGGCATGTCGACCGGGCCGGGGTGTACGGTCCGCCGCGACAGTGGCTGGTCGTGACCGGCACCAACGGCAAGACCACGACGACGTCGATGCTGCACTCGATCCTCGAGGCCGCGGACATGTCGTCGGCGGCGTGCGGCAACATCGGCCTGCCGGTGCTCGACGCACTGCGTGCGCAGGAGCCCCGCGTCGACGTCCTCGCCGTCGAGCTGTCGTCGTTCCAGCTGCACTGGGCGCCGTCCGTGCGCCCGACAGCCGGCGTCGTACTCAACATCGCCGAGGATCATCTCGACTGGCACGGCGGCATGGAGGGCTACGCGGACGCCAAGGCGCAGGCCCTCACCGGTGGCGTCGCCGTCGTCGGCCTCGACGACGCGGTCGCCGCCACGCTGGTCGAGCGGCCGCGTGACGGGCACACCGTCGGCTTCCGGCTCGATGCGCCCGACGTCGGGGAGTTGGGCGTTCGCGGCGGGATGCTGATCGACCGGGCGTTCGCGGATTCGGTTCCCCTCGTCGCGGCCGACGAGATCAGCCCGCCGGGGCCGGCCGGACTGTGCGACGCGCTGGCGGCGGCCGCGCTGGCCCGCGCGATCGGCGTCTCCCCGGCAGCGGTGGATGCGGGGCTGCGGGCTCATCGGGTGGGACCGCACCGGGCGGAGGTCGTCCGTCGGCTCACCGACATCACGTTCATCGACGATTCCAAGGCGACCAATCCGCATGCGGCGCGGTCGTCGATCGTCGCGCACGACTCGGTGGTGTGGATCGCCGGCGGCCTGCTCAAGGGGGCTCGCATCGACGACCTGGTCGCCGACGTCGCGGACCGACTGGCCGGTGCGGTGCTCATCGGCCGTGACGCCGATCAGATCGCCGAGGCGCTCGCGCGACACGCCCCCGAGGTCCCGGTCGTTCACGTGCGCGCGGGAGACGATGGGTCCGTGGTCGAACCGATCGCCGGAGCGGACGTGCTCCACCTCGATCTTCCCACGGCCGACGCGGACACCGTGATGGCGGAGGCCGTGCGCGCCGCCACGGCCCTGGCTGCTCCCGGCGACACCGTGCTGCTGGCACCTGCTGCCGCGTCGCTCGACATGTTCGACTCGTACGGACACCGCGGGCGCAGCTTCGCCGCAGCGGTCACGGCGTTGGCCGACATCGAGCCGGAGTCCGGGACCCGCGGATGACAGGAGCCCCCGAGCGCGCGCCGCGCACCCGGATCGGGGCGTGGCTGGCTCGTCCGCTGACGTCGTTTCATCTCGTCGTCACCATCGCGGTCCTGTTGACGGTGCTCGGGCTGGTGATGGTGCTGTCGTCGTCGAGTGTCGAGTCGGTGGCGCGGGACGGGTCCGCGTATGGAAAGTTCGTCTCACAGCTGATCTTCGCGACGCTGGGTCTGGTGATCTTCTACATCGCGCTGCTGATCCCGATCCGGGTGATGCGTACGTGGTCGCTGCCGGCGTTCGGTGTGACGGTCGCGATGCTGGTGCTGGTGTTGATTCCCGGCATCGGTACGAAGTCGCAGGGAACCCGCGGTTGGTTCGTGATCGGTCCGATCTCGTTGCAGCCCTCCGAACTCGCGAAGATCGCGTTCGCGGTGTGGGGCGCGCACCTGCTCGCCACGCGGCGGCGGGAGGGTGCATCGCTCAAGGAGATGTTGATCCCGCTGGTGCCCGCGGCGCTGCTGGTCTTCGTCCTGATCGTGCTGCAGCCCGACCTCGGAACCACCATCTCGCTCGCGATCATCCTGCTGGCGCTGCTCTGGTTCTCGGGCCTTCCGCTGAAGATCTTCCTCACCGTGCTCCTGGCGGGCGGTGCGGCGGCCGTAACCCTCGCGCTGACTGCGGGATACCGGTCCGCGCGCGTCCAGTCGTTCCTGAACCCGGGTGACGACGCTCAGGGCGCGGGTTACCAGGCGCGGCAGGCGAAGTATGCGCTCGCGGACGGTGGCCTGTTCGGTGAGGGGCTCGGCCAGAGCCGGGCCAAGTGGAGTTATCTGCCCAACGCCCACAACGACTTCATCTTCGCGATCATCGGCGAGGAACTGGGATTCATCGGGGCGGGCGCGGTGATCGGGTTGTTCGCGCTGTTCGTGTACACCGGTCTGCGCATCGCGCGGCGCTCGGCGGACCCGTTCCTGCAGTTGCTGAGCGCGACCGCGACCGCGTGGATCACCGGTCAGGCGTTCATCAACATCGGTTACGTCGTCGGCATCCTGCCGGTCACCGGTCTGCAGTTGCCGCTGGTGTCGGCGGGTGGCACCTCGACGGCGACGACACTGTTGATGTTCGGTCTGGTCGCGAACGCGGCGAGACACGAGCCGGAGGCGGTCGCCGCGCTGCACAGCGGGCAGGACGGACGGATGTCTCGACTGCTGCGGCTGCCCAAGCCGGCGGCGTACATCCCGCCGCGCCCGCGCGGGGCGGCCGTCGTGCGCCGCACGGAGAACCGGAAGGTGCAGCCCGCCCGCGGAGAACGCCCGGGCGCCAAGGACACCCGTGCTCTTCGGCACGACCAACCCCGACGCCGGCCGACCGACGACGGTCGACGGAACAACGAGAAGCGGGGCCACGGCCCCATGAGGGATCGGGACCGCGCGGGCACTTCGCGCGATCCCCGTCCAGGAGAGCGAGGAACGCGTAGGTGAGCGGCGACAAGACAGGCCTGTCCGTGGTGGTGGCCGGCGGCGGGACGGCCGGGCACATCGAGCCGGCAATGGCTGTCGCGGACGCGATCCGTGCGCTCGATCCGTCCGCCGTGGTGACGGCGCTCGGGACCGAGCGAGGCCTCGAGACCACCCTGGTCCCCGATCGGGGGTATCCGCTCGAGCTGATCCCGCCGGTTCCGTTGCCCCGCAAGCCCACGATGGATCTGTTCCGGCTACCCGGCCGGATTCGGCGGTCGGTGGCCGCCACGCGCGCGGTGCTCGACCGTACCGACGCGGACGTTGTCGTGGGCTTCGGCGGCTATGTCGCGCTGCCCGCGTATCTTGCTGCCGGTTCGGGTCTGCTGCGCCGCCGCCGGAAGATCCCGATCGTGATCCACGAGGCCAACGCCAGTGCGGGCATCGCGAACAAGATCGGTGCCCGTCGTGCCCGTCGCGTCCTGGCCGCGGTCGCGGGTTCCGGGGTGGCCGCGCGCGGCACCGCGGATGCCGAGATCGTCGGAATCCCGGTCCGCTCGTCCATCACCGGACTCGATCGGGCGGCCCTGCGCGCGCAGGCGCGTGAGCACTTCGGTCTGCCGGCGGACGGTCCGGTGCTGTTGGTGTTCGGCGGATCGCAGGGCGCCCGGTCGCTCAACGAGGCCGTCGCCGGTGCCGCCCCGCAGCTCGCGGCGGCCGGTATCTCCGTGTTGCACGCCTACGGTCCCAAGAACTCCGTGGAAGTCGAGTCGCATCCGGAGGCGCCGTACGTGGCGGTGCCGTACCTGACGCGCATGGACCTGGCGTACTCCGCCGCCGACGCGGTGATCTGTCGTTCGGGCGCCATGACCGTCGCCGAGGTCTCGGCCGTCGGCCTCCCCGCCGTGTACGTGCCGTTGCCACATGGAAACGGCGAGCAGGAACTCAATGCCCGGCCCGTCGTCGCTGCCGGAGGTGGGATGATCGTTCCGGATGCGGAGTTGACGCCGCACTACGTGTCGGAGACCGTGGTGCCGTTGCTCGCCGACCGCGCACGGCTCGAGGAGATGGGCCGCAGCGCGGCCGGTGCCGGCCACCGCAGTGCGGCGGCGACCGTCGCACAGATCGTTGTCGATGTAGCAAGGGGAAACCGATGAACGAGCAGCTACCCGCGGGTCTCGAGCGGGTACACATGGTCGGCATCGGAGGTGCCGGAATGTCCGGCATCGCGCGGATCCTGCTCTCCCGGGGTGGGCAGGTGTCCGGCTCGGACGCCAAGGAGAGCCGCGGCGTGCTCGCGCTGCGTGCTCGCGGCGCTGTCGTCCGCATCGGCCACGATGCGAGCGCCCTCGATCTGCTGCCGGGTGGCCCGACGGCCGTCGTCACCACGCACGCCGCGATCCCGAAGGACAATCCGGAGCTCGTCGAGGCCGCGAAGCGCGGCATTCCGGTGATCCTGCGCCCCGCGGTCCTGGCGTCGCTGATGCGCGGGCATCGCACGCTCCTGGTGTCGGGCACGCACGGCAAGACCTCGACGACCTCGATGCTCGTGGTCGCGTTGCAGCACTGTGGATTCGACCCGTCCTTCGCGGTCGGCGGCGAACTGAACGAGGCCGGTACCAACGCCCATCACGGCTCGGGTGAGGTCTTCGTCGCGGAGGCCGACGAGAGCGACGGCTCGCTGCTCCAGTACGACCCGGACGTCGTGGTGGTCACCAACATCGAGGCGGACCATCTCGACTTCTTCGGTAGCAGTGAGGCGTACGTCCAGGTCTTCGACGACTTCGTCGCGCGGATCGCTCCGGACGGCCTGCTCGTGGTGTGCCTCGACGATCCGGGGTCGGCTGCGCTCGCGCGGCGAACGGTGGAGTCCGGCAGCGCGGTACGGGTCGTCGGCTACGGCACGGCGGAGGCCGCCGCGTCCGCCGGTCCGGTTCCGGTGGGTGTGGAGTTGCTGTCCTGGGAGGCGCGTGACGTCGGGGGAGTGGCGCACATCCGCTTCGCCGGCGAGGTCGAGCCGCGCACGTTGCGGTTGGGCGTGCCCGGAAAGCACATGGCGCTCAACGCGCTTGCCGCGTTGCTCGCGGGCGTGGACGCCGGCGCGTCGGTGGACGAACTGCTCGAGGGGCTGGCCGGGTTCGGTGGGGTCCACCGCCGGTTCCAGCTCACCGGCCGCGAGCGCGGGGTCCGGGTGTTCGACGACTACGCGCATCATCCGACCGAGGTCCGGGCGGTGCTCGGCGCCGCGCGGGAACTCGTCGACAACGACGGCCGGCAGGGCCGTGTCGTCGTGGTGTTCCAGCCGCATCTGTACTCGCGGACAGTGACGTTCGCGCAGGAGTTCGGCGAGGCGCTCGACCTGGCGGACGAGGTCGTGGTGCTCGACGTGTACGGCGCGCGCGAGGAGCCGATCCCCGGAGTGAGCGGCGCGCTGGTCGCGCAGGCGCTCACGAAACCTGTTCACTATCAGCCCGATCGGTCCCAGGTGCCGCGTCAGGTCGCCGGACTCGTCGAGCCCGGCGACGTCCTGATCACGATGGGTGCGGGCGACGTGACGATGCTCGGTGGGCCGATACTCGATGCACTGCGGTCGCGGCCCAACCACGGTGGTCGTTCGGCGGGATCGGGTTCGGAGCCGCAGTGACGGCCGATCGTCGGGGTCGACCCCGCAGCGGCCGGCCCGATGCGCGCCGGTCGCGCGGCGATCGCACGCGCCGGAGTTCGCCGCGCCAGGCGACGTCGTCCGGTCGGCGCGACGGGAACGGACCGGAGTCGGAGGCGAAGACCGCTCGCGGTTCGGAGGAGCGGGCGCGCGCCCGGTCGTTGCGGCGCAAGGTTTTCCTGATCGCGACCGCCGTGGTGGTCGTGCTCGGCGGCCTCGGCGCCGCGCTGTGGTTCAGCCCGATGATGTCGGTCCGTCAGGTCGAGTACGTCGGTGACGGGTTCCTCACCGCGGAGGAGGTCCTGCCGGTCGCGGGGATCGCGGACGGGACTCCACTGCTGCGGGTCGACACCGCGGCAGCGGCCAAGCGTGTCGCGGGGATACCCCGGGTCGCGGAAGCGCGGGTGCAGCGCGAATATCCGTCGACCGTGCGGGTGACCGTCCGCGAACGGATTCCGGTGGTGTTCTTCGATTCCCCGGACGGAACGCATCTGATGGACGCCACCGGGGTGGACTACGCCGTCGAGCCGCCGCCGTTCGGTGTGGTGCGACTCGTCACGCCGACACCGACCGAGGCCGACCACGCCACCCAGGCTGCGCTGGAGGTGCTCGGGTCGCTGCCGGAGGCGGTCCGGGTCCAGGTGTCCGAGGTTGCCGCACCGACGATTTCGAGTGTCTCGGTTACTCTGGTGGACGGCCGTGTCGTGGTGTGGGGCGGTGTCGACGATTCCGAGAGGAAGTCGGCAGTGGTCTCCGCACTGTTGACACAGCCCGGTCGGATCTTCGATGTGTCGAGTCCCGAACTGCCCACAGTAAAGTGATGGGCGATCCGGAGGCTCACGCCACGAGCGGATCGGGGGCTCCGTGCCCCGCAAAAACTTGGCGCGTGTCGGCGCGCCTGCTGGCGGATCGCTGTGGCACTGCATAGCGTTTCGCCCCAAGGGACTACTTGACATAACCTTAACCCTGTGGTTGAGGTTGAGGGTTTTCCATACTCACCCCTAGTACGAGCGCGAAATCCACTCACGGAAGGCGAGAGCCCATGACGCCCCCGCACAACTACCTCGCCGTAATCAAGGTCGTCGGTATCGGCGGCGGCGGCGTCAACGCGGTCAACCGCATGATCGAGCAGGGACTCAAGGGAGTCGAGTTCATCGCGGTCAACACCGACGCGCAGGCGCTGCTCATGTCCGACGCCGACGTCAAGCTCGACGTGGGTCGCGAACTGACCCGTGGTCTCGGCGCCGGCGCCGACCCGGAGGTCGGCCGCAAGGCCGCCGAGGATCACAAGGACGAGATCGAGGAGGTCCTCAAGGGGGCCGACATGGTGTTCGTCACCGCGGGCGAGGGTGGTGGCACCGGTACCGGTGGTGCCCCGGTCGTCGCGAGCATCGCCCGCAAGCTCGGCGCCCTCACCATCGGTGTCGTCACGCGGCCGTTCTCCTTCGAGGGCAAGCGCCGCGGTTCGCAGGCCGAGTCCGGGATCTCCGCTCTGCGTGAGTCCTGCGACACCCTGATCGTGATCCCCAACGATCGGCTGCTGCAGCTGGGCGATGCCGCCGTCAGCCTCATGGACGCGTTCCGCAGCGCCGACGAGGTGCTCCTCAACGGTGTCCAGGGCATCACCGACCTGATCACCACGCCGGGTCTGATCAACGTCGACTTCGCCGACGTCAAGAGCGTCATGTCCGGCGCCGGAAGCGCGCTCATGGGCATCGGCTCCTCCCGTGGGGAGGGCCGGTCGATCAAGGCCGCCGAGACCGCGATCAACTCGCCGCTGCTGGAAGCGTCGATGGAGGGCGCGCGCGGAGTGCTGCTGTCGATCGCCGGCGGTTCGGACCTGGGTCTGTTCGAGATCAACGAGGCGGCGTCGCTGGTCCAGGAGGCCGCGCACATCGACGCGAACATCATCTTCGGAACGGTGATCGACGATTCGCTCGGCGACGAGGTTCGCGTCACCGTGATCGCCGCGGGCTTCGACGGCGGAGCGCCGGCCAAGCGGCCGCTCGAGGTCCAGTCGGCCATCGGCCGCGGGAACATCGGCGCAGGACGGGCCGGCGAGGTCGGGCAGTCCGAGCGCGCCGCGGCGGCACCCGCCGAGCCCGCACCGGCGGCACCGGCGGCTCCGCGTGAGCCGGTCGGCGCGCCCACGGGGTCGACCCTGCCGCCGCTGGGTGGCAGTGCTTCCCGTGCAGTACCGGTCAGCAACGAGGAAGGCGAAGACGACGACGTCGATGTGCCTTCCTTCATGCGCCGTTGAGCGGGGTTTCCGTGACGGGTGTCCGGGTCCGGCGGGTCGTGACGACCCGAGCCGGTGGTGTGTCCGCGGCGCCGTACGAGTCGTTCAATCTCGGTGATCACGTCGGCGACGATCCGGCTGCGGTGGATACGAACCGCCGCCGGCTCGCCGACGGCATCGGGCTGCCGTTCGAGCGCTTGGTGTGGATGGAACAGATCCACAGCCGGAACGTCACGGTCGTCGACGGTCCTGTCGACGGTCCCGTTCCCGCCACCGACGCGCTGGTGACCACGGTGCCCGGTCTGGCCCTGGTCACGCTGAGCGCCGACTGCGTGCCGATCCTGCTGTCCGACGACGAGGCCGGTGTCATCGCCGCCGTGCACGCCGGTCGGATCGGAGCCCGGATCGGCATCGTGCCCAAGGTGATCGGCGCGATGATCGAGCAGGGCGCGCGGCCCGAGCGGATCGGCGCGTTCCTCGGGCCCGCGGCGAGCGGTCGTCAGTACGAGGTTCCGGCCGCGATGCAGGCCGATGTCGAGAAGTTCCTGCCCGGCAGCGCCACTCGCACGGTCAAGGGCACGCCGGGGCTCGATCTGCGAGCCGGTTTGCGGCGGCAGTTACTGGCCGCCGGGGTCTCGGGTGTCGCCGAGGATCCGCGGTGCACGATCGAGGATGCAACATTGTTCAGCCACCGCCGGGGAGCGCCCACGGGCCGCCTGGCAGCGGTGATCTGGATGGACCCACCCGGGGAAGAGTGACGGGATCGAGTTGACGGCCGATGAGTAGGCACGACGAAATCGCATCGGCGCTGACGGCGGTCCGCGCCAGACTCGACGCGGCCTGCCGGGAAGCCGGGCGCCCTCTCACCGAGGTGGCGCTGCTACCGGTGACGAAGTTCTACCCGGTGACGGATGTCCGGATTCTCTACGATCTCGGTTGCCGGGCGTTCGGGGAGTCGCGCGAACCCGAGGCCGGCACCAAGGTGGCCGACTTCCGGTCGACTCCGGGCGCCGACGAGTCGGTGCGCTGGCACATGATCGGTCGCCTGCAGCGAAACAAGGTCAAGTCGGTCGTGCGCTGGGCCGACACGGTCCACTCGCTCGACAGCGTCAGGCTCGCCGATGCGCTCGACCGCGCGGCCGCGGGTGCGCTCGACGAGGGCGCTCGATCGGATCCGCTCGAGGTTCTCCTCCAGGTGAGCCTGGATGCCGATCCGGACCGTGGTGGGGTACCGGCCGGGGATCTCGGCGAGCTGGCCGATCGCGTCGCGGGGTCGTCGAACCTGGTGCTCGGCGGAATCATGGGTGTGCCGCCGTTGGGCGTCGACCCCGACGCTGCATTCGCGCGACTCTCGACGCTCCACGCGAACCTTCTGCGCACGCATCCCGAGGCGACGACGTTGTCCGCCGGGATGACCGGTGATCTCGAGGCCGCGGTCCGCCACGGGTCGACCTGTGTGCGTGTCGGAACCGCCCTCCTCGGCCGCCGACCGATAGTCTCGAAATGATCACCAGTCACACCAGTAACACCAAGAAGATCTCTGCGGTCGACCGCAGGATTCGTCAGAACCAGTCCGCCGCGCCCAGGAAGGTCGATCAATGAGCAGCCTGCACAAGTTCAAGGCTTACTTCGGCATGGTTCCCCTCGAGGATTTCGAGGACGACTACATCGACGAGCCCGGGCAGGGCCGCCGCGAGTACGCCGAGCCCGGTTACGCGGCGTCCCGCCGTGACGAGGTCGAGAGTGATTTCGACCGCTACGAGTCCGCTCCCCGTTCGTCGGCGCGGGTCGAGCCCATCGCGCCACGAGGTGCTGCACCGCGCGGCGCCACCCGCGGCGCACTCGCCGTCGACCCGCGGATGGAGCGGCACGAGAGCCGCCGGTCGGTGGTCGACGAGGGCGGGCCGCTGTCCAAGATCACCACGCTGCGTCCCCGGGACTACGGCGAGGCCCGCACCATCGGCGAGCGCTTCCGCGACGGCACGCCGGTGATCATGGATCTCGTCGAGATGAGCAACGCCGATGCCAAGCGGCTCGTCGACTTCGCTGCCGGGCTCGCCTTCGCGCTCCGCGGGTCGTTCGACAAGGTCGCGACCAAGGTGTTCCTGCTCTCACCCGCCGACATCGACGTTTCCGCCGAGGAGCGTCGCCGCATCGCGGAGACCGGGTTCTACAACCAGAAGTAGTCCGCGGTCCGAACGGGCGATCCGCCGATGTGACCGAGTCGTCGACTGCGCGCGAGTGTGATGCGCGACTCGGGTAGCGAGATCGTTTTGATCGACCGGTCGTTGTCAGGCAGAGTGAAGGTGTGGCCGTGTTCTCGGTGATCTACGTGATCCTGTTCATCTTCTGGTTGTTGCTCATCGGACGGATCATCGTCGAGTTCATCCGGGTGTTCGCCCGTGACTGGAGACCGACGGGTTTCGTCGTGATCGTGCTCGAGGCGATCTTCACGGTCACAGACCCGCCGGTGAAGCTTCTTCGCCGGCTCATTCCACCGATTTCGCTCGGTGGGGTCCGGCTCGACCTGTCGATCATGGTGCTGCTGTTCCTGCTGTTCATCCTCATGCAGGTGGTCTCGGGACTAGCTTCACCTACGGGTTTGGTGTGACAGAATGACCCGCAGTTACAGTGTGACGGGTAACGAAATGGTTAACGAGTACGCGCAATGCCCTAGAACTCAATGCGTGCTAGACCGCCAATTGACGCGTGAAGGGATCCTTCCATGCCGCTGACTCCAGCTGATGTGCACAACGTCGCGTTCAGCAAGCCTCCGATCGGGAAGCGTGGCTACAACGAGGACGAGGTCGACGCCTTCCTCGATCTGGTCGAGCAGGAGCTGTCCCGGCTCATCGAGGAGAATGCAGATCTCCGTCAGCGCGTAGGCGAGCTCGACCAGGAGTTGGCCGAGGCGAAGAAGGCTCCGCGTTCGGCCGCCGCGCCGGCGCCCGCTCCGGCTCCCGCGCCGGAACCGGTTCGAGTCGTCGAACAGCCCAAGCCTGCTCCGGTTCCCGCGGCAGCGCCGCGTCCGTCGGAGGACGCCAATATGCAGGCCGCGAAGGTCCTCGGCCTCGCGCAGGAGATGGCCGACCGCCTGACGGGCGACGCCAAGGTCGAGGCGGAGCAGCTCCTCAGCGACGCCCGCACCAACTCGGAGCGCCTCGTCACCGACGCGCGCACCAAGTCGGAGACCATGGTCTCCGACGCCAAGCAGAAGTCGGAGACCATGGTCTCGGACGCCAAGCAGAAGTCGGAGTCGCTCCTCTCGGACGCCCAGACTCGCTCGGAGACCCAGCTGCGGCAGGCCAAGGAGAAGGCCGATGCGCTGCAGGCCGACGCCGAGAAGAAGCACACCGAGATCATGGCGACGATCAATCAGCAGCGTTCCGTCCTCGAGGGTCGGATCGAGCAGCTGAAGACGTTCGAGCGCGAGTACCGGGTGCGGCTCAAGTCGTACCTCGAGTCGCAGCTCGAGGAGCTGGAGCAGCGCGGCTCGGCCGTGCCGGTCGACGGTGGCCAGGACGCTTTCAACCAGTCCGGCTTCAGCCAGTCGTTCGCCAAGGGAAACAACTGACTGAGCCGACGCCCGGCCGGCTCTCGAGTAGAGGGTGAATCGTGCTGGTCATGACGCTGGTCCTCGCGGCAGTGGGTTTTACCCTGCTGGTGATCGCCTTGATGACGGGTTCCGTCCTCTGGGCCTGGGGATGCATCGCAGTCTGTGTCGCGGGTGCCGTCCTCCTGCTCGTCAGTGCGCTGGCGAGCAGGAAGGCGGCACCGGCCGTTGCGCCGGCCGACACGAAGAACGGTGACGTCGAGTCCGACCACGGTGATTCCGACGGGAATTCGGCTCAGGGTTAGACTGAACGCACATACGGCTGAGATCCGGCGATCACCGGGGAGCCTTCGGAAGAACGGTCGAGATTCGGGATTCGCGTTGATCGCGTAACCCGGATCCGGCTCAGTAGAACCGAACGGGTGGGCCCGTCACAGCCTTGATCGAGTGGCTCGTCTCGCGAACGTGGCGACGAGCAAGCGGGGTGGTACCGCGGTAGCGGCGCACAGGGCGCCGTCGTCGTCCCCGTGCCGGTAGTTGGGCACGAGGAGCCGCGCGGTGACAAGTAACGAATCCACCCCTCCCCAGACGAACGACGCGTACCCGCGCGTCGATCTCGTCGGTGAACGCGCCACTGGAAGTGTGTCCTTCCCGGCGCTCGAGCAGAAGGTGCTCGCAGCGTGGGATGCGGACGACACGTTCCGGGCGAGTATCGCGAACCGTGACGGTGCCGAGGAGTTCGTCTTCTACGACGGCCCGCCCTTCGCGAACGGTCTGCCGCACTACGGCCACCTCCTCACCGGCTACGTCAAGGATCTGGTGCCACGTTTCCAGACGATGCGCGGCAAGAAGGTCGACCGGCGCTTCGGCTGGGACTGCCACGGTCTGCCCGCGGAACTCGAGGCCGAGAAGCAGCTCGGCATCAAGGACAAGTCGCAGATCGACTCGATGGGTCTGGCGGAGTTCAACGCGTACTGCAAGCAGTCGGTGCTGCGCTACACCGACGAGTGGCGCGACTACGTCACCCGTCAGGCGCGCTGGGTCGACTTCGACAACGACTACAAGACCCTGGATCTGGACTTCATGGAGTCCGTGATGTGGGCGTTCAAGGAGCTCTACGACAAGGGCCTGATCTACCAGGGCTTCCGGGTGCTCCCGTACAGCTGGTACGAGCAGACGCCGCTGTCGAACCAGGAGACTCGCCTCGACGACGCGTACAAGATGCGGCAGGACCCGGCCGTCACCGTCGACATGGTGCTGACTGCCCCGGGCTCGCCGCTCGACGGTGCGAATGCCCTGATCTGGACGACGACGCCGTGGACGCTGCCGTCGAACCTGGCGATCGCGGTGCACCCCGACGTCGACTACGTGCAGGTGCTCGGCGCCGACGGAAAGCGCTATGTGCTCGCCGCCGCCCGTGTCGGCCACTACGCGCGTGAGCTAGGCGAGTCGCCCGAGGTCCTCGGCGAGTACAAGGGCGCCGAGCTCCTCGGCCTCACCTACACGCCGCCGTTCGACTTCTTCCACGGCCCCGACAAGGGGCACGCCAACGCGCACCGCGTGCTGTCGGCCGACTACGTCACCACCGACTCCGGTACCGGAATCGTCCACCTCGCACCGGCTTTCGGTGAGGAGGACATGGAGTGCGCGACGGCGAACGGCATCGAGATCGTCCAACCGCTCGATCCGGGTGGCAAGTTCACCTCGATGGTGCCGCCGTACGAGGGCCTGCAGGTGTTCGATGCCAACCCGGTCATCATCAAGGACCTCAAGGCTGCCGGAAAGCTGTTGCGGCACGAGACGATCGAGCACTCGTACCCGCACAGCTGGCGTTCGGGCCAGCCGCTGATCTACATGGCCGTGCCGTCGTGGTTCGTTGCGGTGACCAAGTTCCGTGATCGCATGGTCGAGCTCAACCAGGAGATCACCTGGGTGCCCGAGCACATCAAGGACGGGCAGTTCGGCAAGTGGCTCGCCGGCGCCCACGACTGGAACATCAGCCGTAACCGCTACTGGGGCAGCCCGATCCCGGTGTGGATCTCGGACGACCCGGCCTACCCGCGCGTGGACGTCTACGGCTCGCTCGACCAGCTCGAGGCCGATTTCGGTGCCCGTCCGTCCGACCTGCATCGGCCGATGATCGACGAGCTGGTCCGTCCCAACCCGGACGACCCGACCGGCAAGTCGATGATGCGTCGCGTTCCCGAGGTGCTGGACTGCTGGTTCGAGTCGGGGTCGATGCCGTTCGCTCAGGTCCACTACCCGTTCGAGAACCAGGATTGGTTCGAGACGCACTACCCGGGCGACTTCATCGTCGAGTACAACGGGCAGACCCGCGGCTGGTTCTACAACCTGCACGTGCTCGCGACCGCTCTCTTCGACCGCCCTGCGTTCAGAACCGTTGCCGCACACGGCATCGTTCTGGGCGACGACGGCCTGAAGATGAGCAAGTCCAAGGGCAACTACCCGGACGTCAAGGAGGTCTTCGACCGCGACGGCTCCGACGCCATGCGGTGGTTCCTGATGTCGTCGCCGATCCTGCGCGGCGGCAACCTGGTGGTCACCGAGCAGGGCATCCGCGAGGGTGTCCGACAGGCGCTGCTGCCGATGTGGAACGCCTGGAGCTTCCTGCAGCTGTACGCGTCCAAGCCCGGCCAGTGGCGGACCGACTCGCCGAACGTGCTCGACCGGTACATCCTCGCCAAGCTCGCCGCGACGCGGGACGCGATCACCGATGCGCTCGAGGCGACCGACATCGCCGGCGCGTGCGACGAGCTGCGCACGTTCTGTGATGCGCTCACCAACTGGTATGTGCGACGCTCGCGCAACCGGTTCTGGGACGAGGACCGGGACGCGATCGACACCCTGCACACGGTGCTCGAGGTCGTGAGCCGTCTGGCGGCGCCGCTGCTGCCGATGGCGACCGAGGTGATCTGGCGGGGCCTGACCGGTGGCCGGTCGGTGCACCTGACGGACTGGCCGACGGCGTCCGAGCTCCCGGCCGACGCGGAGCTGGTGGCCGCGATGGACGATGTCCGGGGCGTCTGCTCGACGGTGCTGGGTCTGCGCAAGGCGCAGAACCTTCGGGTGCGGCTGCCGCTGCCCGAGGTCACCGTCGCGGCACCCGACGCCGATCGGCTGCGCCCGTACCTGGGCCTGATCGCCGACGAGGTGAACGTCAAGAAGGTCGACGTCACCGACGACGTCGACGTGCACGGTCGCTTCGAGTTGGTCGTCAACGCCCGGGCCGCGGGTCCGCGCCTGGGCAAGGACGTGCAGACCGTCATCAAGGCGGTCAAGGCGGGCGACTGGTCCGAGACGGACGGTGTGGTCACGGTGTGGCCGGGTCGCTCCGCAGGCTCCGCTCCTGCCGTGGGCATCGCGCTGCTCCCCGAGGAGTACACGCAGCGGCTGGTCGCGGCCGAGCCCGAGTCGACGGCGGCCCTGCCCGACGGCGCCGGTCTGGTGGTACTCGACTCGCAGGTCACCGAGGAACTCGAGGCCGAGGGTTGGGCCAAGGACCGCATCCGTGAACTGCAGGACGCGCGTCGTGCGGCGGGTCTCGATGTCTCCGATCGCATCTCGGTGACGCTGCAGGTTCCCGCGGATCGTCTCGACTGGGCACAGCGGCACCGCGATCTGATCGCGGGCGAGGTCCTGGCGACGACACTCGAACTCGGCGACGTCTCCGGGGACGCGGTCGTCGAACTCGGTGAGGGCGTGCGCGCCACGGTCACCAAGGCGTGATCGGGTAGCGACGCTTCGCGAACGAAGCCCTGAGGGACCGTAGGTTCCTCAGGGCTTCGTCGTGTGTGCTGTCGTCTGGGCGCTGATCGCGGCGCCCATCCAGCGGCGTAGGTACCGCCGGAGTTCGTGCTCGCCGCGTGGAGGGTTTCCGGGGGAGACGAAGAACGACTGCATTGTCCGCAGCAGGTACTCGACGAGTTCGCGCAGAGACGGTTCGTCGTACCCGTGCCGATCCCAGTCGACGTCGAAGCGTCGGATCATCGTCATCCCGAAGGTGAGCGCCTCGTCCGACGTGATTCCCTCGGTGTGGGAGTGCGAACCGGACAGCATGATGCCCAGGTGCGGGGTGCGGGGCAGTTCGTCGAGGGTGTAGACCACGGCTTCGATCAGGGCGTCGGCCGGATCCGCCCGTCCCCGGACGTGCGCCGTCAGGCGGTCGAGGAACCCGTCGACCGAGGCGATGGCGGCGGCGCGGAGGAGGGCGTCGGTGCTGGGGAAGTACCGGTACACCGTCTGCCGGATCACGCCGAGGGATTCCGCGACGTCGGCGATGCTGATGGCCGATCCGGTGCGGGAGATCGTCTCGACCGCCGCGGCGACGATGCGCCGCGCGGCCTCTTCGTCGTCGGCCGGCGGCTTGCCGCCCCATCCGCGTCTGCGTGCCACGGGCGGAATTTATCAGCAGTGCACTGGTTCTCGCGCAGGCGGCGGCGATTTCGCGAAAGTAATCATACAACTTTGATCACAATCGTATGATTGCCGCGATTGTGGCCCCGGCCTGCGCGGACGGGGCCCCTCACCGACGACGAACGAGGTAGTGCGCATGACGGATCTCAAGCCCCGAAAGATGGATTTCGGGTTCGACGACGGGGACGTCCCGTTCCTGTGGAACCCCGACAACCCGGCATGGTCGAGCATGTCGAACGCGGTGTCGTTCCTGGCCATCGGCTTCGAGAAGATGATCGTGAAGCTGATCCTGCAGGCCAAGCCACTGATCACCGACCCGGCGGTCGCCGAGGAGGCGGTGGCGTTCATGCGTCAGGAGGGCCACCACTCGACCGCACACCGCCAGCACGTGAACGGGCTGATCCGGCGCTACCCCGGCCTGCAGAACACGCTCGACGCGGTGATCGGCGAGTTCGATCTGCTCACCGAGCGCACCTCGATCGACTATCGCCTCGCGTACACCGCGGACCTCGAGGCGACCTTCACCCCGGTGTTCAAGCTGATGCTCGACAACGAGGCCACACTGTTCGCGCCCGGCGACGACCGGGTCGCCTCGCTGTTCCTCTGGCACTTCGTCGAAGAGGTCGAGCACCGCAGCTCCGCGCTCATCATCTACAACTCGCTCGTCGGCAACGAGATGTACCGGATGCGGATGGCGCCGTCGATCTTCGCGCACGTGATGAAGTCGATCCGGATCGCATGCGCCGGCTTCAACCAGCACGTTCCGCTGTCCGAGCGGAAGGTCGACTCGATGTCGATGTTTGCCCGGCACCGCACCAAGCAGCGGGTGCTCACCAGCTTCGCGCCCTACCTGACCAAGGGGCCGATGCCGCGCGCGTTCGACGGCCTGGCCCTCGGCGAGCAGCTCACCGCTCTGCGCGGCGCCGTTCGTAGCCAGCTGCCCGGCCACGACCCGACGCACGAGAACCTGCCCGTGCTCGCCGGCGAGTGGTTCACCCGCTACGACGACGGCTACGACTGCACGCGTTGGTACTCCGCCGAGTCGGTGTCGTCGAAGGCGGTGAACTGATGTCGGATCTGTGTTCACCCACGTTCGAGGATCTGGCCACCCGGCTGGGCTTCTCGTGTGACGAGGCCGGGGGGCTCGTCGAGTTCCGCAACCCCGGTGCGTTGGAGAACTGGACGCTACCGGTCCTGGAGTTCACGATCGTTCTCGGCGCGGTGCTGGCGCTCGTGTACGCGATTCTGCGATTGCGGCGGCACGGCGATCCCACCAACCTGGTGCTGTGGTTCGGTGCCACCGCCTTCCTCTTCGTGATCGAGCCGCCGATCTACTTCCCGGCCACGTTCGGCACCGAGGAATACCTGGGTACGATGTTCGCGCACAACGTGTTCACCGTCGAATTCCTGTGGGGCAGACTGCCGCTGTACATCGTCGCGATCTATCCGCTGATGGCGACGCTGGCGTTCGAGATCGTCCGGATGCTCGGGGTGTTCCGGCGCTACGGGGTGTTCCTCGGCGCGGTGTGCGTCGGCTTCGTGCACCACGCGTTCTACGAGATGTTCGACCAGCTCGGTCCGCAGTTGCGGTGGTGGGAGTGGACCCTCGACAACAAGGTCAACCTGCCCTTCTTCGATTCGGTTCCGTTGCCGAGCGTCGTGGTGTTCGCGGCGCTGTGGCCGATGTCGCTGGCCCTGTGCGTGCAGTTCTTCGTCGGACGTCACGTCGACGACGGCCGGCACTTCTCCGGACTCGGGTTGGTTTGGCGCACAATCGTGGTCGGTCTCGCGGCGTCGGTCGGTGTGTTCGTCCTCCCGCTCCCGGCGACGGTCTTCGGGATGGGCAGCGACACGGTCCGGGGTGTCCTCTACGCCGCCGAACTGGTCGCGGTCACGGTCGTCGCGATTCCGCTGCTGTACAAGCAGTGGTCGCGGCTGCGCGCGGGAACGTCCGACGTCCCCGCCTACTCGAACGACTTCGTCCGGATCTACTCCATCGTGTACATCGCGGTGCTCGGCGTGCTGTGGCTGAGCGCGTTGCCGGACTTCTTCGGGGCGGTCGACGGCGTCACGAGCAACGGGGATCCCATCGGCAGCCTCTGGTACACGATCGCGTGCTTCGCCGTCGCGATCGCGTGCGTGGCCGCCACCTTCACCGTGCCGCGCGGCACGGCCGAGGCCGGCACCGTCCGGGCGGACGGGCAGCCGTCGGCGACGCCCACCGCATAGCCGAAGGCCTCGACGGGGCCTGTCGTCCGCTCGGCG
This sequence comes from Rhodococcus sp. BE178, assembly GCF_050433545.1. NCBI lineage: Bacteria > Bacillati > Actinomycetota > Actinomycetes > Mycobacteriales > Nocardiaceae > Rhodococcus > Rhodococcus sp. BE178. The sequence goes on along the minus strand of NZ_JBNPXA010000013.1, from coordinate 138,980 downwards.
TATTTTTCATCCATGGACTCCGCCGACCCCACACGCAGCCGCCGGTGGGTCCTGCATCTCGACATGGACGCGTTCTTCGCATCCGTCGAGCAGCTGACCCGTCCTACGTTGCGGGGTCGTCCCGTGCTCGTGGGCGGCCTCGGCGGTCGGGGAGTGGTTGCGGGGGCGAGCTACGAGGCGAGGGTCTTCGGCGCGCGCTCGGCCATGCCGATGCACCAGGCGCGCCGGTTGGTGGGGGCGTCGGCCGTCGTGCTGCCGCCCCGCGGTGGGCTGTACGGGCACGTGAGCCGGGAGGTGTTCGAGGCGCTGCGGGTGCGGATGCCTGTGCTGGAACAGCTTTCGCTCGACGAGGCGTTCGGGGAACCGGCCGAGCTCGCCGGTGCCGGCAAGGCCGAGGTGGAGCGCTACTGCGAAGAGCTGCGGGCGTTGGTTCTCGCCGAGACGGGGCTGGTCGCCTCGATCGGCGCCGGCGCGGGCAAGCAGGTCGCGAAGATCGCGTCCGGTCTGGCCAAGCCGGACGGGATCACGGTGGTGTCCCCGGACGTCCAGCAGGCCCTGCTGGAGGCGCTGCCGGTGCGCAAGCTGTGGGGTATCGGTCCAGTCGCGGAGGAGAAGCTCAAGCGGCTCGGGATCGAGACCGTCGGCGCCCTCGCGGCGCTGCCGGAGGCCGAGGTGGCATCCATTCTCGGGACGACGATCGGACCGAGTCTGCAGCGGCTGGCCCGGGGCATCGACGACCGTCCGGTCGCGGAACGCGCCGACGCCAAACAGGTGAGTGCCGAAACGACTTTCGCGCAGGACATCGTGACACTGTCCGAGCTGCGGCGGGCCGTCGAGTCGAGTGCCGCCGCGGCGCACAGGCGGTTGGCGCGGGACGGCCGCGCGGCCCGCACCGTCGTCCTGAAACTCCGTAAGTCGGATATGAGCATCGTGACCCGATCGATCACGCTGCCGTACGCGACGACCGATCTGCAGACGCTCACCGCGACGGCGCAGCGCCAGGCGATCGACCCGCTCGAACTGGGTCCGATCCGCCTGGTGGGCGTGGGCTTCGGTGGGTTGTCCGCGGTGGTCCAGGGGTCGCTGTTCCCCGAGCTGGACCAGGGTGAGGATGTGTCGGAAAGTGGTGGACTCGAGGACGTTTCGTCGGACCGTGCGGCTTCCGAGTCGCGGCCCCGGTGGCATCCCGGATTGGACGTGTCGCACCCCGAGTACGGACACGGCTGGGTGCAGGGCGCTGGACACGGCGTGGTGACGGTTCGGTTCGAGACCCGTAGCAGCGGACCGGGGCAGTCGCGTACCTTCGAGGACACCACGGGGGACTTGGATGTGGCCGATCCGCTCGACAGCCTCGGGTGAGGTCCGCCTCATCCCGGTACGCTTGCTGTGAACTGGCGTCATAGCTGGGAGAGTGGATGTGCATCCCGGCTGAGCCGTGAACGATTTTCGACCGAGAAGAAAAGGACGAAGACTTGAAGCTTCGGAAGATGACCATCGCGGGCGTGGCGATCGCGGCTGCCCTGACCATGACTGCCTGCTCGGACGACGGCGGCAGCAGCGAGCGCACCACCGCCCAGGCCACCACGACCACCGCTGCCGCCGCGACGCCGGCGCTGGCCCCGCCCACGCCGGCCGAGCTCAATGCGGCTCTCGCGAAGGCGTTCGACGAGAGCGTCCCGCTGGACCAGAAGGTCCAGCTGGTTCAGGGCGCCGAGGCGGATCCGGAACTGATCAACCAGGTCGCGAAGGCCGCCAAGGACGCTAACGCGGGCATCGAGGTAGTCGACGTCACGCCGACCGGTGACGACACCGTGACCGCCGGTGTCACGCTGACCGTCAACGGCCAGGCGAACCCGGCCACCGTCGACTTCGTCGCCGAGGGCGGCGTCTGGAAGATGTCGCAGCAGTACGCGTGCCAGCTGGTCACGATGGCCAACCTGACCTCGCCGGCCTGCCCCGCGTAGCAGTTCCGTACGTCACGCCGATGCCGGCGTCGCCCTCCTCGGGTGGCGCCGGCATCGGCGTTCGTGTGCCGGGCGCACCTACTTCGGTTGCGACGCCGCCCGAATGCGGTCGGTCGTCGTGCGTGCGAGCCCGGTGAGCAGGTCGCCGTTCGCGGCGTCCGGTCCGGTCGCGACCACCTGTACGACGGTCGAGCCGACGACCGCGACGACGGCGTCGGACACCAGCGTGAATCCCTCGCTGGTGGTGGTGAGCCGGACCGCGGTCGACGCGTCACCGACGGCCGGCTGCTGCAGGGGCTCGAGGCGGTACTGCACGGGCGTGCCGTCGAAATCGGTACCGGTGTAGGTCGTGCAGTCACGGAAGGTGGACTGGACGGTCGCGAAGGCATCGGCGGCGGCCGTGCCCGCGTAGCCGGCCGCGTCCACGTCGACGCTGGTGAATCCCGGACCCGCGAGGTTCTCCTCGGCGGATGCGGCCGCGCCGGGAACCTGGCGGGAGACGGTGTCGAGGACGCTCGCACATCCGGTGGGATCGGTGCGCGAGCGGTCCGTTGCGTTGCCCGTATCCGGTGCGAGACCGAGGTCGTCGACGGGATCGGGCAGTGGTGCGAAGCCGGGCGGCAGATCCGCGGCGGTGAGGAGGGCGGCCTTCAGCACCGCGGAGTCCGTGATCGGCCCCGTCCCGGGCGCCGATGCCGGGGCGGTCACCACGGGGCCCAGATCGACGGCTGCGGGCGCGGGCTCGTCCGACGATCCACACGCGGACAGTGCGGCCCCGACCACCGCGACCGTTGTGACCGTTGCGACGAGGGGGTAGCGGCGCCGCGTCATGCGGACCACTCGACCCGCTCGCTGGTGGTCTGACGCAGTCTCATCGCGTCTGACGGGTCGCTGAACGACTGGGTGCCCTCGACGCTGATCGAACCGTCGACGGGCAGGGGCTTGCCCAGATCGACGACGACACGACCGGAGCCCTGCAGCGAGTACGAATCCACGTTCAGGGTTCCCGCGCCGTTCGGGAGTTCGAAGACGGGTGACTGCGGGGACTGCGCCACCCGAACATCGATCGTGAGCCGATCGCCGTCGCGTGCGGTCAGGGTCGCGGTGGTCACCTGGTTCAGCGCGACGGCGCTCATCACCTGCTGGTGGATCGTCCACACCGCGCCCACGCCGATCGGCTGCTCCGGGAACGCGACGGTGCGGTAGACGGCCTGGTAGAACGCCTGCTCGATCATCGACCGGGCCTTGTTCTGGGCGTCGGGGTCCGGACGCAGCCGCAGCGCAGTGATCGCTCCCGACAGGTTCATCGTGAACCCGGCGTGCGAATCGGTTGCGGGCGAAAGGAGTTCGTTCGTCGCGACGTCCGCCGTGGTGAGGGTTCCGAGCGTCAGATCGGTGGTCGTGGCCGGCGTGCTGTCGGACGCCCCCTGCGTCACCAGGGCGGTGAGCGGCATCGTCAACTCCGGGCTGGAGAAATCCTGTGCGGGCTGATCGTCGATCTGCTGCTGGACGGTGCCGGTGGTCACCAGCCGGGCCTGCTGCCGGGTGCCTTGCGGGGGACGGAACTGCACCACACTCCGCGGCTCGGCTCCCGCGTCGACGACCTCCGTGGTGGCGGCCGTCACCGGGACCGTCACCTCGTCGGACGCGGCACCGACCGCATCGGGGCTGGACGGGGCGGCATCGCCGCCGCTTCCGCACCCGGTGACGAGGACGGTGAGGGAGAGGGTGACCGCGATCAGCGCGGTTCCGGGACGAAAGAGTTTCGACGGCAGTGGCACGCCAACAGGTTAGTCGGCGCGGGTGGGATGACCGGTCTGTCTCCCGGGTAGGGGATGATGGCGGAGTGAGTGACGACCGCACCGACAGCGACGACCGCGCCGTGAAAGGTAAACCCATTCCCGATCAGCCCGTACCGGACCCCGACAATCCCGTCGAGGCGTCGTCGGGCGGCGACGCCGAGGCGGCACCGCGCGGCCCGCGTCGCATGTTCCTGCTCGTCGCCGTCGCGGTCGTGGTGTTCGCCCTCGATCTGGTGACGAAGGTCCTGGCCGTCGCGCTGATCGATCCCAGGGATCCGGTCCGCATCATCGGCGACACGGTCACCCTGACCCTGATCCGCAACCCGGGTGCCGCCTTCTCCATGGCGACCGGAATGACGTGGCTCCTCACGCTGGTCGCGGTCGGTGTCGTGATCGGCGTGATCAAGATCGGCCGGACCCTCAGCTCGCCGTGGTGGGCGCTCGGCCTGGGCCTGGTCCTCGGCGGCGCGCTCGGCAACCTGATCGACCGACTCTTCCGCTCGCCGGGACCGCTGCAGGGTCACGTCGTCGACTTCGTCTCGGTGGGCTGGTGGCCGGTGTTCAACGTCGCCGACTCGTCCATCGTGTGCGGTGCGATCCTGCTGGTGGCGCTCACGTTGTTCGGAATCGAACCGAGCGGCACGAAGACCGACACGACGACAGAGACCTCGCGGAAGGGGGATGCGGCATGAGGGAGACACGATCGATGCCGGTTCCCGACGGACTCGAGGGCATGCGGGTCGACGCCGGACTGGCGCGCCTGCTGGGACTCTCGCGCACCGCGGTGGCCGTGCTCACGGAGGAAGGCGCGGTCCGGATCGACGGTGCCGCCGTCGGGAAGTCCGATCGGCTGTCCGCCGGCACGTGGCTCGAGGTGGAGCTGCCCGAGCCGCCGCGTCCGCTCACGATCGAGGCGGAACCGGTCGAGGGGATGGAGATCCTCTACGCCGACGACGACATCGTCGCGGTCGACAAGCCGGTCGGCGTCGCGGCTCACGCGAGCGTCGGCTGGACCGGCCCGACGGTGATCGGTGGCCTCGCCGCGGCGGGCTTCCGGATCTCGACGTCCGGGGCGCACGAGCGTCAGGGCATCGTGCACCGTCTCGACGTCGGCACGTCCGGCGTCATGGTGGTCGCGACGTCGGAGCGCGCGTACACGGTGCTCAAGCGCGCGTTCAAGGAGCGCACCATCGACAAGCGCTACCACGCACTCGTGCAGGGCCATCCCGATCCGAGCAGTGGCACGATCGACGCGCCGATCGGCCGGCACCGCAGCAATGACTGGAAGTTCACGGTCACCGCGGACGGCAAGCCGAGCATCACGCACTACGACACGGTCGAGGCGTTCCAGGCGGCCAGCCTGCTCGACATCCACCTGGAGACGGGCCGGACCCATCAGATCCGGGTCCACTTCTCGGCGCTGCGGCACCCGTGCTGCGGTGACCTCACCTACGGTGCGGATCCGCGCCTGGCCGAGCGTCTGGGCCTGGAACGTCAGTGGCTGCACGCGCGCTCCCTCGGGTTCGCACATCCGGCGGACGGTCACTGGGTGGAGATCACCAGCGACTACCCGAAGGATCTGCAGCACGCGCTCGGAGTTCTGCGGGGCACGTGAGATGAGTTCGCGGAGGTGGCCGACCATCGTTGCGGCGGTCGCGCTCACCGGTACCGTCGTCGCGCTCGGGGTGGCGAACCCGGTGCCCCCGGCGCGGGTGTCGACCGACAGGCTGGGCCCGGACGCCGGGGAGCCGGTCGCCGAGTATCTCGACCGTGCGAACGCGTCACTGGTCGAGGACGCGGGGCCCGACGCCGGTGCGGAGCACTGGGCGCTGGTGTCGTTGGATGCGCCGGCGACGGCGTCGACCCTGCTCGACACCGTGGGCGACCTGAGGGTGTCCCAGGTGATGTTCCGGGTGCCGATCGAGCGGGTGCAGACACCGATCGTCACGATCCCGGTCGCGGCGAATCGGGAATCCGTCGAACGCGCGTCCACGGTGGCATCGGCGCGGCTGTCGATGGCCGGGGCAGGCGTGGACCGGCAGTCGCAGGTCATGGCGTACTCGGCGGCGCGCCTGTCCACGGGGTGCACGTGTGTGGTGGGTGCGGTGGTCCGCGGTTCGCTCGCGCAGCTGCGGGCACTGGCCGCGACCCCGACCGCGCGCGCGGTCGAGGCGCTGCCCGCGGACGCGGTCGCCGGGGCGTTCGCGGTCAGCCCGCTGCTGCCGTCCCAGACCACGGTGGTGGTGCCGGGGCCGGACGACGGGCCGGTACCGGCGCTGCCGTGACCGGTGGGACCGAACACGAACGGCCCGCCCACCACAATCCGTGGCGCGGGCCGTTCGTATGCGGTCACGCGCCAGGTGTGTCGCTCACGCCGTTGCTGCCGGCGCTCACGGGTACGCGTGCCGTCGCCACCGTGGGCGAGATATCCGTCGGTGCGCCCTGCTGGGGGTGGTGCCCGACCGAATTAAGAATGCCCGCGATGTCGATGCCCGAGGATTCGAGGGTCTCGATGACGCCGGCGATCGTCGACGGGCTGATGCCGAGGATGGAGCCGACGCTGCCGGACACGCCGTCGGCGCTGCCGACGATGGAGATCCGGTCGATGTCACCGACTGGCTTCGCTGCTGCCTCGGTGGCCTCGACGAGTGCCGCGAGGACGTCGGGGAGCATCAGCATCTGGGCCGCGGCAGGGGTGTACGCGTTGAGGGCCTCTGCAACCTTCCGCTTGCCGTCGGCCTCGGCCTCGAGCCGGGCACGCAAACCGTCGGCCTCGGCCTGCTGCTCCGCGCGCAGCGCGTCGGCGGACACCTTGCGGCCCTCCGCCTCGGCACCCAGCCGGGCCTTGATGCCGTCGGCCTCGGCCTGCTGTTCGGCGCGCACCGCATCGGCCGCGAGCTTGCGGGAGTCCGCCTGGGCGGCTCCGGAGCGGCGAGCGGCCTCGGCGTTCGCGTCGGCCTTGAGGATTGCGGCCTGCTTCTCGCCCTCGGCGCGGGCGACCGCGGCCTGACGCTCCGCCTCCGCAGGGGCGATGACGTCGGCTTCGAGCGCCGCCTTGGCTTGCTCGGCGCGCCGCTGTTCGACCTCGATCCGAGCCTCCACCCGTGCCGCTTCGGCCTGCTCCAGCGCGATGCGGACTGCCTTCTCGGCGGTCGCGCGGGCCAACGGCCCGGCCTGGTCCGCTTCGGCGTTCTCCGCCTCGGTCCGGGCGCGCAGCTTCGCGAGTTCGACGTCGCGCGCCTGGTTGGCAGTCGCGATGGCGGTATCGGCTTCGGCTTGCGCGACGGCGCCCTCCTGTCGGGCCTTGGCCGACTGGATCTGGGCGTCGCGTTCGGCGTTCGCGGTGCCGACGGCGGCGTCACGCTTGACCTCCGCGATGCGCCGCTGCCCGAGGGACTCGAGATATCCGTTGTGGTCGTTGATCCCGGCGATCTTGAGGACGTCGACCTCCATGCCGATGCGGGCGAGGTCGGTACCGGCCTCCTCGACGACGCTGCGGGCGAGGGTCTCGCGATTCGAGTTCAGATCCTCGACGGTCATGGTTGCGGTGATGCCGCGCAGCGACCCGGACAGGATCTCGTTGATCTGTCGGCGCAGTTCGTCGAGATCGGAGGTCAGGAACCGCTGGACCGCGGTCTGCACGGCCTCGTCGGCGGATCCGATGCGCACCAGGCCGACGGCCTCGACGTTCACCGGGACGCCGTCGTTGGACAGCGCGTTCTGGAGGTTGATGCTGACGTTGAACGGCTCGAGCGACATGATGTCGACCCGCTCGATGCCGGGGATCTTGAAGCGCGCGCCGCCCCGGACGACCTTCGGCTTGCCGCGGCCGGTGAAGACCGCGACCTCGTTCGGCGGCACCTTGATGTAGTTCCGGACGTACACGAGCGGTAATCCGATGAAGATCACCAGAGCCACCACAATGGCGGCCACGACTGTCACCATGAAGATTCCTCAGTTCGATTTGTGCAGTGGAGAATCCGATGCGAGATCGTCGGGGACGGCCACGACGTGAACGTTGTCGGCATCGATATCGCCGATGTAGACCCGCGCGTCGACGGGAAGCATCACAGCTTCGGTCGATACTGCTCGCGCGCGGACCCGGTTGCCTTCGGTGTCGGTGAACGCGACCTCACCCCAACCTCCGGGGGCGATCGGGATGGTGACCGTGCCGACGAGACCGATGTAGGCCTGCCGTCCGATGTGGGAGTTGGACTGTTGCCGCAGTAGATACGGCAACAGCACACCTCGGGTGAGACCGACCAGAACGATTGCGCCGGCAGTCGCGGTGAGCGCGGCAACGAGGCCACTCCCGCCCGCCACACTGGCGCCGCTGCCGCCGACACCTACGCCGAACAGTGCAGTCGCGACGGTGGTCAGACTCAGAAACGGCAGCCCGCTTCCTCCGTCTGTGTCACCGACATCCGATCCGGTCTCGCCGACGACAAGTGTCCCGACAATCCCCACGAGACCCATGGCGAGACAAGCAAGGTAGATGGTCGTCACAATTGTCCCTCCCCTGACAATGGATTCGCCACCGACCATATCGCAGACGCCGAGGCGGTTGTGCGCGCGGCAAATTCGCCGTCCGGTACCTGCTGTGAGAAGTCTCGGGCTCGACTGGGACCGGGGTTTCCGGAGAGGGGGTAGGAGGGCGGGATCCGTTCTGGCCAAGTCTGTTTCGCGTTATCGGCGCGGAAATCCGGAACACCGGCGGGGTGCGGTCCGGTCACTCGGAACGAGGGGTTGCCTCGTATCGTCTAGTTCACGGGGGCATCCGCGGTGTGCTTGCGGATGAACTCGATGGTCTGGGCGAGCGCGTTCATGCCGTCGGCGTTGTCGAGGTCGAACTGGTACTCGTGCCCCAGGGCCGGTTCGTGGTCGTCCGGGTAGAACAGCGTGGTCACGTCGACCCCGAGGCCGGTCAGCTTCGCGGCGAGCGCCTGGGACTGCTCCTCGGTCAGCCCGTCCGCGTTGCCGCCGGAGATGTACGAGGGCGGGAATTGGTCGGTGACGTGGTGGAGCGTGGACATCTGCGCCACCGCCTCCGAGTTCTCGAAGTCCTTGGTGCCGGTGTACGCCCAGATCGACTCGGTGGTGCCCCATCCGATGATGCCGGGCCCGCCGACCATGTTCGGCACGTCGTAGATGCCGCAGTTGAGCACGACCCCGCGCAGCTGCTCCGGCTGCAGCGCCGACTCGATCCCGACGGCCCGCGCATACTCGGGATTGGTCGCGATCGTCGCGAGCTGGCTCGACAGCTGCGCGCCGGCCGAGTCGCCGGCCAGCACGATCCGACTCGAATCGACATGCAGGCGTTCGGCGTTCGCGAGGACGTACGCGTGAGCGTCGCGCAGTTGCTCGACGGCGGTCGGGTACTTGCGTCCGGGTCCGAGTGAGTAGTCGAGCGAGACGACGGTGAATCCGGCGTCGGCGATCAGCTGGAAGTACGGTGCGTAGTTCGTGCGGTGGCCCGAGATCCAGGCGCCGCCGTGCGTCCAGATCACGGTCGGCAGCACCTGCGGCGTGCCCGCCAGGCCCTCGGGGAAGTAGACGTCGAGGTAGGCGTCGTTGTCGCCGGTCCGGTACTGCAGGTCCGGGATCGACGCGATGCCGTCGGGCGCGTGCTTCTCGAGGGCCTCCGTCGTCTTCTGCGCGCCCTTGTCGAAGATGAAGCGCACAAGGATCGAGCCGGGCCACGGCGTGGTCAGGAAGGCGAGGGCGAAGACCAGGACGACGGTGAGCAGCAGGCCGAGGGTCCATGCGGAGCGTCGTCGCCACGGATGACCCGCCGACCGCGCGGCATTCGTGTTCTCGGGCTCTGTGGTCGTCGTCACCGCGGGCTCCTGCGTCTGCGCCCCGGATCCGTACCGGTGCGTGACGAGTCACAGTAGCCCGGCGGCTATCGTCGGACTACGTGACACAGCGGGCCCGAAGTGACGATTCCACCGGACTGCTGTCGGGTGTCGGCGCCTACCTGATCTGGGGCCTGTTCCCGATCTTCTTCGGTCTCCTCGCCCCCGCCGGATCGCTCGAGGTGCTGGCCCACCGGATGGTGTGGACGGTGCTGCTGATGCTCGTCGTGCTCGTCGTGCTGGGCAGGCTCGGTTCGCTGCGGGGGATGGGCGCGCGGACGTGGGGTCTGGTGTCGGCGGCCACCGTCGCGATCGGGATCAACTGGGGCACGTACATCTACGCCATCGTGTCGGGCCACGTCGTCGAGGCGGCGCTCGGATACTTCGTCAACCCGTTGGTCAGCGTGCTTCTCGGTGTGCTGATCTTCCGGGAGAAGCTGTCCCGCGCGCAGGTCGCGGCGTTGGTGCTGGCGGCGATCGCGGTGGTGATCATCACCGTCGACTACGGCCGACCGCCACTCGTCGCGCTCACGCTGGCCCTGTCGTTCGCGACGTACGGGTTGATCAAGAAGGTGATCCCGCTCGACCCGCGCACGAGCCTGACGGCGGAAGGGGTGGTCGCGGCGCCGTTCGCGGTGGCCTATCTGGTGGTGCTCGCCGTCACGGGCGCCGGTTCGTTCTTCGGCAACGGCGTCGGCCACAGTCTGTTGCTCATGGCGGCAGGGCCGGTCACCGCGGTACCGCTTCTCCTGTTCGGAGTCGCGGCGCAACGCATTCCGCTGACCACGCTCGGCATTCTGCAGTACCTCACGCCGGTCCTCCAGATGGTGTGGGGTGTGGCGGTGATGCACGAAGTCATGCCGCCGTCGCGGTGGATCGGGTTCGCGTTGATCTGGACCGCGCTGGTGGTGTTCACCACCGACGCTCTGGTCCGTGCGCGGCGGACCCGCAGGCAGGCTCAGTCGGCCGTCGAAGCCGTCGCGGTGCCGTGAGAATCACCCGCCGCGGCGCGGTGACAGACGTTCGGTAGCGACTGTCCGGGCCGTCGGTGCCAGGGCATAGACTCAGTGGCTGCTGGAGGCTGCTGGACCCGCCGGTGCTCGCACACCGGCCGTAGACAGAGAGGCGCGCGTGGCTGACTCGTTCGTTCACCTGCACAATCACACCGAGTACTCGATGCTCGACGGTGCGGCAAAGGTCGGCCCGCTGTTCAAGGAGGCGGAGCGCCTCGGGATGACCGCGGTCGGTATGACCGACCACGGCAACATGTACGGCGCCAGCGAGTTCTACAACGTCGCCAAGAAGCACGGCATCAAGCCGATCATCGGCATCGAGGCGTACATCGCGCCGGAGTCGCGGTTCAACACCAAGCGCGTGCTGTGGGGCGATCGCAGCCAGAAGTCCGACGACGTTTCGGGTTCGGGCGCCTACACGCACATGACGATGGTCGCCGAGAACGCGACCGGGCTGCGGAACCTGTTCAAGCTGTCGTCCCTCGCGTCGATCGAGGGTCAGCTCGGCAAGTGGCCGCGCATGGACGAGGAACTCATCGCCACGCACGCCGAGGGCATCATCGCCACGACCGGCTGCCCGTCGGGTGAGATCCAGACCCGGCTGCGTCTCGGCCACGACCGGGAGGCGCTCGAGGCCGCCGCGAAGTGGCAGGAGATCTGGGGCAAGGACAACTTCTTCCTCGAACTCATGGACCACGGCCTGTCGATCGAGCGCCGCGTCCGTGAGGGCCTGCTCGACATCGGCAAGCAGTTGGGCATCCGCCCGCTCGCCACCAACGACTGCCACTACGTGACCAAGGACGCGGCCGAGAACCACGAGGCTCTGCTGTGCATCCAGACCGGCAAGACGCTCTCGGACCCGACGCGCTTCAAGTTCGACGGTGACGGGTACTACCTCAAGTCGGCCGAGGAGATGCGCGCGATCTGGGACTCCGAGGTCCCGGAGGCGTGTGACAGCTCGCTGCTCATCGCCGAGCGGGTGCAGTCGTACGACGACGTGTGGGCCCACCACGACCGGATGCCGATCTTCCCGGTCCCGGACGGGCACACCCAGCAGACGTTCCTGCGTCACGAGGTGCTGCGCGGACTCGACCGTCGCTTCCCCGGCGGTCCGCCGCAGGAGTACCTCGAGCGCGCCGACTACGAGATCGGCGTCATCAACGAGATGGGCTTCCCGGCCTACTTCCTCGTCGTCGGCGACCTGATCAACCATGCGCGCGAGGTCGGCATCCGCGTCGGCCCCGGTCGAGGCTCGGCGGCCGGTTCGCTCGTCGCGTACGCGATGGGCATCACCAACATCGACCCCATTCCGCACGGCCTGCTGTTCGAGCGGTTCCTCAACCCCGAGCGCGTGTCGATGCCCGATATCGATATCGACTTCGACGACCGTCGCCGCGGCGAGATGGTGCGTTACGCCACCGAGAAGTGGGGCAGCGACAAGGTCGCCCAGGTCATCACGTTCGGCACCATCAAGACCAAGGCCGCCATCAAGGACTCCGCGCGAGTCCAGTTCGGGCAGCCCGGTTTCGCGATCGCCGATCAGATCACCAAGGCGCTGCCGCCGCCGATCATGGCGAAGGACATCTCGGTCGCGGGCATCACCGATCCCGAGCACGAGCGCTACAAGGAGGCCGTCGAGGTCCGCGCGCTCATCGACTCCAACCCGGACGTCGCGAAGATCTACCAGACCGCGAAGGGCCTCGAGGGCCTGATCCGCAACGCCGGCGTGCACGCCTGCGCGGTCATCATGTCCTCCGAGCCGCTCACCGACGCGATCCCGGTGTGGAAGCGCGCGCAGGACGGCGCGATCATCACCGGCTGGGACTACCCGTCGTGCGAGGCCATCGGCCTGCTGAAGATGGACTTCCTCGGTCTGCGCAACCTCACCGTCATCGGTGACGCGATCGAGAACATCAAGGCCAACCGCGGCATCGACATCGATCTCGACACGCTGCCCATCGAGGACCCGGCCACGTACGAGTTGCTCGCGCGTGGTGACACCCTCGGTGTCTTCCAGCTCGACGGCAGTGCGATGCGGGATCTGCTGCGGCGCATGCAGCCCACCGGCTTCGAGGACATCGTCGCGGTGCTGGCGCTGTATCGCCCGGGTCCGATGGGCATGAACGCGCACAACGACTACGCCGACCGCAAGAACGGGCGGCAGGAAGTCAAGCCGATCCACCCGGAGCTCGAGGAGCCGCTCAAGGAGATCCTCAAGGACACCTTCGGCCTGATCGTCTACCAGGAGCAGATCATGCAGATCGCTCAGAAGGTGGCCGGCTACTCGCTGGGACAGGCAGACATTCTCCGTCGAGCCATGGGTAAGAAGAAGCTCTCGGTGCTGGAGGAGGCCTACGCCGGCTTCCGCGAGGGGATGCTCAAGAACGAGTTCTCCGAGCCTGCGATCAAGGCGCTGTGGGACACGATCCTCCCGTTCGCCGGCTACGCGTTCAACAAGTCGCACGCCGCCGGCTACGGCCTGGTGTCGTTCTGGACGGCGTACCTCAAGGCGAACTATCCGGCCGAGTACATGGCCGGTCTGCTCACGTCCGTCGGCGACGACAAGGACAAGGCGGCGGTGTACCTGTCGGATTGCCGGAAGATGGGCATCACGGTGCTGCCGCCGGACGTCAACGAGTCCGAGGTCAACTTCGCTTCGGTCGGTGAGGACATCCGGTTCGGCCTCGGTGCGGTCCGCAACGTCGGCGCGAATGTCGTGGCGTCGATCATCAAGGCGCGCACCGAGAAGTCGAAGTTCACCGACTTCTCCGACTACCTCGGGAAGATCGACGCGCTGGCCTGTTCCAAGAAGGTCACCGAATCACTCATCAAGGCAGGCGGATTCGACTCGCTCGAGCATCCGCGCAAGGGTCTGATGCTGGTGCACGCCGACGCGATCGACGCGGTGATGGGCACCAAGAAGGCCGAGGCGATGGGGCAGTTCGACCTGTTCGGTGGCGACGACGCGGACGAGTCGGTGACGTCGGTCTTCAACGTGAAGATTCCCGACGAGGAGTGGGACACCAAGCACCGGCTCGCGCTCGAGCGCGAGATGCTGGGCCTGTACGTCTCCGGGCATCCGCTCAACGGCATCGAACACGTCCTCGCCTCGCAGTCGGACACGGCGATCCCGACCATCCTCGAGGGCGACATCAAGGACGGCACCCAGGTCACCGTCGGCGGCATCCTCGCGTCGGTCAACCGGCGGATCAACAAGAACGGACTGACGTGGGCGTCCGCGCAGCTCGAGGACCTCTCCGGTGGTATCGAGGTGTTGTTCTTCCCGCAGGCGTACTCGGTGTACGGGATGGATGTGGTCGAGGACTCGGTGGTGCTCGTCAAGGCGCGCGTGTCGATCCGGGACGACCGCGTCTCGCTGATCGCGAATGACCTTGCGGTGCCGGACCTTTCGGCTATCGGTGTCGCGAAGCCGGTCGCGGTGAGCCTGCCGGTGCGGCAGTGCACCAAGGAGAAGCTCGGTGCCCTCAAGCAGGTGCTGACGCGTCACCCCGGTACGTCCGACGTCCATGTGCGGTTGATCGGCAGTCGCGGCACGTCGCTGTGGATGGTGGACGAGGTCCTGCGGGTGGAGCCGTCGTCGGCGCTGATGGGCGATCTCAAGGCGTTGCTCGGGCCGAGTTGCCTCGCCGGCTGAGCCGTGACGCGAACCGTCCGGGTCGGCAAGACCCGGACGGTGGGGTGTGGCGCAGTGTCACCGGTGGTGTTCGTGCCACATCCAGTTCCACTGGCCCTGATGGTTCTGCTCCCAGCGCCAGCAACCGCCGTGATGGTGGTGATGCTGGTGGTGCACCTGCGTCACTGCAACCGCGCTCGGGCTGGTTGCGGGCGTCGCGGGATCGGCGAGTGCCGGTGCTGCGACCAGCCCCAGGGGGACGGCCGCCAACGACAGCGTGACGAGGACTCTCGCGAGTACCCGGCGTGCGCTGCCCGCCGTGTCCGGGGTTTGCTTCCTGTGTTCCATGGCGATCCTTTCCGCACGGCCCCCGGACGGGTTTGCGTCTCGGGTGCACCGTCGGTTCGGTTCGGCTCGGGTCGGTGTGGCGGGGTCGGATCGCGTCGTCCCGGTGGGCGGTCGACGGTGTCGTGGCCGGCGCGGCACGTCCACCGGCGTCCTCGAGGGCAGCTCTCGGGCGCACCGCTGCTGTTGCTGCAAGCCCCATGATATTGCCGGTTTTGTCCGGTTGGTCGAAACTCCTAGGAGACTCACAGGAGCCACGCGCGCCGAAGTCGGCTGGTTCGTCAGAGTCCGCCGATGTCGGACAGGGTCTGCAGGGCGCCGTCGGTGGCGCGCCACAGCCCGTCGATCTCCTGGTCGGCGGGCTGCGCGGTCCGGGGGTCCTGCAGCGCGAATCCGTTGGCGAGGGTGATCGTGTTGTATCCGCTGTCGGCGGCGCGCAGCAGCAGCTTCGACGGCTCGCTGTTCCCGGCCAGGCGGTCGAGTCCCTCACCGACGAAGTAGAACCGCCACAGCGGCCCGAGGTCGGCGCCGTAGAGATCCTTCGAGAGCGTGACGATGGAACCGCCCCTGACGGCAATCGAATCGACGATCTCGTAGTAGTCGGGAACGTTGTCGGTGGTGGTTCCGCTGGTCGCGACCGCGTGCGCGAGATCGACGGTGAGATGGGCGTTGTAGCCGGCCATCGCGACCCGCGCCGGGCTCAGTGAGCACTGCCGGGTCATCGCGAAGTAGTTCGCCCACGCGGGGTCGGTGGCGGTGCCGGAGAACTCGGCGTGCACATTGCGGAGATAGCGGGCCAGCAGGTCGTAGCTGATCGCGGGGGACCATCGTCGGTCGGGGAGTGCGGCGGGGTCGCGCTGCAGGGGCAGGACGGCCTCGTGCTCCACGGCGTTCAGTCCGAGGGAGAACAGCCCGCGCCGATCCCTGTGCGCAACAAGGATGTCGGTGATCTCGCGGTGCCGCTCCACGGCGGCCTCGAAGCGGTCCAGCCCGGATCCCGGCACGGTTGAGGTGTCGGCGAGTTCCAGGACTCGATCGACCTCGTTTGCGCTCAGGGGTGATCCGCACGCCGTCGATACGGATTGCGGCGCGTCTGCCTGCGCCGGCCCGGGTGCGACCACTGTCAGTAGGGCGCCGAGCACGACGATGAGGGGTGCGGGAGAGCGGCGGGTTCGCATCGATTCTCCGTTCGTCGGGTCAGTCGTCGGCGGTGCGATAGATGTCCTCGGCCACCTGACAGACCTCGTATCGCGCCATCGTCGAACCTCGCCAGACGGGGTTGGCGGCGTGTCGTGCGTGTCGCCTCGGCGAGAATGCGTAGGTCAGCGTATCCCGGAATGGTCCGCCACAAATGCACCCGGGAGTTTCGGTGGTACGGAGGATGTCCCGAGGGCCGCCCTGTGTCGACTAGTCCACCTCGTCGCGTCTCAAGTACGCGAGCACCGCGAGGACCCGGCGGTTCGCATCGTCGGTCGGCGGCAGAACCAGCTTGGCAAAGATGTTCCCGACGTGTTTGCCGACCGCCGATTCGGTGATGAACAACAGCTTCGCGATGGCCATGTTGGAGTGGCCCTCGGCGATCAAGGCGAGTACCTCGCGCTCGCGCGGTGACAGTGCGGACAGCGGGTCGCGGTGGCGGCGGAAGAGTTGGCGTACGACCGTGGGATCGATGACTGTGGCGCCGCTCGCAATCTGCCGCAGCGTGGCGGCGAAGTCTTCGACGTCGACGACACGGTCCTTCAAGAGGTAACCGACCCGACCGCCCTCCCCGCCGAGGAGGTCGTCCGCGTAACTCAGTTCCACGTACTGGCTCAGCACGACGACGGCGAGATCCGGGTACCGGCGCCGCAACCCCACGGCGGCACGCAACCCTTCGTCGGTGAACCCCGGCGGCATCCGCACATCGGTGACAACCATGTCCGGGGCATGCTCGGCCACAGCCGATTCCAGTGCGTCGGCGTCCGACACCGCTGCCACCACAAGGAATCCGAACCGCTCGAGCATCAGGGCAAGGCTCTCTCGCAGCAGCGCGCCGTCCTCGGCGAGCACCACCCGGATGTCGGTTGTCAATTCTGGCTGCACGGAAGCTCCACACGGACGATGGTGGGCCCGCCGGGCGGGCTGGACAACAGCATTCTGCCGTCGATCACGGCGACCCGGTCGGCCAGGCCGGTCAGGCCACTGCCCCGGCCCGGATCGGCACCACCGCGGCCGTCGTCGACGACCTCGACGGTCAACGCGTCGCCCTGAATGCGGGCGGTCACCGCGACCTCGGTGGCATCGGCGTGCTTGGTGACGTTGTTGAGCGCTTCGACCACCACGAAGTACGCGGCGATCTCGGCATGCGATGGTGGTCGGCGCGGGATGTCGGCGGTGACGGTCACCGGAATCGCCACGTCCTCGGTCAGCTCGCGCAACGCAGCGGGCAGGCCACGGTCGGTCAGCACCCGCGGATGGATTCCACGGATGAGCTGCCGCAGTTCGGTCATGAGCTGCTTGGCCTGCTCGTGCGCGTGCGCCACACTCGCCGAGGCCGGAGATCCTGTCGGCAGATCGAGCCGGGCCATGCCGAGCTGCAGAGTGAGGTTGAGCAGTAGAGACTGGGCGCCGTCGTGCAGGTCCCGTTCGATTCGTCGCCGCTCGGCTTCGAACGCGTCCACCAACCGTGCGCGGGATCGAGCGACCTCGACGAGTTGAGCGCGCAGATTGTCCGGGTCGTCGGCCAGCAGCAGCGCCCGGGCGATCACGGCATGGAGACCCGCCAGGATCGCGAACACGTACGGGATCGTCGGCAGCAGAGCCAGACCCGCGATCGCGTAGGGGACAGCCTGCGGGGCCGACGTGAGCTGGCTGAGTCCCAGCGCGACCGGCTGCCCCTCGCTCACCAGCAGAGGGCTGGCCAGCATGATGAGAATCAGCAACACGAACACCGCCGCCAGGACGTATGCCGCGGGCGCCACGACGATCAACAGACTCGCGTAGGCGAGTGCCTTCCAGGTGGCCGCCTCGGTGTATCGCGTTCGCAGCCGCGGCCACAATCCTGCTGCGGGTGGGTGGCGATGTGCGGTGATCGCCCGGCCGGGGATCACCAGCCTGATCCGTTGTCGTTCCAGCGCCGCGAGGGGTACCGCGAGCAGCGGTCCGAGTCCCACGACCAGAATCGCGCCGAGGACGACCAGGAACAGAACCGTGCCGAGTGGCTGTGGGTACGAGCCGTCTCCGGCCCAGACCACCAGCACGATCCAGGGCGCGACGAGCCCGGAGAACGGCAACGCTGCCGCCAGTACCACCGGCGGCGTCGTCAACAGATAGGCCAGTGCGCGCCACGGCCAACCCGTGAGCAGGAACCGCCGCCGCGTGATCGCGGCGAGAGGTGTGAGCGGTTCGTCGGAGGGCACCCCGCAGAGCCTATCGGGCTGGTTGCCTGGTGCGAATGGTCCGGAGCGCACCTCGTGGGTGGTGCTGGCACCACCCCGTTTTCGCCGCGTGGACCCAGTGCCCGCATCACCTGTCGAATGGTCCGCTTGCTGCAAGTGATTTCGCAGAGGAACGAGGACCCATGAAACTGGAGCTGAGCAATGTCACCAAGACGTATCGCGGCAAACCGGCCGTCTCCGACGTCACGATGCGGATCGGACCCGGCGTGCTCGGTCTTCTCGGACCCAACGGAGCCGGAAAGTCCTCGCTGATGCGGATTCTCGCCACGATCACCCGCCCGACCGCCGGTTCGGTCACCTGGAACGGCGCCGACATCGCGGTCCGGCCCGCGAGCCTTCGGCGGGTACTCGGCTATCTGCCACAGGATTTCGGGGTCTACCCGCACCTCAGTGCCAGGGAGTTCCTGCGGTACCTCGCCGCGGTCAAGGGGCTGAGTGCGCGATCGGCCCGGGCGCGGGTGGACGAGTTGCTCGAACTCGTCAACCTTGCCGATACGGGCTCGCGGCCGGTCGGCAAGTTCTCCGGAGGCATGCGCCAACGGCTCGGGATCGCGCAGGCACTCTTGGGCGATCCCGAGGTCCTCGTCGTCGACGAACCCACGGTGGGGCTGGACCCCGAGGAGCGCATGCGGTTCCGCAACCTGCTCGGTGATCTGGCGTCCGACCGAATCGTCATCCTGTCCACCCACATCGTGTCGGACATCGAGGCGATCGCCGACGACATCGCGGTTCTCGCGGGCGGGCACCTGCGGTGGCGCGGCGCTCCCGCGGATCTGCTCCGCTCCGCGACCGGGACGGTGTGGGAGTCGGTGGTGCCGGCCGATGCGGCCGCGGACATCCGTCGGCGGGGCATGGTCACCAGGACCGTCCGCACGGCTGGCGGCGTACGGGTCCGCGCGGTCGCCACCGCCCCGCCGACTGCCGACGCGTGTCCGGTCGAACCCGATCTCGAGGACGCCTACATGTTCGCCGTGGGTCCGGCGACCGCGCAGTTCGAGGTGACCCGATGACGACTGCAGTCGCCGCAGTCTCGCTCGCAGATTTCCGGGACCGCTCGCGACGTCCCGCGTTCCTGGTCACCGTGCTCGGAGCTCTCGCCCTCGGCTACGTCGCGATCCCGCCCGCGTCGGCCACCTACGCGATGGTCAAGGTCGGATCGTTCCGGGGCGTATATGACAGCGGCTATGTCGGGGTCATGCTCGCGATGATCGGCAGCCTGTGGCTCCCGCTGTTCGGGTTCTACGTCGTTCGGGACAGCATCGGCCGCGACGTCTCCACCGGCGTCGGTGAAACACTCGCCGCGAGCCCACTGCGCACTCCGATGTACCTGCTGGGCAAGTACTTCAGCAACCTGCTGGTGCTGGCGGCGATGGCTGTGGCACTCGCGCTGATCGCACCTGTGATGCAGCTGCTCCGCGGCGAATCCTCGACCCTCGACCTGACGGCGCTGTGGCTGCCGATCGTGCTCTTCTGTCTCCCGGTCCTCACCGTCGCGGCGGCGGCCGCCATCGTCTTCGAGACGATCCCGCCGCTGCGAGGCGGTCTGGGAAACATCGTGTGGTTCTTCGCGTATCCCGCGATGTTCCTTGCCGGCCTTCCCCTGATCTACGCCGAGACGACCGCAGGGTTCCAAGCCGACCTGGCCGCCCAGTACCCCGGAGCGAACGACGAGATCTCCATCGGTCTCACAGCGGAACCCGGTGCGCTCGGGCAGTTCGCGTGGTCCGGTATGGATATCGCGTTGTCTCTCGTCGTCGCGGGGGTGGGACTGGCGGTGGCCTCGACGGTCGTCGCGGCACTGCCGGCCCTGTGGTTCAGTCGGTTCGACCCGTCACGCCGCGGCCGCCTTTCCCGGCGCATCGGTGCCGGGAGCTCGTCGGCGACCACTTCTGTCGAATCGCCTGTCGCGCGCGCGTCGACCGCCTTCGCCGGGACCGCACGAACGTTGTCTCCGGTCGCCCGCGGAAACCCGTTCTGGGGGCTTCTCGTCGGCGAGGTGCGCATCCACCTCGGAGGCGTGTCGCGGTGGTGGTGGCTCGCGCTCGCGATCGTGACGGGTGCGGCACTGGTGGTCCCGGCCGACGGCGTCGACACCGCGCTGCTCTTCGCGTGGCTGCTGCCGGTGCTGATCTGGTCGCGTCTGGGCACGCACGCCCTCGAACAGGGCGTCGATCCTCTCGTGGAGTGTGGCGTGTCGTTCCGCGCGCGACTCGTCGCCCAGTGGGGTGCCGGCGTGCTCATCGCGGTCCTGGCCGGTGCCGGACCGCTGCTGCGGATGCTGGCGGCAGCGGATGTGAGCGGCATTGCCGCGTGGGTCACCGGCGCGGCCCTGATTCCCGCGCTCGCACTCCTGATCGGCTCGATCGTCCGCAGTCCTCGCGTGTTCCAGGCCGTCTACCTGGTGCTCTGGTACGCGGTCCTCAACGGCGTGGCCGCCGTCGACGTCATGGGTGCACTCCGCGACGACGGTCGGCTCGCCGGTCCTTCGCCCGTCTTCTCTCTCGCCGTCGGCGTCGTGCTGATCGCCGCCGCGTTGCTCGTTCAGGAGGTTCGTCATGTCCGTCGCTGAATCCGTCACACCTCGTACCCGGGGTCTCCGATGGTGTCGGCGCGGCAGCGGTGTCGCGGCGATGACACTTGCCGCCGTCACGCTCACCGCCTGCACCAGCGGAACGACGAGCCAGGAGTCGCGCAGCGACACCTACGCCGGCGACATCGCCACCGTCGTACTGCAGTTCGATGATTCGGGCGCGAAGCAGATCGGCTTCACCACCGCCGCTCTCAACGCTCACATCGTCGGCGCCGACCGCCACGACATCCAGGTTCGCCGGACCTTCGAGTACACCGACGGCGACAAGCCGGAGGAGACCATCGAACAGGAGTGGGGCGGCCTGACGATCACCACGCGATGTCCCGATCGCTTCGCGGTCGGGCACCCCACATGCATCGCCCACTACGAGATCGAGGTGCCCTACGGCAGTGTCGTCCGGGCCGACACCCGCTCCGGGGACCTGACGGTCACCGACACGCGCGCCGAGGTCGACTTACGGTCGCATTCCGGCGACGTCGGCATGGTCGTCGCCCCCGGCGACGGCACCCGCTACGCGGTGGAGGCCGTCTCCGCCGACGGTCACACCACGGTGGATGTTCCGCTGGACCCCGCCGGGGTCCCGGTGCGACTGACGACCGAGGACGGCGCTGCAACTGCCACGACGGCACAGTCATGACATTCCGCAAGCCGGCCGTTGCTCGCAGAGAATTACAGGTCCGCTCGGGCCCTGACCGGGGATCCGGTCAGTCGCGCCGGTGCGCGAGCATGGCGCGCCGGGTCCACCAGACGACGACCGCCACGGCGGCGGCGGTGAGGACCGCGGTCTGCAGGACCTGTGCGATCGCCAGGACGAGGAGGAACACGCCGAGCGCGGCGACCAGAGCCTCGATCTTGTAGAGCGGCCAGGCGGTGCCGGCGATGTCGACGGTGAGACTCGACCGGTGACGTGTGTGGCGTGACGGCGCTGCGGTCGTCATCGCGATCACCTCGTCTCCTGGTTTCGGTCCGTTCCTCCGGTGAGTTCAGAGTACGCATACTTCGAAGTTCGGTCCAGCGAACAATTGGAGGAGGCGGACGAAACTCCCAGCGTCCGGGCATTCGGGTGGTCAAGATCATGTGCGCGGTGTTCACTGGATACATGCCTCTCACCGGTGAATACGAACCCAGCCCCAGCTCGTGGGCCGCGGACCAGGTCGATCTGTACGAGCGCTCCGGCGGCACCGAGGGAACGACGATGGAGGGCAAGCCCGTCGTCGTCCTGACCACCAAGGGCGCCAAGTCCGGCAAGCTGCGCAAGACGCCGCTCATGCGCGTCGAGCACGACGGGCAGTACGCGGTGGTCGCGTCGCTCGGCGGCGCCCCGCAGCACCCGGTCTGGTACCACAACGTGGTCGCCGACCCGCACGTCGAGTTGCAGGACGGTCCGGTCAAGCAGGACATGATCGCGCGCGAGGTCACCGGCGACGAGAAGGCCGAGTGGTGGAAGCGTGCGGTCGAGGCGTGGCCGCCCTATGCCGACTACCAGACCAAGACCGAGCGTCAGATTCCGGTCTTCGTGTTGTCCCCGCAGGACTAGCTCGCCGGGACAGTCGTCGTCTCTGCGCCGAACGGGGCGGACCCGGGTAGCCTGCGAGAAGCAAGCTCTCGATTCCGGACCGTTCGGGCGGAGGCGGATATGGCGGCGAAAACTGTTGCGGATCAACTCGTTTCCCAATTGGTGGATGCGGGCGTGCAGCGTATCTACGGCATCGTCGGAGACAGTCTCAATCCGGTCGTGGACGCGGTGCGGCGCACGGGCGGATCGGCATCCGGTGGCATCGACTGGGTCCACGTCCGGCACGAGGAAGTCGCGGCCTTCGCGGCCGCGGCCGAGGCACAGATCACCGGCAGGCTCGCGGTGTGCGCGGGCTCGTGCGGCCCCGGGAACCTGCATCTGATCAACGGCCTGTACGACGCGAACCGCTCGGGCGCGCCGGTGCTCGCGATCGCGTCCCACATTCCGAGCGCGCAGATCGGGACCGGGTACTTCCAGGAAACGCATCCCGACCGGCTGTTCGTCGAGTGCTCCCGGTACAACGAGATGATCAGCGTCCCCGTGCAGGCGCCGCGGATCGTGCAGAGCGCGATGCAGCACGCGATCGCGCAGTCCGGGGTCGCCGTGATCACGCTGCCGGGCGATGTCGCCGATCAGCCGGCGGAGGGCTCGGCGCCCCCGCTCGTGCGGACCGGCACCCCGTCGGTGGTGCCGGCGGAGGACGACGTCCGGGCGCTCGCCGACGCGATCAACACCGCGTCGGCGGTGGCGATCTTCGCCGGTGCCGGTGTCCGCGGCGCCCGCGACGAACTGCTCGCCCTCGCGGACGCGATCGGTGCCCCGGTCGGACATTCCCTGCGGGGCAAGGAGTGGATCCAGTACGACAACCCGTTCGACGTCGGCATGACCGGTCTGCTCGGCTACGGCGCGGCGCACGACGGCATCCACGGCGCGGATCTGCTGCTGCTCGTCGGGACCGACTTCCCGTACGACCAGTTCCTGCCCGACGACGTGCGCACCGCGCAGATCGACATCGCGGCGGAGAAACTCGGCCGGCGCACGGGCGTCGACCTCGCGGTGCACGGCGACACGCGGTCGGTGCTGCGGGCGCTCGCGCCGCTCGTCGACCGCAAGTCCGATCGCGGCTTCCTCGACCGGACCCTCGACCGGCACGAGAAGCTCATGACGAAGGTCGTCGGGGCCTACACCGAGGCGGCCAAGCAGCGGGTCCCGATCCATCCCGAGTTCGCGGCGTCGATCCTCGACGACCTCGCCGCCGACGACGCGATCTTCACCGCGGACACCGGCATGTGCAATGTGTGGACCGCCCGCTACCTCAATCCCAACGGCCGACGCCGGTTCCTGTCGTCGGCCCTGCACGGTTCGATGGCGAACGCGCTGCCGCACGCGATCGGCGCGCAGTTCGCGCGGCCGGACCGTCAGGTGGTGGCGATGTCGGGTGACGGCGGGCTGTCGATGCTGCTGGGCGATCTCCTCACCGTCGCGATGTACAAGCT
Source organism: Rhodococcus sp. BE178 (assembly GCF_050433545.1). Lineage (NCBI taxonomy): Bacteria > Bacillati > Actinomycetota > Actinomycetes > Mycobacteriales > Nocardiaceae > Rhodococcus > Rhodococcus sp. BE178. Next base: position 115,328 of record NZ_JBNPXA010000013.1, on the reverse strand, counting down.
GCCGGTCAAGATCGTCGTGTTCGACAACTCGACGCTCGGCATGGTCAAGCTCGAGATGCTGGTCGACGGCCTGCCCGATTTCGGTGTCGATGTCCCGTCCGTCGACTATGCGGCTGTTGCTGCGGCGCTGGGGATCTACTCCCGAAGGATCGAGAATCCGGCCGATCTGGAGTCGGGATTGCGGTCGGCGCTCGACCACGACGGTCCGGCGCTGGTCGACATCGTCACCGATCCGAACGCGCTGTCGTTGCCCCCCACCATCACCGGCGAGCAGGTGCGTGGCTTCGCGCTGGCGATGTCGCGGATGGTGATGAACGGCGGTGTGGGAGAAGCTGTTCAGATGGCGAAGTCCAATCTGCGGAATGTGCCGCGGCCGTCGCAGTTCTCGCGGAAGGATTGACGCCCGTCCGTCGATGCCGGGGCGGTTGCGCGCGACCGGGTGCGCAGTGGGAACATGGTTGGGTGTCAAATTCGCCGAAACTCGCAGAACTGAAGGTCACCTCGCCCGCTCTCACCGCGGACGAGATCGATGCTGCTGCCGAGCGAATTGCGCACATTATCGACGCGACACCCCTGCAGCTCAGTGATCGACTGTCGGCGCTGACCGGCGCTCGGGTGTACCTCAAGCGTGAAGATCTTCAGGTGGTCCGCTCCTACAAGCTGCGCGGCGCCTACAACCTGATCATGCAGTTGAACGACGCCGAGCGCGCCGCGGGTGTGGTCACGGCCAGCGCCGGCAACCATGCGCAGGGTGTGGCGTTCGCGTGCCGGGCGATGGAGATCCGCGGGCGCATCTACGTTCCGGCCAACACGCCCAAGCAGAAGCGCGACCGGATCATGGTCCACGGCGGTGGCTTCGTCGAACTGATCCCGACGGGGGAGACCTACGACGCCGCCGCGGCCGCCGCGGCCGCCGACGTCGAGCGGACGGGCGCCACCATGGTGCCGCCGTTCGACGACGCCCGCACCGCGGCGGGCCAGGGCACCATCGCGGCGGAGATCCTCGAGCAGCTGGGTCAGGCGCCGGACAGCGTGATTGTCCCGGTCGGCGGCGGCGGTTGCATCGCCGGCATCGCCACGTACCTGCACGAGCGCGCGCCGCAGACCACGATCGTCGGTGTCGAGCCGGTGGGGGCGGCGTCGATGACGGCGGCCCTCGTCGCCGGTGGCCCGGTGACGCTGCCCGAGGTCGACCCGTTCGTCGACGGTGCCGCGGTCAAGCGGGTCGGCGACCTGCCCTACGCGGTGGTCTCCGAGCTCGGCGCGAGCGTCGTCTCGCACGCGTCGCTGCCGTTGGTGGCGGGCACCCGCACGGGGCACGGCTCGGAGAAGTTCGCGATGACCCAGGTCGACGAGGGCGCGATCTGCACCGCGATGCTGGAGCTGTACCAGAACGAGGGCATCATCGCCGAGCCTGCCGGTGCGTTGTCGGTGACCGCGCTCGGTCATCTCGATGTCGAGCCGGGGAGCACCGTGGTGTGCCTGATCTCGGGTGGCAACAACGACGTGTCCCGGTACGGCGAGATCCTCGAGCGCTCGCTTGTCCACCTCGGTCTCAAGCACTACTTCCTGGTGGACTTCCCGCAGGAGCCGGGTGCGCTGCGTCGATTCCTCGACGAGGTGCTCGGGCCGGACGACGACATCACCCTGTTCGAGTACGTCAAGCGCAACAACCGGGAGACGGGTGCCGCGCTGGTCGGCGTCGAGCTCGGTTCGGCGGACGGGTTGACCGACCTGCTCGACCGGATGCGTGCCTCGCGCCTCCAGGTGGAACAGCTCGAGCCCGGGTCCCCGGCGTACCGCTACCTCACGTAGCGGAGTCGTCCTCCGCCGCCGCGGTGGGGCCGAGCAGTCGGTTCACCACCCGGCGGTGGAGTTCCGGGTCGGGCTCGGGTAGGCCGAGCAGGGCGGCGAGGTAGATGCCGTCGCCGACCAGGCGCACGATCTCGGCCTGGACCGGATCGTCGATCTCGGCGAGCAGCCCGTCGTCCCACGATCGCATGACGTCCGCGACGGCCTGCTGCACCTCGTCGTGCTGCCCGTCGGCACTGCGCATCGCGGCGAGCATCGAACGGTACAGCGCCATCTCGTCCGCCGAGTCGGCGCCGGGGTACTGCAGGTAGATCTCGGACACGGTCCGCCCGCCGGCGACGGCGTCGGCGAGCTGTTGGTCGGACCGGTCGCCGAGACGGCGGACCATCGACGCGAGCAGCGCTTCCTTGCTGGGGAAGTGGTAGAGCAGACCGCCCTTGGAGACGCCTGCCGCGGTGGCGACCGCCTCGAGCGTCACGTGGGCGACGCCGACGTCGTGCAGCAGGCGTTCGAGGGCGTCGAGGATGCGATCGCGTGTGTCGGAGGCCATGAAAATCACTGTACCGGCTGGACGGTGAACTGCTACCCTGGGTTGGGCACTGTACCGGCTGGACGGTTCACCTTCTGGTCGGTTTTCGTTCATCGAAGAAGTTTCGTGGGAGTAGAGATGTCTCTGGGTACGGTGCGGGATCCGCACGGCGTTCGGGCCGGCCGGAAGGACTGGCTCGGGCTGGTCGTGCTCGCCTTCGCGGTCCTTCTCATCTCTGTCGACGCGACAGTGCTGGACCTGGCGCTGCCGTTCATCAGTGAGGACTTGGCGCCGAGCAGCACGCAGCTGCTGTGGATCATCGACGTCTATTCGTTCGTACTCGCCGGCCTGCTGGTCACGATGGGCACGCTCGGCGACCGGATCGGGCGCCGGAAGCTGCTTCTCATCGGTGCGGCCGGGTTCGGCCTGGCGTCGTTGATCGCCGCATGGTCGGCCAGCCCCGAGATGCTGATCGCCGCCCGTGTCCTGCAGGGCGTCTCGGGTGCAACACTGATGCCTGCGACACTGGGTCTGATCCGGACCATGTTCGTCAACCCGCGTCAGCGCACCACCGCGATCGGCGTGTGGGGCGCGATGGCCGGCGGCGGCGCCGCGGCCGGACCGCTGGTCGGCGGCTGGCTGCTCGAGCACTACTGGTGGGGTTCGGTGTTCCTCATCAACATTCCGGTGATGATCGCGCTCATCGCCCTCGGCCCGCTGGTGATTCCGGAGTCGAAGAACCCGGAGCCGGGGCGCTTCGACCTCGCCAGCGCCGGATTATCGATCGTGGCAATGATCCCGATGGTGTACGCGGTCAAGGAATCCGTCGTGCACGGCCCGTCGTGGATTCTCACCGGAGTCGGTCTCGTCGGCGCCCTCGCCGGTTGGGTGTTCATCCGCAGGCAGCGGTCCCTCGCCGACCCGATGATCGATCTGTCGTTGTTTGCGCGGCCGGCGTTCTCGACGGCGGTCGTGACGAACCTGCTGTCGATCTTCGCGCTCGCCGGCGTGCTGTTCTTCGGATCGCAGTACCTGCAGCTGGTGCTCGGCTACAGCCCACTGGAGGCGGGTCTGCTGATGCTGCCCGGCACGCTCGTCAGCGCGGCCGCGTCGCTCGCGGCGGCATGGCTCGTGCGTCGCTGGGAGCCCAGCCGGGTACTGAGCGTCGGACTGGTGATCGCCGCCCTCGGTGCAGCGGTGATGATCGCGCTGGGGCCGGACAGTGGGCCGGAGGCGTTCGTCGTCGGATTCATCCTGGCCGGCGCCGGAGTCGGCGTGGCGTTGACGCTCACCTCCGACCTGGTGGTCAGCGCGGTCGAGCCGGAACGCGCGGGTGCCGCGTCGGCGGTCTCCGAGACCGCGTACGAACTGGGAGTGGCGCTGGGTGTCGCCGTGCTCGGCAGTGTGGTGCTCGCGATCTTCCGTCGCGGCCTGGACGTCTCGGCGCTGGACGCGGATCAGGCGCACATCGCGCAGGGCACGCTCGGCGGCGCGGTGGAGGTGTCGAAGTCGATGCCGGTGGAGCAGGCGGCCGCGTTCGTCGACTCGGCCCAAGCGGCCTTCGTCGACGGCATGCACATCGCCGCCGGAGCGACCGCGGTCATCCTGATCGCGACCGCGATCCTGGTGGCGCGGATGCTGCGCCGGCGTTGACATGTAGTTGACGTGTAACGGCTCGAGCGGCCGGTCCGATCTGCAGATCGGACCGGCCGCTTTCGTGTCCGAGTGGCAACGCCTCGGATGCCGTGTGCCGCAACTGCTATGCCCAGTGCCAGGTGGGGGGCTGTCCGGCTCGGGACTTTTGGTTCAACTTTCAACGGGTGAAAATGAGGGTGATTTGCCGCCTCACCTCCGGTCTTCGATATGCGTTTTGCACTTCAGTACAATCTATCGAATCATGTTGTTGAACAGGGTATTTCATTCGAATTCCCCATCCGTTCGGGGGTGAGGCGCGTCGATTCGGGTGGTGCGGGCTGTATCGACGTTTGTGTTTGTATGTCCGGCGTCGGGGTGATTGTCCATTCATCATCCATTTCGCCGTGGCTGGGTTCGGCCGGGCGTTCATAAGAAGGGCCTCAAATGGGGAGGTTAGGCGGCGCTCTGCGTAAGGGCGTCATCCGAACTGTGGTCATGGCGATGTTCGCCGGCGTGGCCACAGTGTCGACCGTAACGGTCGGCGCAGGGACCGCAGCAGCGGCGGAAAACCTGAGATGTGATGTGCTGTATTCAGTCGAGAACGGTTCGAGTGTCGCGAAGCGGATCGACCCGAACACCGGGGCCGTCACCGACGCGTTTCCGGTTGAGCCGAGCGGCGAGGGCTACCGGCATAACCAGCTCGGTATTGGTCCCGGCGGGACCTACGCGATCTACACATCCTCGGAAGATGACGGCGACGACCGGAGGATCTACGAGTACGACGCCGCGTCCGGCAAGACGACCAGCGAGTCGGACAAGGCCAAGGTCAAGAACACACACGGTGCGATCAACCCCGCGAACGGCCTGTACTACTACGGCGGCAAGGACGATGGCGCCGATTCGTTCACGTTCGGGGCGTACGACCCTGCCAACAACGCGTCCCTCGGTGTCGTCCTCAAGGTGAAGTTCGACAAGAAGACTACGGTCCCGGGCGGCAACGGCGACATGGCTTTCGATGCACAGGGCAACCTGTTCATCGTCGCGGCCGGGGACAATAACGGCCGCATCTATTCGGTCCAGGGGCCGATGCCGACGTCTTCCGAGAAGACTCTGACGGGCAAGGCGATCACGGATGAATCGACGGCCTTCAAGAAGAGCAATTCGATTGCTTTCGGGCCGAACGGCTACCTGTTCGTCGGTGGCGGCGGAAGCCTCCTCAAGGTCGATCCGGGTACGGGCAACGCAGTCCCTGCCAACCTGACCAGCTCGTCCATGACCGATATGGGTTCCTGCAATGATCCGAACACGATCGAGTTGCGCAAGAACCTGCCCGACGGTCGCGTCGGGACGGACGATCAGTTCGGCCTTGAGATCTCCGGTGGTGGCCTGAGCGAGGGCAACACGGCGACCACGACGGGCACCAAGACGGGGATCCAGGACCAGGCTGCCGGCCCGGTCCTCGGACTTGCGGGCAAGACCTACACCCTCACGGAGACCGCCCAGGGCGGCGCAAGCCTCGACAACTACGTCACCACGTGGGAGTGCGTCGACGCCAAGACCCAGACGAAGAAGTCCGGTGAAGGCACGACCATCACCGTAGAGATTCCGGCTGGTCAGAGCGGCAAGAGCACCAGTTGCACGTTCACCAACGCGGCGAAGAAGCCCGGCCTGGAGTTGGTGAAGTCGGCGTCGCCGAACACGGCTGCAGACTTCGTCGTCGGCAAGACCGTCACTTACAGCTTCAAGATGACGAACACCGGCGCCGTGACTCTCAAGGACGTCAAGCCGGTCGAGAAGACGTTCACCGGCAAGGCGGACATGTCGGGCTTCACCTGTCCCGATGGTGCTAAGTCGTTGGCGCCCAAGGCATCTGTGACGTGCACCGCGACGTACGTCCTCCAGCAGGAGGACATCGACCGCGGCAAGCTCGACAACACCGCGACCGCGACCGGAACCGATCCGGGTGGCAAGCCGGTCAACTCGAACGAGTCGAGCGTCCCTCTCGTCGGCGGTCCGGCCACTCCCGGCATCATGCTCGACAAGATCGCGTCGCCGAAGGAAGCCGAGGCCTACAAGCTCGGCCAGACCATCAAGTACACCTTCAAGATCAGCAACACCGGCAACGTGACGTTGAACGATCTGAAGGTCAACGAGGGTGATTTCACCGGCAATGGCAAGCTGTCGGCCGTCGACTGCCCGGTGAAGTCCGTGGCCCCTGGCGGCACGGTGACGTGCACCGCGGAGTACACGCTGACCCAGGCGGACATCGACAGCGGGCGCATCGAGAACACCGCGACCGCGACGGGCAAGCCTCCGACGGGTGAACCGATCACGTCCCCGCCGGACACGGAGACGCTCGAGGGCAATCCCGCGAAGTCGCTGTCCATCGTGAAGGACGCATCGCCGTCGACGACCGAGTCCTACAAGGTCGGCCAGGAGATCGACTACACCTTCAAGATCACCAACACCGGTGAAGTGACGCTCACGGACGTGCATCCGAACGAGACCAAGTTCACGGGTGACGGCGACATGTCGGCGTTCGATTGCCCAGCGGGCGCGAAGTCGCTGGCACCGGGCGAGTCGACGACCTGCACGGCGAAGTACACGCTGACGCAGGCCGACATCGATGCCGGCAAGCTGGAGAACACCGCGACCGCGACGGGGACGCCTCCGTCGGGTGAGCCGGTCACGTCGAAGCCGTCGGACAAGACGCTGTCGGGCGAGCCGAAGGCGGCGATCAGCCTGGAGAAGACCGCCACGCCGACCGAGGCGGACAAGTTCGCGGTGGGTGAGACCGTCACCTACAGCTTCACGATGACCAACACCGGCAATGTGACGCTGACGGACGTGCATCCGAACGAGGTCGCCTTCTCGGGTGACAAGACGAAACTGAGTGACTTCGTCTGCCCGGATGCGTCGAAGCCTTTGGCGCCCAACGCGTCTACGGTGTGCACCGCCACGTATGAGCTGACCCAGTCCGACGTCGATCGGGGCACTCTCGATAACACCGCCACCGCGACCGGTACCCCGCCGTCGGGTGGGGACGTGACCTCGGAACCCGATGACGTGAACCTGTCGGGCAACCAGAAGCCTGCCCTCGAGATCGTGAAGACCGCGTCGCCCAAGGGTGTCGAGGACTTCAAGGTCGGCCAGGAGATCACGTACACGTTCGACATCACCAACACGGGTAACCAGACGCTGTCGAACGTGAAGGTGGCCGAGGGCGCGTTCTCGGGCTCGGGAAAGATCACCGACCTGTCCTGCCCGGAAGAGGCGAAGTCGATGGCGCCCGGCGCGAAGGTGACGTGCTCGGCGAAGTACACGATCACGCAGGACGATGTCAACGCCGGCAAGCTCGACAACGTCGCGATCGCCACGGGTACGCCTCCGGGCACCGAGACTCCGATCGAGTCGCCCCAGGACGAGGAGAACCTGGCAGGGGATCCGAAGTCGGGGTTGACGCTCGAGAAGACCGCGGAGCCGCGCGAGAACGTCCAGGTGGGTGACACCGTCACCTACAAGTTCGCGATCACGAACACCGGTGATCAGACCCTCACCGAGGTGAAGGTCAAGGAGAACGAGTTCTCCGGCACCGGAACGCTGTCGGACATCACGTGCCCGGACAACTCGCTGGATCCCGGCGAGTCGGTGACCTGCGAGGCCACCTACACGTTCACGGATGAGGACATGAAGGCCGGCTCGATCGACAACGTCGCCACGGCAACCGGCACCCCGCCGTCGAAGGCTCCGATCGAATCGAATCCGTCGGACGCGACGGTCACCGCTGGGGAACAGCCCGGCGGAACGGGTTCGCTCGGCTCGCTGGGCCTCGGTTCGCTCGGCTCCCTCGGGGCGGGTTCCCTCGGCAGCGGTTCGCTGGCGGCGGGCTCTCTGGCGGCAGGTTCGCTCGCGGCCGGATCTCTCGCAGCGGGTTCGCTGGAGAACTCCGGCTCGCAGGAGAACGCGGGTTCGGCCGGCTCGTCGGGTTCTGCTGGTTCGCAGGAGAACTCGGGTTCGGCCGGATCGGGTTCCGGTAACTCCGGTACTCCCGGTGGTAACCCCGGTACGCCCGGTGGCAATCCCGGTACTCCCGCCAACCCCGGTACGCCCGGTGACCCGGGTACTCCCGGCAACGCGGGCAACTCCGGGAACGGGAATGCCGGAAATGGTGGAGCCGCCGGCAACTCCGACACCGAGAAGGGTGCGCTGATCGATTCGGGTCTGGGCGCCGACGGTGACGGCGGTCTGAACACGGGCCTCGTCGCCGGTGGACTGGCGCTGCTGGTCGCTGCGGCTGGTGTCCTGTTCATGGCACTGCGCAGGCGCAAGGCTGCGGAAGGTGACGTCACAGATCTGTGATGACCGCTGATGATTGACCGGGTGGCCCGAGACGAGAACCGTCTCGGGCCACCCGCGTTCACGTCGGGGGTGATGGAGAGGGTTGTGAAGCGTGGGGAAGCATGCGGCCAAGCGTGGGTCGGGTCGGAGCGGGACGATTCTGCTGGTAGTCATGGCGTTGGTGCTGCTCGCGGGTGGTGGTCTTCTGGTCTTCCGTGGCCTGCAACCGGAGTCGGCGTCCGCGGCGCCGGTGCCCGAGTCGACGTTCGACTTGTCGCCGGACGGAGTCCACGACCCCGTTGCTGGGCCGGCGCCCGTGATCGGCGACGGCGGGAAGGCGCGTAAGCCGGGTCCGGCGGCGGCGAATCCAGCGGACCGGCCGCAGATTCCGTTCGGTCCGTTGCCGGACGACAGCGTGGTGGTTCCGGCGATCGGGGTGGAGACGGCGCTCGATCCGTTGGGGTTGGCGGCGGACGGGAGTTTGTTGCTGCCTCGGGATGTGAGTGCGGTGACGTACTGGACCGGGTCGGCGCCGATCGAGGCGCCGGATGGCGGGATTCTGGTGGCCGGTCATGTGGACAACGCGAATCAGGGTGAGGGTGCGTTGTATTGGATGCACACGTTGTATCCGGGTGATGCTGTGTATCTGACGAAGGACGGGGTGGTCACCCGGTGGAAGGTGACGCGGATGGAGCGGTTCGTCAAGCAGGTGTTGCCGGAGTGGGTGTTCCAGGGTGCTGGTGGTCCGCGTGAGTTGCATATCGTGACGTGTGGTGGGGAGATCGTGAAGGATGCGCAGGGGCGCGGGACGTATCTGGAGAACGTGGTGGTGACCGCCGTCCCGTTCTGATCCGGTAGTGGTCGCCGCGAGGTTCCCCCAGAACGGTGGACGCGGGGTTGTGCAACACCGACCCGATCCGGGACGATCGCGGTGAATTACTGCTCAATGAAGGTATACCGGTAGTAGTACTCGTGCGTGAACTGATCCCGACGATCCCGTGTTCGGCCATGATCTTCGGCGACCCGTACACTCCACCCGAGGCTCGGTGACATTCGGCGATCTTGACCGCCAACTCTGCCCGCCGCTTCATCCGAAGAATCAATCCTGTTGCTGCAGAACGCGTGCAGTATTCGTAGTGTCCGGAGGGCGATGCCTCGAGCAGGTCAGTCATCCGGGCCTCTACTCGGCGACCTGCTTGCGCAACCGCAGCAACTCGGCGCACTCGGCACCGTCGAGGGGTTGATCACCCTGGGCGGCGGCCGCCTCGATCCGGCGGCGATCGTCCGGCCCGAATCGATCACCCGATGGGATGCTTCGACCTTGCGCTCGGTCTTGAACGACTTTGTGGGTACGTGACCCGTGAACATCGCTTCCCGCGAGATCCTCACCAGCTCGTCCCGTCATCGCATCAGATTCCTTGCGGGACAGTGGTGTACATCACTCACACGCGGTGGAGTGTGCGCCGACACTGCAGTCCGCAGCCACCCCGCCGTCGCGAAAGCGGGCGCCTCCGCCAAACGAATGACCAACGGAGTTGGACGGGCGACCAGTAGATGAGGGTGATTCCGGGGGTGAAGTTTCCGCTCGGCCGCGACTGCTCCATGGTTCGCTCCGCTCTCGCTGGAAGCGACTCAATCGCCCTGTAGCGCAACAGGTTTCGCTACGTACCGGCGCTCGTCTGTGGTCCGAAGGCCCGGAATCAAACGTTGGTTCGGCTCAGCGCGTGTGTCCCCCGATCGTATATATGGATAGTTGTCCAACTTGTGCCGTTCAGTGGAAGGGGTCGAATGGCAAGCCTTGTGGCCGCGTCACGCGCGGCCCGAAGACTGCTCGCCGGTCGCAGCGTCGACATCCGAACTTGCGCGCACTTTGGTGGCGCCGCCCGGGGGTAGTTGCAAGTCGTTCCCGGTCCTCGGGTAGGCCGCCGGAGTGGGGCAGGGCCGATCTGAGAATCCCGTGTGCCAGGTCGGCAGCCTCCGGCAGGTCGATAGAAAATTTGTGTGTGTAACGAAAGGTATAACCCATGCGTAACCGTGTCTTCCTTCGCCGTGCCGGAGAGGGGGTGGTGTCTCGGTGGACGGCGCTGGGGTTGATGTTCATGGCCCTGACCCTGGTCTTGACGTCGTTCTCGCTCGCCCCGGTTGCCTCGGCGGACCCAAGCGAGACCACGACCACCACTCCGGCCACCTCGACGACGAAGGCGCCGCCCGCGTCCACGCCGGAGTCGTCCACGTCTGAGTCGACCGCGACCACGACGAAGGCTCCTGCAACCACGACGACGGCGCCCGCATCGGAGTCGCCCGCGACCACGACGAAGGCGCCGTCCGCGTCCACGTCGAAGTCGCCCGCGAGCACGACCAGCGTGGCCCCGACGACGGCGAAGCGAAGCGCGGCGGTCACCCCGCGCGGACTCAATCCCAAGATCGATGTACAGATCACCGACGTTCAGGTCGAGGGGAAGAACGGCCAGCAGATCACGGTCGGCGACTCCGTCACTGTGAAGGGCACCTGGGACGCGAGCAAGGCGGACCCGCAGTCGGGCGACGAGTTCACGATCAAGTTCCCTGCCGAATTGAAGCTCGGGACCAACCCCGCGTTCGTCCTCGAGGGCGACGACGGGACGGCCTGGGGCACCTGCAATCTGGTGGCCGCCACCAATGTCATGACCTGTGTGCTCACCGACGCCGTGACGGATCGCCCCGAAGAAGTGTTCGGCGACTTCGAGGTCTTCACGAAGGCGGTCGAGTACACCACGTCCGAGACGATCGACTTCGAGATCAACGAGAAGGTCGTGCCGGTCGATCTGCCCGGCGAGGGCGGCATCAGCGATGGCCGCGTGATCGGCGAGGCCACGAAGTCCGGCAAGCTCCAGGACAACAAGCAGTCTGTGCGTTGGACCATTGACATCCCCGGCGCCGACCTGGCCGCTCTGGACACAGCTGGCAACGGTTCGGTGACCCTGAGCGACACGCTCTCGAGCAACATGAAGCTGTGCGAGGACGCAGTGCTCAACGCGAAGTTGCTGTCCGGTCGCCCGGGCGATCTCAAGAACGTCCCCGGCGGCGTCGCCGTCACCCAGCCTGGCGGCGCGGGTGCGGTCGGCATCACGATCACTAACGGCGCACCCTTCGAGAAGGGCAAGCTCTACCGCGTCGAGTACACCTCGTGCACGACCAGCGGCGAGGTGGATCTCCCCGGGGAGGACGGCCTGCAAGCCGTCTACGACAACTCCGTGAGGATCGGCGGCACGACGGTGAGCGCGCCCGGTGTCGGGCAGGACTGGCGTCCGAAGACTGGGCCGGAGAAGTCCGGCAATCTCCTGCATGGTGAGCGGTACAAGGCGGCCGAGTGGACCATCACGGTCCCGGGCAGCTTCATCGAAACCAGCCCCGGCAAGGTAGTCACCATTGCGGACACTCTCGGTGGCAATCATGCCGTCTGTGAGGAGGGCCTTGGGCTCAAGGTTTGGCGCGCCGACCGTCTGCCCGGGCCGGACGGCTCAGGGCCCAAACGCACCGACGTCACCGGCGAGTTCGACATCGTTTCCACCGCCGCGGCTGGTGCCAAAGACATCTCCGTGACGATCACGCCGAAGGATGCCGGCAAGGTCGACCCGAAGCAGTACTACTACGTGACGTACCGGACCTGCCTCACCGAGGACAAAGTGCCGGACTCCGGAGATGTGTTCACCAACACGGCGACCGTCAACGGCACGCCGGTCAAGGGTTCGGTGAAGGGTCCCGACTTCAACGGCAAGAAGAACGGCAAGATCAACACCGATTCGCGGGAGGTCGCCGGCGAGAAGCAGTCGGCCGGCACCACCATGGACTGGCACGTGGAAATCCCCGGACGCCATCTCGAGGGCCGCAACGATCCCGCGGTCATCACCGACACGTTCTCCGAGACGATGACGGTGTGTGAGGTCAGCGGTGACCTCAAGAAGAACCTCAATCTGAAGGTCATCGCGAAGGACTTCCTCGGCCACAGCGGAGTCAACGCGGAGCGTGACCTGACTGCCGGCACCACGGTCACACGTACCGCCGACGGGATCGATTTCACCCTCCCGAAGGAGGCGAATGACTACAGCCGTGAGACGCGGTACTACATCGACTACACCCTCTGCACCACGAGCGGCGGACTGGACCAGCGCGGCACGGAGTACAGCAACACGCTCGCCTACGAAGGCGGCCCGAATCTTTCGCACGGCGTCAAGCAGGAATGGGGCGGTGGCGGCACCGGCCAAGGTGTGGCGCGAGGCTCGTTCTCGCTGCTGAAGCAGATCGATTCCTCCTCCGAGAAGTTCCCGGAGGGCACCGAGTTCACCGTGAAGGTCGAGGAGTTCGCCCCCGGGAAGAACCCGGAGATGGACAAGCCGTCGGAGACCTACAACGTCAAGGTGAAGGCTGACGGCACGCCGGTCAGTGGCTTCTACCCCCGCGGCACCGGCTGGCAGATCCGCCTGTCCGAGATCGACCTGCCCAAGGTCGACGGCGTCTACTTCGAGCAGGGGACGTTTCGCCCGGCAGAGGGCGTGACGCTCAACGCGGACCGCACCGAGGCGCTGGTGACCATCACGCCGAAGAGCAACGTCGAGGTCAAGCTGGTCAACAAGGCCGTCCTGGGCTCGGCGAAGATCACCAAAACCGTCATCGGTGAGGCGCTCGGCGCACTCACCGGCAACGAGGCCTTCGTCGTCAATGCGGAGATCGACCTCGGTGACGGTTCCGGTAACGAGATCCGCCCGTTCACGCTGACGCACGGCGGGGTCTTCGATCTGAAGAACCTGCCCATCGGAGCGAAGGTCACCTTCACCGAGGTTCAGCCGACGGACACCGACCGTGTGACGTGGTCGGCGCCCGTCATCGAACCGAAGACGCTCGTCATCGGCACCGATGCGGCAGCGAACACGGTCTCCGTCACCAACGAGGCGAAGATCACGCAGGGCACCTTCGAGCTGAGCAAGAAGCTCACGGGCCCGGAGGCGTTCAACAAGGACGTTCCCAAGACGTTCGACGTGGTCGCCACGTGGACCGACGCGAACAACGTTCCGCAGTCCAAGACGCTGACGCTCCCGTCCGACGGCACCGCGGTTCCGTTCGGTGAGAACCTGCCCGGCGGCACCAAGATCACGCTGACCGAGACGGTTCCGGCCAACGGCAATGGTCTCGCCTATGGCGTGCCCGCATACACCGGGGATGTCACGATCGGTGAGTCCGGCGTGGTCACCATCGGCAAGGACCTGCGCAAGGTCGAGGTCGTCAACTTCGTCGACAAGAACGACGGCACCCTGCGCATCCTCAAGCAGGTTGAGGGCGAGGCCGCCGGCGAGATCGGCGACGACGTGGAGTTCACGGTCGAGGCCAGCTGGAAGGACGGTGTCAACTACGCCAAGGAGACGCTGACCGTCAAGAAGGGCGTGGCCACGCCGCTGAACGCCAAGCTTCCCGTCGGCACCGAGGTGACCTTCACCGAGGTTGGCCGCCCGGATGTTGCCGGCGTCGAGTGGGGCACGATCCAGTGGGGCACCGACCCCAACGGTGAGTCCTGGCTCAAGGACAACGGCAATGGCTCGGTGACGGGCATCGTGTCCGACGATCCCACCGAGGGGCGTCTGATCACGCTGACGAACGAGGCCCTGTGGGCCTTCGGCTCGGTCGAGTTCACGAAGTACATCCTCGACGGCGACGACCCCATCCCCGCCACCGAAGCCGACCTGCCCTCAGGCGCGGAGTTCCAGGTTCGGATCGACGGCATCGATCCGGCGCTCCCCGCGGGCACCGATTTCCCGGCAGTGGGCGAGACCATCACCCTCAACGCAGGAAACGGCTTCAGCTGGAAGTCCGGCGACGTGCTGCCGCGGAACACCGTGGTCACCTTCTCCGAGGTCGATCCCAACCCCCTGCCCGGCATCGCCTGGGCGCGGCCGTATTACTGGGTGGCTGAGGACGCCGGCGACGCGGACTACCGCAACACCGTCGCAATCGTGCCCGGAGACGAGGCGAAGGTGGAGATCCACAACCGCCCGATCCCGACCACGGATGTGGATATCGAGAAGATCGTGACCGGCCCCAAGGGCAACCAGGTCACGAAGGACCCGTCCACGACGTTCCAGGTCACGGCGACATGGACGGACGTCGACGACGAGGCGCGTACCTGCATCCTCGACGTCAAGCCGGGCGCATCGGTCACCCCGACCGCCCAGTGCGACGCCGCCGTCATCGACGGCCGGGTCCAGTTCCCGCTCGACACCGAGATCACCTTCGTCGAGACCGGCGCCCACACTGACGTGACCAACGTCAAGTGGGGCGACGTGGTGTGGGGCGTCAACGAGGGAAGTGCGGACGTCGTCACGATCGACGGCAAGCCGACCGGAGTCTCCGTCACCCTCGCCGGTGACGCGGACGGATCGGTGGTGCTGGGACTCGAGAACAAGACCAGCAGCAACGGGCTGATCATCATTCCGCTCCCCATCCCGATCCCGCCGTGGGACGGATCGCTGATCCCGCCGGGATCTGGCTCCGAGTGGCCGACCCCTCCGGTCTCCAACCAGCCGGGCGGACCTGGTTCGCCGGAGCAGCCGTCCAAGCCGGGCGACTCCGGACACAACGGTGCTCCGGGTAAGCCGGCTCCGACCCAGCCGGACCAGTCGCCGTCCCTGCCCGTGACGGGGGCGAACGTCATCTGGCTCGCCGGTGTGGGGCTGGCGTTGATCGTCGGCGGCGCATGGCTGACCCTGCGCAACCGCAGGCGGGTGTCCGGCGAGGGATAACCCCCAGCCGGCACACGGTAGCGGGGCGGGTGCGACCTACACCTGGTCGCACCCGCCCCGCTCCGCCACACCGATCGAATACCACGCACCAGCCGACCATCTGTCTCGCGGCCGTCCACTCGGCCGCCCTTCGAAGGAGAATTCTCGTGCTCTTCCTCCCGTTCCCGATTGTCATCGGCGACATCCAGACCACCGGTTCCGCCGCGATCGACGGGCTCGGTCGCCTGTCCGTGCTTCTCTATGATCTTCTCGGCGGCACCGGAAGCGTCATGATCAACGCGGGCAGCTAGTTCAACACATCTGTGGAAGGGGCCCCGGTCCGTGAGTGACAGCAAGGTTCCGGGCCCGCATCGGCCGCGGCCGGGCGCAGGGCAGATTCTCGGCGAACTGCTCCTCACGGCCGGGGTCCTCGTCCTGCTTTTCGTCATCTATGAGGCGTTCTGGACCAATATCGTCTCGGGGCGGCTGCAGGACGATGTCAACGCCCACCTGGAGCAGTCCTGGGGCAACGACTCCGGGGCGGCCGGTGATGAGCCGGTTGCCCCGCTGCCCCCGGCGCTCGGCGAGGGGTTCGCGCGGGTCCACCTCCCCGCCCTCGACACCGTGTACGCCGTCGTCGAGGGCACCCGCAACGAGGACCTGCGGGCCGGCCCCGGCCACTACCCCGAGACGCAGATGCCCGGCGAGGCAGGAAACTTCGCGCTCGCCGGGCATCGCATCGGTACCGGTGCGGTGTTCCAGCACCTGGATCGGCTCGCGTCGTGCGATGCCGTCGTCGTGGAGACCGAGTTCCAATGGATGACCTACCGGCTGCTCCCACTCGAGGCGGCCTCGCCCGAAAGGCGTGCGGCGGCGGAAGCCTGTCTGAGCCCCGAGCAGACCGATCGCGTCTCGGACGGCGACTACGCCCACGTCCTGGGGCGGCACATCACCGTGCCCACCGACGTCGAGGTCGTCAACCCGCTGCCCGGCGCCGCTTGGGTGGAAGCAGCCCCCGGGCTGGAAAGCATGCTGACGCTGACCACGTGCCATCCGCTGTTCTCGAACACCGAGCGCATGATCGTGCATGCCATGCTCGTCGAAACAATCCCCAAGTCCTCGGGCCACGGTCCCGCGGCGTTGCAGGAGCGATGAATGTACGGCTACCTCTGGCACGCGCTCCCCGGCCCCCGGCCGGTGAAGGCACTACTCCTGATCGTCCTCGTTGTCGCGCTCGTGCTGCTGCTCATGGAAGTGGTATTTCCCTGGGTGTCCGAGCACATGCCCTACTCGGACGTCACCGTATAGGCTGCGCCGTCCTGTTCCGGGCTATCCGATCCGGCCGGCGTCGAGAACCGCGAACGAGTGCCCGGGCAGAACGATCGCCGACGCCGTCTCGTCCACCGTCGGCTCCTCCCACCACAGGAGGGGAATCCCGCCGATGGGCACGGTCACCGGGTCGGTGCCCAGATTGCAGGCGATCCGCAGGTCGCCGCGAATGAGTGCGAGCCAGCGTTCGTTCTCGTCGTATTCGACCTTGAGGTGCTCGAGCCACGGGTCGGTCAGATCGGCGCGGCTGTGCCGCAACGCGATCAGTTCCCGATAGCACTCGAGCAACCGTGCGTGCGCCGCGATCGCCGTCTCGCCCCAATCGAGTTTCGATCGCTGGAACGTTCGAGGATCCTGCGGATCCGGGATGTCGGCGCTGTCCCAGCCGTGTTCCGCGAACTCGCGGCGGCGACCCTCCGCGGTCGCCTTCGCGAGTTCGGGTTCGGGGTGAGACGTGAAGTACTGGAAGGGTGTTCGCGCACCCCATTCCTCGCCCATGAACAGCATCGGTGTGTACGGGGAGCACAGGACCAGGGCGGCCTTGATCGCGAGTTGACCCGCGGTGAGGTACGAACCGGGTCGGTCGCCCGTGGCGCGGTTGCCGATCTGGTCGTGGGTGCAGGTGTACGCGAGCAGGGCGTCGGCGGGAATCCTGCGGATGTCGATGGGGCGGCCGTGGTTGCGGCCCCGGAACGTCGAGAAGGTGCCGGCGTGGAAGTAGCCGTGCGTGAGCGTGTGCGACAACGCCTGCAGGGAGCCGAAATCGCCATAGTATCCCTGCCTCTCGCCGGACACTGCGGCATGGATGGCGTGGTGGACGTCGTCGTCCCACTGCGCGTCGAGGCCGTAGCCACCGGCGGCCCGAGCCGAGATGATCTTGGGGTCGTTGAGGTCGCTCTCCGCGATCAGGGTCAGTGGCCGTCGCAGGTGCGCCGACAGTCGGTGCACCTCCACCGCGAGATCCTCGAGCAGGTGCACGGCGGTGTTGTCGACGAGCGCGTGGACGGCGTCGAGGCGCAGCGCATCGATGTGGAAGTCGCGGAACCAGCTCAGCGCGTTCTCGATGATGTAGCGACGCACCTCGTGGCTGTGCGGGCCGCACAGGTTCACCTCGCGACCCCACGAGTTGGCGCCGTCCGCGAGATACGGGCCGAACCGGTCCAGGTAGTTGCCGGACGGGCCGAAGTGGTTGTAGACGACGTCGAGGATCACCGCCAGTCCGCGCCGATGGCAGGCGTCGACGAAGCGCTGCAAGCCGTCCGGGCCGCCGTAGCCCTCGTGCACCGCGTACCAGAGCACGCCGTCGTAGCCCCAGTTGTGGGTGCCGTTGAAGGCGGCGACCGGCATCAGTTCGACGAATCCGACGCCGAGATCGACGAGGTGATCGAGCCGGGCGATCGCGGCGTCGAACGTGCCCTCCGCC
Organism: Rhodococcus sp. BE178; assembly: GCF_050433545.1. Classification (NCBI taxonomy): domain Bacteria; kingdom Bacillati; phylum Actinomycetota; class Actinomycetes; order Mycobacteriales; family Nocardiaceae; genus Rhodococcus; species Rhodococcus sp. BE178. The sequence continues at coordinate 97,513 of NZ_JBNPXA010000013.1, read as the reverse complement.
GTGAAGGTGCCGACGTGCAGTTCGTAGACGACGCTGCCCGCCAGTTGGCGGCCCGTCCACGCCGAGTCGGTCCAGCCTGCGGGATCGAGCCGATGCAGCTGCGACGGCAGGTGGACCCCGTCCGGCTGCCGTCGCGAGCGTGGATCGGGCAGCACCGGCGGCGTGCCGTCGAGCACGAATCCGTACCGCGCGCCCGGTTCGGCGGCGACGTCGGCGCGCCACCAGCCGTCGGGGGAGCGGGTCATCTCGTGCGCGTACCCGTCGACCTCGACGCGCACCGAACTCGGAAGGGGGGCCCAGACCTCGAAGGTGTGCACGTGATCAGAATGCACCGATCACGTGCACATCGCAGCCGTCCGGGGGTGGCGTCAGCGAATCAGCGTGCCGAGATCGACCGGCAGCTGGATGCCGGTGACGTGCCGGGCCTCGTCGGACGCCAGCCATGCGACGGCGTTGGCGATGTCCTCGGGCTGGCTGATCTGGTCCGGCAGGCTGCCCATGAAGATCGGGGCCAGGGTGGTGCTGTACTCCTGGACGAGCGCGTGCATGTCGTTGACCTGCATGCCGGTCTCGACACCGTTGGGATGGACGGTGTTGACGCGGATGTTGTGTGCGCCCAATTCCACCGCGAGGGTCTTCGCGAGTCCGGTGACGCCGTGCTTGCTGGCGACGTAGTGCCCGAGGAACGGCAGGCCGCGCAGGCCGGCGACCGAACTCGTGATGACGATGGAGCCGCCCTCGCCCTGCTCGATGAGGTGCGGGATCGCGGCCTTGACGGTGTGGAAGACGCCGGTGAGGTTGACGTCGAGGGTCTCCTGCCACTGCTCGGGGGTGATCTCCCACGACATGGCGCCCGAGCAGATGCCAGCGTTCGCGACCACGACGTCGAGGCGGCCGAGGGTGCCGATGCCGTCGGCGAGGGCGGCCGCGAGCGCGTCGAAGTCCCGGACATCGGTCTTGGTGGCGACGATCTTGCGGCCCAGACCTTCGACGAGAGCGACGGTCTCGGCGAGATCGGCCTCGGTCGCGCCGTCGTAGGCGGTGGAGTCGAAATCCGCGCACGCGTCGAGCGCGATGATGTCGGCACCCTCGGACGCGAGCCGGACCGCCTCGGCGCGACCCTGGCCGCGGGCGGCTCCGGTGATGAAAGCGACCTTGCCGACGAAACGGTTCGCGCTCATGGGTATGTCCTCCAGTCCTTGACGGTCATGTGACCTGGACCATATTCGGCCGACGGGGTGCGCGGACGTGCATTCTCGGTGACCGGGAGCACAATCGACGGTGGACCGAGGAGGTGCCGCCGTGAATCAACCTCGAGGCGTCGGAGTGACCGCGGTGTTCGTCGCAGCGGCCCGCGCGATGGAGAGCGGTCGCGCCGACAGATTGTTCGACGACCCGTGGGCCGGTGAATTCGTCGGAGCATCCGGCTGGAATCCGCCGACCGATCAGATGGACGACGGCAGCCGCGAGGAGCTGACGACGTGGGTCGCGGTGCGGACGAAGTTCCTCGACGACTTCGTGTTGGACGCCGTTGCGGCGGGCTGTCGGCAGCTCGTCCTCCTCGGCGCCGGCCTGGACACGCGCGCTTTCCGGCTGCCCTGGCCGCAGCCGGTGACCGTCTACGAACTCGATACCGCCAAGATGGTGCAGTTCAAGGACGCCGTCCTGGACGGTGTCTCGCCCGCGCAGGCGGCCCGCGTCACGGTGCCGATCGACCTGCGCGACGACTGGCCCGCGGCCCTGCGCGGAGCCGGGTTCGGTCCCGACGTCCCCACAGCCTGGATCCTCGAGGGTCTGCTGGCGTATCTACCCGAGGACGGCGTGGACGCCCTGATGCGGCACGCGGGGGAGTTGTCGGGAGCGGGAAGTGCGATCGGCGCCACCATAACCAACGTCGACTTCACGGCGGCGATGGACGACGCACCGCTGTTCCGGGGTAGCCCCCTCCGTCGGCGCGACTGGCTCGCCCTGTTGCACTCGAACGGTCCCGCGGATCCGGAGGCCTGGTTCGACTCGTACGGTTGGCGTGCCACCGCTGTGACCGTCGACGACCTCGCGCGGCGGTACGGGCGTGTGCTGCCCGAACACTCGGTGCTGAAGCAGTTGCGGCAGGGAAACCGGTGGTTGGTGTCGGCCGTGAGGAAGTGAGATCGCGGGGCGGACGACAGCGGTCGCATCGAAAAATGCTCGCCGGTGCCGCTACCGGTGATGGGGTGGACGCGGTTGCGCGGAAGCGTTCGCAGTCTTGTTCCTGGATCAGGGCTCCTCGGCGTTCAATTCGTCCAGTACGAGCCGCAGCGGCGACCATTGTTCGCGACCGCGGCGAATGACGGCATAGGTTCGCATGATCACCTCGAGATCGTCGAGGCTACTGACCCGTACCTCGGAGTGCTGGCGGGTGCGCTCGAGGGGGAGCAAACCGACGCCGTGGCCCGCGGCGATGAGATCGTCGATGAGCTCGAGGCTGTCGATGTGGTGGGTAATCCGGGGAATGAAGCCGGCCATGGAGGCGAGGATGCGTAGGACCTCTTCGTCTGCAGTGTTGCGCGAGTTGACGATCCAGTTGCTGCCTGCGTATGAGGACAGCGGGCCGGGGCGCTGGGCCGCATGTGTGCCGAGGCCCCATTTCATCGTCCAGAGTGCGGTCGCGCTGAAGTCGTTGCGAAGTGTCGCCGGAGCGAGGTTGTAGTCGTACGTGAGCGCGATGTCGACGTCGTCGCGGGCGAGCCGTTCGAGAGCCTCGAACGGCTCCTGCTCGGCGATCATGACCGTCACCGCCGATTGAGCCGCCCCGAGCCGAGCGATGGTCGGCAACAGCGAGCGCCGAATGGCGGACGCGAAGCCCGCTACACGCACCGTACCGGCCGGCGCTGCGTCCACGTCGAGATCCACTATCGCGGCATCGACCGCGGCCAGGATCGTCACCGCGTGCTCGGCGAGTCGCCGGCCCGCCGGGGTCAGGCGCACCCGTCGACCGTCGGGTTCTGTCAGCGGCGTGCCGATCCTTCGGGCCAGCGCCGCAATATGTTGGGAGACAGAAGAAGTGGTCATTCCGAGCTCGTCGGCGACCTCGCGCATCGAACCCCACCGGGACAGTTCGAGAAGGATGCGGAGTCGGTGCAGGTCCATGCAGGCATTGTTCAGGATTCGTGAACGATCAGTCCACTTTATTCGCGTGGAGTTTGACGGATGAGTTCGGTTCACTGACGTGATGACGACGATCGAGGCCCGAAGTGCATCGCGGGCCGGAGCCGGGATGGCGCTCTCTGCGATGCTGTGCGTGCAGCTGGGTCTCGCGGCCTCGGTTGCGCTCATCGACCAGGTGGGTGTAGCCGGTGCCGCCTGGCTACGGCTCGCCTGGGCCGGTCTCCTCCTCGTCGCGATCGTTCGACCACGTCCAGAGCAGTTCACTCGCCGCGCATTTCGTTCCGCGGCGGCACTGGGTGTGGCCACTGCCGGCATGACGATGCTGTTCATGGCCGCCGCGTCGCGGATCCCTCTCGGAACTGCGAGTGCACTGGAGTTTCTCGGACCCCTGGGGATCGCGGTGACCCGAACCCGCGGAGTCGGCCGGCTGTGGGCGCTGGTCGCCGGCGGCGGTGTCGTGCTGCTGACGCAACCCTGGAGCGGCCACGTCGATCCGACGGGTGCGGGTTTCGCACTGGGCGCTGCCGTGTGTTGGGCGGCATACATCTTGCTCACGCAGAAGGTCGGTGACGAGGTGGGCGGCCTTGCCGGCCTGTCCATCTCGATGCCGGTCGCCGGGGTTGTCACGACGTTGGTAGCAGCGCCGGACGTCTTCGCGCGCCTGACACCGCAGCTCGTACTCCTCGGCCTCGGGCTTGCGGTGCTGCTCCCGGTGGTGCCCTATGCGCTGGAGTTGGTTGCGCTGCGCCGCCTCGACGCGGGGACGTTCGGCACACTGATGAGCCTCGAACCTGCGATCGCGGCTCTCATCGGACTCGTGGCGCTACGGCAGATCCCGAATCCCCTGGCCGTACTCGGCATCGGCTTCGTCGTGGCCGCGGGGATCGGCGCGCAACGCGGCGGCGCGAGAGCGCCCGCAGCCCTCGACCCGAGCGGAGAAGCCTCGGGTGACGTGGGCGCGCACACATCCCGCCGCTGCCGGCGTATCCGTCCGCCAGCCGGCGGGGGTGGTCGTCGCGGCGGACGGTACGCTACCAGCGATCAAACGTCTGTCGGGCGCGATGGCTCCGAGTGAGCTCCTCTCACGCGTAGCGCGGCTACTACGTGCTGTAGTACATTCTTGCTTGCGCAACCGCGCAACGACATTCGGATGAGGAGTGGTTATGGGTTCTTCTGATGCAGACCTCGCGTTGATCAAGCAGATTCAGCCTGTCGTGAGTGGTATCGGCAGCGTACTCGCGGGTGTCGGCGCACTGCTCGGCCTGATCGGTGCGCTCGCCACCTTCAGCTGAGAAATGGTCCGACTTCACGTCTGGTGTTGAAGTAGTAGCGCGCCCCATCCTTGGGGCGTAGGGGTTGCTGAAGGTCGTTGCCACACCCGGCTGGTCGGGTACGGCAGCGACCTTCAGTGCTGCGACGGCGTCGGGCGCGCACGCGAAGCGGGCAAGACTCGACTCGTCACGGCCGGTCCAGTCGCACCAGCAGTGCCACGGGCAGTCGTTCGAACATCTTCGTCAGCGGAGCAGCCCCGGCATACAGTTCGCCGGTGAGCCGGTCGAACCAGCTTCCGTTCGGTAGTGCGATGCTGGAACTGCCCCAACCGGTTTCATTGAGTCGCACGCTGTGCCGCGTGGCGAGGACGATGACGTCCGACGCCTGACCGGCCGGGCCGCGAGCGAAGCCGACGAGATGAGCGTGGGCGGGTCCGACGCCGAACATGGGGCGGTAGTGGCCTCCGACGAAGCTGTCCGGGCGTTCGCGGCGCAGTCGCAGCGCGGTGCGGGTGACGTGCAACTTCGCGGCACCCGATCCGTCGAGGGGCGGCGTCTCGACGCCGGGGGTGTCCATCGACTGCAGCAGCCTCCGGCGAGGCCGATAGTCCACCGGCCGCCGGTTGTCCGGATCGACCAGCGAGTCCTCCCACAACTCCGTGCCCTGGTAGACGTCCGGGACGCCCGGTCCGCACAGTTGCAGCAGCTTCTGTCCCAACGCGTCGGACCATCCGTGCGGGGCGAGTTGCTGCGCGATCCGGCCGATGCTGCGGCCGACCGGTCCGTCGGCGACCCTGTCGAGCCAGGTGTGCAGCGCGGTCTCGAAATGCTGGTCGACGTCCGTCCAGGCGGTGCGTAGTCCGGCCTCGCGGGTGGCCTTCTCCGCATACTGGTGGAGTCGTCCCCGCAGGGCGGACGTCGGGACCGATCCGTCCGCCGGCCACACTCCGAACATGTTCTGCCACAGGAAGAGTCCGGTGGTGCCGTCGGGGCTCGGGGTGGACATCTCCCAGTCGGCGACGCAGCGAGCCCATAGTTCCGGAACCTGCGACAGCACCCCGATGCGCGCGCGGACGTCCTCGCCGCGTTTGGTGTCGTGCGTCGACAGTGTCGTCATCGTCCTCGGCCACAGCCGGGCGCGTTCGGCGGCGCGGAGGTGGAACTCGGCGGGGGAGCAGCCGAACCGGCCGGGATCGCCGCCGACCTCCAGCAGTGAGACGAGCCGGGAGGTGCGGTAGGACAGGCAGTCCTCGACCGCCTTGGCGGTCAGCGCGCCGCACACCTGATGGAAGCGGGTGCTCGCTTCGCTGGCCGCATCCGTGAGCGCGCCGGCCAGGGTCGTCAGCGCGGCGGCCCACTCGGGGTGCCGATCGAGTGTCTCCCCGATCATCCGGGGGATCGTGCCCGCCAGTGGTGCGTAGTCGGCGCGATAGACCGGCATGTGGACGAGTACCTCGACGAGCGCATCGCGCAACTGGTCCGGGTTGCAGAAGGTCGGCGAGTCGCGCAGTACCGCCCGCACCAGGCGCCGCACCTCGGGCGCCAACTCGGTGCGCGCGGCACGCCGTCGGAGTTCGATTCCGTTGTCGCGCAGCCAGGCCGCATCGCCGGGTGCCCCCGCACGGTCGGCCAGCGCTGTCAGCGTCGCCTCACCGGCAGGGTCGACGAACACGCCGCCGTACTCGGCGAGGGCGTCGTATCCGGTGGTTCCGTCGATCGGCAGCGTCGGGTCGAGCGGTTCCCCGGCCGCGAGGACCTTCTCGGCGAGCAGCCAACGGTCGGTGCCGATCACCTCCCGCAGGGTGCGCAGGTAGCGGGACGGATCGCTCAGGCCGTCCGGGTGGTCGACGCGGACGCCGTCGACCAGTTCGTCGCGCACCCACGACGCGAACTGGTGGTGCGTCGTGTCGAACACCCGCTGATCCTCCTGCCGGAGCGCGGCGAGGTCGTTGATCGCGAAGAACCTCCGATATCCCACCGCCCCGTCGCGCCAGCCGACGAGCCGATACGCCTGCCGGTCGTGGACCTCGCGGGGGTTGCCGTCCTCGGTGCCGGGAGCGATGGGGAACCGCTGGTCGCCGAGCGCGAGCATCGGGGTGCCCCGGTCGTGGTCGAAACTCAAACCGCCGAGGTCGGATTCATCGGCCAGGACGGGCAGTGCGATTCGCCCGTCCGCCCCGTTGTCCTCGCGCCAGTCGACGTCGAAGAACCGGGCGAACGGCGACCGTCGGCCGTTGGTCAGCACGTCCCACCACCAACGGTTCTCCCGTGGCCGGCCGACGCCGACGTGATTGGGCACCAGATCGACGATCAGCCCCATGTCGCGTTCGGCGAGTTCCGCGGACAGTGCGACCAGTGCCGCCCGCCCCCCGATTTCGGCCGAGACCGTGGTCGGGTCGATGACGTCGTACCCGTGCGTCGATCCGGCGGTGGCGGTGAGGATGGGCGAGAGATACAGGTGGGAGACGCCGAGCCGGTCCAGGTAGTCGGCCAGGCGCCGGGCGTCGTCGAGGGTGAACGCGTCACCGCGCAGCTGGAGCCGGTAGGTGGCGGTGATCGGCCTCATGGCATTCGGTCCCGGCGCAGTACCAGCAGGGAGCGGGACGGGACGGCGATGGAGTCACCCGGCGCGACAACGACATCGGTGCCCCCCGTCGGTGCGGTGGTGTCCAGTTCGCCGGTCCATGGGGAGTCGACCTCGCCGTGCGGCACGGTGAACTCGAGGGCGTCGTCGTGGGCGTTGAACAGCAACAGGAAGGAGTCGTCGACCACCCGACGGCCGCGCTGGTCGGGTTCCGGTATCGCGTCTCCGCCGAGATAGACCGCCAGGCCCTTGCCGAACGCGCTGTCCCAGTCCGCGGTGGTCATCTCGCGTCCCGACGGAGTCAACCACGCGATGTCGCGGCTGTGCTCGGCGTCGCGTACCGGGCGGCCCGCGAAGAACCGCCGCCGGCGGAACACGGGGTGCGTCGATCGCAGGGCGCTGACCCGTCGGGTGAACTCGACCAGGTCCGCGTTGGCGTCGAGGAGCGTCCAGTCCATCCACGACAGCGTCGAGTCCTGGCAGTAGACGTTGTTGTTGCCCTGTTGGGTGCGCCCCATCTCGTCGCCGTGGGCGAGCATCGGTGTGCCCTGGCTGAGCAGGAGCGTGGCGAGGATGTTCCGGCGCTGGCGGGCGCGCAGGGCGAGGATTCCGGGGTCGTCGGTGGGGCCCTCGACGCCGCAGTTCCAGGACCGGTTGTGGCTCTCGCCGTCCCGGTTGTCCTCGCCGTTGGCCGCGTTGTGCTTCTCGTCGTAGGACACCAGGTCGGCGAGCGTGAAGCCGTCGTGGGCGGTCACGAAATTGATGCTCGCCCCGGGGCGCCGCCCGGTTGCCTCGTACAGGTCCGACGACCCGGTCAGGCGCGAGGCGAACTCACCGAGTGTCGACGGCTGACCGCGCCAGTAGTCGCGCACGGTGTCGCGGTACTTGCCGTTCCACTCGGTCCACAGGCCGGGGAAGTTGCCGACCTGGTAGCCGCCCTCGCCCACGTCCCACGGCTCGGCGATCAGCTTGACCTGACTCACCACCGGATCCTGCTGGACGAGGTCGAAGAACGCGGAAAGCCGGTCCACGTCGTGCAACTCGCGGGCGAGGGTGGACGCGAGGTCGAACCGGAAGCCGTCGACGTGCATCTCGGTGACCCAGTACCGCAGCGAATCCATGATCAGCTGCAGGGTGTGCGGATGCCGGGCACCCAGACTGTTCCCGGTGCCGGTGTAGTCCTTGTAGAGTTCGGGGTCCTCGTCGTCGAGCCGGTAGTAGGCGGCGTTGTCGATGCCGCGGAACGCGATGGTGGGCCCGCGGTGATCACCCTCCGCGGTGTGGTTGTAGACGACGTCGAGGATGACCTCGATGCCTGCCTCGTGGAAGGTGCGCACCATCGCCTTGAACTCGGTGACGACACCGCTCGGCTTCGTCACCGACGAATACTCGGCGTGCGGGGCGAGGAACCCGAAGGTGTTGTAGCCCCAGTAGTTCCGCAGGCCCTGGTCCAGCAGGATCTGGTCGTGCATGAACTGGTGGACCGGCATCAGCTCGACCGCGGTGACTCCCAACGAGCGCAAGTGCTCGATGACCGCCGGATGGGCCAGCCCGGCGTACGTGCCGCGCAGTTCCTCCGGCACCTCCGGGTTCGTCGCGGTCATCCCCTTGACGTGGGTCTCGTAGATGAGGGTCTCGTGATACGGCGTCCGCGGCGGCCGGTCCGCGGCCCAGTCGAAGTACGGGTTGATCACGACGGTGGTCATGGTGTGCCCCAACGTGTCCTCGCCGAACGTGTACAGCGACGAATCTCCGTCGAAGGCTCCGTCGAACGCCTTGCCGTACGGGTCCAGCAGCAGCTTCGACGGATCGCACCGCAGACCCGCCGCCGGGTCGTGTGGCCCGTGGACCCGGAAGCCGTAGCGCTGACCGGGGGTGACCGTGGGCAGGTACGCGTGCCACACGTACCCGTCAACCTCGTCGAGCGGGATGCGGGTCTCGGTCCCGTCTCGCGCAATCAGGCACAGTTCGACCGCGTCGGCCACCTCGGAGAAGAGCGAGAAGTTGGTGCCGCCACCGTCGTAGGTCGCGCCCAGTGGATACGCACTGCCCGGCCACACGTCCAACGAGGCGTCGCTGCGTTCCATGCTGCAGAACCCTAGCCGGAACGGCCTCGAGGCACCGCAAACCTGCGGCCGTCAATGTTGGGAAAACCACACCTGAACTGCGAACTTCCGGGCCGATTCCGATGGCGGCGGAGGCCCCTGCGGCGCTAGTCTCGGCGGACATGGACGAGTCGAGCGTGAATCCCGGACGGCTGCAGGCCACCTTCGATCCCGCGCTCGGGACGCTCGTGTGGTGGGGTGTCGACGACGTCGAGGCGGCGCTGGCGGACAATGGACTACCGGCGGGGCGGCCCACGACGTGCCGGCTCGCGGTGCCCGTCGACGGCACGAGGGTGGAACCACGCACGGTGGAGGCGCGGGCGGTGGACCTGCCGGCCGTGTTGCCCGCCCTCCGCGGGTTGCGGCCCGAACACGAAGGGCTCGGCGTGTCGGTGTCGGTGTGGCGCGAGGCCGCCCGGTTGTCCGGACGGGGCGATGCGGCCTGTACCGAACTGGCCGACGCGATGCCGGTGGCCGCACACGCGACCCTCGACGCGGGGGAGTCGGCTGTCCCGTCGGCGGCGGTGTCGCTCCGTCAGTTCCTCGACGCCGCCGCGCTCGTCGGCGATCTGGAGACGGCCGGGATCCAGGCGACCCTGCGCCCCTATCAGATTCACGGTGTGGGCTGGCTCCGGGCGTTGGCGGGCGAGGGCGGCGGGATCCTCGCGGACGAGATGGGCCTCGGCAAGACGCTGCAGGCCGTCGCCCTGCTCGCGATGCGTGCGGACGCGGGCCCGCATCTGGTGGTGTGCCCGACATCGGTGATCGGCAACTGGCGTCGTGAACTGGGTCGCTTCGTACCGGACCTGCCGGTGGTGGTCTTCCACGGTGCGAACCGCGCACTGCCGGTGACGCTCCCGAACAGAACGGTGATGCTGACCAGCTACACCGTCCTGCGGTCCGACGCCGACGCGTTGTCCGACGTCGCCTGGGACTCGGTGGTTTTCGACGAAGCCCAGCAGATCAAGAATCCGGCCGCGCAGGCAGCCAAGGCCGCGGCTCGGCTGCCGGCGACGCTGAAGGTGGCGATGACCGGCACTCCGGTCGAGAACCGGCTCGAGGAGCTGTGGTCGCTGCTCCACGTCACCAATCCGGGGGTCCTCGGGACCCGGGCCCGGTTCCGTCAGCGGTTCGCGACCCCGATCGAGTCCGGCCGGTCGCGGACCGCCGCGCAACGGCTCAACGCCGTGATCGCCCCGTACGTTCTGCGCCGTACCAAGGCGCAGGTCGCGACCGACCTGCCGCCGAAGCAGTACTCGACGGTCGCGTGCACGTTGACCGACGAGCAGTCCCGGCTCTATCGCGCCGCCGTCGAGAGTGCGTTCGCCGACGGCCTGGGCAGCGGCATCGCGCGCCACGGCAACGTGCTCGCGCTGCTCACCAGGCTCAAACAGGTGTGCAATCACCCCGCGCAGCTGACCGGAGCGGACGACCGGGACCTGGTGGGGCGTTCCGGAAAGTTCGATCGGGCAACCGAAATGCTCGCCGAGATCGTCGCGGACGGCGACCGGGCACTGGTGTTCACGCAGTACCGGACGATGGGTGAGTTGCTGTCCGCGCACCTGAGCTCGGAACTCGGCCTGGGCACGGTGCCGTTCCTGCACGGGGGCCTCGGCGCGGAGCGCCGCGACGAACTCGTCGAGACCTTCCAGTCCTCGCCCGACGGGCCGCCGATCCTGATTCTCAGTCTCCGCGCCGCCGGGTTCGGACTCAATCTCACCCGGGCCAGTCATGTGCTGCACTATGACCGCTGGTGGAACCCCGCCGTGGAGGACCAGGCCACCGACCGGGCGCACCGGATCGGGCAGCGCCGCACCGTCAATGTGCATACCCTCGTCACCGGGGGGACGATCGAGGACCACATCGCCGCGATGCACCACTCGAAACGAGCCGTCGCCGAATCTGTTTCGGGGAACCCGGAGGCGGTGCTCGCCAAGCTGCCCGACGCCGAACTGCGCGCCCTGCTGGACCTCGACACGCTCGGAGCGAACTGATGGCCATCAAGTTCGGTGTCACCGCGTGGGGCCGTGTGTGGCTCCGCACCATCGAGTCGACCACCGCGTCGTCGTCGAACTCGCTGCTGCCGCAGGCTCGTACGCTGTCCGGTAACGGCTCCGTCGTTCTCACTGTCGCCGAGGCCGGCCGGATCCGCGCGGACGTGACCGTCCGCGGCAAGGCCTTCCCGGTCGGGATCGACGTACCGCTGTGGGACAGGCGCGAGTCCGCCACTGTTCGCGCCACGGTCGCTCGCGCCGGCGCCGACGACCGCCGGGTCGCTGCGGGTGAACTGCCCGACGGTCTGGTCGCCGAGTTGGTCGACAAGGGCATCTCGTTGACCGGCGATGTCGCCGATCACGCCGGTACCTGCGCGTGCACGGGGCGCCGGAAGCCGTGCCTCCACCATCTCGCGGCTATCTACCAATTGGTGCAACGGATCGACGAGGAGCCCGCTCTCGCGGTCGCGCTGCGGGAACGCCGATCCGCGACCGCCGCACGTTTCGCCGAGGGTTCGTCGTCGGACTGGATACCGCTGTCCCGGATCGACGTCGCACGGTACTACGGCGTCTGACCGAGAGCCGGTACTGCTCCCGCGCCTGTGCGGTTCGCACAACGGAGCGGGATCGGCTGGGGTCCTGACACGACGACGCCGCTTCGACGCCGGTGACACTTCCTGGGTCCTGATCTGCGCCGCCCTCGTGCTGTTCATGGTTCCGGGGCTGGCGTTCTTCTATGCCGGAATGGTCAAGAGCCGCAACACCCTTGTGATGCTTCAGCAGAACATCGTTCCGCTCGGGGTGGTGACCGTTGTCTGGATCCTCATCGGACACAGCATCGCGTTCAGCCGTGATGCCGGGCTGTTCAACCCCGAGGGCTGGCCGCGAGTAGGGGAGCGCAGGACTGGGCCGGTGGCATGGTGGTCCACGCGTCTGCCGGTGCCGCGGCGTTGGCCATCCTCGTCGTGGTCGGCCGGAGGGCGGGATGGCCGGACAGCGAGACGGTGCCGCACTCGGTGCCTCTGACGATCGTCCGCGCGGGAATCCTGTGGTTCGGCTGGTTCGGGTTCAATGCGGGGGACGGTCTGCAGGCGAACGGTGTCGCGGCTCAGGCGTTGTTGAACACCCATGTCGCCGCGGCCGCCGGGCTGGTCATCTGGCTGATTCTCGAGTGGTTCCGGCAGGGCAGGGCCACCGTGCTCGGCGCGGCCACCGGCGCGGTGGCGGGCCTGGCCACCGTCACGCCCTGCGCGGGCTATGTGGACACGGCGTCGGCCCTGGCGATCGGCGCGATCGCGGGCCTGGCCTGCCAGTTCGCGCTGCGGCTCAAGGGGAGGTCCTCGTTCGGGAGGCGGAGGTCGACGCCGTGCTGGGCGCGGTCGATCGCAATACCGTCGGCGATCACAAGGGTTATGTACAGCAGGCGGCGGCGCCCCTGACTCCGAAGGCGAATCTCGGCTGACACGGTTCGGCCGACGCTGTCCCGAGCGGTGCAGGCCGCGGAGATCCGGAACGGACGGAGATTGTGGGTTTTCGGAAATGCGCCGTCCGCCGGGATCGAACCGTCTCGTCGACGCCCAGCAGCCTCCGCCGACGCCGGGGATCCTCGGTGTCGAGCTGGACGAGGAGGGTGGTCGGCCCACCGTCGAGGTGGATTTCGTCGATCTCGAGGGTGGCCACCGCGAAGTCGACATCGATCTGCAGACGGGTCGCATCATCGAGGACGAGCCCGAGGGCGATCAAGGGTCTGTGTCGCGGACCGCGGGCGGGTGAGTCCGCGATCGACCCGACTGACCCCGGCTGATCAGCGTGACCGCTGTTGCAGGGCGGCCACGCTGGCTCCGGCGAGGGTGAGAAATGCGGCGACACCGGCGAATCCGGTAGCGACCATGATCACGACGAGCGGACGGTTCGGTGAACCGGCATCTACCGCTTCGAAGTGCAGATTGATCTCGACGACCGCCGCTATAAGCACTGCGATACAGGCGGTGATCGCGGCGCTCGCCGCTCTGCGGGCGCGGGACGCTGCTGGTGCACGAACCGCCGCGTGTGCAGCGGCTACGGCGATCCACACCGAGCCCGCCAATCCGACACCCCACAGGGCGTAGGACCACCAGGCATACGAGCCTTGCACGCCTCCGAGTACCAGCACCACGCATACGATCTGCAGCCCGATCGCCTTGACGGTCGACAGGGCGTTCATCGAATCGGTCATGTGGAACCTCGCCTTCTGCGATTGGATGGTCATCGATAGAACTCCGAAAACAACTGTGGCGGTTCGAACTCCGATCTCGGAGCAGTGCCCGAGGTCGGCCAGCCACTCTTCGCGGTAGCGATCCCTGCGGGCGGCAGGGGTCAATCGCGCGCAGGTCCGGACCATCCACCGAGCCGCTCTCATACCAACCTCGCTCGATAGATCGCCGCCGGTGCGGGAGTCGCCGGCGCGAGCATCGCCGTCGCGCGTGCCCGGCCGTCATCGGTGAGGGTGTAGTAGCGCCGCCGTGGTCCTGAGTGGGCCTGATCGGTCTCCCACGCGGACTCCACCCACCCTGCCTCTTCGAGGCGGGCGAGGATCGGATAGACGCTCCCCGCAGGACGTCCCGTCTCGCGCACTATCTGCAATCCCCATATCGGACCGGCGGAACTCGACAGTTCAGCGAGAACGGCGAGCGTTGCCGGCGTCCTACGTAATCGCGTACTCATGGCCTAACTCTATACATAGAGATGCGCATGGTCATCACCATGCATCTACAGTGCATGTGGCGCCGGCGCGGATCCCGGGGCGGCTCACAGGAAGTTCACAGCGAACGTCCAGGCTGTGGCCAGGAGCTGCGCCGATGATGGCCGGGTGAGTGTTACCAAGCCCGCGGCCCGGGTATTGATCGTCGACGATGAGCCGACCATCGTCGAGTTGCTGTCGGTGAGCCTACGGTTTCAGAGCTTCGAGGTGGAGACGGCCGCCAACGGATGTGAGGGGCTCGACCGGGCGCGCGCGTTCCGGCCGGACGCGCTGATCGTCGACGTGACGATGCCGGGCATGGATGGCTTCGGACTGCTGCGTCGACTGCGCGCCGACGGTGTGGACGCCCCGGTGTTGTTCCTGACCGCCCGCGCTACTGTCGACGACAAGCTCGCCGGCCTCGCTCTGGGCGCCGACGACTATGTGACCAAGCCATTCAGCCTGGAGGAGGTGGTCGCCCGACTGCGGGTGATCCTGCGGCGGGCTTCGCGTGACCAGTGGGTCGATCCCGCGCGGATCCGCTTTGCCGACCTCGAACTCGACGACGAAACACATGAGGTGTGGAAGGCGGGCGAGACGGCCTCGTTGTCCCCGACTGAATTCACCCTTCTGCGGTACTTCATGGTCAACGCCGGTGTGGTGCTGAGCAAGCAGCGGATCCTCGACCACGTGTGGCACTACGACTTCGGCGGTGAGGTCGGGGTGGTCGAGACGTACGTGTCGTACCTGCGCCGAAAGATCGACACCGGGGAGAAACGGTTGATCCACACGTTGCGCGGCGTCGGCTACGTCATGCGCGAGCAGAGGTAGGCATGGTGGTGGGGCGCCGGGTCCGTCAGATCCCATTGCGGTTCATGCTGATGGCCGCACTCGTGCTCCTCGCGGGTCTCGGGTTGTTCGCGTCGGGGGTGGCGGTTACCTCGTCGCTGGAGAACTCGTTGATCGCCCGCACCGACGCGACGCTGCGCGACGCGGCGCACGGGTGGGCGAAACCCGAGGCTCTGTCGCCGCTGCCGCCGATGACACTGCCGCTACCGCTACCGCTGCCCGCGCCCGACCGGCCACCGACCCCCTTCTTCGTCCTCACCCAAGCCCCCGCCGGCCAGACCCAGTTGGTCATCAACGACGACTTCAAACAACCAGATCTACCGCAGGACCTGGGGCCGGAGCCGGTCACGGTCGGCTCGGTCGGTGACCCCGGGCAGCGCTGGCGGGCGCTGGCCAACTCCTCGCCGATGGGCAAGGTGACGGTGGCGGTGAGTCTGTCCGACGTCGACGACACCGTGCAGCGACTGGTGATCCTCCAGGTCGTGATCGGGGCCGTGGTGCTGCTGGTCCTGGGGGTGCTCGGCTATTTCGTTGTGCGGCGGAGCCTGCGTCCGCTCGTCGAGGTCGAGCACACTGCCGCAGCTATCGCGGCGGGCGACTTGGACCGCCGGGTCCCCGACCACCGCGGCGCCGGGACCGAGGTGGGGCGGCTGTCGGCCGCGCTCAACGGGATGCTGTCGCAGATCCAAACCGCGTTCGCGGCCACCGCGGCGTCTGAGGACTCGGCGCGCCGGTCGGAGGAGAAGATGCGCCGGTTCGTCGCCGACGCCAGTCACGAGCTGCGTACCCCGCTGACCACGATCCGCGGATTCGCCGAACTGTACCGACAGGGTGCGATGACCGACACCGCGGTGGTGATGGCACGGATCGAAGGGCAGGCCGCCCGGATGGGTCTGCTGGTCGAGGACCTGCTGATGCTGGCACGCCTGGACGCCGAGCGCCCGATCGAGCGGGCCCCGGTGGATCTGCTCGCCGTGGCCTCGGACGCGGTCCACGACGCGCGGGCCGTCGCTCCCGGGCGGCGGATCGGCCTCGAGGTGCTCGGCGGCCCAGGGCTGGCCGAGGTTCTCGGTGACGTGGCGCGGCTGCGTCAGGTACTCGGCAACCTGGTCGGCAACGCCCTGAGCCACACACCGGAGGACGCCGAAGTAGTGGTGCGGGTCGGCACCGAGGGGCCGAATGCGGTGCTCGAGGTCTCCGACACCGGTCCCGGCCTGAGTGCGGAAGCCGTAGAGCGGGTGTTCGAGAGGTTCTACCGGGTCGATGCCTCGCGAAACCGGAGCAGCGGCGGTAGCGGGCTGGGCCTGTCCATCGTCGCGGCGCTGGTGTCCGCGCACGGTGGCACCGTCACCCTGGAGTCCGCCGAGGGGGAGGGTGCGGTGTTCCGGGTGCTGCTGCCGCGGATCGAGCGGCAGGACTGACCGCTCAGGCGGGGCGGTGGCCCGGGACCCCGCTCGCGCAGCGGGTTCTCGGAGCCATACTCCCGCCTACGCCGTACCCGCGCGGCGAGCGCGCACAGGAAGTTGCCAGCCGCAGTCCAGGGTCGTCGCAGGTTCGGCCAGCATCATTTGCGGTCATGACGACGAACTCTTTTCTCTGCCACGGAGATCGGCCGCCGCCGGAAAGCGTGGACACCGTCACTCTCGACCTGGTGATCCCTGTCTACAACGAGGAACGCGACCTCGAGCCCTGCGTGCGCAGGCTGCGCGCGTACCTGGACGGATCCGTCCCATATCCGAGCCGGATCACGGTGGCGGACAACGCCAGCACCGACGCGACGCTCGCGGTGGCGAACCGGCTGGCGGAGGAGTTCGACTCCGTCCGTGTGGTGCACCTCGACGAGAAGGGGCGCGGCCGAGCACTGCGCACCGTGTGGAGCGCCTCCGACGCGGAGGTCGTCGCCTACATGGACGTAGACCTGTCCACCGATCTCAACGCGCTGCTTCCGCTGGTGGCGCCGCTGGTGTCGGGACACTCCGACGTCGCGATCGGCTCGCGGCTCACGCGCTCCTCCCGTGTGGTGCGTGGGCCGAAGCGTGAGGCGATCTCGCGCTGCTACAACCTGATCCTGCGCGGTGCGCTACGGGCGAAGTTTTCCGACGCCCAGTGCGGATTCAAGGCGATGCGCACCGACGTCGCCCGACAGCTGCTGCCGCTGGTGGAGGACACCGGCTGGTTCTTCGACACCGAGCTGCTGGTGCTCGCCGAGCGGGTGGGGCTCCGCATCCACGAGGTGCCGGTGGACTGGGTCGACGACCCCGACAGCACCGTCGACATCGTCTCGACCGCAGTCGCCGACTTGAAGGGCGTGCTCCGGGTCGGCCGGGCACTGGCCACCGGCGCTCTGCCGGTCGCCGCGTTACGCACCAGCCTCGGCCGCGAGCCGCTGGTGCCGGGGGTGCCGCACGGCATGGTCGGGCAGCTGGTCCGGTTCGCCGCGGTCGGGGCAGCCTCGACCGTCGCGTACGCGGTGCTCTACCTGGCACTGCATCCCGTGATCGGTGCCCAGGCGGCGAATCTCG
Source organism: Rhodococcus sp. BE178 (assembly GCF_050433545.1). Taxonomy (NCBI): domain Bacteria; kingdom Bacillati; phylum Actinomycetota; class Actinomycetes; order Mycobacteriales; family Nocardiaceae; genus Rhodococcus; species Rhodococcus sp. BE178. The sequence continues at coordinate 80,322 of NZ_JBNPXA010000013.1, read as the reverse complement.
TCGCGCTGCTGATCACCGCGGTGCTCAACACCGCAGCCAACCGGGCGTTCACCTTCGGAGTGCGCGGCCGCGCGGATGCCGCCAAACACCAGGCCCAGGGCCTCGCGGTGTTCGCGGTCGGCCTGGCTCTGACCAGCGGATCCCTGTTTGCCCTGCACCACTGGCTGCCCGACGCCTCCAAGCATCTCGAGTTGGCGGTGCTGGTGGCCGCGAATCTGATTGCCACTCTCACTCGTTTCGTCGCCCTGCGTCGGGTGTTCCGAAACCACCTCGAAGGAGCCGCCCGGTGACCACCGTCGAAGCCATGTCGATGCAGGCCGCGGCGCCCGAGCCGACCCCGCGTCGCCGCAACCCCGAGCCGTGGCTGCTGGCGGCGCTGCTGATCGGGACCGCGGTGGCCTACATTTGGGGACTCGGCGCCTCCGGCTGGGCCAACTCGTTCTATTCCGCTGCGGTGCAGGCGGGTTCGGAGTCCTGGAAGGCCTTCTTCTTCGGCTCGTCGGACGCCGCGAACTCGATCACCGTGGACAAGCCGCCCGCCTCGCTGTGGGTGATGGCGCTGTCGGTGCGGCTGTTCGGGCTCAGCTCGTGGGCGATCCTGGTGCCGCAGGCACTGATGGGCGTCGCCACGGTCGCGCTCTTGTGGGCGACGGTGCGGCGGTACTTCGGCGCAGCCGCAGGACTGCTCGCCGGGCTGGTGCTGGCATTGACACCGGTGGCCGTGCTGATGTTCCGGTTCAACAACCCTGACGCGCTGCTGGTGCTGCTCATGACGGCCTCGGCCTGGGCGCTGCTGCGGGCGGTGCAGGACGGCCGCACCCGTTGGCTGGTCCTGACCGGCGCGCTGGTGGGGCTGGGCTTCCTCACCAAACAGCTGCAGGTGATGCTGGTGGTGCCGCCACTCGCGCTGACCTACCTGCTGTTCGGGCCGCCCCGCCTCGGCGCCCGGATCGCGCAACTGTTCGCGGCACTGGCCGCGATGGTCGTCGCCGCCGGCTGGTGGCTGCTGACGGTCGAGCTGTGGCCCGCCGAGTCCAGGCCATGGATCGGCGGCTCACAAAACAACTCGATCCTGGAGCTGACCCTCGGCTACAACGGCCTCGGCCGCCTGAACGGCAACGAACTCGGCAGCGCCCTCATGAATTTGGGAACGAGCGCAGAGACCGCCGGGATGCCCCCATTGGGTGAACTGCCGGCCGGTGGTCCCGGCGGGATGTGGGGGAGTACCGGGATCACCCGGATGTTCGACCTCGAGCAGGGCGGTCAGATCTCCTGGCTGATACCAGCCGCGCTCATCCTCGGCGTGCTCGGAATCGTGTTGTGCGGCAGGAGTGCCCGTATCGATCCCAGACGGGCGGCGTTCGTGCTGTTCGGGTCCTGGCTGCTTGTCACCGGACTGGTGTTCAGCTTCATGGCCGGAATCTTCCACTCGTACTACACAATCGCGATGGCCCCGCAGGTCGGCGCACTCGTCGGCGCGGGTGCGGTGCTGGCCTGGCGCCGGCGCACCGACTGGCGGATCCGCATCGCCCTGGCGGTCATCCTCGCAGTGACAGCCGTATGGTCGTGGGAGTTGCTCGGGCGCAGCTCGTCTTTCCTGCCCTGGCTGCGCTGGACGGTGCTGGTGGTCGGGGCCCTCGCGGCGGTGGCACTGCTGTGGCCGCGCCTGAACGGGCGGCTGGCAGCGGCGACCGCGGCGGCGGCGGTGCTCACCGGGCTGGCGGGCCCGGCCGCGTACGCGGCCGACACCATCAGGACCCCACACGGGGGCGCGATACCCACCGCAGGGCCCAGCGACTCGGCCCTGCCTTTCGACCTTGCAGAGTATTCGGGCGCGGGCTTGATTGTCGTCGGCCCAGGCGGGGCGGTGGTGATCCCGCCGCCCGGCCCTGCCACCGGGGCCCCGGGCCCGGGGCCCGCGCCGGGCGGCCCCACCGGGAACCAGCCGGCAGCACCTGCGGGAAGCCAGCCAGTCGGGCTAGAACAGATTGGGGGTGGCCCCGGCGGCGGGTTGCTGCACGGCAGCGAGCCCAGCGCTGAGATGACCAAACTGCTCGAACACGACGCAGACCGGTACACCTGGGCGGCCGCTACGACCGGCTCGAACAGCGCCGCCGGCTACCAGCTGGCCACCGGCCGCCCTGTGATGCCGATCGGCGGGTTCAACGGTACCGATCCGTCGCCGACCCTCGCGCAGTTCCAGCGGTACGTGGCCGAGGGCCGGATCCACTACTTCATCGGCGACGGCATGGAAATGGCCGGGATGGGACCCGGCGGCGTCGGCACAGGCGCACAGATCACCGAATGGGTGAAGCAGAACTTCGCGCCGACCACTGTCGACGGGATGCCGATGTACGACCTGACCGCGCCCCTGACAGGAGCGAGGTAGGGCGCGTACGCGCACCACTGCGATCACCTGCTTCGGTCCGTCGGCACCCGCCGACGGACCGAAGCCGGTAGTCAAGGATGACGGGGCGTTCGTGTTGTCCTGACTGTCGTGGACTGCGCCACCGAAGCCCGGTAGTCGAGTTTGCCGCCGCGGGTTGCCGCGTTGCGACGCAGCTCCCGTGAGATGGTCGACGGATCCCGTCCCACCGCCCGGGCGATCTCACGCACCCCAACTCCCTGCGCCTTCAGTGGCACAATCTCCTCACGCTCCTCGAAGGACAGATACCGGCCGATAAGCGGTACGGTCACGAACGTCGGCATCCCACCATGATCCCGGAACCACCTGGCACCGGCCGCCGGCGACACGCCGACCGCTGCCGCTGCTGCCTCACTCGTCACACCTGTCGCGATCTCACGCCAGAACTGCCCCTCGACCTCCCGTCGATGCGACGGTGCGCCAGGCGACCTCATCGGCGACCGGCCCGTGAGATCCTTCATCCATCCCGCTGGCCTGCCCATCAACACCTCCGTCATCAAGGTGTTGCGACCACCGGTTGATTCCGCCCAATATCAGCATCGGTCCTGGCGACGGTTGCTGGCCGATACCGGTGCGACGCAGTCGATGTCACGTAAAGGCAACCGCTACCACAACACGGTGATGGACTCGTGGAACGAGAAACCGTCGGATTCGCCCCCTGGCTGCTTCGAGTGCGGTATCCAGTGGGCGTGGTGTCGCACGGGACCGCGTTGTGTCAACTCGGCCTTCGGCCACCCGGTACGCGCCATTCGCCCATTCGGCAATTGTGAATACAATTCCTGACTCAGAACACTAACGCAGGATCACAGGCTCGGGACGAGCACGAACATCAGCCATGCGGCGACCGGTGCGACGATGATCATCGACAGACCCCATCGCAGAATGCCACTGAAGATGCGTTGCTGCTGCGAGACCGGGGCGTTGGCGACCGTCAATGCGCCCACGGTGGAGAAGGGGGTCGCGTCGACGGCCGTCGCCGACACCGCCAGCGCGATGATCAATCCGAGCACGGGAACATCCCCCTGTGCCAACAACGGAACGGAGAGCGGAATCAAGGCTCCGAGCGTGCCCGCACTGGACGCGAACGCGGAAACCGTTGCGGCGATGAGGCAGATGATGAATGCCGCGAGGAGAGGAAGACTCAAGCCGGCGACGGCGTGACCGATCCGACCTATCGTCCCGATGTGCTGCAGCAGCGCGACATAGGTGATGATTCCGCACATCAAGAGCACGACGTTCCACGAGATCGATTTCTCTGCTCCTTCACTCGATTTCGGCGTGACCAACCGCAACACCACCGCGGCGGTCAACGCCAACACGCCGATGTCCAACCCGAAGATCATGGCGCCCGCGACCACTACCAGGACGGCTCCGATGGTGACGATCTGCGGGGACGTGAGTGTGGGCAGGCTTCGGGAAGGTGCGATCGTCGTGGCCGCCGCTCCCCGCACCGAAACGGCGCCGGAACCATCCGGCACCTGCGCGACGTCGCCGCCGGTCGGGTCCGGCAACCCGGAAGTGGTGTCCGAGCGATCAGCGCCGCGGCGGCGAAGCGCGCCGCCGTAGATCCAGTAGATCACTCCGCCGAGCATGACGTTGAATGCCAGGTTGCCGGCGAACAACAGCAGCGGATTCGACGACAGGCCTTCTCGTTCCATCGTCTGGTTGACGATAGCCCCGAGGACATTGACCGGCGAGAAGTTCCCGACCGCGGAACCGTGAACGATCATCAAACTGGTCAGGACCGGATTGATGTTGTACCGCTGTGAGAGTCGAAGACCCAGAGGAGCGAGGATGGCGACGCCGGCCGGCCCCAGCGCTCCGGCCGTAGTCGGCACCGCAGCGACTGCGAAGAGCACCCAGGGCAGCACCTTCGCATGGTCTCCTACGCGGTGGGCAGCTCGGTCTACGACCCATTCGACGGTGCCGTTGGCCGTGGCGACGCCGAACAGGAAGGTCATTCCCACCAGAAGCACGAAGATATCGGCCGGGAACCCTTCGTAGATCTCGTCGAGTCCAACTCCTGCAACCAGCGTGCCGACCGCCACCGCTCCGATCAGCGCCAGCGCACCGAGATTGACCGACCGCCATGTCCCGAGCGCGAATATGAGCGCGAGAACGACGATTCCGAGGACGTCGATGGACATTGAACCTCCTACGCGACAACTAATGCACTTCACGAGCGATGCAAGATGAGACGCCGATCACACCCGCTGCGCTCATAACGTAGGCAAGTTTTCCTCAGATGGCAACACCGCTCTGCTGTACAGAAACCCTGGAGCCGATGGGCGCGCCCACGGCGAAACGAACCCAACGGCCCGGCGCAGTCGACGACCGCCACGGCCGTGACGCGAGAAGTTCAGCACCAGCGAGAACTGCTGTGCCTGTGCGTGATTCATTGACCTACCGAGGTCTGAGCGCCGGAGATGGGCGATCACCCCGAAGGGTGCGGCGGGGCGCCGTCCCACTGGCACGCGTCGGCCGCTTCCGCGACGACGAGCGTTATCGGCGACGGGCCGACATCACAAACTGTGGTTGCGGTACTAGCTGTACCCGGCCACCAGGTTGGTGCCAGGCGGCTGATTGGAGGAAGGCCTCCGAGTGCGCTGTGGCGTCGTCGAGTGTTGTCGCGCTTGAGCCAGGGTGCAAGTGCCGCGGCGCGTTCGGCGTTGGTGGTGAAGACCTGCCGGTAGGCCCATTCGGTTTGCTTCCGACGCAGTGACCCGAGAACGACGAAACGCCTCTCCCCGAAGCAGGCGGTTTCAAGGGGCCGTCGCAACACTGTTGGTACCCGACGCGGACTCATTGCGTCGAGTGCCGATATAGGTACCTAACCAGGTATTTCTACCGGTGCGGTCTTCTGTCCGGGTGCGACAGGGTGGATCTGCTCAAACAGCCCACCTCAGGGAGCGACCTAGATGCCTGGCGAGAACCTGCAACCAGTAGCCGACCTGCACGCCCCCTGGAACCCATCGAAGAAGGGCACGGTCGTGGCCCTTCGGCCAATCCAAGAGACGCCGCGCACGCGGGAGCCCGCTCCGTGCAGGATGACGATCATTGCGTTGGACTCTGGCCAGTGGACATTCGCGTGGGTCCGTGGCCAACACCGCGTGATGCCCGGTCTGCGCGTCGAGTTTCAGGAACATCCAGCTGACGCCAGGTTCCCGACCTTCAGTCCGGTCTGTGAATCAAATGTTCGACACAATTGTGGTGAGAGCGGTCCTGCGACAGCCATGGAATATCGGTAGCGTCAGCGGGGTCGGCTGATCACCGACAACGCCTGGGCCTACCGATGGTCCCTGCGTGCGGTCTGCGCCGAACTAGACCAACTTGGCGCGCCGAGGCGGCGCGGGCGCCGATCGGACCAGCAGGCTGTCCTCACAAACGCTTTGGAGGCCGAAGCACAACATCGTCCACGCTCCCGACGGGCTGGGTCAGCAAAAGGCGGGTCTCAATCGGCACGTAACATCTGATACGTAGAGAAGTTCGTCGCGCGGGCATCGTGAGGCGCCGCTACAAGCCGAGGCTGTCATACTCGTACAGCCGCCTTTCCGGTCGATGCGGCAGTGGGGCCCAAAGGATTGACTGCCTACGACCTCGGCCGATCGAGGCGAAGCGCCACTTGCAGACGACCAAGGTCAAGAATGCCTCGAGTCCGCCGTTCATCGTTCCTCACCCTCGTCGAAGTCGGGCTGATCAGGACTACCTCAGCTTGACCTATCGGCGGCTCAGGGACTACGGCACTATTGCCTGTTTGTATACCTATCCTGGTCTGGGCCCGAGCTCTTGACCGCCTTCGACGACCCGGCGCGAGCTACTACCTGTCGTCGATCTCGGGAGATTCGTCTCCGGTTCGTCTTGCTGAACGTGGACCTGGGCTCCGGTTGCGGGGTGCAGCGATCACCACCATGACGACACCGCCGACAGCCAGGACGAGGGCGGCCAGGACGACGACTGTCGTGAACACTTCGGTCCGCCTCTCGGATTCAGATCGGGTGGATCGGGTCGATATTTGCGCAACCGCCCGGTTCACCCTGTGTTGCAAGCAGTCCTATGCGGCACAGCTCGCTGGACAGGACGCCAACGGCAGCCAGGGGCGGCCCTTGTGGACTGATCGCCCCGCCTGGTCACACCGGTGGCAGGGCGATCAGTCGATAGAAGGGTGGTGCCTGCACTCTCGGAAGCGAGAAGCGCCACCCATGTGACACCACGCTGGGGGAATGGAGCCACGAACGTCACCCCGGGGGAGGGCGACCTGGAAAGGATAGGACAGCGGGCGCTGGCGGTCACTTTCGTTTGCGAACTCTGTTGCAGGTCATCATAAATCAGAAGAAATTGCAAACGAATGACCGACCATATTGAAGGTGCCGACGAGCACTTGCGATCCGAAAGTCGCAAGATGTCAGGATTCGGCAGGCGAATCTGCAAGAAGTGAATTTCAGAAACGGATGATCCCACGATGCGGGAGGGGTCGGGCGCCGCAGAGTTTGCCGTCCAAGGAGATCAACTCAGAGCCGACGTCGTGGAGATCTTTCCCCACGGCCGCGTCCTCCATTGGTGACAGTCATTGTCATCGAACAACACGACGAGCGGCGAGTCACTCGACGCTACGTCTCCGACGTCGGCATGGACGACTGCGGGCTGCGATCGCAGCCAAGCAGCGCGCCACCGAACCGACCGAGCGGTTGCCCAGCATGTTCGAAATCAGCTCGCATTCAACACAACTCGTTGATCACAATGCGCATCACGCGATGATCCGAAGTTCACCCCCCCCGTAGGGCGCTGTCGGTCTGGATCCACGGCGACACCGCGCGGAAGGCGTCCACCGTCTCCCGGCAATGCGCATCGACCTGCGTGACGATGTCCGCGTCCCGACGGTTGGGGCGAACACCCTCGTACCCCGCGACGCCCGCGAGGGCGATTCCCGGCACGTTCTCACACTCCCGGGCGAGGCCCAGCGCCGCCGGGGCGTCCCGGACTCCGGTTCGCCCGCCCGGGGTCCCGACGTCGACGAGGACCCTCAGTGGATTGGCAGCGCCCCCATTCGAGGGCAATGGAGGCTTGACGAACCGTGGCGACCGTGACCCCCCCCACGCGCCGGCGTCCAGCTGTCTCTGGACGATGGGCCGGGTCATCGTCGTCTTGATGTGCGGGCACAGCTCGACGCCGCGGTCGCGGCACCACGCCGCCATGAGATCGACGTTGTGCTGGACCGCGGGGAGACTCAGCCGCAGCTGCGGCAGGGACTGCGCCGCGTCTCTGTCATACGTCGTGTCGCCGTCTTGGTCGACGTCGGATGGGTCATGGTGAGCCTCCGGATCCGGATAGGGCAGGGCCGCGTGATCACCTTCTGAACGGTGTGGACAGGACACTACGGCGATACAGGCCCGCGAGCAGGAACGAACTGTGTCTCCGCACCCGCAGAGCAACACATTCGGCGAGCACCGCTTCGACTGCCGACGGATGCTGCCACAGGCCGAGGCTGTCGTGTTCGTACAGTCGCCCCGTAGCCGGTGTGGCTGCCCAGACAGTAGCCCTCCGGCGCCAGCGCCCCGCCCAGGCAGGACGACACAATCGGGCCGACCGCTGCGACAAGGGTTCTACGTCCGATGTCCATCGCGAGTCACTCTCCGATGGGATCAAGCGCCGACCTGAAACTCGGGTCGGCTCGGGGCTGTTGTCGTTTCGGGGGTATGTGTCAGACTGACGACTGTCGCGACCACCGCCATCCTTCCGTATTCGTGGTCAGGCCACCTCGACGACGAGTTCAACTTCGACGGGTGCATTCAAAGGTAGTTCCGCGACGCCGACTGCCGATCGAGCATGTGCACCGGCGTTGCCGAATACATTTGCCAGCAGATTCGATGCCCCGTTGACGACGTCTGGCTGGCCGGCGAAATCGTTTGCGGACGCGACAAATCCGACCACCTTGACGATTCGCACGACCGCGTCGAGACCGACGAGAGCATCGATCGCAGCGAGAGCATTCAGCGTGCAGATCTCAGCGGCGCTCGATGCGTCCGCCACTGAAACGTCGCGGCCGACCTTGCCCGTCCGTTCGATCACACCGTCTACCACAGGCAGTTGGCCAGACGTGTACACCAGGTTGCCGGTCCGAACGGCCGAGACATACGCACCTATCGGTGCTGTGGTCGCCGGTAACGCGTACCCCAACTCGGTGAGGATGTCCGCCCACGACATCGACGGGTCCGCGTCCGATTCCGAGTTCGAACCCGCGTCGGGCGTGGTTGCGGTGGGTGGTGTCGAGGACATAGTTGCGCTCCCTGGGTTGTCGGATTCGGATCTTGGTAATGGTTGGAAAGAGATAGGAAATGCCGGCTTGCCGATCAGCACTGGCGATCGTCGCTGGTCGGCTGTTCGTCCGGAAGTGGTTCTACGGCAGCCTCTTCAGGAGAACCGGAGGCGGCGCTGTCGGCGGCATCCAGGATGGACGTCAGATGGACCGCGATGGCCAGGCGGAGCCTGGCATCCATCAAGTCGAGTCCGATGAGGTCGGTTATCTGCTTGATTCTGTAGCGCAACGTGTTCGGGTGGATATGGAGCGACTGTGCGGCACGCTTCGGTTCGCCGTAGTGCACGAGGAACGCGGCCAGGGTTGTGACGTAATCGGTTGCTCGTTCAGCGTCGTGGTCGACCAAGGGCTGGATAGGTCCTGCGCCGAGCGGTGGTTCCGTGAGCAGTGCCGCGTGAGTTCGTGCGATAACGACTTCGTGCCAGGATTCCTCATAGGTCGTCGACGGTGTAGCGGCCCGTCCTTTCCGGGCCAGTGAAATGAGTTCGGTTGCCTCCGCGCATGATCGGGAAAGATCGTGTGTCGTGTGTGCGGGTCGCCCGGCGAGGATCGACACGGTGTTGTCGTACGCGTACGTGTCGTCGGCCAATGCCTGGAGCCACGCCCAGCTCCCTGCGGTGCGTGCAGACCCCGTGTCGGTGACCACGGCCATCGGAGTGCCTTCGATTGAGGTGAGCAGTGGTTGGGGCCAGCCGTAGCGCGTCATGACCGACTCCCACAGGTGTAGCCGGTACTCCGGTTGCGTTTCGGTGGCAGCGTCGGCCAAAGCGACGACGCGCCACGGGCCGGGCGGCAACCGCAGGTCCGTTGTGTTGTCTGGGCTGAGCAGTCCCGCGCGGAGACGGTCGACGGTCATTCTGCGTGCGGCGCCGGACTGCGCGCGCAGACGCAGGAGGTGCAGCGCTACCACAGATGCGGTACGGGTCAGTTCGTGGACCTGGTCATCGGGGAGAGGTCCGGGATCGACGGCCCAGATGGAGCCGAGGAGCTCTCGTCCGGCGCGGATAGGGATGACCAACCGCGGAAGTACGCCGTCGGGACCGGCGTCGACCCAGATCGGCTCGTCGGATGACTGCAGTCGTCGGAACACTCCTCGGGACCGAAAGTGCCGCACGATCGGCTCCGGGACGCGGCGTCCGACGATGGTGGAGATGCGGGCCGGGTCGGCGGTGTCCTGGAGCTCGGAGTAGGCGAGCACCCGCGAATGGGCGTCCTCGATGGTGACGGGTGCGGAGATGGTGGCCGCTGCGGCGTCGGCGAAGGCGAACAGTTCACCGTAGTTGCTGGGATCGTGCTGGATCTCGGATCGTGCGAGCGTCGTGGCGTGATCGAGGATGCTGCGTGTCAACCACACCAGATGCGTCCACGAGGCCTGCGGTTGCAGTTCGATCAGACCGACGCCGAGCTCGGCGGCCGGGCCGGCCACGCCCGGGTCCTCGGCCAAGGGTGCCTTGAGGACCACGGCACAGGCCTCGGCGCGGACTGCTCGATCAATGAGTTCGACAGCGGCGGCCGCGCAGTCGACTCCGAAACCCAGGACGAGGCTGCCGGGGTGGTCGAAGGATGTGTCGTCGGCATCGGCGAGGGTGACGTCGTGGATCTGATCGCGCTGACCGGAGACGATCGGGCGAAGAAGGGCCCCGCCCAGCGAGTCGATCAAGGCGCTGACGTTGATCATCGGTTCTCCTCGGTGACGGAGGAGACTCGGCCGTGCCGAGTCTCCTGGGACCCGCCGTGCGCAGTCGCACTTCCACAGTATCGCTCGTTTGTCGGGAATCGACGGACCGAGATCGATGCGCTGGGCCGCCGGGGAGTCTCCACCTCCACAACTGATCCGGTCACCGGAGCGGATCGAACGGTGCGAGCTCGGTCGCTGTTCGGCCGGTGGTGATCGTCTCCGCGAGCAGACGTCCCGTCGCCGGCCCGAGGGTGATACCCCACATACCGTGACCGCCTGCGGCGAACACGCGGGGCGAGCGGGTTGCTCCGATCACCGGCAGGCCATCCGGCGTGCACGGACGTGAACCGACCCATTCGTCGCGACGCGCGTTGAGATCGGCGCCCCGCAACAGAGGTCGCGCGGCCTCCACGATCGCCGCGATCCGTCGCCGATCCAGTGCAGCGTCGGGTGTCTTGAACTCCATCATCCCGGCCACCCGCAAACGATCTCCGAGTGGCGTACATGCCACCCGCTGTGCCGGGAAGTAGACCGGGCCTGCAGGAACGTGGTCGATCGCGACACTGAAGCTGTATCCACGACCGGCCTGCACGGGTATGCGGACGCCGAAGTCGCGCGCAATGTCGCCGAGCCATGTTCCGGTCGCGAGTACCAGGGCGTCGAACTGTCCCACATCACCTGTGGGGGCTGAAATCCGAACGGCGCTACCGTCATCGAAGACACCGTTGACGTCAACGCCCTCGCAGATCGTGCCCCCGCGCTCTCGGATCGCATCCGCGAGGCTGTGCACGAACTCGCCGGGGTTCATGAACCGCTGACCGTGCAGTCGGATCGCGGCGCCGATTTCGTCGGACAACGACGGCTCTACCCCGCGTGCGTCGTCACCCGACAGGACGTCGAACTCGATTCCCTGACCGGCTGCACGAATGTGTTCGATCTCCTCGAGCAGGACGGTGCGCTCCGCCGGTGTCCGATACGCTGCCAGAAAGGATTTCGCCTCGTGTGCCCTCGCCTGTACACCGCTGTCCGCTAGTTCGTCGAACGCGGACAGTGCGCCTTGGTTGATCCCGACCAGGGCCTCCATCGCGGTACGCCACCGCGCCGCGGTGCTGTGCCGGGCGAATGACGCGAGAAAACGAATCAAACGAGGGTTCAATGTCGGCGGTACGTACACCGGCGAGGATGGGCTGAGCACCGCACGAACCCCGTACCGCAGCACCGCCGGCTCGGGCAATGGAGTGCTGATTCCAGGGGTGATCCACCCGGCGTTACCCCACGACGCCCCGGCCGCAATTCCCTTGCGGTCGAGCACTGTAACCTCGACACCCCGTTCCTGCAGGAACCATGCCGTGGACAACCCGACCATCCCCGCACCGACGATGCAGACCCGCTGTGGAGTCGTTGGGCAGAGCCTCATGAACGCACCTCTTCTCGAAACGTGTTTGCCGTCACACGATCATCGGGGTGTGTGGGGCGGCGAGTCACCGTGCTGTCGCTCCAATACTTCGTCGGCAGCCAGTGCTGACAGCACAATCGATGCCCTGAACAGCGGCGATGCCGTCGATGACCGTTGGGGCGGGCTGGCGCTCCATGCACGTTCCCTGCGCCCGCGGTTGCCTGTCCGGAGTTGAATGCTCTCGCCATGTTGGGGAGGTGCGCATGTCGACGGGTGTGGCTGAACGTGCCGCGCACTCCCGGGTCCCGGCAATCGGTGGGTATCTTAAAGCGCTGGTGTGCAGCGCATTTGACGCGCGGGTGTCGGATGGTTGGTGCAGTGTTGCGGTGCGGCATGGTGCCCTCGGCGAGGACGTGACCGTTGCGCCGCGCCTCGTCCACCCTTACAGTGTGATCCGCGGCACAGCGCTGGGGCGCTCGGAGCGTCGATGTGACTGCTGGGGCAGCCCACCTCTCACTTGTGCGACATCCCGGTCGCGATCGATCCCGCCCAGTCGAACCGAACCGTGTGGGTGCCGTGCGCAGGCCACCAATCGTCGTTGTGCCGCATCCATCCCAAGCAAGGAGTACCTGTGTCCGAGTACACCGAGCCCCGCGTCGCTGCGACGCCAGTTGCTGTCGCAGCCGACGAGTCACACCCGCCGGGACTGTCCCGGCAATTGTCCAATCGTCACATCCAGCTGATCGCGATCGGCGGGGCGATCGGCACCGGCCTGTTCATGGGGTCCGGCAAGACGATCTCCCTCGCGGGTCCGTCGGTGATCTTCGTGTACACGATCATCGGCACGATGCTGTTTTTCGTCATGCGCGCGATGGGGGAGTTGTTGCTCTCCAACACCTCGTACAAATCGTTCGCGGATTTTGCCTCCGATCTACTCGGCCCGTGGGCCGGCTTCTTTACCGGGTGGACCTACTGGTTCTGTTGGATCGTCACCGGTATCGCGGATGTCATCGCCATTGCGGGCTACGTCTCGTACTGGTGGGGGTCGTTGCCGCTGTGGATCCCGGCGCTCGTCTCGGTGGCCCTCCTCATCGGATTGAATCTGCCCAGCGTCAAGGCATTCGGAGAAACTGAGTTCTGGTTCGCGCTGATCAAGATCATTGCCATCGTCGGTTTGATCGTTGTCGGACTGGCAATGGTCTTCACTCATTTCATCGCCCCCGGCGGCGCCGAGGCGTCCTTCGCCAATCTGTGGAACGACGGTGGCTTCTTCCCGACCGGCATCATGGGCTTCGTTGCCGGATTCCAGATCGCGACCTTCGCCTTCGTCGGTATCGAACTTGTCGGCACCACCGCTGCCGAGGCCAAGGACCCGGAGAAGAACCTTCCGAAGGCCATCAACTCGATCCCGGTTCGCATGATGCTGTTCTACGTGGTCGCGCTGACTGTCATCATCTCGGTTACGCCGTGGCGAGAGATCGTCGCAGATCGCAGCCCGTTCGTGGCAATGTTCTCCCTCGCCGGCCTCGGCATTGCCGCTTCGGTGATCAACTTCGTCGTGCTGACCTCCGCGACGTCCTCGGCGAATTCGGGGATCTACTCGACCTCGCGGATGGTGTACGGGCTCGCACAGGAAGGTGACGCGCCCGCGGCGTTCGGCAAGCTCACCCGGCGACGCGTGCCGGCGAACGCGTTGTACCTCTCGGGTGTGTTCCTGCTTGCCGGTGTCGTGATGGTCGTGGTCGGTGGCTCGATCATCGAGGCCTTCACCCTCGTCACGACCATCGCGTCACTCTGCTTCATGTTCGTCTGGTCGATCATCCTGATCAGCTACCTCGTCTATCGCAAGCGACGTCCGCACCTGCACCAGGCCTCCACGTACAAGATGCCTGGCGGCGTCCCCATGTGTTACGCGGTGTTCGCCTTCTTCTTGTTCCTGATCTGGGCGTTCACCCAGAAGGACGACACGCTGCAGGCGCTGCTGATCACCCCGGTGTGGTTCGCCGTGCTGGGTGTGGCGTGGGCGATCGTGCGCCGCAGGCCCGCGCAAATGGCACGCGCTGCAGCCTTCCAGGACGAGACCTGCGAGGGGTGATCGCCGGCTCCGCCGCGCCGTCCCGTGCCCCGGGTCGGTGGTTCTGTGACGCGGTTGCGACACGGACCGCATCTGGTGCTGACACTGCTTAGGAAGTCTGTGCCCATGGATTCTTCGCCACCAACGCTCGCCCGCCGTGTCGACGGTCGTGGCGGCGCCGCGATTCCGACTGCGCGTCTGGGCGAGTCGGGTGGGAGGCGGTACCGGCGGGGGATTGACGGGGTACGGGCGTGGGCGGTGCTTGCGGTGCTCGTGTACCACCTCGACGAGACATGGCTTCCGGGTGGGTTTCTCGGTGTCGATGTCTTCTTCGTGATCAGTGGCTACCTGATTACCGATCAGTTGCACGGGTTGTTCTCGGAACGACGAACCATTCCTCTGCGTACTTTCTGGGTTCGCAGGGCACGTAGATTGATTCCGGCCGTGTCGGTGGTCGTCGTGGTCGCCACAGCCGCGGCCACAGTGATTCGGCCGACTCTGGTGTCCGATATCGGTGGAGAGCTGCTCGCCGCAGCGACGTTCACCAGCAACTGGTGGAACATTGTCAGCGGGATGTCCTATTTCGCCGGGTTCGGCGAGCCGTCGTTGTTCCTGCACCTGTGGTCCCTCGCGGTCGAGGAGCAGTTCTATCTGGTGTGGCCGGTCCTGTTCGTCGTCATGCGGGTCACTTGTAGTCGCTCGCTGTGCGCCGTGCTCGCGGGAGCGGGCGCGCTGGCGTCACTGGCCGCGATGATCGTGCTCTTCGAGCCCGGCGTCGATGCCTCCCGTGTGTACTACGGGACCGATACCCATGCCTTCGGGTTGCTTGTCGGGGCAGCGCTGGCGCTGTCGATGCCTTCGGCGTGGGTGAGGACGATGGTGCCTGTGCGGCGTCGCGCCCTCGACACCGCGGGGTTGGTGGGCGCCGCGAGTTTGGTGGTCATGGTTGCGGTGCTGGATGGAGCGAGCCCGTTCCTGTATTCCGGTGGGTTCGGCTTGGTGACTGTCGCGGCGGGCGCCGTGGTAATAGGTGCTGTCGCTGATGGCGGTTGGTTCGCGCGAACCCTCGCTGCGCGGCCGTTGCGGTGGATCGGGTTGCGGTCCTACGGCATATACCTGTGGCATATGCCGGTCATCGTGCTGCTTCACGCTGCGGTTCCCGCGATGTCGCCGCTCGTCTTCGCCGCGACGGCGACATCGATATCCTTTGCTGCCGCTGCGTTGTCGTATCGCTGGGTCGAGGACCCGATCAGGCGGCACGGATTCCGCGGCACTCTCGTGCGGTTCACCGAGTACCCCCGCTCACTGCCCTCGTCGTCCGGCCGTGGCGTGGCGGTGGCCGTGGCCGCCACCACCGTCTTCACTGCGGCGGCGGGTATTGTCTTCGCCCCGCCGGCGGACGACCTGCAATCTCAGATCGCTGCCGGCCAGAGCGCGGCCCGCGCCCCGCAGACGCCATCAGTGACACCCACATCTCCGCCCGCGGGTATCCCGCTGAGGGCGGAGACTCCCGGCCCTCCGGGCAGCGGGGTGACCGCGATCGGCGACTCCGTCATGGCGGCGGCCGGACGCGAACTGCGAGAGCGCCTGCCCGGCGCGGACGTCGATGTGGAAATCGGTCGGCAGATGTGGGATCTGCCCGATCTCATTGCGCAGCTGCGCGACACCGGACGGCTCGGGAAGGTGGTTGTGATCGCGTTGGGCACGAACGGCGAATTCGACGAGTCCGCCCTCGATGCGGCACTGCGAACGATCGGGTCGTCGCGTCGGGTGATCATCATGAACGTCAGCGTGCCCAGGCCGTGGCAGGACGCGGTCAATGCCGCCCTGCGCGCCGCACAGCGGCGCTGGCCCAACACCGTGATCGTCGACTGGAAGGTCGCCACCCAGGGTGTACCAGAGGTGTTCTGGGAGGACGACACTCACCCGCGGAGCCCCACCGGGACCGGGCTGTATGTCGACCTTTTGACGCGCGCCATCGAGCAGCAGTCGCGATGAACAGCCATCACCCGGCAGGTCGCCGCCGGAAGGACCGCACACCCGCCCGTCCGAACGGCGTTCCGCAAGCTCGTGGGAGGATCGTCGATGTGCGAGGGGTGAACCGGGTGCCGACTGCGGCGCTGCGTGCTCTTCTGCTGGTCTTGACGGGGTTGACTCTGACCGTGGCTTGCAGCGAGATCCCAACGGGTAGTGGGGTCACAGACGGCGGCGAGCCCCCGGTCGGCATTGCCACCGGCCCGACCCTGTACTACCTCGACGGGACCGCGCTGCGCCCGGTGACGGCACCGCAAGGGACCGTCTGGGACGAGCCGTGGGGGAAGCTCGGCGACCTCCGCCGCGCCATCCAGATGCTCGGCCTGGGTGCCGGTCGCGACCTACGGGACGACACCCGCGAGCTTCGCAATGAGGTGCCCCGGATGGGGGCCTCACTGGCGGACATCGACGTCACCGTCACCGAGACCGTGATCACCGTGTCGGTACCGGTCTACGACCTCTCCCCGCCGGCGGTCGACCAGGTGGTGTGCACCGCCCTCGCGGTCGACGCCGCGCGCGGCAACCCAGGCCAGGACAAATCCGTTGATATCTTGCTCCACAACGGACTATCCGGCGACAAGGTTGCTGGCCGCAAATGTCCGGTGCTGTGACCAGCTGTGCTGGCCACGACTGCACAGTAGGCGGATCTGATCACTGATCGTCAGGATCGTGCTGGACCTCGTTGAGGTTCTGGTCGGCGTTCCGGCGTAGCCGAACCACGAAACGTGCCCCGCCGCCCGGGACGTTCCCGACCTCGATGTCGCCGCCGTGTATCCGCGCGTTCTGCTGTGCGATGGCCAGCCCCAATCCACTGCTCTCGGAGCGACCGCGGGCGGTGTCCGCTTTGAAGAATCGGTCGAAGACGTGCGGCAGCGCGTCGTCTGGGATTCCGTCGCCGTGGTCGTTCACGACGACTTCGATCCAATCGCGGTCGGCGTGAAGCACGACAGTGACAGGAGGCCGCCCGTGCCGGAGCGCGTTACCGACCAGGTTCGCGATGATCACGTCGAGTCTGCGTCGATCGACTTGGGCTCGAACGTCTCTCGGTAAGTCCAGATCGACCGTGTCGTCCCAGTTGCGGGCCACCAGGGTCGCCCGAATCGCCTCCCCGACGTCCACCTCCTCGAGGATCAGCGACGCGGTGCCCGCGTCGAATCGTGACACCTCCATGAGGTCCTCGACCAGTCGAGTAAGTCGGCGGGTTTCCCGCACCAGCAGACCGGCGGATCGCGCGGCATCGTCGGGCATACGCGGGACGTCTGCCTCCAGCACGTCGGTCACCGCGAGCATCGCGCTCAGTGGGGTTCGGAGCTCATGAGAGACGTCGGCAACGAACCTGCGGGCGTCTTCCTCCAGTCGCTGCAGTTCGGCGATCGTCCGCTCGAGTTCGTCAGCGGTCTCGTTGAACGTGTGCGCCAGATCCGCCAGCTCATCGGTTCCCCGCACGCGCAGGCGTGCCGTGAGATCGCCCGCGGACAATCGCCGAGTGGCATGACGGAGATCTCGTACCGGGCGAAGTACGCCGTTGGAGGACAACAAACCCACCAGAATGGCGAACGGCACCGCGACGGCACCGACCAGCCATGCGGTCCGACTCTGCACCTGCACCTGCTGGTAGGTCGGAGCAAGATCGTGGCCGGAATACACCTCCAGCCCCGACGGCTGACTCGCGTCGCCGGGCTGCCAGATCGTCACCGGCATGCCGATCACCAACTCGGGCCCGGTCGGGGTGGAGACATACTGCACCTGTACGCGCGTGTGGTCGCGTACCGCGTCGCGGAGCTCCGGGTTGATGGTGACGTGTGCCGATTCAGTGGTGGACTGCAGATCGCGGTAGGTCACCGTGGCGTTGCCCGGCAACTGTGCCGCGAATGCGTTCAGGGTTTCCTGGTCTGGTGGGTACTGCAGCTCGGGGGCGAGCGCGGTGACGCGTTGCCGCAGGTCGCGGATGGCGCGGTCCTGATCGGCGGCGAGGAGGGAATTGCGGGCGGAGATGTAGCCGGCCGTGGCGGCACTGGCTATGGCAGCCAGAGTCACCAGGATGAAGGCGATCACCAGGCGAGCCCGCAAGCCGCCGCGCCACCCGGGTAGCCGCGTCCGAATCCGCATCCGCTGTTCCCGCCTAGACCGGTCCGAAGCGGTAGCCGAACCCACGCACCGTCTGGATGTAGACCGGCTGTGCGGGATTGTCCTCTATCTTGGCGCGCAGTCGTTGCACGCAGGCGTCGACCAGTCTCGAATCACCCAGGTACTCGTGCTCCCACACGGACTGCAACAGCTGTTGCCGGCTGAAGACCTGCTCCGGGGCCGCTGAGAGGGTCAGGAGCAGACGCAGCTCCGTCGGGGGCAGTATCAGCGGATCGTGATGCTTTGCCACGATCAGCGAGGAGTAGTCGATCGTCAAGTCGCCGTACTTGGCCGTGGGCGTGGATTGCGTCTCGCCGCGACGGAGCACCGCCCGGATCCGAGCATCGAGAACCCGAGGCTGGACCGGCTTGATCACATAGTCGTCGGCCCCGGCTTCGAGCCCACTGACGATGTCCACATCGTCGCCACGGGCGCTCAGCATGATGATCGGAACACTGCTGGCGGAACGAATTCTTCGGCAGACCTCGAAACCGTCCATGCCGGGCAACATGAGATCCAAGATGACAACGTCGGGCGGTTGGATCTGGAGAAAATCGAGACCCATATGGCCGGTGACGGCTCCCTGCACGACATGAGAGAGCTGACCTAGCCCCAGTCTGAGTCCTTCGCGTACCGCTTCGTCATCCTCGATGAGCAAGATCTGAGCCACAGGCACCCATTATCCAGACTCCCACCGGTACCGATACCGCCACGCCACCGTTGTTACACAGCCAAGACACGCTGCGCACGCGGACGAGACAGTACTCACCGAGACTTGAGAACATGCAGCACAACAACCCCGGAGATCGGCGGCCGCGGCACCTCTCACTCGGAAGATGACTCTGACAAAGCATCAGCCGGCGTGTTTCTCGAGCGGTCCGGTGTTGGGTCCCACCACCAGTTGGCCGCGGTGGACCGTCAACAGCCATACCGGGAGCACCGCCACACACAGCACCAGGATCACCCCGAACGATGCCACCATCGTCGCCCCGATGAACAGGCCCAGCCAGCAACTGCGGACCGCCACGACCAGCGCGCCCAGCACCGCGCCCAACGTCGGCCAACGGTACTCGGGCACGTCGAGGATGAGCATCGGGCGATCGAGGAGGAACATCGTCGCCGTCCCCGCCCCGGCCGCGACGAGCGGGGCGAACATGTTCTCCCACAGTTCGCCTTTCGGGCACCGCCCGGCGAGTTCGACGAACGCCAACGGCCCCGCCAGCGGGGTCCCGAACAGCACTCCGATCGTCGCGGACGTCGTCAGCCACACCACCCGTTTCGTCGGCACGGTCGGCCACAGCCGCGCCAGGATCCACGCCGCCCCCGCGACATTGATCGCGATCAGCGGGTTCTCCGGACCCAGGCTCACACCCGCGCCGAGGGCGAGTGCCACCCACCAGCGCCAGCGAGGGGAGCGAGCGGAGCGGGATCGGGGGGCCGACCAGTCCGGCTGTCGCCGGGTCGGGTCCGCCGTGACCCGGAAGCTTCCACACCAGGAGCCCGATCCCGGTGAGCACGGCGAAGATCCACCACCGGGCATATCCGTCGAACCCGACGAGATCCGGGATCCAGGTGTAGAGGAGATCGGTGACTCGATCGGTGACGATCACCATCGCGATCGGGATGACGGCGGCGGCCACGCCCAACGCTACGGCGTGGGTGGGGGTGTTCGCAGGCTCTCGCGTAACAGGTAGCCGAGCAGCGCCGGCACCGGCAGGAGATCGCTGGCACCGGTCACGGCACGATGACCGCCCGTCCCCGCAACGTGCCCGCGGCGAGGCGGCGGTAGGCCTCGACGCCGTCGTCCAGGCTGAAGCGCTCCACAGCGATGTCGAGGACGCCCTGGTGCGCGAGGTCGATGAGCTCGATCAGTTCGCTGCGCGAGCCCCAGTACGGCGCTGACACATTGGTCTCGAATGCGCCGGTGAAGAAGCCGACGCGGGCGGTGGCCTTGCCGTCGCCGAGTCCGACGATCGTGACGTCCGATCCGACGCCGGCGACCGCGGTGGCGACGTCGAGAGTCGGCTGGACGGCGACGAAGTCGAGGACTAAAGCCGCGCCGGCGGGGCCGGTGATCTTCCGGACGTTCGCCGCGGCGTCGGCGTCGGACAACACCGCTTCGTGGGCTCCGACCTCACGGGCGAACTGCAACTTCTCGTCGTTGACGTCGAGTGCGATCACGCGAGCCGGGGACAGATGGCGGAGCAGCTGGATCGCGACATGGCCCAGTCCACCGGTACCGATCACCACCGCGGACGATCCTGCCCTGAGCTTGCCCAGCGACCGTTTGATGGCGTGATACGGGGTCAGACCCGCATCGGTGAGAGGGACGGTCGCGACCGGGTCGAGGTCTCCGATCGGTACGAGGTGCCGAGGCGAGTCCACCACCATGAACTCCGCGATGGCGCCGGGTGCTCCGAGACCGGGCGGGTGGATACCGAGTTCCGTTGCACGCGAACAATAGTTCTCGAGTCCTTGAGCGCAGTGCCAGCAGCGGCCGCAGCCCCATGGGCCGTAGACCACCACGTTGGTGCCGACGTCGAGATCGGTGACACCGGCGCCGACGGCGGCCACGCGACCGGCGCCCTCGTGGCCGAGCGTCAGCGGCAGGTCGTAGCCGAACTGTTCCGTCGGCAGACTCATGATGAACTCGTCGGAATGACACACACCGGCGGCGGTGATCTCGAGAAGCACCTCGCCCGGCCCCGGCTCGGGTTTCGGGATGTCGACCAGTTCGGGTTCGCCGCCGATCCGGGTGTACTGAATTGCTCGCATACCGCGCTCCTTCGTCGATCGTTCGAGGAGAACTCGCCTTGCCTGTCGAGCATTCCACGACCGCGCGAGGCTCGCCTCGGTCGCCGACGAATCCTCGGCGGGTCTCGAGGAACTGCCGGCGCCGATGGTCCGTTCGATACACAATGGCGCCGACGGTGCGCCGCGAACAGGGGAGGTGGGCGCGTGGGCAAGGACACGCGTGCCGATTTGTGGTTGCGGGACTACATCACCACGACGCTGACACGAGAGCATCTGAGCGCCTTCCTCGCCTACTTGGAGGAGTCGTTCGCTGCGGATGTGCCGGAACTGGCGTCGGACGCGGAACTGGAGCGGGATCTGCGCTCCGCCATCCGCAGTCAGTTCGGAGCGTTCCTCGAGGCCAGTGGGCCGTTGGCGGACGGCCCGGCCGCGGCCGCGGTGTCGGAGGAGACGCACGCACTGGCGCGTACCGTCGCGCAGCGGGGTCTGGAGCTGCGGGTGCTCTCGCGGATCTACCACGCCGGCCACCGCGCGATGCTGGGCTTCACGTCCGCGCTGATAGAGCAGGAGTCGTTGGACCCCGACTTCAAGATCCAGGTGCTCACCACGATGTGGTCGCAGACCGGTGAACTGCTCAACTCCATGCTCGACGAGCTTGCGGTCACCTACGCGCAGGAGCGGGAACGTCTGCTGCAGGGCGCGTTCGCGTACCGGGTGACGGCGGTGCGGGAGATCCTCGACGGCGGCGGAGACCAGACGCAGGCGTCGGCCAGGCTCGGGTATCCGCTGCAGCGGGCGCACATCGCGGTCGTGCTGTGGGCGGATGAATCCACATCGTCCGGTGGATCCCTCGAATCGGTCGTGGCGCGTCTGGCCGGGGCACGTCGCAGTCTGTCGGTGCCCTCCGGGGCGCACGGGGTGTGGGCGTGGATCGCCACCGACGACGGTGACGCTGATCCGTGGACGGTCGATCCGCTGTCGGTGCCGAAGGGGGTGCGGCTCGCGCTGGGCGAGCCGGCCGCCGGGATCGACGGATTCCGTCGCAGCCACCGGGAAGCGATTGCGGCGCAACGGATCGCCGAGTCCGGTCGCCGTCGTGCGACCGTCACGCGGTATCGCGACGTCGAGGTGGTGTCGATGCTGTCGGCGGATCCGGAGTCGATGCGGGCACTCGTCGAGCGGGAACTCGGGGGCCTGCGGGGTGAGGATGCCACCGCGGAGCGTCTCCGGGACACGCTGCGCGAAGTGTTGGCCTGCCGCGGTAGCCATGAAGCCGCGGCCCGCAGGCTCGGTGTCCACAAGAACACGGTGCGGTACCGGATCCAGCAGGTGGAGGCCACGCTCGGGCGCGATCTGACGGGGCGGCACCTCGAACTCGAACTGGCGTTGGCTTGCTTCGACACCTTCGGGGGCTGACCCGCGGTGCGCCGGGATGTGCGGGTCGCACAAATGTCGGGATGTGCGGGTCGCACAAATGTCGGGATGTGCGGGTCGCACAAAAGGTCCGCGCTGGACTGGGCAGATCGGCCAAGCGAGATCGCACCCTTCCGTGTGACGATCGTCACGACGACGGAAGACGTGGTCGGCGATATCCCCGAGCGAAGGAGTACGACGTGGCGGTTCCCGGCATCCCCGAAGGATTCGACTTCACGGACCCCGATGTGTACGAGACCCGGTTGCCGATCGAGGAGTTCGCGGCACTCCGGAAGTCGGCTCCGGTCTGGTGGGTGGAGCAGCCGCCGACGAAGGGCGGATACCCAGACGCCGGCTACTGGGCGGTGTCCCGGCACGCCGACGTCAAGGAGGTCTCGCGCAACGGCGAGGTGTTCTCGACGTGGGAGAACACGGCGATCGCCCGCTTCGGCGACGACATGCCCCGCGAGACCGTCGAGATGATGCGGCACCTGTTGATCAACAAGGATGCGCCCGATCACACCAAGCTCCGCAAGATCATCGCTCGTGGTTTCACCCCGCGTGCCGTCCAGAGTCTGCGTCCGGCGTTGAAGGCGCGGGCGGAACAGATCGTCCAGCAGGCGGTCGCCGCCGGCGCCGGCGACTTCGTCGAACAGGTCGCATGCGAGCTGCCCCTGCAGGCCATCGCGGAGTTGATCGGTGTGCCGCAGGAGGACCGCCACAAGATCTTCGACTGGTCGAACCAGATGATGGGCTACGACGATCCCGAGTTCGCGCAGGAATCGGCGACGGCGTCCGCGGAGATTCTCGCCTACTCGTATGCGATGGCGGAGGAGAGGCGCAAGTGTCCCGCGCAGGACATCGTCACCACGCTCGTCGAGGCCGACATCGACGGCGACGCCCTGGCTTCCGAGGAATTCGGGTTCTTCGTGCTGCTGCTCGCGGTCGCGGGCAACGAGACCACGCGCAACGCGATCACGCACGGGATCATGGCGTTCATGGACAACCCCGACCAGTGGGAGTTGTACCGGCGGGAGCGTCCGGCCACGGCGGTCGACGAGATCATCCGCTGGGCCACGCCGGTCGTCGGATTCCAGCGAACCGCGTTGTCCGACACCGAACTCGGTGGTCAGCAGATCCGCAAGGGCGACCGTGTCGTCATGTTCTACTCGTCCGCCAACTTCGACGAGGACGTGTTCGAGAACCCCATGCAGTTCGACATCACGCGAGCCGACAACGACCACCTGAGCTTCGGTGGCACCGGGGCGCACTATTGCATCGGGGCGAACCTGGCGCGCATGGAGATCGAGTTGATGTTCAACGCGATCGCCGACCACATGCCGGACATCACCAAACTCGGTGACCCGCGGCGGCTGCGGTCCGGGTGGATCAACGGGATCAAGGAACTCCAGGTGGACTACGCCGGTAAGTGCCCGGTGGCGCACTGAGCCCGCGCCCGCGGCCCCGTCACCACCACCCGGTGGCGGGGCCGAGGCGGTTGCCCAGTTCGGGCGCGAGGGTGCGCACGTAGGTCGCGGTCAGGTGGTCGTCGTCGCGGTAGACCAGGATGTTGCCCTCGACCACGCGGCATCGGTCGGTCCTGCACACGGCGTCGGACAGGTCGAGTAGCTGGACGGTCGGCAGGTACGCCGCGGCGGCCTGCGCCGGGTCGACGGGCTCGAGGACCTCCGCACGGTCGATGCCGCACGAGTCTGCGTTGCCCCCACGCCGGGCGAGGCAGTCCGCCGCCCGGTAGCTGACGCCGTCCTCCTCGAGCCATGGCGTGTCGCGCAGCGCGATCACGGGCAGATCCCGGGTCGCCAGTTCCTGCCAGAGCGCGACGTACGTCTCAGGGGTGTAGTCGCCGGGCTCGCCGGGGCGGGGCCGGGTCGAGGTGCTGAAGACGTAGTCGGGGTGCATCTCCGTGAGGGCGTCGACCACCCCGAACGTCCACTCCTCGCACTCGCCGATCGGGTAGTCGGGGCCGACGGGCAACAGGGCGGGGCAGCCCACCTTCAGGAACGTTTCCAGACGGAAACGGTGCTCCCGGGCCAGGATGTCCAGGGCCGGAATCCAGTGCTCGGCGTGCGATCCACCGATCACCGCGATACTCCGCTCGGCATCGACGTCGCCGTACGTGCAGGTGAGGGCCTCGATCTGGCCGGACTGCGACATGCATCCGTCGCCCGTGGTCGGCGGCAGGTCGGCGTGCGCGACGAACCGGGACGGCTGCTCGCGCGCCGTCACGACGTCGGCGCCGGACGTGAGCGCGGCCGCACCCGGGTAGGTGACCGGATCGAGTGGTCCCTGCTGGGCCCATTGCGTTGTCCGGCGGTCGACGAAGTCGGTCCAGGTCACCGATGCGGCACCCACGATCACCGCGAGCGCCGCGACGGCCGCGACGAGCGCCGACCGTGCCACTCCGCGATCGGCGGTCCTACGGATCGGGGTCTCGACCAGTCGGGTCGTCAGTTCCGCGAGGACCAGCGACACCGCGATCACGATGGCCCCGCCGGCGACGCTCGCCGACGGGCGATCGGCGATCACCAGATAGCCGATGAGGATCGGCCAGTGCCACAGGTACAGCGCGTACGCGACGGTGCCGAGACGTAGCAGCGGCCGCGAGGTGAGCAGGTTCGAGACCGGATTCGCGCGAGCATCGTCCGCCGGTTGCGCGCCCGCGACGATGAAGGCGAGCGCGGCGCCGACCGGGACCAGCGCCCACGGTCCGGGGAACTCGCTGCGTCCGTCGAGCACCATGCCGCAGCCGAGAACGATCGCCAGGCCGGTGACGGACAGCGCGATCCGCCACCCGCGCGGCACCCGGATCCACGGTGCGACGCACGCCAGCACACCGCCGGCGAGCAGTTCCCACATCCGCGCGGCGGTGTCGTAATACAGCCACGTCTGCGGCAGTTCACTGGTCGTCGCATAGATCAGGGACGCGGCGGCCAGGGCCGCGAGGACGACCGCGAGCGGCCCGCGGACGGGCAACCCGCGGGCCCGCAACAGCCACGCGACCGCGAACACGACAACGATCGCGGCGAGGTAGAACTGGCCCTGCACGGAGATCGACCACAGGTGCTGCAACGGGCTCACCGACGGGTCGGCGGCCAGGTAGTCGCTCGCGGTGTCGGCGAGGTGCCAGTTCTGGAGGAACGTCAGCGAGGCGGTCGTCTGCCGCGCGATGTCGAACCACAACGTCGCCGGATGGACCCAGACGGTGAACGCGACCGTCGCCGCGAGCACCACGACGAGAGGCGGTCCGAGTCGTCGAGTGATTCGCCCCACGACGGGGCGTGGATCGAGTCGAGACGGACCCTCAGCGACCCGCAGCAGCGACCCGACGAAGAAGAACCCGGACAGCGCCAGGAAGATGTCGACGCCGCCGGAGACCCGTCCGAACCACACGTGGTAGACGACCACCAGCCCGATCGCGAGGCCGCGGAGACCGTCGAGATCACGGCGGTGAACTGGGCGAATGCGGCTTTCGGAGCCCGAGGGGCCACCGAGGGTCGGGGCGGTGGAGCGGACTGACACGCGATCCTTTCGAGGCGGCGCGGGAGGAATCCCGGATTGCCGCGGAACGGTCGCGGCGGCGACGTCCCCAAAATACCTGCCGCGTCGACCGTCGCGCCCGAGCACATACAGTCGAGCGCCGTGAACTCCTTGCGCATGTCTTCCGAGCGGATCGTCGCGATCGACACCGAACACCTGTGGCATCCCTACGGGGCGTTTCCCGCGTCGACGGCCCCCCTGGTCGTCGAGTCCGCGGAGGGCGCTCGCCTCACCCTCGCGGACGGCACCGAACTGGTCGACGGTATGAGCTCGTGGTGGTCCGCGGTGCACGGGTATCGCAATCCGGTCCTCGATGCCGCGGTCACCGATCAGCTCGGCCGGATGAGTCATGTCATGTTCGGCGGGCTCACCCACGCGCCGGCCGCACGTCTCGCGGAGTTGCTGGTCGAGATCACACCCGCCGGTCTGGAGAAGGTGTTCCTCGCCGACTCCGGCTCGGTGTCGGTGGAGGTCGCCGTGAAGATGTGCCTGCAGTACTGGCGCGCCCAGGGGCGACCGGAGAAGCACCGGCTGCTGACGTGGCGGGGCGGCTACCACGGGGACACGTTCGCGCCGATGAGCGTGTGCGACCCGGACGGGGGCATGCACTCGATGTGGACGGACGTGCTGGCCCGGCAGGTGTTCGCGCCCGCGCCGCCGCGCGAGTACGACGCCGCGTACGTCGCGGAGTTCGAGCGGCTCGTGATCGAACACCGCGACGAGTTGGCGGCGATCATCGTCGAGCCCGTCGTGCAGGGGGCGGGGGGCATGCGGTTCCACCACCCGCACTACCTCCGCGAGTTGCGCCGCATGTGCGACGAGCACGATCTGCTGCTGGTGTTCGACGAGATCGCCACCGGATTCGGTCGCACCGGCGAGCTGTTCGCCGCCGACCACGCGGGGATCGCGCCCGACGTGATGTGTGTCGGCAAGGCCCTCACCGGCGGCTATCTCACGCTCGCCGCGACGCTGTGCACCACCGAGGTGGCCGAGACGATCAGCGCAGGCGAGGGCGGCGGGATCATGCACGGCCCGACGTTCATGGGGAACCCGATGGCCTGTGCGGTCGCGGTCGCGGCGGTGGAGTTGCTGCTCTCGCGCGACTGGCGGGCCGAGGTCGCGGCGCTGAACGAGGGGCTCGAACGCGGGCTGGCACCCGCGCGGGACATTCCCGGTGTCGTCGACGTCCGGGTGCTCGGCGGCATCGGGGTGATCGAGTTGGCCGAACCGGTCGACATGCAGACCGCGACCGACGCCGCTGTCGGGGCGGGGGTGTGGCTGCGCCCGTTCCGGAATCTGATCTACGCGATGCCGCCCTACATCTGTACCGCCGAGGATCTGGACCGGCTCACCACCGGCATGGTGGCGGCCGCGCGAAGCCAGGCGGCCTGACCGCAAGCCCACTTGAACGCTGTTCAAGTGGGCTTGTATCGTGCTTCGGGTGGGTACCGAGGGCAATGCGCTGAGCTGGCTGGACGACGTCGAACGTGATCGGCGGGCGGCCGGTCTGCGTCGCGAGCTGCGGGCACGCGGCGCGTCCGACTCGGTGATCGACCTCGCCTCCAACGACTACCTGGGTCTCGTCCGGCACCCCGAGGTGATCGACGGCGCCGTCGACGCGGTCCGTCGCTGGGGCGGTGGCGCGACCGGATCGCGGCTGGTGACGGGCACGACGTCGGATCACGAACTGCTCGAACGTGAACTCGCCGAGTTCGTCGGCGCCGAGGCCGGCCTGGTCTTCGCGAGCGGCTACGCCGCGAATCTCGGTGCCGTCACGGCACTCTCGGGTCCCGGCGCGCTGATCGTGTCCGATGCGGGCTGCCATGCCTCGCTGGTCGACGCGTGCCGGTTGTCCCGCTCCCGGGTCGTGGTGGCACCGCACGCCGACATCGAGTTCCTCCGCCGCGCGCTGGCCGAACGCGCCGAGGAACGCGCGCTGGTGCTCACCGACTCGGTTTTCAGCGCGGACGGCGACCTTGCGCCGCTCGCCGCGATGCACCGTGTGTGCCGCGAGCACGGCGCGGTGCTGCTGGTCGACGAGGCCCACGGGCTCGGCGTCCGCGGGTCGGGCGGCCGCGGCCTCGTCCACGAGGTCGGACTGGCGGGGGAGCCCGACGTCGTGGTCACGGCGACCCTGTCGAAGTCGCTGGCCAGCCAGGGCGGCGTGGTGCTGGCGTCGGAGAAGGTGCGTGCACACCTGGTCGACACGGCGCGCACGTTCATCTTCGACACCGGCCTCGCGCCCGCCGCGGTCGGGGCCGCACGTGCCGCGCTGGCCGTGCTGATCCGGGAGCCGGAGCGCGCGTCCGCGGTGCTCGACCGGGCCCGCGACCTGGCGCGCATCACCGGGGTAACAGATCCGGCATCGGCCGTGGTCTCGGTGATCCTCGGGGATCCGGAGGTGGCGTTCACCGCAGCGGTCGCGTGCCGGGAACGGGGGCTGCACGTGGGCTGTTTCCGACCGCCGTCGGTGCCCGAGGGCACGTCGCGGCTGCGCCTGACCGCGCGCGCGACGATCGATGCCGACGAGATGGAACGGATCGAAAGTATTCTCGCCGAGGTGCTTTCGGGCAATCGCGTGGGAGTATCGGCGTGAGCGTGCTCGTTGTGTCCGGTACCTCGACGGACGTCGGCAAGACGATCGTCACCGCGGCGCTCGTGGCCGCGCTTCGGGCAGCGGGCCGATCGGTCGCGGTGTGCAAGCCGGCGCAGACGGGTGTCACGGCGGACGAGCCGGGCGATCTGGCGGAGGTCACGCGGCTGAGCGGTGTGACGGCGACGGTCGAACTCGCCCGGTATCCCGAACCGCTCGCCCCGGACACGGCGGCCCGGCGCAGTGGCATGCCGATGCTCACCCGGTCCGATGTCGTGGCCGTCG
Organism: Rhodococcus sp. BE178; assembly: GCF_050433545.1. NCBI lineage: Bacteria > Bacillati > Actinomycetota > Actinomycetes > Mycobacteriales > Nocardiaceae > Rhodococcus > Rhodococcus sp. BE178. The sequence goes on along the minus strand of NZ_JBNPXA010000013.1, from coordinate 51,672 downwards.
TGCGCGAACTGGATGCCACGTACGACGTGACGATCGTCGAGGGCGCCGGGGGACTGCTGGTGCGTCTGGGCGCGGACGGCTTCACGGTGCGCGACGTCGCCGCCGACCTGGATGCGCCTGTCGTCGTGGTGGCTGCGCCCGGATTGGGCACGCTCAACCACTGTGCGTTGACGGCCGAATCGCTGGCCGCGGCGGGCGTGAAGTGCTCGGGCTTCGTCGTCGGATCGTGGCCCGTCGAACCCGATCTCGCGATGCGCTGCAATCTCGAGGATCTGCCGAACGTGACGGGGGCCGCGCTGGTCGGGCGCATCCCGGAGGGGAGTGGGCGTCTCGACGAGGCTCGATTCGCGAGTGCCGCGCCGGGCTGGTTCGACCCCGAATGGCTCGCCGCCTCGATCGGCTGAACAACCCGATCCGACGGCCCGAGGCGCAGAAAATCGCTGCGCCGGACGCATATGTCCGTGCTAGACACGGTCGAGTCGACATACGCGTACGCATACGGGAGGACGGGTCGTGCAGACCACAGAGACCACAGAGGCCACAGAGGCCACGGAGGCCATCGCCGCCAACCGGGCGAACTGGAACGACCGGGCGGACGTCCACGCGCGATCGAAGATGTACGACGTCGAGGGCTTCCTCGCCGATCCGGGGACGATCTCGCAAGTCGTTGTGAACGATCTTTCGGTGCTTGCGCCCCACCTGCCGGACTCGGGGGTGCGCGGCCGCAGTCTGCTGCACCTGCAGTGTCACATCGGCACCGACACGATCTCGTGGGCGCGGCTCGGCGCCGTGGACGTGCACGGACTCGATCTGTCGCCGAACTCGTTGGACCACGCGGCGCGGATCGCGGCCGCCGACGGGCGTGACATCCGCTGGGTGGAAGGCGACGCCCGGTATGCATCGACCCTGATCGACCGCCGGTTCGCAACCGTCGTCACGAGTGCCGGCACGATCGTGTGGCTGCCGGAATTGGCGACGTGGGCCCAGTCGATCCACGACCTCCTCGAACCGGGAGGCGTGTTCATGATTCGCGACGACCATCCGATTCTCGGGTCGATGGACCACGAGCCGTGGGAGATCGTCGACGACTATCTCGGCGGGGGTGGTCACCGCACCTACGACGACTCGGGAACGTACACCGAGGATTCGGCCGGGCAGATCGCGCATGTGACGAACTACGAGTGGCGCCACGACCTCGGCGAAGTCGTCGGCTCCCTCCTGGAGGCCGGCTTGACGATCGAATCCCTGGTCGAGCTGCCGTACATGGACTGGCCCGCGTTCGACGATCTCGTCCCGTGTCGGCGCGGGTGGGAGCTGCGACCCGGAGCGCCGCGGATTCCTCTCAACTTCGCTGTCGTGGCCAGGCGCCCCGCTGTGCTGGGGAATTCCGACGGCCCGGTGCCGTCGGGGTAATTCGCGGCGACACGGCGACGCTTCACGTACTGTGAGTGCCATCACATCGAGAAGGCAGATCGGGCGGCGGACCGACAGCCCTGGTACCGCTCCGATCGGCCGAGGATTCGAACAGTGCTTTTCGAAGCTTCTCGGAGGTACCGATGACCACCACCGAAGTGATGGATCTGCAGCGCACGATCGGCCATCTGCGGGAGTGCGTCGGGTCGCTGCGTGACGTCTACGGCGACGCGTCGGCCGTGCGCCGGCTGGCCAACGACGTCGATCGTCTCGACATCGACGCCCACGACCTCACCGAATCGCCTCCGCGGCCCACGGTCGGGGCGGGCACCGAGCGTGTACAGGTGCCGGACACGCCCTACGACCGTTCGCTGTGGCAGGGGGCCGACGACGAAGGCCTTGGCGGCAACCCGCACGAGAACGCGTGAGGGCGCCCCGCGTGACCGAGATCGGTGCACCATCGCCGGCTCGGGCGGACATCGGTGCGCGCACGTTGCGCACCGACCGGTGGTGGCTGGCGCCGCTGCTCACGACGCTCGGGCTCGCGGTCTTCGTCGTGTACGCGACGGTCCGCTCGTTCGTGCGGACCGCGTACTGGGTGGACGACTACCACTACCTGACGCCGTTCTACTCGCCGTGCATCAGCGAGTCGTGTGTGCCGGGTGCGAGTCATTTCGGCACCTGGGTCGGCGAGCTGCCGATGTGGATTCCGCTCGGCTTCCTGGTGTTGCCGTTCCTGCTCGGTTTCCGTCTCACCTGCTACTACTACCGCAAGGCCTACTATCGGTCGATCTGGTTGGCGCCGCCTGCCTGCGCGGTGGCCGAGCCCCACGCCACCTACACCGGGGAGACGCGGCTGCCGTTGATCGTGCAGAACGCCCACCGCTACTTCTTCTACGTCGCGTTGGTGGTGTCACTGGTCAACACGTACGACGCGGTGCGGGCGTACGAGGGCCCCAACGGCAGCTTCGGCCTCGGCCTGGGCAGCCTGATCATCACGGTCAACGTGATCCTGCTGTGGGCGTACACGCTGTCGTGCCACTCGTGCCGCCACGTCACCGGCGGCCGGCTCAAGCACTTCTCGGCACACCCGGTCCGCTATCGGCTGTGGACGTGGGTGAGCAAGCTCAACACCCGCCACATGCAGTTGGCGTGGACCACGCTGGCGACCCTGATCATCACCGACTTCTACATCATGCTGGTCGCGAGCGGCACCATCTCCGACCTGCGTCTCATCAACTGACGGGCTCGACGGGCACGAGCGATTCCAGCTGGAGGGGGAATTCGTGGCAGAGGTGGAGCGGCACAAGTACGACGTGGTGGTGATCGGCGCCGGCGGCGCCGGGCTGCGGGCGGTCATCGAGGCGCGCGAACGGGGCCTGTCGGTGGCCGTGGTGTGCAAGTCGCTGTTCGGGAAGGCTCACACCGTGATGGCGGAGGGCGGCTGCGCCGCCGCGATGGGCAACGCGAACTCCAAGGACAGTTGGCAGGTCCACTTCGGCGACACCATGCGTGGCGGCAAGTTCCTCAACAACTGGCGGATGGCCGAACTGCATGCGCGGGAGGCGCCGGATCGGGTGTGGGAACTCGAGACCTACGGCGCGTTGTTCGACCGCACCCCGGACGGCCGGATCAGCCAGCGCAACTTCGGTGGGCACACCTATCCGCGCCTGGCGCACGTGGGGGACCGCACCGGGCTCGAACTGATCCGCACGATGCAGCAGAAGATCGTCTCGTTGCAGCAGGAGGACTTCGCGGAGACCGGCGACTACGAGGCGCGCGTGAAGGTCTTCGCGGAGTGCACGATCACCGAACTCCTCAAGGACGGCGACCGGATCGCCGGCGCCTTCGGGTACTGGCGCGAGTCGGGGCGGTTCGTGCTGTTCGACGCCCCCGCGATCGTCATGGCGACCGGCGGAATCGGCAAGTCGTTCAAGGTCACGTCCAACTCGTGGGAGTACACCGGCGACGGCCACGCGTTGGCGCTGCGGGCCGGGGCGAACCTGATCAACATGGAGTTCGTCCAGTTCCACCCGACGGGGATGGTGTGGCCGCCCAGCGTGAAGGGCATCCTCGTCACCGAGGGCGTCCGCGGCGACGGCGGGGTGCTGAAGAACTCGGACGGCGAGCGGTTCATGTTCTCCTACATCCCCGCGGTGTTCAAAGGTCAGTACGCGGAGACCGCGGAGGAGGCCGACAAGTGGTACGACGATCCGGACAACAACCGTCGTACACCCGACCTGCTGCCCCGTGACGAGGTGGCGCGGGCGATCAACTCCGAGGTCAAGGCCGGACGGTCCACCCCGCACGGTGGCGTGTACCTCGACATCGCGTCCCGGATGCCGGCGGACGAGATCGTGCGGCGGCTGCCGTCGATGCACCATCAGTTCAAGGAACTCGCCGACGTCGACATCACGAAGGAGCAGATGGAGGTCGGTCCCACCTGCCACTACGTGATGGGCGGCATCGAAGTCGATCCCGATACCGGATCATCCACGGTGCCCGGCCTTTTCGCTGCCGGAGAATGCTCCGGGGGCATGCACGGATCGAACCGGCTCGGCGGAAACTCGCTGTCGGACCTGCTGGTCTTCGGTCGGCGCGCCGGGCTCGGGGCGGCCGACTACGTCCAGTCCCTCGAGACCCGTCCTGCGGTCACCGAATCGGATGTCGTGGCCGCGGCGGCCGCGGCCCTCGCGCCGTTCGACCCGCCCGCGGAGGGGCTCGGGGAGAACCCCTACACCCTGCACACCGAGTTGCAGCAGACCATGAACGACCTGGTCGGCATCATTCGCAACGAGGAGGAGGTGGAGCGGGCAGTCGCGAGGCTCGACGACATCAAGTCTCGCGTCGGTGGGGTGACGGTCGAGGGCCACCGCCAGTTCAACCCGGGGTGGCACCTGGCGCTGGATCTGCTGAACATGGTGCTGGTGAGCGAGTGCGTCGCGCGCGCCGCCCTCATGCGGACCGAGAGTCGCGGCGGGCACACGCGCGACGACTACCCGTCGATGGACCCGCAGTGGCGGTCGACACTGCTGGTCTGCAGCACGGTGCGCGGCGATCCGGCACTCGGCGACGACGTCGCGATCCCCGACGTGATCGTCACGCGCGAGGAGCAGACGCCGATGCGTCCGGATCTGTTGGCGCTCTTCGAGATCGACGAGCTGGGGAAGTACTACACGGATGCCGAGCTCGAAGGGCATCCGGGAAGGGCGACCTGACATGGGCTACGACGCGAAGTTTCGGGTGTGGCGCGGCGACGCGTCGGGCGGGGACCTGTGCGACTACACGGTGGAGGTCAACGAGGGCGAGGTGGTCCTCGACATCATCCACCGCATCCAGGCGACGCAGTCCTCGGATCTGGCGGTGCGCTGGAACTGCAAGGCCGGCAAGTGCGGGTCGTGCTCGGCGGAGATCAACGGTCAACCACGGCTGATGTGCATGACCCGGATGTCGACGTTCGGCGAGAACGACGTCGTGACCGTCACCCCGATGCGTTCCTTCCCCGTCATCCGCGATCTCGTCACCGACGTGTCGTTCAACTACACCAAGGCGCGCGAGATCCCGTCGTTCACGCCGCCGCCCGGTCTGGCGCCGGGCGAGTACCGGATGAAGCAGGTGGACGTCGAGCGGTCTCAGGAGTTCCGCAAGTGCATCGAGTGCTTCCTGTGTCAGAACACGTGTCATGTCGTGCGGGACCACGAGGAGAACAAGGAGGCGTTCGCCGGCCCGCGCTACCTGATGCGGATCGCCGAGCTCGAGATGCACCCCCTCGACACCGCGGATCGCCGCGACGCCGCCCAGTCCGAGTTCGGGCTGGGGCTGTGCAACATCACCAAATGCTGCACCGATGTGTGTCCGGAGAACATCCACATCACCGACAACGCGCTGATCCCGATGAAGGAACGCGTCGCCGACATGCGGTACGACCCTGTGGTGTGGCTGGGTAACAAGCTGTTTCGGCGAGGGAAGTAGCCCTCCGGGCCCTGTTGCGATCGACCGAACAAACGATTGGCACTCATCGGGTGGGAGTGCTAATTTTGGTAATGCACAGTTGATCGGCTGCCCGTCGGGTGGCGGGCACCGGAGATGCTCAGGAGGTGTGTTGCTGTGCTGCGCTTCGATCCCTTTTCGGATATTGATGCACTGACTCGAAGCCTTCTCTCCAACCCGATGGGTAGCACGCGCGTACCGCGGTTCATGCCGATGGACCTCTACCGAGTCGACGATCACTACGTCCTCCATGCAGACCTGCCCGGTGTCGATCCCGGCTCGGTCGACGTCAACATCGAGAACGGGACGATGACCCTCACGGCGCACCGCAGCGCGCCCTCGGAGGAGAACGTCCAGTGGCTCGCGTCCGAGCGGTTCAGCGGAACGTACCGTCGTCAGCTCTCTCTCGGCGACGACGTGGATGTCGAAAAGGTCTCTGCCAGTTACGAAAATGGTGTCCTCACGGTCATGATCCCGGTTGCCGAGCGCGCGAAGCCACGACGGATCGAGGTCACCCGCCTGGGATCCGACACTCCACGGACCATCGAGGCGGGGGCGGGCGACAGGACGGGAGACACCTAGGGCCGACGGCACCTGCACCACCGTCGGCGCGAATCGGTACGGGGCACGGTTCCCGTACCGATTAGGTCTGCGGTCCCCACGCACCTCGCAACCTCTGTCCTTCGCTCGAGAAAGTACCGCTCCACCATGTCCGTCGTCGCTGACCGTTCGCCCGATTCCGCTCCCGAGCCCACTCCCGCCCCCGATTCCCGGCCTGAACGCCGTCCCGCATCGCCGCTCGCGTCCGTCGGGGCGGTCCTGCGCCGAGCGGGCAGCGACACGTCGCTCGCGCTCGGGGCCCTGTCCGTCATCACATTCTGGACGTTCGGTCTGGGCATCCTGCTCGGTATCGGTGCGATCGTCACCGGTGTGGCCGCGTCCCGTGCCGTGGATGTCGAGGACGACGAACCGAAGTCGCTCGAGGCGTTGTTCGGAGCCCTCAGCGGGGCGTTGGGTGTGACGGTCGGCGTCGTGTTCCTGGTGGTTGCGGGACCGCAGTGGTGAGTTGACCGGGATCGACACGAAATCGTCACTCGCTCCGTCGCGGCGGACCGACGTATCGTTGTTGCAATGACGAACATCGACGCAAATCCCGCGTCGGCGAGCGCACTCGGCGTTCGGGCGCGGACGATCGGCTCACCCGGCACCGGCTGAGGTGACGGCGTCGGGTCCGGAGCCCGACAACCGGACCTCTCGGTCCGTGTGAAGCCGCAATCCTGCTGATGGAGCTTCCATTTCGAGTCGACACGGCGCCCGGCGCGACGGACGCCGGTGATCGCATGGGGGCGTACGGGTTCGGCGCAGGGTGTCCGGATCCGATGCCTCTGACGCCCGCACAGATGGGCCAGTGGCTCGCACAACAACTCGACCCCGGCGTGCCGATGGCGGTCGCCCAGTTCATCGACATCCGAGGACGGCTCGACGTCCCACTGCTCTCGCGGGCCGCTTCCGAAGCGGCCCGCGAATTCGGTTCGGGTCTGATTCGTCTGGTTCCGCACGATTCCCGGCCGCAACAGATCGTCGATCCCGACGTCGACACCGGAACCTGGCTGGTGGACCTGCGGGGTGAACCCGACCCGGAGGCGGCGGCGCGCGAATGGATGCGCTCGGACATCGGCACGCCGATCGATCTGTTCCGGGACCGTCTGGCGGTCTCTGCGCTCCTGCGGATCGCCGACGACCGCTACTTCTGGTACTCACGTGCGCACCACATCGTGCTCGACGGTGTCGGCGCGGCGACGCTGGTCTATCGGATGGCCGATCTCTACAACGCGGCAGTCGAGCGCCGCGAGCCACCACCGAACACGGCCGACGGTCTCGAGAAGGTCCACGCCGCCGAGGCAAAGTACGTCGGGTCGACGCGGTGGGAGTCGGATCGCGACTACTGGCGTGAGCGGACCGCAGGGATGCCGGAGCGGTGCAGCCTCGCCGAGCACGCCGCGCCGGCGCGGGCCCACAGCCGGGACGTCGGCACCGAGATCGAACCCGCGGTCGCCCACGCTCTTGCAGCCGCGCAGGATCGATACGGGGTCACGCTCCCGGTGTTGGTCGCGTCGGCGATCGTCGCCTACACCGCACGCCACATCGGTGCGTCCGACATCGTGCTGAGCCTGCCGGTCTCGTCCCGGACGACTGCGGTTCTGCGGCGATCCGGTGGGACGCTCGCGAACGTGGTGCCGCTGCGGGTGTCGGTGGGTACCGGCACCACGGTCTCGGAACTGGTGGCGGCCGTCGCGGCGGCCCTGTCCGGCGCGCTGCGCCATCAGCGCTACCGGCACGAGGATCTGCGCCGGGACCGCGGGGAGCACGGGTCCGGCCGCGGGTTCTCGGGCCCGCTGCTCAACCTGATGATGTTCCCGACCGAGCTGCGCCTCGGTGACACCCGGACCTCGCTCGAGGTGCTCTCGTCCGGTCCGATCGAGGACCTGCTGGTCAATGTCTACCGGTACGGCACCTCCGGCCCGATCCGCCTGGACTTCAAGGCCAATCCCGACCTGTACGACGACGCCACACTCGGCCGGCACTACGACCGGTTCACCAGGTTGCTGCGCGCGCTGGCGACCGCCGCTCCCGAGGCCCCCGTCGGCGAGCTCCCGATCGTCGACGATGCGGAGACCGCCGCGCTGCTGGCGGAGTGGAACACTCCCGGAGTGTCGGGCGGCGGGACGTTGCCGGAGCTGGTGGCCCACTCCGCGGAGCTGGACCCGGATCGGGCCGCGGTGGTGTTCGGCGACACCGAGCTGACGTACCGCGAGCTGTGTGGCGAGGCGAATCAGCTTGCACGCGAACTCATCACGCTCGGAGTGGGGCCGGAGTCGCGGGTGGCGGTGGTGTCGGACCGGTCCGCCGAGCTCATCGTCGCGCTGCTCGCGGTCCTGACCGCAGGCGGGTCGTACGTGCCGATCGAGGCGTCATCGCCCCGTGCACGCCGCGACTACGTGCTGGCGGACGCGCGGGTGACGTGTGTGCTGACGACCGCCGCGCTCGCAGAGGAACTGGACGGACTGGACGGGCTGGACGCCCCCGTCGTCGCCCTGGACACGCGCGCGACACGCGCCGAGCTGGCGCGGTTGCCGACCGCGCCGGTGACCGCGGGGGAACGGATCCGGCCGCTGCGGCCGGACCACCTGGCGTACTCGATCTACACGTCGGGCTCGACCGGCCGGCCCAAGGGCGTGCAGGTGAGTCATCGCAGTGCCGCGGCGCTGCTCGCCAATGCGAACCTCGAGTTCGACAACACCGCGGCCGACGTGTGGACGATGTTCCATTCCTTCGCGTTCGACTTCTCGGTTTGGGAGATCTGGGGGCCGCTGACCATCGGCGGAACACTCGTGGTGGTCGATCGGGACACCGTGCGAACCCCGGACGCGTTCCTCGATCTGCTCCGACGTGAGCGCGTGAGCGTGGTGAACCAGACGCCCGCCGCGTTCCTGCAGTTGGCCGAGGTCGAGCAGGATGCCCCCGCACCACTGCCCGACCTGCGCCGGGTCTTCGTCGGGGGCGACGAGTACGACCAGCGGCGCCTCGTGCCCTGGCTCGACCGCCATGCCGGGGACCGGTCCGCCCTGGTCAGCGTGTACGGCATCACCGAGACCACGGTCTTCCTCAGTTCGATGCCCATGACGTCGGCGCTGGCTGCGTCGGGCGGCGGCAACGTCGTCGGCCGGGGGCTTCCCGGCGTGAGACTGTATCTGCTCGACCGTCGCCTGCGTCCCGTCCCGGTCGGTGTCGTCGGGGAGATCTATGCGGGTGGTGTGCAGGTGGCCCGCGGCTACGGCGGTCACCCCGGGCTCACCGCCGAGCGATTCGTCGTCGACCCGTTCTCCGGCGACGGCAGCCGGATGTACCGGTCGGGGGACCTCGCCCGTCTCGACGACGAGGGAAGGCTGGTGTTCCTGGGGCGCAGCGACTTCCAGGTCCAGGTGCGTGGTTTCCGCGTGGAGCCCGGCGAGATCGAGGCGGCGCTCGTGGAGTGCCCCGGTGTCGCCCACGCGGTGGTGGTGCCTCGACGCGCCGCGCCGGGAGAGCCCGTGCGACTGGTCGCGTATGTAGTCCCGGAATCGGGTGCGGTGGTGGGACCGGCGGCGGTGCGGGATCAGGTGACCGGCACGCTCGCGCCCTACATGGTGCCGGCGGCGGTGACGGTTCTCGAGCGGCTGCCGCTGACCGTGAACGGGAAAGTGGACCGGAAGGCGTTGCCGGAACCGGACTTCGGTTCCTCGTCGGGGGTCGGCCGGGCGCCGGCCGGGGTCACCGAGGAGAAGTTGGCCGGGCTGTTCGCCGAGGTCCTCGGGCTCGAATCCGTGGGCGCCGAGGACTCGTTCTTCGCGCTGGGCGGCGACTCGATCATGGCGATCCAGTTGGCGTCCCGCGCGCGTACCGCCGGTCTCGCGTTGACCCCGCGGGACGTCTTCGAGCGGCTGTCGGTCGCGGGGCTGGCGTCCGTGGCCACCGACACCGCCGCGCGCGCTCCCGCGCTCGAGGAACTGTCGGGCGGCGGTGTCGGATCGGTGGCGGCGACACCGATCGTGCGCTGGCTCGTCGACCGCGGAAGGTCCTGGACCCGGCTGTCGCAGTCGGTGTGCGTGGTCCTGCCGATCGGGCTGGACGGCGATGATCTGCGGACCGCGGTACAGGCCGTCCTCGACCACCACGACATGCTCCGCGCCAGATACGTCGGTGGCATAGACATCGACATCGCCGCCTTCGAGGTCCCGCCGCCCGGGGCCGTCGCCGCGGGCGACGTCGTGCACAGGATCCCGGTGGCCGCGGATCCCGGCACGGACGACTTCGTCGCGGCACTGGTCGTCGCGCGCACCGAGGCGGTCGATCGGCTCGACCCGACGGCCGGCCGGATGCTGCAGGTGGTGTGGTGCGACGCGGGCCCGGGTCGGCCGGGTCGGCTGGTGCTGGTGGCCCACCACCTGGTGGTCGACGGTGTGTCGTGGCGAATCCTGCTGCCGGACCTGGCCTCCGCGTGGGGGCAGGCGCGGGCCGGTCGGACGGTGCGACTGCCGGCGGTGGGGACGTCGATGCGGACGTGGGCGCACGCACTCGACGAGCGTGCACGTGGCGATCACGCCGCCGAGATCGACTACTGGCGAGGCGTGCTCGCGGGCCCCGACCCGTTGCTCGGCAGCCGCCCGTTGGATCCGCGCCTCGACGTGGCCGACACGGTCGAGACCGTCGCCGTCGACCTCCCACAGGCCGTGACCGCGGCACTGTCCACCGCGGTACCGGAGAGCGTGCACGGGAGTGTCGACGACGCCGTCGTCACCGCGCTGGTCCTGGCGCTGACGACCTGGCGCCACCGGCGTGGCACCGCGTCCGACTTGTCGACGTTGCTCACGATCGAGGCACACGGCCGCGAGGACCAGGTGGTGTCGGGCGCGGACCTGTCGCGGACCGTCGGGTGGTTCACGACGACCCACCCGGTGCGGCTCGACCTGGCGGGAATCGATCTCGACGCCGCCTTCGCCGGGGGGCCGGTCGCGGGTGAGGCGCTCAAACTCGTCAAGGAACAGTTGCGTGGGGCGCCCGATCACGGAATCGGTTACGGCGTACTGCGTTACCTGGGCGCCCGCGTCGACGGCACCCCCGGACCCCTCGACGGGTTGCCGACCCCGCAGACCAGCATCAATTACCTCGGGCGGATGGCCGTGGCGCCGCACGGCGTGGGTGGGGACTGGCTCCCGGTCGACGAACTCGGGGACCTGGGTTCCTCGGTCGAACCGGACATGCCGGCCACCGCCGCCCTCGACATCAACCTGATCACCGTCGACAGCGAGCGGGGCCCGACGTTGCGGGCGACACTGGCGTACCCGGGCGGCGTGCTCGATCACCGGGACGTCCAGGACCTGGCCGAGCTGTGGCGATCGGCGTGCCGCGCACTTGCGTCGGCCGCCGTCCGGCCCGGTGCCGGCGGCCTCACTCCGTCGGATCTGCCGCTCGTGCACCTCGACCAGGGGACCGTCGAACGTCTCGAGGAGGCGCAGGCGGGGCTCGCCGACGTGTGGCCGCTGTCGCCGCTGCAGGCCGGGCTGTTGTTCCAGACGGAGCTGACGGGCGACGAGCACGACCCGTACTTGGTGCAGCTCGAGATCGTGCTGGGCGGATCGGTCGATGCCGACCGGGTCCGCCGCGCCGTCCAGGCTCTTCTGGATCGTCATGCGATCCTTCGAGTCTCGTACGCCACCGGGCCGGACGGCGACCCCGTGCAGCTGGTGCCGGAGCGCGTCGAGCTGCCGTGGGCGGTAGCCGATCTCGAGAACCCCGAAGCCGCCGAGCAGGTCCTGGCCGACGATCGGGCCCGACGTTTCGACATGAGCGTGTCGCCGCTGCTCCGGGGGCTGCTGATCCGCACCGGCGCCGACACGCACCGTCTGGTGCTGACGTACCACCACATCCTGCTCGACGGCTGGTCGGTGCCCCTGCTGGTGCGCGAGTTTCTCGAGGCGTACGTCGCACCCGACCCGGGGGCCGTCCCGGTGCCGCCGTCGTTCCGGGAGTACCTGTCCTGGCTGGGCAGTGTCGACCTCGCGGCGTCGACGGAGCGCTGGGTCGACGCGTTGGCAGGGGTCGACGAGCCGACGCTGCTCGGACCGCTCGAACGTGGTCGGCAGTTGCCCACGGTGCCACGGGCGGAGCGGCTGATCCTCACCGAGGAGGCGACGGCCCGACTCGAGGCGGTCGCCCGCGAGCGCGGTGTCACCCTCAGCACCATCGTGCGGGCGGCGTGGGGAATCGTGTTGGGGGCGTGGACAGGGCGTGACGACGTCGTCTTCGGCGCGATCGTGTCGGGGCGGCCGCCGCAGATCGACGGTATCGAGTCGATGATCGGCCTGTTCATCAACACGATTCCGGTGCGGGTGCGCCTGCATCCCGCCGAGACGCTCGGCGAACTCCTCGACCGCGCGCACGCCGAGCAGACGTCGCTGCTCGATCACGAGCACGTCGGGCTCGCCGACATCGAACGTGCGACCGGTGCGGCCGCCCTGTTCGACACCATCACCGTCTTCGAGTCGTACCCGGTCGACCGGGCCGGCCTGACCGCGGACACCGACTTCGCCGGGATGCGGGTGACCGACGTCGCCGTCCGGGACGCCACCCATTATCCGTTCGCGCTCGCGGCGTCGGTGGACGGTGGGCTGGAGATCCGGATCGACTACGCGCCCGACCTCTTCGACGCGGTCGAGGTCGACGCGGTGGCCGATCGGCTCGAGCGGGTGCTGCATGCGTTCGCCGACGACACGGAGCAGACGTTGGCCCGGCTGCGACTGCTGTCCGACGCCGACTACCACCGTCTCGCACCCGTGCTCGGCCGCCGCGGTGGCCGTCACCGGACGCTGGCGCGGATCCTCACCGACGCGGCAACGATCGATCCGGACGCGCCCGCGCTGTCGTGCGGGGATCGCACCGTCTCCTACACCGACCTCGACGCCCGATCCTCGCGCATGGCCCGGTTGCTCATCGACGACGGCGTCGGACCGGAAAGCGTTGTCGCGCTGGGGTTGACCCGGTCCATCGAATTCGTCGAGTCGGTGTGGGCGGTCGCGAAGGCCGGGGCGGCGTTCGTCCCCGTCGACCCCACCTATCCGCCGGAGCGGATCGACCACATGCTCCGCGACTCGGGAGCGGCGGCGGGGCTGACCGTGCACGACCGGCGCCCGCGGTTGTCCGGGCGGATCGGGTGGCGGGAGATCGACTCCGACGACTACCGGGACCGGTTGGAGCGGTACCCGGCCGATCCGGTCACCGACGCGGACCGCACGGCGCCCCTGCGGATCGACAACCCGGCCTACCTGATCTACACGTCCGGCTCGACCGGCGTGCCGAAAGGTGTCGTGCTCACCCACCGCGGTCTCGCGAACCTCGTGGTCCAGGAGCGCGAAAGCCTCACCGTCACCTCCCATTCGAGGGTCTCCCAGTTCACGTCGCCGAGCTTCGACGCGTCCGTGTTCGAGCTGCTGATGGCGTTCGGGTCGGGCGCGCACCTGGTGATCGCCCCGCCCGACGTCTACGGCGGCCAGGATCTGGCCCGGCAGTTGGCCGCCGGGCAGGACACACACGCGTTCTTCACCCCGAGTGTCCTCGGGTCGTTCGATCCCGAAGGGCTCGATGCACTGCGCTCCCTCGCGGTGGCGGGGGAGCCGTGCCCGCCCGAACTGATCGGCCGGTGGGCGTCCGGACGCGACATGTTCAACGCCTACGGGCCCACCGAGGGCACCATCATGTCGAACATCGCCGGTCCGTTGGCCCCGGACGACCCGGTCACCATCGGTGGCCCGACCCTCGGTTTCGTGGAACTGGTGCTCGACGCGCGCCTGCAGCCGGTCCCGATCGGCGTCCCCGGCGAGCTGTACCTGGGCGGTCCGGCGATCGCGCGTGGTTACCACCTGCGCCCCGGTCTCACCGCGGAACGGTTCGTCGCCAGCCCGTTCGTGGCGGCGACCGACGACCCCACGGACGAGGACGAGGGCACCATGCCCGGTGACCGCCTCTACCGGACGGGCGACATCGTCCGCTGGCGGCAGGACGGCCCCGACCTCGCACTCGAGTACCTCGGTCGCAGCGACCTGCAGGTCAAGGTGCGCGGATTCCGCATCGAACTCGGCGAGATCGACACGGCCCTCGCCGAGCATCCGGCGGTGGAGTTCGCCGCGACCCTCGGCCGGACCGCGCCGTCCGGGGAGACCGTCCTCGTGTCGTACGTCCGCTCCGGCGACGCCCCCGCCGTCGACCCCGACGAACTGGTCCGCCACCTCGCGGGCCGGTTGCCGGCGCACATGGTTCCGGCGCTGATCGTGCCGATCGCGGAGGTGCCGCTGACCCCGGCCGGCAAGCTCGACCAGAAGGCGCTGCCCGCCCCGGACTTCCCGCGCCTCGTCGATGCCACGAGCGCCGCGGTCCTCACCCCGATCGAGACGATCGTCGCCGCGCACCTGCGGGCCGTGCTGGGGATCGACCGAATCGGCTTGGACGACAGCTTCTTCGACCTCGGTGGCAACTCGTTGATGGCCACCCGGGTCACCGGCCGACTCAATGCCGCGCTCGACGCCGACCTCGATGTCCGCGCGATCTTCGAGGCCCCCACGGTGCGCGGGCTCGCCGCGCGGGTGGAACACGGCGGCGCGGGCGCCGAGCACCGACCGGTGCTGCGGCCGTACGAATGGCCCGAGGTGCTGCCGCTGTCGTCGGCGCAGCTGCGGATGTGGTCGATCAACCAACTGGACACGTCGTCGCCGGCCTACAACATCGTGATGGCGGTGCGCCTGCGCGGTGACCTCGACGAGCGGGCGCTCGCCGCCGCCGTCCGGGACGTCGTGTGCCGCCATTCGAGTCTGCGCACGATGTACCCGCTGGTCGGTGGCGTGCCGACGCAGCGGATCGTCGACATCGGCGAGGTCCCCGAACCGGAGGTGCTGGCGGTGCTGCGCGCCGACCTCGACGCGCACCTGCTGCGGCTCGCGTCGACCGGCTTCGACGTCAGCGATCGGGTGCCGCTGCGGGCCGAGTTGGTGCGGGTGTCCGGGTCCGAGCACGTGCTGGCCGTGGTGGCGCATCACATCAGTGCCGACGGTTTCTCGATGACGGCGCTGGGCAAGGACGTGATGCGCGCGTACGAAGCGCGTCGACGCGGGGCGACGCCCGACTGGCCGCCGCCGGCCGTGCAGTACGTCGACTACGCCCTGTGGCAGCGTGACCTGCTCGGGTCGCCCGACGATCCGACGTCGCGCTATGCGCGGCAACTCGACTACTGGCGCCGGACGCTCGACGGCATCCCCGACCTGGTCCCGCTGCCCACCGACCGGCCGCGCCCAGCGCGGCAGTCGCTGCGCGGTGCCGTCGTCGGTTTCGATGTCGACCGGCGGACGCACGCTGCCCTGGCCGACCTTGCGCACCGGGGCAATTCGACGATGTTCATGGTCGCCCACGCCGCCCTCGCGGTACTCGTCGCGCGCCTGTCGAGCACCGCCGACATCGTGATCGGCACCCCGGTCTCGGGCCGGGGAGAGGCCGGGCTGGACGACGTGGTCGGCATGTTCGTCGGGACCCTCGTGCTGCGGACTCCGATCGACACCGGCGCCGGATTCGCCGACGTGCTCGCCGCGGTGCGTGAGGTGGACCTCGGCGCCTTCGCGCGCACCGACCTGCCGTTCGAGCGGCTCGTCGACGAGTTGGCCCCGACCCGGTCGACGTCGTATGCGCCGCTGTTCCAGGTGCTCGTCGAGTACCGCACCGACATGTCCGACTACCTGCGGCTGCCGGGCCTGGACGTCGAACCGGTCGAGCGGGACCTCGGGGTCTCGAAGTTCGATCTGCAGCTGAGCGTGTCGGAGTCGTTCGGTTCGGACGGCGCCCCCGACGGCATGCGATTCGACGTCACCTACGCCACCGACCTGTGGGACCTCGGCACCGTCCGAGGGTTCACCGAGCGCCTGCACCGGATCCTCGACGCCGCCGCGGTGGACCCGTACCACCCGGTCGGCGACGTCGACCTGCTCACCTCCGGCGAGCGGACCGCGATCGTGTCGGCGGTCATCGGCGGCACCCCGCCCGCGTCGGACACGCTCGCCGACGTGTTCGCCGCCGCCGCGGCCGAGCACCCGGACGCGACGGCCGTGGTGTCGGGTGACACCCGGCTCAGCTACGGGGACCTCGCGGCATCCGCGAACCGGCTCGCGCGGCTCCTCGTGGATCGTGGCGCGGGGCCGGAAACCGTGGTGGCCCTCGCGCTTCCGCGGTCGACGGACATGATGGTGGCGATCGTCGCGACCATCGCGGCGGGCGCGGCCTACCTGCCCGTCGACACGGGTTCGCCCGCGGAGCGGATCGCGCTGGTGCTCGGTGACGCGGAGCCCACGTGCGTGGTGGCCACCACCGACTCGGCCGCCGCGCTCGGTGCAGTGTCCGCCCCGATGCTGCTGCTCGACGACGACGCGACCCGTGCCGAACTCGAACGACTCTCGCCGGCGCCGCTGTCCGACGTCGATCGCGTCGCGGCGCTGCGCCCGGACAACGCCGCGTACGTCATCTACACCTCGGGATCGACGGGACGGCCGAAAGGCGTGCAGGTGACGCACCGCAGCGCGGTCGCCCTTCTCGTGAACGCGACGACGTTGTTCGACCTCTGCTCGTCGGACGCATGGACGATCTTCCACTCGTTCGCCTTCGACGTCGCGGTGTGGGAGGTGTGGGGTCCGCTGTCGACCGGTGCGACGGCCGTGCTCGTGGACCCGCTGACGGCGAGGACCCCGGCGGACTTCGTCGACCTGCTGCGCCGCGAACGGATCACGGTGCTCAATCAGACCCCCGCGTCGTTCTACCAGCTGGTGGACCGCGACACGGCCGATCTGCCCCTGCGTTACGTGTTCGTCGGCGGCGAGGAGCTCGCCCTCGAGCAGGTGTCCCGCTGGTATGCCCGCCGCCCGGACGACGCCGGTCGGGTGTTCGAGATGTACGGGGTCACCGAGGCCACGGTCATCGACAGCGCCGCCGCGCTCGAGCGCGGCGGCCTGGCCGGCATCCCCGGCACCGTGATCGGCCGGGGTATCCCGGGGGTCGGCCTGCACGTGCTCGACGCACGGCTGCATCCGGTCCCGGACGGCGTGGTCGGCGAGATCTACCTCTCCGGTGAGGCCGTGGCGCGCGGCTACGTCGGACGCCCGGGGTTGACGGCGGCACGGTTCGTCGCGGACGGCCGCGGCGGCGGGCGGCGGATGTACCGGACCGGGGACCTCGGCCGTCGCGGCGGCGACGGGCAACTGGAGTTCCTGGGACGCACCGACTTCCAGGTCCAGGTGCGCGGCTTCCGCGTCGAACTCGGCGAGCTCGAGTCCGCCCTGCTGCGGTGCGAGGGGGTGGCCCGGGCCGTGGTCGTGGCGCAACGCGGGGCCGGTGGCAGCGTCGATGGCGGCGGCGATCGGCTGATCGGATACGTGGTCCCCACTCCGGGCCGCACGCTCGACCCGGTCGAGGTTCGTCGGCAGGTCGAGGCGCTGCTGCCGTCCTACATGGTGCCCGCGGCGGTGACGGTGCTCGACGATCTCCCGGTCACGGTCAACGGCAAGATCGATCGGAAGGCGCTGCCCGAACCGGACTTCGCGGCGTTCGCCGGGGGTGGCCGCCGCGCGGCCGGCGCGGTCGAGGAAGCGCTCGCCGGGCTGTTCGCGCAGGCACTCGGGGTGCCGGAGGTCGCGGCGGACGACTCGTTCTTCGTGCTCGGCGGTGACTCGATCACGGTCATCTCGCTGGTGTCGCGGGCCCGCGAGCGCGGGTTCGGGCTCACCCCCCAGGACGTCTTCGAACACCCCACGGTCGCGGGCCTGGCCGCGGTGATCCGGGCCGGGGTCGAGGCGGGCGGACACCCGGTGCTGGGGGAGATCGACGGCGGCGGCATCGGGCCGGTCGAGCCGACACCGATCGTCCGTTGGCTGGCCGAGCGCGGCGGAAACTGGGACCACTTCTCGCAGTCGGTGACGGTCGCGGTCCCGGCGGAACTGTCCGCCGCCGACCTCGCCGGCGCCTTCCAGGAGGTGCTCGACCGTCACGACATGCTGCGGGCCCGTCGCGTCGGCGCCGGCACCGATCTGCACCTCGAGATCCCCGAACCGGGCGCGGTGGCGGCCGGCGAGTGCCTGCGCCGCGTGGACTGTTCCGATGCGGCCGACGACGGTGCCGTCGACGCGGTGGCGGCGCGGGAACGGACCGCGGCGGTCGGTCGGCTCGACCCGTCGAACGGGATGATGGTGCAGGCGGTGTGGTGCGACGTGGGCCCGGACCGGGCGGGCCGACTGTCGGTCGCAATCCACCACCTGGTGGTCGACGGGGTGTCGTGGCGGATCCTGCTGCCCGACCTCGTGTCGGCGTCGGAGCAGATCCGTACCGGTCGGACACCCCAGTTGCCCCCGGTCGGTACGTCGATGAGGACGTGGGCGCACGAACTCGCGGTGTCGGCCACCGCACCGGAACGAGTTGCCGAGATGGACTGGTGGACGGACACGCTCGTTCCGCCGGATCCGGTGCTCGGAGACCATCGGTTCGATCCGGCCGCCGATACCGCCGTCGGCGAACTCGACGTGCGCCACTCGGTCGAGGTCACCCGTCAGCTCCTGGAGCGCCTGCCCGAGGCGTATCGGGCGACGCCGGCCGATGCCGTGCTGTGCGCGACGGCGATCGCGGCGGCGCGATGGAACCGGTGGGGCGGGGTCGGCCGTTGGGTGCGCGCCGTCGTGTCCGTCGAAGGCCACGGGAGGGACGAGGACGCGGTTCCCGGGGCCGATCTGTCACGCACCGTTGGGTGGTTCACCACGGCGTACCCGATCCGGCTCGACCTGACCGACGTGGACCCGGCCGACTTCGGGGAGGCGCTGCGAACCGTCAAGGAGCAGGTGCGCGCGGTCCCCGGACACGGCATCGGCTACGGGCTGCTGCGGTATCTCAATCCCGATACCGGTCCCACCCTCGCCGCTCTCGCGACGCCGCAGATCTCCGTCAACTACCTGGGACGGCTGTCGGGGGACGCGTCCGCGGGCGGGGTCACGGCGGTCGGTGCGGACTCCGCGTCCGACTCCGGCAGCGACGGCCCGGTGCCGACCACACTCGCGGTCGACGCCTATATCGCCGACGGTCCGGCGGGGCCGCAGCTGACCGCGAAGATCCGGTACGCGTGCGGCGTGCTCGGCGCGGACGCGACGCGCGAGTTCGTGACGTTGTGGGAGAACGGAATCCGCGACCTCGCCGCGCACCTGAGCGACCCGTCGTGCGGGGGCCTGACCCCGTCGGACCTGGACCTGGTTCCCGCGACGCGGGCGGAGATCGCCCGCTGGGAGCGCTCGCACGGCGGTGTCGTCGACGTGTGGCCACCGACACCGCTGCAGGAGGGGCTGCTCTTCCACGCGCTGCTCGCGCAGGAGGCCGTCGACGCCTACCACGTCCAGCTCGTCCTGGACCTCGACGGTGACCTGGACGAACGCCGGATGGCCGCCGCGGCGCAGGCGCTGATGGACCGGCACGCGAGCCTGCGGACGGTGTTCGACAACCACGACGACGGCAGCGTCGTGCAGGTGCTGCTCGACCACGTCCCCGTCGACTGGTCGGCGATCACCGTCGCCACCCGCGCGGACAGCGACACCGTGATCGACCGTGACCGCGGCAACCACTTCGACATGCGCGGCGCCCAGCTGATCCGCTTCCTGCTGATCGACGTCGGCGAGCGAACCCACCGACTGGTGATCACCAACCATCACATCGTCCTGGACGGCTGGTCCGCGCCGCTGCTCGTGGCCGATCTGTTCGACCTGTACGCCACCGGGGGCGCACCCCTCGACCGGACGGCCCCGCCGTACCGGGACTACCTCGCGTGGCTGGTCTCCCGTGACGTCGGCGCCGCGGGACGGGCCTGGGCGAGGGCACTGTCGGGGCTGCCCGGCCCCACACTCGCGGCCCCCCACGCGGTGGGTCGGCAGCTGTCGGCGAGCGCGAGTGAGACCGTGCCGTTGGATGATCCGACGGCCGAGGCGCTCGTGCGCACGTCGGAGGCGGCGGGCGTGACCGTCAACACGGTGCTGCAGGTGGCGTGGGGAATCCTCCTCGGCGAGATGAGCGCCGGGACCGATGTCGTGTTCGGCACCACGGTCTCCGGTCGACCGCCCATGATCGCCGGCGCCGAGGCGATGGTGGGTCTGTTCATCAACACGGTGCCGGTGCGGGTGCGGCTCGATCCGGACGAGACCGTGCGCCAGTTGCTGGCGCGGCTGCAGCGGGAACGGACCGCGCTCATGCCGCACGAGTACCGCGGTCTCACCGCGATTCAGCAGGCGGCCGGCTTCGGCGGACTGTTCGACACCGCGATGGTGTTCGAGTCGTACCCGATGAATCCCGGCGCGCTCGCGCGCCTCACCGAACGCACCGGACTGCGTGTGACCGGAGTGGTCGGCAACGACTCGACGCACTACCCGCTGTCGCTGATGGCGTTCGAGGACACGAGACTGCGTATGCGCCTGCGGTACTCGCCGGAGGCGCTCGCGCCGGTCGACGTCGCGGATCTCGCGCAGCGGCTGGGTCGAGTCGTGGAGACCGTGGCGCACCGCCCCGATACGCCGGTGGGACGCATCGATCTGCTCGGCGACGAGCGGCGCGCCGAACTCGTCGACGTGGCGGAGTCGGCGTCGGTCCAGCCGCGGACCTGGCCGCAGATTCTCGAGGACGCGGTAGCGCGTGATCCCGACGCGATCGCGCTGCGCTGGAACGGAATCGATACCACCTATCGTGAACTCGACGAGCGTTCCACCCGGTTGGCGCGGGTGCTGCTCGACCGGGGTGTGGGCCCGGAGGACTTCGTGCCGGTCGCGGTGCCGCGCTCGGCGGAGTCGGTGACGGCCACGTGGGCGGTCGCGAAGAGCGGTGCGGCGCCCGTACCGATCGATCCGAAGCTGCCGCCGGGACGCATCGAGTACATGCTCGGGGACTGCGGCGCCCGGGTGGGGTTGACCGCGACCGGTGCCCACGTGCTACCGGGCGGACTCGACTGGTTGCCGCTGGACGGCCTCGACCTGGAACACCATCCGGCACCGCCGATCCGCGACGACGAACGCACCCACCCGATCCGGATGGCCGATCCCGCCTACCTCATCTACACGTCCGGATCCACCGGCGCGCCCAAGGGCGTCGTGGTGACGCACGCCGGTCTGCCGCACCTGACCGCCGCACAGGTGGAACATCAAGGGGCGAGCGCGGAATCGCGGATCCTCCACGTGTGTTCCCCGAGCTTCGACGTCTCGGTCCTGGAACTGATGCTCGCGTTCGGCGCCGGCGCGACGTTGGTGGTGGCACCGCCCGACGTGTACGCGGGCGCCGAACTCGCGACCTACGCGCGGGAGGAGCGGATCACGCATCTGCTGGTCACCCCCGCGGTGTGCGGGACGATCGAACCGGGATCGCTGCCCGACGTCCAGGTGATCGAGGTGGGCGGCGAGCTGTTCGGCGCGGAACTGGTCGACGCGTGGGCGCCCCGCACGCGCCTGCTCAACGCGTACGGGCCCACCGAGTGCACGGTGTGCGTGACGACCAGCGAGTCCCTCGAGCCCGGGACGCCGATCACGATGGGGGGACCGGTGCCCCGGTCCGGTGTCGGCGCCGTCGTCCTGGACTGCTGGATGCGTCCGGTGCCCGACGGCGGCGAGGGCGAGCTGTACCTGTTCGGCCCGTGCCTGGCCCGGGGCTATCGGGGGCAGCCGGCGCTCACGTCGGAGAGGTTCGTCGCGAACCCGTTCGACGGCGCCGGGTCGCGAATGTACCGCTCCGGGGACCTGGTGCGCCGGTGCGGCGGGCGCGGCCTGCAGTACGTGGGGCGCACCGACTTCCAGATCAAGATCCGCGGCCTGCGCATCGAGATCGGGGACGTCGACGCCGCCCTCACCGCGCACCCGGACGTCGAGTTCGCCGCGTCCCTCGGCCACGATGCGCCCAACGGCGAGACGGTGCTGGTGTCGTACGTCCGGCTCACCCCGGACGGTGTTGTCGACGGCGCTGCGCTGCGGAAGTTCGCGGCGACATCGTTGCCGGCGTACATGGTGCCGTCGGCGATCACGATCCTCGACGAGGTGCCGATGAACTCGAACGGCAAGCTCGACCGCGGCGCGCTGCCCGCGCCGGTGTTCACGGCGGGGGAGTACCGGCCGCCGCGCACCGACGTCGAGCGGGTGCTGTGCGAGGTGTTCGCCGACGTCCTCGGCGCCGAGCGGGTCGGCATCGACGACAACTTCTTCGAGCTCGGCGGCAATTCGCTGAGCGCCGTGCGGGTGGTCGCCGAGGTGCAGTCGCGACTCGGTCGGGCACTGCCGATGCAGTGGGTGTTCGGTGACCCGACGCCGGCGGTGATCGCGCGGCGAACCGCGGGTGACGCCGGGACCCCGGACCGTATGGGCAACCTGTTGAGAATGCGGGCCGGGGACGGCGGCGCCCCGCTGTTCTGTGTGCATCCGGCGATCGGATTGGTGGGGTGTTACACGGGACTCGTTCCGTACGTGCCGACAGCGCGTCCGGTGTACGGCCTGCAGTCGCCCGGCACGGTCGATGTCGGGCACGATCCCGGGTCGATGGAGGAACTGGCGGGCGAGTATGTCGAGCTGATTCGTCGGGTGCGCCCCCACGGTCCATACCACCTGCTCGGGTACTCCGTCGGCGGTGCGATCGCCCACGCGATGGCGGTGCGACTGCGCGAACTCGGCGAGGACGTCGGGACGCTGATCATGCTGGACACCCAGACCTCCGACTCGGTTCCCGAGGCGTCCCGGACACCGACGCTGGGCATGCTGTTCGCCGAGTTCGCGGGCGTCGACGAGCCCGCCGGCGGCGATGGCGAGCTCACCCCGGAGCGCGCCGCGCAACTGCTGCACGAGAGCGGCGGACCGTACGCGTCGTTGACCGCCGACGACCTGCGCCGGCTCTACGACGACTACGTCCACACCGTCGGGCTGGGACAGAATTACCGGCCGGCGGTGTTCGACGGCGACCTCGTCTACGTCGCCGCCGACGGCGGATCGGCACGGCAAGAGACGCCGTGGGATCGCTTCGTGACCGGTGCCGTCCGGGTCTACCCGGTCGGTCACACGCACAACCGGCTCACCACGCCCGAGGCGCTCGCGGAGATCGGGCCGATCGTCGGTGCCTGCCTGGACGGCGATCTCCGATGATCTTGCGGGGCAACCGCGATCGGTGCTTTGATGGTGCGCAGCGTCGCGTGCCGGTGGCGGACTGCGTCAGGCATGGAGGCGTCGTATCACAAGGGGTCATCCATGGCCATCTCGCTCAACCACACCATCGTTTTCGCGCAGGACAAGCACGTGTCCGCGTTCTTTCTCACCTCGCTCTTCGGCCTGCCGGATCCGGTTCCGGCCGGTCCGTTCCTGGCAGTGCAACTGGAGAACGGAGTCACCCTGGACTTCGCGGATCCGCCGATCGACGTCCTGCCGCAGCACTACGCGTTCCTCGTGAGCGAGGAGGACTTCGACCGCATCTACGGCCTGATCGTAGAACGGGGGATGGAGCACTGGGCCGATCCGCACAAGTCCCGGCCGGGCACGTTCAACCGGAACGACGGTGGCCGCGGCGTCTACTTCCACGACCCGGCAGGACACAACCTCGAGATCATCACCCGCCCGTACGGTTCCGGCCGCTAGGCGGTCGGGTGCGGCGAGGGTAGGCGGGCGAACGACGCCCCGTTCCGCGCGGTGCCTGGTGATGGATCGACGTTGGTGCGAGTTCCGCTTCTACGGGGAGCTGGACGAGTTTCTGGCGCCCGCGCAACGCAAGCGGAGCTTCGAGCACGCCTTCGACGGGACGCCGTCGGTCAAGGACCGGATCGAATCACTCGGCGTCCCGCACACCGAGGTCGATCTGATCCTCGTCGACGGCAGCCCCGTGGGATTCGACCACCGTCTCGCCGGTGGGGAACGGGTCGCGGTGTATCCGGCGTTCCAGTCGCTGGAATTGCCGGGGATCGCGCCGCTGCGCCCGCCGCTGCAGCAGCCGCGATTCGTGCTCGACGTGCACCTCGGTCACCTCGCGCGCTACCTGCGACTGCTCGGCTTCGACACCCGTTACCGGAACGACAGCGACGACGACGAGCTTCTTGCGCTGTCCCGCACGGAAGATCGAATCCTGCTGACCCGGGACGTCGGTCTACTCAGGCGGGCCGCACTCGTGCACGGCGGATTCCTGCACGAGACCGATTCGCGGCGGCAACTGCGTGAGGTACTCGACCGGTTCCGGCTGCAGGGGCGCATCGCGCCGCTCACGCGGTGCGCCCGCTGCAACGGGTTGATCGGACCGGCGACTCCCGCGCTGGCGCGAGGCCGTGTGCCCGGCGGGGTACTGCGGGAGCAGAAACGTTTCAGCCGCTGCCACGACTGCGGACAGTTGTACTGGCCGGGTGGGCATCTCGCGCGTCTGCGGGCGCGACTGGCAGAGATCGGGGTGTGGTTCTAGCATCCGAAGTCATGCTGATGCTCGAGCGCGTGACGTTGTCGGAATCCGATATCGCGGTGCATCGCGGGGTGCGTCGGATCAGGGCGAACGCGGTGCGCACACCTCCGGACTTCTACAGCCGGCTTCGAGGGCTTCGATGGCTCGACATCCGCGGCGGGACAGGGACGAACGCTGATGCTGTTCACGGCTGTGATCAGCTGGTCTACCTGCACATGAGTAGCGTGCGCGGGATAACCGAGATGGATGCGCTGCCGGAGTGCGAAGGACTGCGTCTGCTGAGCCTGTACGCGCAATCACGGGTGGGGAGATTGCCGTCCTTCGCGAACATGACGAATCTGCGCCGCGTCGAGCTCGGCATGATGAAGAACCTCTCGTCACTCGCCCCCGTACTGGAAGCACCGAACCTCGAGGAACTGTTGATCGTCAAGGACGTTCCGGTGTCCGACGAGGACGTCGACCGCATCCTCGCCCATCCGACGCTGCGCGCCTTCGACTGGATCCACCTCGACGTTCCGGCCCGCCGCTTCCGGCCCGTCATCGAACGCACCCACGGGACTCTCGATCGAACGAGGTCGGTGCATCCGCAGGACTGGTTCGAGAAGAACGCCGCCGACCTGCTGGACTGACGCGCCGACACGATTCGCGATGCATTCACGACGGCCGGCGCGGATACTCGAGTGATCGGCGAGAGACCACCACGGCGAAGAGAGCGACTGGCAACCATGAACCAAGCGAAAAGCGGCTCCGGTGCAGGTGCAGGTGCAGGACAAGACAATCCCTCTCGGCTGATCGACGCGAGAATCGACGAGCTGGGCGATTGGCGGGGCGAGATGCTCGCCCGGATCCGGAGTCTCGTCAAGGAGGCCGACCCCGATGTGGTCGAGGAATGGAAGTGGAGAGGCGTCCCGGTGTGGTCGCACGCCGGCATGATCTGCACGGGAGAGACCTACAAGAAGATCGTGAAGGTGACCTTCGCCAAGGGCGCCTCGTTGGACGACCCAGCGGGCCTGTTCAACTCCAGCCTCGAAGGCAACACCAGGCGTGCCATCGATTTCCACGAAGGCGACAGCATCGACGACAAGGCCTTCACGGCGCTCGTGCGCGCCGCGGCGGAGCTGAACATGTCCTAGGCGCGACCCGGTCCCTAACTTGGAACGGTGGCGGGAGCCGGATGCGACACAGTCGGGTCGATGGCTGTATCGTCAGGCGCGGTGACCCGACGCCCGCACGCTTCGCCGCGCGGACTCCTAGTGCGTCGGGAACGACATGAACTACCAAGTGCACGAGGCAATTCAACGTCCTCGAACCTTGCGTGTACTCGTCCCCGGATGGCTCATCGGCGATGGGTCGTTTCCCCGCGCTGCGGTCGGCGACTTCGTCGACGTGTCATTGGGATTCACTTCAGTCGAAGAAGCCCCCTCGATGTGCGACGAAACACGAACGGCGATCGCTCGTCCGGCGTACGGCCGAGCACCGTGGACCGACCGTGATGGTGGACTTCGTTGGCTGCATCTCGTCTACGGCGATGGGTGGAGCAGTCAATGGTGGACCGACCGTGCCGTCCGCGGACCGGTAACCCTCACCTTGATTCGGCCCAGGACGGCGACTTCGTCGCGGCCGGCATCCTCGTCGAACTGGACCTGAATGCCAGGCCGGACTGCAAACCAGCCTTCAATGCCGGTGCGGTCGCCGTCCACGACAACATCGTTTGGGTCATGCACGCGTCCGATCCGATACTCCTTCGGGTGGACACATCGATTGGGGGTCCGCCGAACATCGTGCGATACACCTTGCCCCTGCCTCTCGAGGTCCCGGACGAAAAGTGGACGCGACGAGTACACACCGACGGCGATGACGGCTGCTGGATCACCTCCCCGCACGACATCCACCGCTGCACCCTCACCGACGATGGCGGACTGAACCTCGATCGCTACACCACCGAAGGCGGCAGGGTCACTGCCGTCCACCTGCACAAGCTCTACGTCGTAGGTCAGTCGAGGGGCTGGTTGTCCAGCGATCGGCGACACGGAGCCATACGCACCCGACCCGACCTTCATCGTCTCCAAGTTCTCGACGAGACGAACCGCCGCCTGACGCCCGTCACCCATCCTGAATTGGAGCGCACGGTCAGTAGAGCGGCGACCAGAGCCGACGTGGCGCTCGATACCGGCGGAACCAAATGGAGCGTTGTCGGCCCGGAGGAACTACGACGGATCAACCGACAGACAGGTGACGCCTCGACAGTCGACCTGTCCGGCCCGAGCAGAATCGGCGTCGTCCACGACGCGACGCCGAATCCCTACACCGACCCGATCAACGCCGACATCGTCGCTGCCATCACCGTCGACCCCACACGCCCGCGGACCGTGCACCCACCAACCGAGACCGCGGACTAGGGCGGACAGAGCCACTCACCGATGCGGGATACGGCACACTTTTCACCGGCGCACCGGAATTGGGCGCGCCTACCGCATCCCAGCTTCAAAGGCCTGCGCGGGCGAGGTGGCGCTCATCGCTGGATCGCACTGCGAGAGGAACGATGCGGGTCAGCGCCCACGTGCGCACGCATTCCGTGCGGGCCGAACAGGATCAGCAGTTCGACCACGCCGCCGTCCGCACTGCCGAGCCAGTGCGGTAGGGACGTATCGAACTCGGCGGCCTCACCGGGCGGCAACGTCATGTCACGATCGCCGAGCACGAGCCGCAGGCGACCGTTGAGCACATACAGCCATTCGAAACCGTCGTGAGTCTTCGATGTCGGTTCGAGCGGTTCCGGCTGAGTCGGGATGATCATCTTGAACGCCTGCACCCCACCCGGCCGCCGGGACAACGGCACGAAGATCATCCCGGCCCGTCGGATCGGCCTCAGGTGGATCCGGGGGTCGCCGGTGCGCGGGGCCCCGACGAGATCGTCCAGCGGAATGTTGTAGGTACGGGCGAGAGGCAGCAGCAATTCCAGCGTCGCCCTTCGCTGCCCACTCTCGAGCCGCGACAGCGTGCTCTCCGACACCCCGGTGCTCACCGCGAGGTCAGCAAGGGTGAGGCCGCGTTCGCGGCGCAGCGCACGCAGCCGCGGACCCACCACGTCCAGAACATCGTCCGTTTCGCGATCCACGAGACCACCTTGCCAGAACCGCAAGATTGCGTGCCGGTTCGATGCGTTCCCGGCGAGACTGGGAGTGTCCCGACCAGAGGAGCAATTCGATGAGAACCACGGATGCGGGCCAGCCCCGCCGGATCGCGACCGGACGGGATGGCGAAACCGCCGAGGTGACCGATCTCGCCCTCCTCATCCGCCGTACCGCCTGACCAGACCCAGGAAGGAGGCCACCGTGCCCACCAACTCGCCGCGTAAGCGCCGCAGCGACACCCCACCGCCGCGATCCGGATACAGCGAGACCGAGACCCTCCGTGCTTTCCTCGACTACCTCCGATCGGCGATTGCCGCGAAGGTTGACGGCGCACCCGAACCGCAGGTGCGAGAAGCAGCAGTGCCCTCGGGCACGAACCTGCTCGGACTGCTCAATCACCTGACGTTCGTAGAGCGCGCGATGTTCCTCGGCGACAACGTGACCGACTGGCAGGCGACGTTCCGGGCCGTGCCAACGGACAGCGTGGTCGATGTCGTTGCCCGCTACCGCGAGACCGTCGCAGCCGCGAACAAGATTCTCGACGAGTGCCCCGACCTCGGCTCACCCGTTCCGCGGGTGCGACCGGGACGCCCCACCCCCAGCGTCCGCTGGGCACTGACCCACATGATCGAAGAGACCGGCCGCCACGCCGGCCACGCCGACATCCTCCGCGAACTGATCGACAGCACCACCGGGCGCTGACTTCAACGAACCTCCAGGACCGACGCCGAGCTGTACCCGGCCGCCACGCCCGCTACCAACGTCGCGGCCGGGCACGTCCAGGGCGTCACGGCATCTCCCCGTCGTCGGATCAGAGCCTCGGATCAGAGTTGTCGATGCTGCTGGTTCTCGGCACTCCAGGCCGCGATCTGCGTCCTCGAGGTGAACCCGAGCTTGGTCAGGATGTGCTCGACGTGGCCCTGGGCGGTGCGGGGTGAGATCACCAACATGGAGGCGATCTCCCTGTTGGTCAGGCCTTTCGCGACGAGTTCGGCCACCTCGGTCTCGCGGCGAGTCAACACCGGTGTGACCGGTGTCGTCCGGGGCTGGTCGGCGGTGTGGTCGCCGAGTGCGTAGGCGACGGCCTCGCCGAGGCTCATGTCGGCACCGGTGCGCAAGGCCACGCCGTAGGCGCGGTCCCCGAGTGCCTCGCGGGTGGATTGCGCGCACTTGTCGTGGTAGCCGAGCAGGTAGGGGAGGGTTACCGAGGCGCTTCCCGCCGTCCGCGCGAGGGTCTCGGCGGCGCCCATCAGGACCGCGGCACCTTTCGGATTGCCGCCGCGGATCGCGATCCAGGCCAACGACTCCAGGCACCAGCCGGTCATGACCTGGACATGGATCTGCCAGATCAGCCGCAACGCCTGTTCCGTCAGGGCTGCTGCCCGATCGAGTTCTCCTGCCCGGAGCGCTATCACGCCGAGAGCCCACAACGAGTACGCCCGGAAATAGGACTCACCCCGCGGCGTCGTGATCTCGAGTACCCGCTCGTGACAGGCGACGGCCGTCCCCTCGTCCCCCAGCAGCCCGCTGACGAGTGCAAGGGAGGGAAGGGAACCCAGCAGTATGGCGGTCCGGCGCCAGGATCGACCCAGATCTGGGTCGCTCGTGAGTGCGGCCCGGAACGGCTCGACCGCCGCGGCGAGGTCTCCACGGAACACGGCCAGATACCCGCTCGCGTAGTTCGCGATCTCGATCGACTCGGCAACTCCCAATTGCTCTGCGAGCGAGCAACATTCCGTCACCCTCGCCGCGGCCTCGTCGAGTTGGCCCTGCATACCAGCCAACAGGCTGTCGAAGTACGACATCACCACGCGCTCCTCGGCCTGCATGATGTCGGAGCTCGTCAGACAGCGGCCCATCCAATGCCGGGCCTCCGTCAGCAGACCCCGGCACGACCAGAACAGGAACATGGCGTTGACGATGCGCGCGCTGATATCCGGATCGGAAGCGACGACCGCGTCGGTCAGACTGAACGCCAGGCAATCGCGCAGGTTCGGCTGTTCCCGATCGAGTCGGGCGATCCACTGCGTCTGGTGGGGGCCGATCCAGTCGGACGCGGCCCGCAGTACCAGTCGTTCGTACCAGTCGAGGTGCCGCCGCAGGAACCAGGCGTAGTCGCCGGATTCGCGCAACCTCTCCCTGCCGTACACGCGGATCGTCTCGGCCATGCCGAGGCGCACAACCTCCCCGACCTGCTCCCGGACCAGGATCGACTTGTCCACGAGCGAGGCGACCGCATCCAGGAAGTCGTCTGCAACCAGCTCGTCTGGGCAGATGCCCTCGGCGGCATCCAGTTCGAAGCTGCCGGCGAACACCGACAGCCAGGTCCAGAGCTTCTGCTCCCGTTCCTCGCACAGGTCGTAGCTCCAGTCCACACACGCCCGCAACGTCTGTTTGCGGGTCGGTGCGACCCGAGAACCGGCGGTCAGCAACTGGTACCGGTCCGTCAGGCGTTGCAGGATCTGCTCGGCTGACATCGCCCGGATCCGCACCGCCGCCAGCTCGATTGCCAATGGCAGCCCGTCCAGCCTCCTGCAGATTCCCGCCACTGCCGCGCAGTTGGCCTCGGTGAGCGCGAAGTCCGGACGGCCCGCGGTGGCCCGCGTGAGGAACAGTGTGACCGCCTCGTACTGGGGCAGCGCCTCGAGTGACGGGATCCGCTGCGCGTCCGGAACCGTCAACGGTGGCACCCGCATCACCTGTTCCCCGACCACCCCGAGGACCTCGCGGCTCGTCCCCAGGATTCGCAGCTCCGGACACGTTCGCAGCAGCGCCTCCGCCAACTCCGCGACGGCATCGAGCACATGCTCGCAGTCGTCCAGCACCAACAACGTCCGGGTGGGGGAGAGGTGATCGATCAGGTGCCGGGACGACGACCGGCCCGGCTGATCCGCGAGTCCGAGCGTGGCCGCCACGGTCTCGGCCAACAACGTCGAATCGTGCAGCTCGCCGAGCGCGACAAACCACACCCCGTCGGGGAATGCTCGCCGCGAGTCCTCGGCGGTCCGCACCGCCAGCCTGGTCTTGCCGACCCCACCGATGCCGGTCAGGGTCACCAGCCGCGAGGTCGACAGCAACCGCCGCGCCTCGGCCAGCTCACGGCGCCGGCCGATGAAACTGGTCGATTCCGCCGGCAGGTTTCCGCGCTCGGCTTTCA
Organism: Rhodococcus sp. BE178; assembly: GCF_050433545.1. Classification (NCBI taxonomy): domain Bacteria; kingdom Bacillati; phylum Actinomycetota; class Actinomycetes; order Mycobacteriales; family Nocardiaceae; genus Rhodococcus; species Rhodococcus sp. BE178. The sequence goes on along the minus strand of NZ_JBNPXA010000013.1, from coordinate 20,931 downwards.
CGGAGGTCGTCATCGAACGTCATCTCATCTCGCGAAACTCATGCATATGAAAACTACCCTCGGCAGTTCCCGACCGGCCGTTCGTGGTCACGTTGTAGCCGAGGTGAAACGCGGGCCCCGACAAGTCACTGGAACCACCGGTTGAGCGCTGATGGGCACTCTTGATGGCAGAGTCGCGCTGATCACCGGCGCGGGCCAGGGCGTAGGGCAGGGCGTCGCTGTCGCTTGGCGAAGGAGGGGCGAACATCGCGGTAGTGGGGCGCACGGAGAGCAAGCTGGTGGACACTTGTGCGGAGTTGACCAATTCGGGTGTGCGCGCCGAGCCGATCGCCTGCGATGTGAGCGATCATGACGCACTCGATCCGCTTGTGTCCAGGACTGTCGAATTGTTCGGCGGCGTAGACATTCTCGTGAGCAACGCGGTGTTCAGCGATTTGGGCGATCTGTTGGATGTCGACCTCGACCAAGTCGAGCGCTCTTTCATGGCCGGCCCGTTCGCATCCCTGCCACTGTTGCGGGCCTGCCACCCCATATGAAGAGGTGGGGGCGTTATTCCGGCATCTGCGGCTTCTCGAACAGACGGGCGCCGCAGCGGGCCGTCGGCGGTTGGCTGTCAGTCGTCAAATGGAAAGCGGTAGACCCTGGACTTGCGGGCCTGGAAGCCGAGACGCTCGTACAGTCGATTAGCTGCTGCACGATCTGGTCGGGAGGTGAGATCCACTGTCCGGGCACCCGCCTCCCGGGCGATCCGCAGGGCCTCCTGAGTGAGAAGTCCAGCGACTCCCTGGCCTCGCGCCGCACCGTCGACGACAACGTCTTCGATACGGGCCCTCGCACCGGACGGCAGGGGCAACAGCACCAGGGTCAGGGTGCCGACGACCGCATCAGATGTTCGGGCGACGAGCACGGTGTTGGCATCACAGGTCACCATCCGGTCGATCGCTTCGTAGTCGAGGGGCTTGGCGGTCGACGACAACTGCGGCAGCAACCTGCTGAAGGCATCTACGATCCCTTGACTCGCCTCCCGGATGATCTCCACTCGGACGTCCATGTCCGGGAGCTTATCCGGCGTCTGCCGCCCGTCTCGCAGAACCAGATTTCGCAGGGTTCGCGAGGGTTCCATATCCAGGACGGTCCACGCCTTGTGGGCCGAGCTCACCACTACTTCCGATGATCAACAGATTCAGCCGGCCATGCCTACGAAACGAGGTCACGGACTCTTTCGAGTCCTACGGTCTCTTCAGGATGCCGACGGGGAAGATACGCCCGCCGTCACTCGGCCACTGTGCCGTCCGGCAAGGTCGCATCGGTCAGATCGGCACCGTTCAGGACAGCGTCAACGAGGTTCGCGCCGGTCAGGTTGGCCTTGCCCAGATAGGTGCCGATCAGGGTGGCGCTCGTCAGATCGGCCTCCCCGAGGTATGCGCCGGTCATGTACGCGCCGGAGAGGTCCGCGCCGGTGATATCTGCATGTGCGAGGTAGGTTCTCGTCAGATAGGCCATCGTCAGGTCGGCGTCCCGCAGGTTGGCCCGGGTGAGATACGCGCCGGTGAAATTGGCGTCATGCGCGATTGCGCCGGTGAGATCGGCCCTCGTCAGGTTGGCGCCGACAAACTCGGCGGAAGTCAGATTCGCGCCTGCGAGTTCGGCATCCGTGAGGTCGGCTCCGGACATGTCTGCGCCGGTGAGATCGATGCCCGTCAGATTTGCGCCCGCCAGGCCCACGCCCGCCAGGTCGGCGTCGACGAGGCTGACCGTCTCTGAATCGCTGGAACTCCGTAGGGAATTCCAGGTCGCAACATCCGAGCGGAGTAGGTCGAGCGGATTTGCCTGCGATGTGGACGTCATTGAGCCCCCGTATCGGACGAACGTAGTAGCCGGTCGGCGTTGGCCCGGATCATGCGTCGGGCCGACCGTGCTCGGCATCTCGACCGGACGGTTCGACCACCACCGTCTAGTTGACGGCGTCAACTTAACTCGACTTGTTGACAGCGTCAACCTCCTCCTATTCTCTGGGCGTGCAGGAAAGAACCCGAGACACGCGCCGTGCCCTGATCGCCGCGGCCAGTGAACTCTTGGCGCGGGGTGGACCGGCTCACGTCACATTGCGGGCGGTTGGTGCCGCGGCCGACGTGTCGCGGACGGCTCCGTACCGGCACTTCCAGGACAAGGACGACCTCCTCAGTTCGGTGGCCGCCGAGAACCTGGCCTTCCTGAAGGCAGAGATGCAGCGTGCCGTCGCGGACACCACGTCGGCCACCGCCCCGCTGTTCCGTGCTTGCCTCGCCTACGTACGAGTCGCCTGGGAACATCCGAACCACTACCGACTCGAGTTCGGCGGCGACTATGCGATCAAGCCGAGCCGGGTGCTCGAAGATGCCGCCAACGACTTCAATCGGTACTTCCAGGAACTGGTCGTCGAGGCGCAGCAGAGCGGCACCCTCATCGCCGGCGAGGCTCGGGACGTCGGTCCGATGCTCTGGGTTCTGCTGCACGGACTGGCCATGTCCAATCACCTGGTCGCTGACCGAGCCTGCGAGCCCGAGGCGAGTTATCGGGTCGAAGACATGGAGCGCATTCTTGCTCTGGCGCTGACGAACCTGGCCCCGCGCTGAGCATCCGACCTACTCACGGCCCGAACAGGTTTCGGACGAAGGACAGGCTCTCGGGAAGTGCAGCCCGCATCGTCTCGATATGCCCCGTCGGGTACGTGCGGAACGTGACCGGTTGGCGGTTGGCGGCGAGTTCGGCCGCGAGCTTCAACGCCAGCGGAGCCGGCACCATCTCGTCCGTCAACCCCTGCCCGAGGAAGACGGGCCGGTCGTAGCCGGTCGTCGGGATCTCGAGCATGCCGCGAGCAGCGGCCAGCACTGCGGGATCGTCGAGCGGCCGGTTCACCAGATCGCCGATCGTGACGTCGTCCAGGTCCGTTGCCATTTCCTCGTAGCAGTCGGTTTCGGCTCGGGCGAGGGCGTCGATGCCGCGCGGTGTCAGGTATCGATCGATGTCGAGATCGGGTCGTGCCGCCCGGAGTCCGGCCAGGATGTACGAGACGAACACGGTGCTGCCGGTCAGTGGCAATCGGGGGAAGCCCGGCCCAACGAGCGGCGCCAGGTTCTCCAGGTTCGACGGCGCCCCGGTCGCGACCGCCCCGCGGTAGTCCAGTTCGGGTGCGTAGCGTGTCGCGATCGCCGCCGCGGCCATCGCGGACTGGCCGCCCTGAGACTGGCCCAGTGCCACCCACCGCGACGACAGGGACGGTTCGACCGCACGCGCAGCGCGCACCATGTCGACCACGCTGTGCGCCTCCGACGGACCGTCCAGGTACGGGTGGATTCCCGGCGTGCCCAGCCCCACGTAGTCGGTCGCGACGATCGCGTAACCCTGCGAGAGCCAGTGCGTGAGGTACGGACTGCCGACCGTCCCGGTCACGGTAGGAGCGCACTTGTCGGCGATGCCCACGGTGCCGTGCGCCCATGAGACCACCGGCCAGCCACCTGCGGGTGGATCACCGGGTGGGAGGAAGACCGCGCCGGTACTCAACGCGGGCCGGTTCAGTGGGCCGGTGGACCAGTAGGTGAGCTTCGATCCGTCGACGGCGCCGGGGATCCAGAACGACGGCGGCAGGGGAGTCACAGCGGTCACCGTGCCCGGCGCAGCTGCCGGGGTCGGTTGCTGTGCATGGGCGGGCGCCGTGGCAACGACCGCAGCGACGAGCGCGGTGACCATCAATGCTTGGCCGAGCCGTAGTCGGATCATCGCACCGCTCCCGGGGTTCGTCCGCGTGTACGCCGACTCCCATTCTGCGCGAACCGGAGGTGCCGGCATACCGGTTCGACCATCTTCGGGTGCCGCTCCCGCGGTCGAGGAGCCGGTCTATTATCCGATACGCAGACGGGCGCAGCGTAGTTCGCGCGGCATTGTCATGGTGGTGGGGGTGGATTCATGGGGCCGGGAGAGTATCCGGGCGAGTACTCGGGGGAGTTGGTCGCAGCGCCGACGTGGCTGGTGGTCGTCGCGATGATCCCGATCCTGCTGACGATACTGGCACTCATCGTGTTCGCGTGGAAGGAATGGGGCGAACGTCGACGCGCGAGGTCGTCTCCCGTGCACGCGGCGGCGTGGGCGATGGAGCACGACGAGCTCGACCGCGCGATTCGGGCGCTCGCTGCCCGCGAACGTGAACTGCTGCTCGCGGGCGAGTTCGAGGCGGCGAACCGGACCGCCGCCGACAAGGACATCTGTGTCCTGGTCAACGAGCGCCGTCACGGTGTGGTGTGAGGCTGATTCGGTCCGGTCCGAGCGGTCGCCGTCAGTGCGCGTAGATCCCCGGGCGTCGAGCCGACCAGGGCATCGCCCGTTCCAGATCCGCGGCGAGGGCCAACAGGGTGGCCTCGTCGCCGTACCTGCCGACGAACTGAAGTCCGATCGGCCAGCCCGTGCCGGATTCGGCGAGCGGCAGCGAGATCGCCGGATTGCCGGTCGCGTTGAACAGTGCGGTGAACGCGCTGTACTCGAAGATCCTGTCGTACCAACCCCGGGCGTCGAGGGAGGCGTCGTCGGCGTCGAGCTGCCCGAGCGGGACGTTCGGCTGCGCGGTGGTCGGCGTCAGGAACACGTCGTACCCGGTGAGGAACCGCGCGACCTCCCGGCGGGCGACGTTGAACTGGTGCTCGGCGGCGAAGATGTCGCGCGCGCTCAGGGAGGCGCCGTACTCTGCGCACGCCAGCGTTGTGGCCTCGAGGTGCTCGCGGCCCGGAGCCGTGCCCGTCATCTCGGCGGCCGTGGTCACGATGTCGCCGAGGAAGCTGCACCACGCGTCGAGGTTCGCCTTGTCGAACGCCGCGGCGTCGATGCGCGGCGCCGCCTCCTCGACGTGGTGGCCCAGGTCCGCGAGTCGGGCGGCGAGGTCGGTCACGGCCCGTGCACACTCCGGATCGACCGTGCGGCTCGCGTCGTACGGGACGGTGGTGAACGCGATCCGCAGCGGCCGTACGCCCCGGGTGATCAGTTCGCTGAACGACGCATCCTCCGCGGGGAACAGGTACTTGTCGCCGGGTTCGGATCCGTGCACCGCGTCGAACAGCGCGGCGCAGTCCCGCACCGTGCGCGTGACGGCGAACTCGATGCCCAGTCCGAGCAGCGGGTCGCCGTGGTCGGGGCCGACAGTGGTGCGGCCCCTGCTCGGCTTGAGGCCGACGAGTCCGCACGCCGCGGCGGGGATGCGGATCGAGCCGCCGCCGTCGTTGGCGTGGGCGAACGGCAGCGCGCCCGCCGCCACCAGTGCCGCCGATCCGCCACTCGATCCGCCAGGGCTGCGCGTCGGATCCCACGGATTGCGGGTGGGCCCGCCGTAGGCGAGCGCCTCGGTGGTGGCGTTGAAGCCGAATTCGGGGGAGGTGGTCACCGCCATCGTGGCCAGGCCCGCGCGGCGGAACCGTGTCATCAGGTCGTTGTCGTGGGGATGCTCGATCCCGGGCCCGAACAGTCTGCTGCCGTTGCGCTGTGGCACCCCGGCGGCGTGCGTGATCAGGTCCTTGATCGCGAACGGCACACCCCGGAACGGTCCCGACGCGTCGTGGTCGAGTGGCTGGGCGAACCGCTCGCCGGCGACCGCACCCAGTTGCGGCTCGACCTGGTCCAGTGCGGCCGCGGCCGCGACGTGCACCTCCGCGGCGCCCACCTCTCCCGCTGCGATCAGTGACGCGAGTTCGGTCGCATCCCGCGCGGCATAGTCGGCGATATCCATGGCATCCTCCGTGGCTCGTTGATCGATGGAGGAGCGAACGTACGTCCGCCGTGCGGTCCGGGGATCCGTCGATCGACGGACGCGGCGGGGTCTTCTGTGACGTAGGGCATACTGCCGCCATGGACACGACGGTTGACCGGTTGGGGGCGGCCCTGTGCCTTCGGGCGGCCGTGACCTCGGGGTCGCTCGACGCGGGTTCCCCTGGTATCTCCACCGGTCGGGTCCTGTTCGAACTCGCCGCCGCCGTTCCGTACAGGCACGCGGTGCTGTCGTGGTGGGACCCTGTCGCAGGCGCACACGTGACCAGCGCGAGCCTCGGCTACCACGCCGATTCCGTCGACGTCGTGAACCACTGCATGCCGCGGCACCCACTTTTCCGGCAGTTGCGGGACACGCGACTTCCCATGCGACTCTTCGACGTCCCCGAGGCGATGCGTTCGGGACCGGTGTTCGATCGGGTCATTCGCTCGCACAACTACAGCGACGGGCTGAGCCAGTGCCTGCACACGCGGGACGGTCGCTACATCGGGATGCTCAACATGAGTACCACCGACGGACAGCGATTCGACCAGCAGTCCGTCGTCACGGTCACCTTGCTGAGCGACGTGCTGGCGGAGGCGCTCGACCCGTTGGCACAGCCCGGCCCGTCCCCGCGGGTAGGTCCCGGAGACGCCGCGCTGGTCGTCGATGCCGACGGCTCGGCACGGGCGCTGACCGGTGACGCCCCGGTCGTCCTGTTCGGCCCTGGCACGACCGGGGGTCGACTGGCCGGCGCGGTCGCGGCGTCGGGACGGGCCGCAGACTTCGTCTTCGTCGGTGCGGGCTCGGTGCTGTGTGTGCGAATGGAGCCGGTCCGGCGCGGCGGCACCCTGGTCGCGTGCCGCCCGGGTAACCCGCCGATGGAACTGACCGGGCGGGAGGCGGAGGTGCTCGCGCTGCTGCCGACGGGCGCCTCCAACGGTGCGATTGCCGCGCGGCTGCGGATCGGCCCCGCGACGGTGGCCACGCATCTCGAGCGGATCCTGCGCAAGATCGCGGCGCCCAACCGCACGGCGGCCGCGGCAACGGCCGCGCGGTGGGGGCTGACGCCGATCTGATCGCCCGTCGGGTCGTGGTGGGGCCTCCGTCAGGGGGTGACGATCGCGAAGTTCGGGTCGGGTTCGTCGACATACCCCGCGAGTTCCACGAGGGTGGCGACGTCACCCTCGACGGCGATCCGGCCGTCGGCGATCGCCTCGCCCATGTTCACCCCACCGAGCAACGCGCCGAGCAGCATCGGCCGGGTGAGGGTGAACGTCGCGTCCGGGGCCGGCCAGTCCCTGACGGTGGCGTCGAGGTCGAAGTGCACCAGCAAGCCGTTGCGCAGCTGTGTGCGGTGCACGACGTCCTCGTCGGTGATGCGCCAGTCGATCACGATGTGCGCCGCCCACGCCCTGGGCCCGTCGATCCGCAGCGAGATCGCGTCGAACACCTGCTCCACCGACAGTGCGGCCGCGATGTCGGGCGCGGCGCTCGCCGTCGGGGTTCCGACGGGCCCGTTGCGTAGTTCGTACGCTCCGGTGAGATAGAAGTTGCGCCATGTCCCGTTCTCGGCGCCGTACGCGAGCTGCTCGAAGGTGTCGGCCTGCAGGGCCTTCGCCTCCACGTTGTCGGGTTCGGCGAAGACGACGTAGTTCACCACCTGCGCGACCCAGCGGAAGTCGCCGTCGGCGTATGACTCCCGTGCTTTCCGTAGCACCTCGGCCGACCCGCCCATGAACTCGACGTGCCGCCGCGCGGACTCCACCGGCGGGTGTTCCCACAGGTGGGCCGGGTTGCCGTCGAACCAGCCCATATAGCGCTGGTAGATCGCCTTGACGTTGTGGCTCACCGAACCGTAGTAGCCGTGCGTGTGCCAGGCGTTCACCAGCGCGGGCGGTAACTCGATCTCCTCGGCTATCTCGATACCCGTGTGGCCCTGGTTGATTCGTCGGAGAGTCTGGTCGTGCAGGTAGCCGTACAGGTCGCGCTGCAGCGAGAGGAACTCGGTGAGCCGCGCCGTCCCCCAGGTGGGCCAGTGGTGGGAGGCGAACAGGACGTCGGAGCGTGCGGCGTACCGATTGATCGACTCGGTCAGGTACTTCGCCCACACGTGCGGGTCCCGTACCAGGGCGCCGCGCAGCGTCAGCAGATTGTGCAGCGTGTGGGTTGCGTTCTCGGCCATGCACAGTGCACGCAGATCGGGGAAGTGGAAGTTCATCTCGGCCGGCGCTTCGGTGCCCGGCGTCATCTGGAACTCGATTCGAACCCCGTCGACGTCTTCCATCTGTCCGGTCGCCGTGACGTCGAGCGTGGGAGTGATCAGGCTCGGGGTTCCCGTCGACGTGGTCTGCCCCAGCCCGGCCCCGACGGCGCCGTGGGGTCCACGCGGCAGTGCGGCGCCGTACATGTACGCGGCCCGGCGTGCCATGGCGGTGCCGGCGAAGACGTTCTCCTCGACGGCGTGCTCGACGAAGCCGACAGGCGCGATGATCGCGCAGCGCCCCGCCGCGACGTCCTCCTCGGTGGTGACGCCCTTGACCCCACCGAAGTGGTCGATGTGGGAGTGCGTGTAGATCACCGCGGTCACCGGCCGGTGACCGCGGTGCTCACGGTAGAGCGCGAGTCCGGCCGCGGCCGTCTCCGCCGAGATCAACGGGTCGATGACGATGACGCCGGTCTCGCCCTCGATCAGTGTCATGTTCGACAGGTCGAGGCCGCGAATCTGGTAGATCCGCTCGGCGACCTCGAACAGGCCCTGCCGCGCGACCAGCCCCGACTGCCGCCACAGGCTCGGATTGACGGTCGGAGGGCAGGACTCGGCGAGGAAAGCGTAGGAATCGTTGTCCCACACCACGGCTCCGTCGGGTGCCGTGACCACACCGGGACTCAGCGCAGCGACGAAGCCGCGGTCCGCGTCCGCGACGTCCGCATCGTCGGAGAACGGGAGCGCCGCCGACGCCCGGGCATTGGCTGCGGCGATTGCAGGGGCGGCACCCTCGTTCTCCGTCATGTGGACATCCTCTCGTCAGGCCATCGACACGAATTCAGTTGTTTCGTCGGATCTTTCAGGCGAGGAGCTGTGCCTTCGCCGCGGCGAACTCGTCGTCCGACAGCACACCGGACTGGTGCAGCTGACCGAGTTGCTGCAGCTTGGAGACCAGGTCGTCACCCGACGGCGCGGCGGGCGGTGGCGGGGGCGCGGGCTGGACGGCGGCCACCTGCTGTGCCGCGGCCTGCTGTTCGGCGTATGCCTGCTGCTCCGCGGCCCGCTGCTGTCCGCGGCGGTTCACGGCGTTGGACGTGGCCTGCGCCGTGCCCGCGATGACCGCGGTGCGCGCGACGGTGCCGAGCAATCCGGGACGACCCCTGCGGCCGGCTCGAAATACCATGTGGCTCTCCTGTTCCTAGAGTGCTGCTTCGACCGCGGAGATCACCGCGTCGCGGGGAATCTGGACGTGCAGTGCGACCTCGCCGCCGGCGCCGCGGACCGTCGACGCGAGTTGTCGCGCCCACGTCTCCTCGTAGACGATGATCGCCGCGGAGCTGCCGGGTTCGAGTGAATCGCGTACGACGTCGAGGTCCTCGTCGCTGATGAGCGACTTCGCCTCGATCGACAGGATTGCCAGGCCGACGTCGTCGAGGTCCTCGTCGACGTCCACCTGGGTGACGTTCCCGTCGGCGTCCTTGGCGAGGTAGACGAGATCGAGCAGCGTCACGTAGCCGCGGTCGACGACGTCCTGCAGCGCAGCGACCGTGGCGTCGTCGACGCGAGCGCCGGGGAATGCCAGTACGACCAGTTCGACCGGTCCGATGTTCGATGTGTCACCCATGACCGTGAGCCTGCCACCATTGCCGCACGGACGCCGGACGTTCGACGGATGTCGTGTCCGCATCGAGCGGATCGTCCGGGTCAGAGGTCGATGACGACGTCGTCGCGGGGCGTCGAGCAGCAGATCAGAACGTCGCCGGAACCGGGCGGGTCCACCGGATCCGGGTCGTAGTCGACGTCGCCGTTCATGATCGCGGTCTCGCAGGTGTGACACACGCCGGTGCGGCACGACCAGCGAACGGGGACGTCGCAGGCCTCGGCGAGTTCGAGGATGCTCGCGTACCCGGTGGAGTCGAACGGCACCGTGAGGCCACTGCGGGCGAAGGACACTGCGAGTCCCTGCGTCGGCGGTCCCGGCGGAGCGTGCGGTGGCGCAGACGGGGTTGCCGCGATGCCGGGGGTGATACCCGGGCCCGCGCCGAAGATCTCGGTGCGTATCCGCTCCGGACCGAGGCCCAGACCGACAAGGGCGCCGGTTACATCGTTCATGAATGCGGTGGGTCCGCACAGGTAGGCGGTGGCATCGCGTGGGGGATCGATTCGGGTGAGCAGTTCGGCGTCGATGTGCCCGGTGTCCGTGAAGTCGATTCCGGGGCGGTCGGTGGCTGCGGGCCTGCTGTAGCAGACGTGGAAGTGGCTGTGGGGCAGGTGGTTCAGCTGCTGCCGCACCTCGGTCGCGAACGCGTGTTCGTCGCGGCTGCGGGTGCCGTGCACCCACCACACCTCGCGGCCGGATTCCTCGTCTGCGAGTGCACGCAGCATCGCCAGCACCGGGGTGATCCCGACCCCGGCGGACACGAGCAGTACGGGAGTCTGCCCATCGGCCAGGAAGAACGTTCCTCGTGGTGCAGCGGAGGCGAGGTCGTCGCCGACCTGCAGTGCGTCGTGCAGCTTGTTGCCGACCACACCGCGGGGCTCGACCTTGATGCTGATCCGATAGGTGGGAGCGCCGGGCTCGCCGGACAGGGAGTAGCTCCGCACCAGCGCCGATTCGCCGTCATCGGACGCGATCTTCACGGTGAGGTACTGCCCGGGCCGTGCGGCGGGAAGGTCGGAGCCGTTCGGGTCGGCGAGCACGATGGAGAACACGCTGTGGGTCTCCTGACGGATGTCGGTGACGCGCAGACCGCGGAAACCCGGCCAGGCGGGCGGTGGTCCGGCCGCGGCGGGACTGAGCCCGACGTTGCCGCCGCCGGGACGGTCGGCCTGTCGGAGAAGTGAACGGAACGAGGTCTGCCAGCCCGGGCTCAGAGCCTCGATCCGGAGCGCCTGCTCGAGCTGTTCCCGGGGATGGTCCGCGGTGTACAGCAGGCGATCCGCGTCGACCACCGTGAGGGATTCGGGGCCGTCGGCGATCTTGACGATGTCCTGTCCGGCCTGCACGGTCCCTTCCTCGATGACGCGAAGGTAGAAGCCGGGCCGGCGATGCGCGACGAGGAGTGCGGCCATCCGCGGCTCGTTCATCCGCAGCCCGACCCGATAGCAGGTGACTCGCGGCTGGGTGACCTCGAAGACAGCCTCACCGATGCGATAGCGGTCGCCGATGCAGACGTCGTGGTCGGCGAGGCCGTCGACGGTGAAATTCTCACCGAACTGACCGTGGACGAGGTCGTCGCGCCCGAACTCCTGCTCCCAGTGAGCGTACGAGTCGAGTTGATACACCATGACCGCGCGCATCTCACCGCCGTGCCCGGCCAGGTCGCCCTGGCCGTCCCCGTCGACGTTGAGGCGTCGAACCCTGACCGGTCCGGACACCGGTGACTTCCAGATTCCGGTATGAACGGTTTTACCGCGCCAGGGCACGTCCTGCGGCATTCCCACATTGATCGAGACCAGACGCCCGGTGACGGCAGGCTGTCCCATGTCCCCGACGCTAGTAGTCGTCGACGCGGTTCAGCGGTGAAGAGCGCGATCCGAGATGAACGAGCAACCTTCGCCGTGCCGAAGACGTTTCACCCGTGAAGGGTTCGACGACGCCTCCTGTGGTACGCATGACCACATGGGGGAATGGGTGGGGCGGGAGATGTCGATCGCGATCGGCTCGGGTGCGGTGTGCGGAGGTGTGGTCGTGGCGGCGGTCGGCGGGCGCGCTTCGCGTCGTGTTCTGCGGCCGCGGTATTCCTGCTGATGTCGATGTCCTCGATGTGGGTGCTGTCCACGTCTGCAGGTGAGGCGTCGATTGTGATGCCCGGTGTCGCAGTCGGTTTCGCGGCCGTGACCTTCGTCTGCACGCTCGCTCTCGCGCCGCGATCGGCATCGAAGTCCGAAACTGCACGTGCGCTGTGGATTCCGCGGTGATGCGCGCCGTCGGGCCACGGCGTCATGCGGAGGGGATCACGTTGTTGATTCCGCAGGGGTCGTTCTCGCTTGTCCGGAACGTCGCCACCGGCGTTCCGGACTCGTCGAGCACGGTGTATTCGTCGAAGGTGTAGATAAACAGGTAATCACCCCCGGGGCCGCATCGGTGGCCCACGTCGGTCGAATCGGGCAGCGACAGAATGATCTCCTGTACCTCGTCGGCATCGGCGATGCCCGATGCCGGGTGTACGAGATCGGTTCTGTCCTGTGCACTCCTCGAGTAGTGGCAGCGCCGGAGGGACACACCCGAGGACGGCTCCTGCTTGTAAGCGAGAAGCCATTCCTTTCCGTACAGCTCGTCGCGCTGCTTCGGCACCACATCACATCCGTCTGATCCTGTGGTCGTGTCGACGGCCGCCGATTCCGTCTCGCTCGCAGAGGGTGCAGGGGTCGGGCCTCCCGACGTGCAACCGGCGAGCAGCAAGGGGGAAAGCCCTCCCGCGATGGTCAGACCGACATGCATCGCGGCCCGGCGCACCGCGGTGCGAGTCTGGAACCGTTCGACTGAACTCATGATCGGCGACAGTAACGGGCCGCAGGGCGCCGCCCTCGCCATTCGGCGGTGAAAGGAACTCGGGCGCAGACGGAATTGCGATTTTTTCCGAATGTAGGGGCGGGCGCGGGCGGTCAGGCGCGGGCCGCAGGCTCGCCGAGTCGAGCCCGGACGCCGTCGATGAACAGGCCGAGACCGAAGTCGAAGCGGACGGCCGGATCGCCGTCGAGGAGTTCGTCGTCGGAGCCGAGGTCGGCGCCCGTCTCGGTGTCGGGCGAGGCGGGGGACCGAGTGAGTGCGCCCATCGCCTCCAACTGTTCGCGGGACTGCTCGTCGACGGTGTGTCCGAGCACGAAGTACAGCAGCGTGTAGGCGGCGAGCTCGGCGTACGGACGGGGCAGGCCGGCGCGGATCCCGGCACCGACGAAGCTCTCGCGGGCCAGGTTCGACGTCATCCGCGACGCGTAGGTCGCGGCCACCAGTTCGGCGCCGTCGCGGTGGGCGAGCAGCGCGCTGCGCAGGCGGTGGGCCAACTCCGCGATGCCGTCGTCCCACTGCGTCGACGACACCGGCGCGTCGACGTCCTCGAGGATGCGGTCCGCCATCGCCCCGAGGAGGGTCTGCTTGTTGGGGAAGTGCCAGTAGAGCGCGCCGGGCTGGACGCCGAGCGAGGTCGCGAGTCGGCGCATCGTGAGGTCGGCGAGGCCGTACTCGTCGAGGATCGCCATGGCGCCGTCGAGGACGTCGCCGCGTCGTAGCTGCACTGACTTCTCCTACTTCGATCGGCCGTTCGAGCGGGTTTCCTTTGACACTAATCGACCGCAGCTCTAACGTGAACGCCGTTCAACTTGTACGGCGTTCAATTCGTGACGTCGATCATGTTGCTGTATCCGTCCGGCCCGCTCCTGCGGGCTGTTCGAACCCGAGGAGTTGCAGTGACCCAGGCCCCCGAGCGGACCGACATTCTCGCCACCGCCCGTGATCAGGTGCTCGAGCGCGGCGAAGCGCTGTCGCAGGACCAGGTGCTCGAGGTGCTTCGGCTGGGCGACGACCGGCTCGAGGAGCTGCTGGCCCTGGCGCACGACGTGCGGATGAAGTGGTGCGGTCCCGAGGTCGAGGTCGAGGGAATCATCAGCCTCAAGACCGGTGGGTGCCCCGAGGACTGCCACTTCTGTTCGCAGTCCGGTCTGTTCCAGTCCCCGGTGCGGTCCGCGTGGCTGGATATCCCCAGCCTGGTCGAGGCGGCGAAGCAGACCGCCAAGACCGGTGCCACCGAGTTCTGCATCGTGGCGGCGGTTCGCGGGCCCGACGAGAAGCTGCTGGCCCAGCTCGCCGCCGGGATCGAGGCGATCCGCAACGAGGTCGACATCCAGATCGCGTGCTCGCTCGGCATGCTCACCCAGGAGCAGGTCGATCAGCTCGCGGCCATGGGTGTGCACCGCTACAACCACAATCTCGAGACCGCCGAGTCCTACTTCCCGAACGTCGTCACCACCCACACGTGGGACGAGCGCTGGGACACGCTGCGGATGGTGCGCGAGGCGGGCATGGAGGTGTGCTGCGGCGGCATCCTCGGCATGGGGGAGAGCGTCGAGCAGCGTGCCGAGTTCGCGGCCAACCTCGCCGCCCTCGAACCCGACGAGGTGCCGCTGAACTTCTTCAACCCGCGTCCCGGCACGCCCTTCGGGGATCTGGATGTGCTGCCGGCGAGCGAGGCCCTCAAGTCCGTCGCCGCCTTCCGTCTCGCGCTGCCGCGGACGATCCTCCGGTTCGCCGGTGGACGTGAGATCACTCTCGGTGACCTCGGGGCCAAGCAGGGCATGCTCGGCGGAATCAACGCCGTCATCGTCGGCAACTACCTGACGACCCTCGGCCGCCCCGCCGAGAGCGATCTGGATCTGCTGGTGGATCTCGAGATGCCGATCAAGGCACTCAATGCCACCCTCTGACGTTGTGAGCGAGGCCGGTGCGATGGGCGACGAGCGCTACAACCCGTTCACCGGGCACCGAATCGTCGTCGGTGTCGATGACGAGGTGCCCGCGGCGGCACAACTGGGGCTCGAGCCGCCGCGATTCTGTGAGCAGTGCGGTCGACGGATGATCGTCCAGGTCAGCCCGGACGGGTGGTGGGCGAAGTGCTCGCGCCACGGCGTCCTCGACTCCGCTCTTCTCGGACGCAGGTAACGTCGCACGATGTGACGACATCTCGACGCCCGCGTCCGCGCGCAGCCCTGCGGATCGTGTGGTGGCTCGCCATCCTCGGCGCCGCGGCAGGTGTCGTGTGGGCGTTCCTGGCGCCGCCCGTCCGGATGCTCGTCGTCGCCGAGGACCGGGGCGTGGTGCTCACCACGGAGAGCCTGCACCGCTTCGACGCGATCGCGATCTTCGCCGGAATCGGCTTGGTTCTCGGGGTGTTGTCGGCCGTCGCGGTGTGGGGGATGCGCCGCTCCCGGGGTCCGGCCGCGCTGGCCGCGTTGGTGGGAGGTTCCGGGCTGGGCGCGGGCGTCGCGGCGCTCGTGGGCATGGGTGTCGCGCAGCTGCGCTTCCCGGACGTCGATTCCCCGACCGTCGGTGACGTCGTCGCCGCGGCACCGGGGCTGGTGACGCCGATCGTGCTCATCCTGCAGCCCCTTGCGGCCGCACTGATCTACCTTCTCCTCGTGTCCCTGAGCCCGTACGACGATCTCGGGATCTCGGATCACGAACTTTCCGAGGACGAATCGAAGCCGGACGTCCCCGTCGAGCGCTAGCCGGTCGCGGAGATCGTCTCGGCGAGGAGCCCTGCGCGGTCGGATCGGGTCCGGGCGGGCGGCCTTCGGGATAGACTCCTCGGCATCCGCCGCTGGCACCGTCCTGGCGTGCCATCCGGCTCTTCGTGAGTAGTCACCGAACCTCGACCGATCCGTTCGCGTCAGGAGCGTACCGATCATGAGCGCGGAATCCGAGAACGAGAAGACCGACCCGACAGCCGGCAGCAGTGGCGAATCAGCCCCCTTCCGGGTCCGGCCGTACCACCACCCGGCCGCCGGCTGGGGCGCCGCCAAGAGCGTGGGCCGCGTGCTCGCCCGAGAAGGTGAGTTCCTCGACGGGCCGCGAGGCATCATGCGGATGAATCACGAGGGCCGCGGCTTCGACTGCCCGGGATGCGCCTGGCCGGACGATCTCAAGGGCCTGCACCTGGACATCTGCGAGAACGGGATCAAACACGTCACCTGGGAGATGACCCACAAACGAGTCGGCAGAGACTTCTTCGCGGCGCATACCGTCGGCGAGCTGTCGCGGTGGAGCGACGCCGCTCTCGAGGATCAGGGCCGTCTGACCGAGCCGATGCGGTACGACCCGGACACCGACCGCTACGTTCCGATCAGCTGGCCGGATGCCTTCGACCTCGTCGGCCGGGCCCTGCGTGAACTCGACGACCCCGATCAGGCGGCCTTCTACACCTCGGGCAGGCTCGGCAACGAGGCAACGTTCCTGTATCAACTCCTGGCCCGCGAACTCGGCACGAACAACCTGCCCGACTGCTCCAACATGTGTCACGAGGCGAGCGGCCGCGCCCTGCAAGCGTCCCTCGGCACGGGCAAGGGAACGGTGGACCTGAAGGATTGGGAGGTCACGGACGCGCTGTTCGTCATGGGCGTCAACGCGGCCTCCAATGCGCCGAGAATGCTGACTTCACTTGTCGAGGCCTACAAGCGGGGCGCTCAGATCGTGCACATCAACCCGCTGATCGAGGCCGCGGCCCGGCGCGCGATCATTCCGCACGAGTTCCTGGCCATGGCTTCCTTCCGATCAACCCCCACCAGCACCTTGAACCTGCAGCCACGCATCGGCGGCGACATGGCGCTGCTCCGTGGGATGGCGAAGGTCGTCCTGGACGAGGCCCGCACCGACCCGAAAGCTCTCGACACCGAGTTCATCGAGCGCCACACCTCCGGGTTCGCGGAGTACCGGGCCCTGTGCGAGGCGACGTCGTGGGAGGAGATCGAGCACCAGTCCGGGGTCGCTCGCGCCGATATCCGCAAGGCGGCGCTGGTCTACTGCGAGGCCGACCGCAGCATCTTCAGTTGGTGCCTGGGCGTCACCCAGCACGATCACGGCGTCGACACCGCCCGCGAGATCGTCAACCTGCTGCTGCTGCGTGGAAACCTCGGCAGGGAAGGCGCCGGGCCCTCACCGGTTCGGGGTCACAGCAACGTCCAGGGCAACCGGACCTGCGGTATCGATCATCGTCCGACGGGGGAGTTCCTCGACCGGCTCGCCGCGGTCTGCGAGATCGACCCGCCCCGACGCCACGGACTGGACACCGTCGGCACCATCGAAGCCATGCACCGCGGCGACGTGTTGGTCTTCGTCGGCATGGGCGGGAACTTCGCGCTGGCCGCTCCCGACACCCCGTACACCTTCGCGGCGCTGCAGAAGTGCCGACTGACCGTGCACGTGAGCACGAAACTCAACCGCAGCCACCTGGTCCACGGCCGCGATGCGCTGATCCTGCCCTGCTTCGGTCGCACCGAGAAGGACCAGCAGCGCGCCGGTGTCCAGGCGACGTCGGTGGAGGACTCGATGAGCATGGTGCACCTGTCGATCGGGATGAAGCGGCCCGCGTCCCCGCACCTGTTGTCCGAGCCGGCTATCGTCGCGGGCATCGCCCGCGCCGCCCTGCCCGACAGCGCCACGCCGTGGGAGCGGTACGTCGAGGACTACGACCGGATCCGCGACACCATGTCCCACGTGCTCGACGGATTCGAGGACTTCAATCGACGAGTGCGCCTGCCCCTGGGCTTCCGCATCCGCCAACCCGCCCGCGAACTGGTCTTCGACACCCCCTCCGGGCGGGCCGAATTCTCCACCGCCACACTGCCGGATGTCGTCCCCGCCGAGGACCGGCTGGTCCTCTGCACGATGCGCTCGCACGACCAGTGGAACACCACCATCTATTCCGACAACGATCGCTACCGTGGTGTGAAGAACCTGCGCACGCTGATCTTCATGAACGCCGACGACATGCGCGAGCGCGGTATCGGCAAGTTCGACGATGTCGACATCACCAGCATCGCCCGCGACGGCAGCACGCGCTCCCTGCACGGCTACACCGCCATTCCGTACGACGTCCCTCGTGGCAGCGCGGCCGGGTACATGCCCGAGATGAACGTGCTGTGCGCCATCGGTGACTACAGCACGCAGAGTGACCAGCCGCTCATGAAGAACGTCAGGATCACTGTTCGGGCGGCGTCGTGACCCGATCGGAACGCTTGTAGTCCGCGGCGTACATCTCGACGTACTCCTGGCCCGAGTGGCGGTGCAGGACGCGCATCAACTCGTCCGTGGCGGACCGCGCCGGGTGGGGTGACCCGTCGGTGGGGCCGAGCCCGCCGTGCTGGCGAGACAAATCGACCGGTGGGCAGATCGTGATCCGCACTCGGCCGGGCCGCCACGCGCGGGTGCCGGGCGGGTTGACCGTGTCGGTCCCACGGACGACGACCGGAACGACCGGCGCACCGGTGGCCAGCGCAACGCGCATCACGCCGGTCTTCCCGCGATACAGCCGTCCGTCGGGCGACCGGGTCCCTTCCGGGTAGATGCCCCACACGCCACCGGACTCGAGGATGTCGCGCGCGGCCCGCAGCGCGCTCGCGGCGGCGTCGGCACCGCCACGGTCGATCGGGACCTGCCCGGATGCGGTGAAGAACCAACGGAGAAACCTGCCCTTGATCCCCGTGCCCGTGAAGTACTCGCGCTTCGCCACGAAAGTGATGCGGCGCCGGACCATCAGCACCAGGAAGAAGGAGTCCACGGCCGCGAGATGGTTGCCCGCGAGGATCACCGGACCGCTCGTCGGGATGTGCTCCGCGCCCTCGATCGTCGGCCGACCGAGGACCCGGAGAACGGGTCCGATCAGCACGTATTTGAACAGTCGATACCACACAGCAGCCTCCTGTTTTCCGGCCCGCACTCGAGTAGACAGTGTCTACCCGCTTGATCGTAGCGCGATGGTAGACACTGTCTACATGGAGACGGTGCGTTCGCTGCGTGACGAGTTGGTGTCTGCCGGTGTCGAATTGCTCGAGGCGGCGGGGGCGTCCGGCGTCAGCCTGCGGGCGATCACCCGGCGGGCCGGGGTGTCACACGGAGCGCCGCGGCGCTACTTCCCGACGCACAACGCTCTGCTCGCCGCGATCGCTGTCGAGGGATTCTCGGACCTCGCGGTGCGGCTGCGCCCGTCGCTCGACGGATCCAGTGTCCCTGCGCGAGATCGACTCGTCGCGCTCGGGATCGCCTACGTCGAGTTCGCCCGCGACCGGCCGGCGATGTTCGAGCTCATGTTCCGGCACGACCTGCTCGAGGGTGCCGGGGAGAACCTGCGCGCGACGACCCTGCCACTCTTCGCCGCACTGCACGGGCTCGTCGAGGACGCGTCGAACGACACCGACGCGGGCGATCGCGCACTTGCCATCTGGGTGTCCCTGCACGGAACCGCTGTCCTCGTGGCGAACCGGAGTCTGCAACTGGTCGCCGGCGATGCCGTGCTCGAGGGTCTCGTCGGGCGGGTGATCGGTGCGCACCTGGTGCCGCCGACCTGAGGGCGCGCTGTTCCCGTTTTTGATCCCCGAGCACCGCATCCGGCCTTGTCCGGGGCGACTGGGACGCTATCCGAGCCCGTCACCGGTCGCGATCGGGGGTAGTTGGACGACCTGTCCGGCATAGGCCAGTCCGGCGCCGAAGCCGAGCAGCAGCGCCGTGTCGCCGCGGCGGGCCTGGCCGGAACGCAGAAGCTGTTCCATGGCCATCGGGATCGACGCCGCGCTGGTGTTGCCGGTTTCGGCAATGTCCCGAGCGACCGCGACGGTATCGGGTAGTCCCAGTGTCCGGATCAGTGCGTCGGTAATGCGACTGTTGGCCTGGTGCGGCACGAAGGCGTCCAGGTCGTCGGCCGCGACACCGGACTTCTCCAGTGCGTCGCGGCACGCCTTCTCCAGGAAGGTGACCGCCCAACGGAACACGGCCTGACCGTTCATCCGGATGTACGGCCGTTCGGTGCGGCCCCCGTCGGCTTCGGCTGCCTCGACCTCGGCGAAGTACTGCTTGAAGTCCTTGTCCTGCTTGATCGCCGCGGTCTGGCTTCCGTCCGAACCCCACGCGACCGGACCGATTCCCTCGGCGTCGGACGGACCCACCACGACCGCGCCGGCACCGTCGGCGAAGATGAACGCGCACGTCCGGTCGGTCGGATCGAGCAGGTCGGACAGCCGTTCCACACCGATCACCAGGACATGGCGGGCCTGCCCTGCGCGGACGAGACCCGCGGCGTTGCCGAGCGCGTAGCAGAAGCCCGCGCACCCGGCGGAGATGTCGTAGGCGGCGGTGTCGTGCATACCGAGTTCCGTCGCCACCACCGCCCCCGCCGACGGCCCCAGCACCATCTGCGACGAGGTGGCCAGCACGACCGCGTCGATCTGCTCGGCCACCAGACCCGCGGCGGCGAGCGCGTCGCGGGCGGCCGCCACGCTCATCGAGACGATGGTCTCGTCGGGCTCGGCCCAGCCACGGGCCGTGATTCCGGAACGGGTCCGGATCCATTCGTCGGAGGAGTCGATGCGGTCGACGATCTCGGAGTTGGGGACCACACGTCGCGGCCGGTACACGCCGAGGCCCAGAAGGGCTGCGTGGGCGACGGGCTGTGCGGTGGCGATGGGGGCGGGCACGGCATCCTCTCCATGTGGACCGATCGGTTCACATGCTTCAGATCTAACATGAACCGATCGGTCCACACAACCGAAAGAGGCTCGAATGACCACAGCACGCCCGCGCGCTCGACTCCTCGCGAGCACCATTGCCATGGTGCAGGAGCTCGGGGTGCACGGTGCCGGACTGGCGGAGCTGCTCAAACGCAGCAATACGTCGCGGAACTCGCTGTATCAGCACTTCCCGGCCGGAAAGAGTGAGGTCGTGGAGACGGCCACTCGGATCGTGTCGAGGGTCGTCGGTTCGCATCTGAGTGCGATGGCTGAACGGCTGCCGACCGCGCCGTCGATCGACCGATGGTTGGACGACCTGCTCGCATTCTGGCGTGATCCTCTCGAATCCAGTGACTACCGTCTGGGCTCGTTCATGATGGCGGCGGCGTTGGACGAGCTCGATCCGGCGGTCCAGTCCGCCGCCGGACACGCGTTCACCGAGTGGACGGCATTGCTCTCCGGCGGCATGGTTCGGAGCGGGCTCGACAACTCGACCGCGCGTTCGATGTCGGGACTGCTCTTGTCGGTCATCGAGGGTGCGATCGTCCAGAGTCGCGCGCTCAAGTCGAGTGAACCCTTCGCCGCGGCACAGGACCAGCTCGGTCTGCTGCTGGGGCATCACCTCGCACCCCGCTAGGGGGCACGCTCTAGACGGTATGTAGTGACACACGACTTGTCGTGAGTTCACTCCAAGTGGTCGGCGTCCCTCGGTTGGTGAGGATGTGGCCGGCGTGGGGGTCGA
>NZ_JBNPXA010000012.1:0-201891 GCF_050433545.1 Rhodococcus sp. BE178 | reverse complement strand
TTTGTCCCAAACTTTCCACCGCGCACCCCCCCCGGGGCGGGCGGGGTTGTTGTCCACCGGCCCCCCCGGCCGGGGGGGGCCCGCGCCCCACCCCGGGGCCCCCCCCCCCCCCCGGGGGGCGCGCCACGACGAAAACCGGAGCGGCGGATCGCTAGAAGCCGAGACGGCCCAACTGCTTGGGGTCGCGCTGCCAGTCCTTGGCGACCTTCACATGCAGTTCCAGGAAGATCTTGGTGCCGAGCAGCTTCTCGATCTGCTTGCGGGCGGTGGTGCCGACCTCGCGCAGGCGGGCGCCGCCCTTGCCGATGACGATGCCCTTCTGACTGGGACGCTCGACGTACAGCAGCGCGTGCACGTCCAGCAGTTCGCCCTGCTTCTCGGTGCGGCCCTCACGCGGGATGACCTCTTCGATGACGACGGCCAGCGAGTGCGGCAGTTCGTCGCCCAGGCCCTCGAGTGCCGCCTCGCGGATCAGCTCCGCCATCAGGGTTTCCTCGGGCTCGTCGGTGAGCTCGCCGTCCGGGTAGAAGGCCGGCCCCTCCGGCATCGCCTTCGCCAGCACCTCGACGAGCAGCTCCACCTGCTCGCCCGACTGGGCCGACACCGGAATCACCTCGGTGTCCGGTCCGAGCACCTTCGACAGCGCCAGCAACTGCTCGGCGACGCGGTCCTTGCTGACCTTGTCGATCTTGGTGACGATGCCGATCAGCTTGGTCTTCGGCGCCATCTGCCGGACCTGGTCCAGGATCCACCGGTCACCGGGGCCGATCTTCTCGTCCGCCGGGATACACAGGCAGATGACGTCGACCTCGGAGTACGTGTCGCGCACCAGGTCGTTGAGGCGCTGCCCCAGCAGCGTGCGCGGACGGTGCAGACCCGGCGTGTCGACCAGGATCAACTGGGCGAAGTCGCGGTGCACGATGCCGCGGATCGTGTGTCGGGTGGTCTGCGGCCGCGACGACGTGATCGCGATCTTGCTGCCCACCAGCGCATTCGTCAGCGTCGACTTGCCCGTGTTGGGCCGTCCGACGAAACAGACGAAGCCGGAACGGAATTCGTTATCGGTCATGGTCACTCCTGGCTCACGTTTCCGTCTTCGTCCACATGGTCGTTCTCGGTATGTTCTTCGGTCGCCACGCGCTCGACGTGAACGGTGCTGATCCGCACGCGCCCGCGTACGTCGGCTCCGCCCTCGCCGCGCAGTCGCAGGCCCGCGGTCTCGACCTGCGAACCGGGCAGCGGCACGCGGCCGAGCTCGTAGCCGAGCAGTCCGCCGACCGTCTCGACCTCGTCGTTCTCGATCTCGATGTCGAACAGCTCGCCCAGGTCCTCGACGGGCAACCGCGCCGACACCCGGTAGGTGCCGTCACCGAGGTCCTCGATGGGCGGGGTCTCGTCGGTGTCGTACTCGTCGGCGATCTCACCGACGATCTCCTCGATCACATCCTCGATGGTGACCAGGCCCGCGATGCCGCCGTACTCGTCGACCAGCACCGCCATGTGGTTGCGGTCGCGCTGCATCTCGGCGAGGAGGCTGTCCAGCGGCTTCGAATCCGGCACGAACACGGCGGGGCGCATCACCTGCGCCACCGTGACGCTGCGGCCACCGTCGGACGAGTAGTACGTCTGCTGCACCAGGTCCTTGAGGTACACCACGCCCAGCACGTCGTCGACGTTTTCGCCGACCACGGGGATCCGCGAGTGCCCGGAGCGCACCGCAAGCGACGTGGCCTGGCCGGCACTCTTGTCCGCCTCGATCCACACCATCTCGGTCCGCGGCACCATCACCTCGCGGGCGGAGGTGTCGCCGAGTTCGAACACCGACTGGATCATCCGGCGTTCCTCGTCGGCCACCACGCCGCGTTCCTGTGCCAGATCCACCAGCTCGCGCAGTTCGATCTCCGACGCGAACGGGCCCGCCCGGAACCCCTTACCGGGGGTGAGCGCGTTGCCGACGACGATCAGCAGCCTGCTGACCGGGCTGAGCAACGTGCCCAGCGCGACCAGCGGAACCGCCGACGCCAGGGCGAGCGGATACGCGCGCTGCCGACCCAGGGTGCGGGGGCCGACACCGATGGCCACGTAGTCGACGAGCACCATCACCACGATCGTGACCACCATGCCCCATACGGCTCCGAGCAGATCGATCAGCGCGCCCGCGAGCAGGACGGCGGCCGCGATCTCGCAGAGGATCCGCAGCAGGACCATGAGATTGACGTAGCGGGGACGGTCGGAGACGATCCGCACCAGCCGCGCCGCGCCCGGACGGTCGTCCTTGGCCAACTCGTCCACCCGCGCCGGGGAGAGCGTGTTCAGCGCCGAATCGACGGCAGCGAACAGACCACCGAGCGGGACCAGGACGACGGCGAGAACGATCAGGACGACGGCGTCACTCACCGGCCGATCACCGTCCGCCGGACATCACTGTTCGGGGCCATCGAAGAACCCGGCCTTGCCCAGCAACCGCTGGTCCCGGGCGGCGAGTTCGGCCTCACGTTCGGCGCGGCGCAGATCCTCGTACCATTCGGCCAGCAGCTGATTCTGCAGCCCGAACATCTCCTTCTCCTCCTCCGGCTCGGCATGGTCGTAGCCGAGGAGGTGAAGGACACCGTGGACGGTCAGCAGCGCCAGCTCGTGATCGAGCGAATGGCCCGCGTTCTGCGCCTGGTCGGCGGCGAAGGACGGGCACAGCACGATGTCACCGAGCATCGACGGACCCGGCTCCGGCGCGTCCGGGCGACCGCCGGGCTCGAGCTCGTCCATCGGGAACGACATCACGTCGGTGGGGCCGGGCAGGTCCATCCAGCGCATGTGCAGATCGGCCATCGTGGCCGAATCCACGAGCACCATCGACAGTTCCGCCGCGGGATGGACGTCCATCCGGGCGATCACGAAGCGCGCGACGCTGATCAGGTCCTCGTCGGAGGCTTCCATCCCCGATTCGTTGGAGATCTCGATACTCATTTACGTCGCTCTTTCGTCGTCCGCGGGCGCGCGGTAGCCGTGCTGGGGCGGAAACAACCCTACCGCCGCTGCGAGCGCGACTGGACCGCTCGTCGGTGCGCACGGTTCCCCAGCGGCATGTCGGCCGCGCGGGTCGACTCGAAGCGGTCGTACGCGTCGACGATGTCGGAGACCAGGCGGTGCCGGACCACGTCGCTGCTGTCGAGAATCGCGAAGTGAATGCCGTCGATGTCGTCGAGGATCTCGGTGGCCGCCCGCAGGCCCGACCGCGCCCCACCCGGCAGGTCGACCTGCGTGACGTCGCCGGTGACGACGATCTTGGAGCCGAACCCGAGTCGGGTGAGGAACATCTTCATCTGCTCGGCCGTGGTGTTCTGCGCCTCGTCGAGGATGATGAACGCGTCGTTGAGGGTGCGGCCACGCATGTACGCGAGCGGCGCGACCTCGATGACGCCGGCCTGCATGAGCTTCGGGATCGCCTCGGGATCCATCATGTCGTGCAGCGCGTCGTGCAACGGACGCAGATACGGGTCGATCTTCTCGTGCAGCGTGCCCGGCAGGAAGCCCAGGCGCTCGCCGGCCTCGACGGCTGGACGGGTCAGGATGATCCGCGTCACCTGCTTGCTCTGCAGCGCCTGCACGGCCTTCGCCATCGCGAGGTACGTCTTGCCGGTACCGGCCGGGCCGACACCGAACACGATGGTGTTCTCGTCGATCGCGTCGACGTAGCGCTTCTGGTTGAGCGTCTTCGGCCGGATCGTCTTGCCGCGCCGCGACAAGATGTCCAGGCTCAGCACGTCGGCCGGCGACTCGGACAGACCCTGCGTGAGCATGCCGACCGTCCGGCGCACCGTGTCCGGCGTGATGGGCTGATTGCGGCGGACCAACGCGGCGAGCTGCTCGAGCACCCGCTCGGCGAGCGCGACGTCGGCGGGGGTGCCGGTGAGGGTGACCGCATTACCGCGGACATGGATGTCGGCGTCGAGGACCTGTTCGAGAGCGGTCAGGTTCTCATCGGAAGACCCGAGCAGGGGCGGCACCACCTCGGGCGGGAGTTCCATGCTCGAGCGCACGGTGCGCTCGGCCGGCTGCGTGGGATCCTGCGGGGAGTCGCTGTAACGCGACCTGCCGTTCTCGACTTGTTCACTCACGTGAGGGCTATGGCCTACTTCCAGGTCCGATCCGTCCACGACGGGCTGTCGTGTGTGCCCAAAGTCTAGCGCCCGACAGTGATCACGCCCACCGAGTTACCCCTCGGACCTACCGCCCGGTTCGCCCGGATCCCGCAACCAGCGCGCCGCCTCCGCCACGATGTCGGCCGCACGCTCGGGCGGCAGACCCAGCAGTACCAGACTCGCGGTCGCGAAGGTCTCGCCGCGGTCGTTGATCACACCCTGATTGGCGCGCTCGAGCAGCGTCAACGTCATACCCTCGTCCATCGCGACCAGAAGGTCGGCGGGCAGGTACGACGAGAACACCCCGTCCCGTTGGCCGCGCTCGACATTGCCGACCGTGGTCGCCCGCAGCGGGTCGAGCAGGTCGTGGATTCGGTCCTCCCCCAGTTCGCGACGAGCGAACGAGAGCAGAACCCGGAAGCGGTCGCCGATCGGCCACGTACGCAGCGCCAGCACCGCGAGCGCCAGGTCGGGTCGTTCGGGCAGGGGCGGGCCGGTGACGAGGCTCACCGCGATCGCGGCGGACGCCTCGGCGACCAGCCCTTCGATCAGCGCGTCCCGGTTCGGGAAATGCGAGTACACGGTCCGGCGCACCACCCCCGCCGCACGGGCCACCTCGTCCATGCTGGAGTCCGGATCGGCCGCGAACGCCGTGATCGCCGCCTCGAGAATGCGGGCACGGTTCGCCCGCGCCTGCGGCCGCTGTTGCGGCGGTGGCGAGGGGGACGTCGAGGACTCGGAACTCACGAAGCCATCCTCCCCCACCCGCCCGCCCGCCGATCGAACGTCGGATACCGGCAGGCGTGTTCGATCCGCGACCACGTGGCCTCCATCACACCCTTCTTGCACACTCGTGTGCAGATAACTAACTTGCACATCAGTGTGCAATGTTCTCGGCGCGGAGGACGCCCGGGGGTAGGGAGGGAACGACGATGACGGTCACGTTGACGCGATTGCCGGGGCTGGCCACCACACCGGTGGACCGCATGACGGAGCCGTATCGGCGACGATGGGCGGCACTGGGAGTGCTCTGTCTGAGCCTGCTGATCGTGGTGATGGCGAACACCGCCCTCATCGTCGCAGCGCCGGACATGACCCGCGACCTGCAGCTGACGAGTTCGGACCTGCAGTGGGTCATCGACGGGTACACCGTCCCCTACGCGGCGCTGATGCTGCTGTTCGGGGTCATCGGCGACAAGTACAGCCGCCGCGGCGCCCTGTTCGCCGGCCTGCTCGTCTTCGGCGGCGGCGCCGTGTTCGGCAGCCTCGCCGACAGCACGACGTCGGTGATCGCTGCCCGGATGATCATGGGCGTGGGTGCCGCGATCATCATGCCGGCGACCCTGTCCCTGCTGGTTGCGACGTTCCCCGCCGCGGAACGCGCCCGGGCGATCGCCGCGTGGGCCGCGACGTCGGGGCTGGCGATCGCGCTCGGCCCGCTGCTCGCGGGCTGGCTGCTCGAAAGCCGCTCGTGGCACTCGACCTTCCTCATCAATGTGCCGATCGCCGCGTTCGCGATCGTCGCCGCACTCGTGCTGGTCCCGCCGTCGAAGGCGCACGGCCTGGGCCGGATCGACTGGATCGGCGGGCTGCTGTCGGTGGTGACGATCGGCGCGCTCGTGTTCGCGATCATCGACGGATTCCACTTCGGCTGGACCTCGCGAGCGGTTGCCGCGGCCGTCGTCTCTGCTGTCGGACTCGCCGCGTTCGTGCTCTGGGAACTGCGGCACGAACAGCCCCTCCTCAACGTGCGCAAACTCGGCGAACGCAAGGTCGGCGGCGCGGCGCTCGCGGTGCTGCTGGTGTTCCTCGCCGCGTTCGGCGCGATGTTCTTCGTCGCCCAGCAGTTCCAGTTCGTGCTGGGCTTCGGCCCGCTCGCGACCGGCGTCCGGTTGCTGCCGCTCGCGGTGGCGGTCTCGGTCGGCGCCGCGGCCAGCGCCCGCCTGGTCCCTCGGATCGGCACCCGCGCCGCCGTCGCCGGAGGGATGGCGGTGGCCGCGATCGGCGTGTTGCTGCTCGTCCGCGTCGACGCCGCGTCCGGGTACGCCGACTTCGTCCCGACGCTGGTGCTGCTCGGAATCGGTGTCGGGCTGTCGGTCTCACCCGCCACCGATGCGCTCATGGGCAGCTTCCCCGACAGCGACCTCGGTGCGGCCGGCGGACTCAACGACACCGCGATCGAACTCGGCGGATCGCTCGGCATCGCCATCCTCGGCTCGGTCCTCGCCTCGGCCTACAAGGACGGCATCTCCGGATTCCTCGCTGCGCTCCCGATCCCGAAACTCACGGGGCCACAGGCGGATCTGGTGGCGCAGGGACTCGAGGCCTCCGGCGAGTCGGTGGGCGGAGCCGCGATCGTCGCCGAGGAGATGTCGCAGAACATGCTCGCGCAGGCGCAGGCACAGCCGCTGATGGAGGCCGCCACCGCGGCATTCGCCGATGCGATCTCGCAGGCCAGTCTCGTGGGCGGCCTCGCGCTCGCGGTCGGCGCGGTGGTGGTCGCGGGCATCTTGCCCGGTCGGGCCGTCGACCGTGTCGGCATGGACAACTAAGGTACGGCGTCGGCCGATCATGCTGCTTGCGCGGTCGCACCAGCCAGTTTGCGGCCCGCGGGAAGCGAGAGGAGCGGCATCATGACGGAGGACGCGTCGTCGGGTGGTTTCCCGGACCTACAACGGGCTGCCCTACATCGGCCTGATCGAGGACGTGCGAGAGAGGTCGCCCGATGACTGACTGCCGAATCGCCGAGGTCGGGTTCACTGACACACACATCGTGCTGACGCTCACGAACGGCGACGTGCTGACGACCCCGATCGTGCGGTACATCCGCGTCGAGAAGGCGACACCCGCCGAGCGCGCCCGCTGGGTGCTCGCCGACGACGGGCACGGTGTGAACTGGCCGGAGCTGTGGAAACCCGACGACGAGGGCATGGTGAGCGTCTGGGAGATCCTCCAGGACCGGCTCTACGAGGCCGCGCTCGGTCGCTTGCAGCAGGCCGGCTGGGACGTGGATACCGTGTCGCAGCGCGACCACGAGCTGGTCGCCCTGTGGCGCCTGGAGGCCGACGTCAACAACGGCGGGTTCTTGCAGTTCTTCGGAAACTGGGGCGAGCGAAACCATCTCACCGCTGTCGCCGCGCTCGACCTGATCGGTGCACGCAGGGCCGCAGAGCTCGTCCGCGGGATGTACGCGGTGATCGAGCCGTACGCCGACGAGGTCGTCTCACTCGCCGATCTTCCGGGTCTGCTCACCGACGCCGACCACGACCGGCTGCAGGAGCTCGACGAGGCGTTCTGGGAGTACCCAGACCGGCTCGCGCGGCTCGTCGTGCAGCACTACGGCGTCGACACACACGACGACGGTGGCACACGATGATCACGACCGAAGAGATCGAACGCCGCACCGACGGCGACCGGCTGCCGCTTCTGACGCTGTCCGAGTTCTTCGACGGAAACACCCAGGAGGATTCCTTAGCGCCGAACCAGTGGGGCTACGGTCGTTCGCCGCTCGCGGAGATCGCCACGCGACTACGTGTACTCGAGGCGTCCTCCGACATCGCCTGGGTGCGTGTCGAGTTGCACCCCGACACCGGCGACGGCGTGATCGAGGCACCGCACGGAGGCGCGCCATGACCGAATCTGAATCACGTGCATTCGTCCCGACGGTGGGGGATGTTCTCGTGTTTCCCATCGAGCGGATCGACCGGTACGGGGCGTGTCAGGTCGTCGCGGCCGACGAGACCGAGCGGCTGGCAACGGTCGCGGTGCTCGCGTGGACGGGCGCAGCGGTGCCGGACGTCACCGCGTTGGCCGGCGTGCCACGGATGGTGAAGGACTTCATGTTCTGGCGCCCCGAGGAGGTCGTGATGGAGGTGGCGCTCCCGGTGCCCGAGTCGTATCGGCGGATCGGGAGTCTGCCCGTGACCGGCGAGACCGTCTCGCGGTCCTCCGGGTCATGGGATTTCGAGCACGACATCGCGCGCCAGCATCGGTGGGACGTCACGCCGACCGAAACGACCTCGGCGTTCAAGGCGGCCCTGGACAGCGAGGAGATCGCGACAACTCCGGGCCTCGTCTACGCGCGCAACGGTGACCCGTACGAGGCGCGCTTGGCCGCGGCGCGCAGCTTCAGAGACGACGCCGGGTACCGGGTCGGCGACGATTTCCGCATGGAGTCGCTGCGGGCCTGGCCCGCGCTGTACCAGGTCACACTCCACTCCTGGCGCGATGACCTCGTGCCGTTCCTGGAATCGTCCCCGCTGGTCAACGAGTTGACCCTCACCGGGCACGGCCGGCGTGAACTCGACCTCTCCCGCACGAGCCTGGACCGACTGTCGGTGGACATCACGGGGCTGGAACGACTCGTACTCCCGCCGAGCCTGGACCTTCTGCTCCTGCACGGCGCGGGTGCGGTGAATCGCTTCGACTCGCGCGACGGTCTGCTCGACGGCCCGAGCGCCGAGACACCCGAGGCGCTCGCGATGCTGCAGGTCGTCACCGATCAGGACGGCCGCTGGATCTCGGTGCAACTCACCGGGACGGTGCCGCCGGTGCGCGGACTCGACCGCGTGCAGGGACTGCGGATCGGAGCCATCGACGACCTGGACATCTCCGATGTCGCCGAGTGCTTCCCGAACACTTCCTGGCTGCACCTGTTCGGTGCGCCCGGTCTGCTCCGCGGACTGTCCGAGTTGCCGGCGCTGCCGACCTTGGAGACGCTGTGGCTGTGCGACCTGTTCGGCTACGAGCCCGGCGACTTCCCGGGGCCGGGCGAGCTGCCGGCGCTCACGAGCCTCGACCTCGACAGCATCCCGACCGACGTCGCCACCCGCGTGCGCGCGATGTACAAGAAGGCGTCGCACGTCTCGCTGAGCGTGCGCAGGCCCCGCAAACCCGAGTGGCTGGCCGAGAACTTCGAGAACCCGCTGCGGCACTGGGACGGACGCGACGGCATCCCGGCAGCAACAGCGAAGAAGGCCCGCACCGCATTCGTCACGGCGCTGCGGCAGGTGCGCGACGCCGACGCGTCCCGCACCGACGAGACCGGCTACGCGAAGACCGTGACAGCCTCGGTCACCGAATTCCTCGACGTCATCTCGGGCCTCAACCGCAAGCGCCAGTTCCTGTACACCCTGGAACGCGACGAGGTGATCGACGCCGTCGACACCCTGACCACCGGTCTCCCGCCCGAGGCCAACCGCACTCTCGAACCGCTCATCGAGGAGGCACTCGACGACTGAACACGCCGGGTCCTCGAACGGGAGCCAGTGACCGCTATGCCTCGCCACCGACGGACCAAGGAGCCGGATCCAGGGCCGCGCGCAGCGACAGTTCCCAGGACCGCGAGCCGCGGTCGAGGAAATCGTTGTGACCCTCCCCAGGCACCTCCCACAGCACCGCCCGATCCCCCGCCGCGACGGCCCTCTCCACGTACACGCGGCTGCCCGAGGCCGGGATACGCAGGTCCTCGGCACCGTGGAGGCACACCGTCGGGATCCCGGTCGGGACCCGGTGCAGTGGGGAGGCGTCGAGATAGATCTGCGGATCGCTCGCGTGGTCCACCCCGAACAGATCTTCGAGGACGACGCCGCCACGCCGGGTCGCGGACCGCGAGGCCAGGTCCAGGGCCCCGGCCTGGGACACCACCCGCTCGGGTCGGACGAGCGAATCTCGTTGCCCGGCAACCCAGACCGCGAGTTGCGCACCGGCCGAATGGCCGACGATCCGGACGTTGCCGAGATCCAGCGGAATCGGCGAGTGCTCCGGCAACAGCGTCGCGGTCGCGGCGAGCGCGGCAGCGATGTCCGCGCTCGTCTCGGCCCAGCGGCCGCCGGCACCGACACGGCGGTACTCGACGTTCCATGCCGCGACACCACGCCGGGCGAGCTCGACCGCAAACGCGGTCGCCAGATTCAGGTGGAAGTCGGCACTCCAATAGCCACCGTGGATCAGCATCACCACCGGCACCGGCACCGGCGCCTGCGCGCCGTTCGGAAGGTAGAGATGCCCGAACTGCTGTGGTTCGGGGCCGTACTCGATCTTCGTTCTGCTCATGACTATTGGAGCGGTGCCGTCGTCCAGCGATCCGTCAGCACACCGATCGCACCCAACGCGACGGCCGCGGCCGTCGACGTCCGCAGCACCGTCGGACCCAGCAGGACCGCGGTCGCGCCGGCCGCGGTGAGCGCGGCGACCTCGTCGTCGGATAGCCCGCCCTCGGGGCCGACGACCAGCATCACCTCGGGGGCGTCCCGCAGTGGGAGCGACGCGAGCGGAAACTGCGCCGACTCGTGCAGCACGGCGACGACGCCACCGCGTCCGACCACGTCGCGCACCCGCTCGAGCACCTGCGGGGTGTGATGGAGTTCGGCGACCTCGGGGACCAACGCACGGCGCGCCTGCTTGGCCGCGGCCACCGCGGCGTTCCGCCAGCGCGTGACACCCTTCTGAGTCTTGGCGCCCTCCCAGCGGGCCACGCACCGCGACGACTGCCACGGCACCACCGCGTCGATCCCGGCCTCGGTGGCCAGCTCGACGGCCAACTCGGAGCGTTCCGCCTTGGGCAGCGCCTGCACCAGCGTCACCGCCGGCGACGGCGGCCGCTGATCGCGGCGCGCGGTCACCTCGAGGTCGAGCCGGTCCTTTGCAGCGGCCGTGACCGTCGCGTCGGCGATCCCACCGCGACCGTCCGCGAGGAGCAGTCGCTCCCCCGGCTTGATGCGCCGCACCGTCGCGGCGTGACGGCCCTCGGGCCCGTCGAGCACGGCAAGCTGCCCGACGTCGGGCAGCGGATCGAGATAGAAGACGGTGGCGGCCATCAGCGGACCCCGCGTCGGTCAGCGTCCACTGAACGCATCACGCAGGCGGGAGAACAGGCCCCCGCTGTTCTGCGAACCGGTGGACACGACCTCTGCGTGGTCGCGGTCGCGGTGGTTCTTGAACTCCTGCAGCAGCTTGCTCTGCTTGCCGTCGAGGCGCGACGGGATCACCACCTCGAGGTGGGCGTGCACGTCGCCGCGGACACCCGAGCGCAGCTTCGGCATCCCGTGGCCGCGCAGGATCGACACCGATCCGGGCTGGGTGCCGGGGTCGACGGTGATCTCGGTGGGTCCGTCGATGATGGTGTCGAGCGTGACCGAGGTGCCGAGCGCGGCGTCGACCATGGGGACGCGGATGGTGCAGTGCAGGTCGTCGCCGTCGCGGACGAACACGTCGTGCGGCTGCTCGATCACCTCGACGTACAGGTCGCCGGGGTGGCCGCCGCCGGGGCCGACCTCACCCTGCGCGGCGAGCCGGATACGCATGCCGTTGCTGACACCGGCGGGCACCTTGACGGAGATGTCGCGGCGGGCGCGGACGCGGCCGTCGCCGCCGCACTTGTGGCAGGGGTCCGGGATGGTCTCACCGGCGCCACGGCACGTCGGACACGGACGCGACGTCATCACCTGGCCGAGGAACGACCGCTGCACGGACTGGACCTCACCCGCGCCGCCACACGTCTCGCAGCGGACCGGCTGCGAATCGCCGTGCGTGCCCGAGCCGGTGCAGCTGTCGCACAGGATCGCGGTGTCGACGGTGATGTGCTTGGTGACACCGGTGGCGCACTCGTCGAGGGTCAGCTTGGTGCGCAGCAGCGAATCGGCGCCCGGCTGCACGCGCCCCTTGGGCCCGCGACCGCCGCCACCGCCGCCACCGAAGAACGCCTCGAAGACGTCACCGAGACCACCGAAACCGGCTCCACCGAAGCCACCGGCACCCGCGCCACCGCCGGACTCCATCGGATCGCCGCCGAGATCGACGATGCGCCGCTTCTCCGGATCCGTGAGCACCTCGTACGCAGTGGAGACCTCACGGAACCGCGCCTGCGCCGACTCGTCCGGGTTGACGTCGGGGTGCAGCTCGCGGGCGAGCTTCCGGTATGCGCGCTTGATCTCCTGGTCGGTCGCGTTCGGCCCGACGCCGAGCGTGCCGTAGTAATCCCGTGCCACTTTGGGTATCTCGTCCTTCTCTACTTCGTTCGCATCACACGGTGAGCAGCTCCGGTGCCGGAAGTTCCGGGACCGGTGCGGGTGCCCGGCCGCACGCTATCGCTCGGCGAGTACCTCGCCGATGTACCTGGCAACGGCAGCCACCGAGGCAATTGTTCCCGGATAGTCCATCCGAGTCGGTCCGAGGACCCCCACACCGCCGAGGACGGTGCCGGCGGCCCCGTAACCGGTGGAGACCACCGACGTGCCGCGCATCTCCGCGACCTGGGTCTCCTCGCCGATCCGCACGGTCACGCGACCGGCATCCTGGGTGGCGGCCAACAGCTTGAGCACCACCACCTGCTCTTCGAGCGCCTCGAGCACCGAACGCAGCGACCCCGGCAATCCTGCCTGCATCGTGAAGTCGGCCGCATTGCGGGTGAGGTTGGCGGTGCCGCCGAGGACCAGCCGATCCTCGGGATGCTCCACCAGCGTCTCGACCAGCACGGTCGCCGACCGGACCACGGCGTCACGCAGGTTCTCCGGCGCATCCTCCGCGAGTTCGGACACCGCGATGGACGCCGCCGCGAGTCGCTTGCCTTCGAGCGCTCCGCCGAGCAGGGCCCGCAACCGCGACAGGTCCTCCTCGTCGATCACGTCACCGAGCTCGACGATCCGCTGGTCGACGCGCCCCGAGTCGGTGATCAGCACCAGCAGCAGGCGTGCCGGCGTGAGCGCCACCACCTCGAGGTGACGCACCGACGACGCCGACAACGTCGGGTACTGCACGACGGCGACCTGGCGGGTGAGTTGTGCGAGCAATCGCACACCGCGACGCAGGACGTCATCCAGGTCCACACCGGACTCGAGGAACTCGAGGATGGCGCGCCGCTCGGCCGACGACAGCGGCTTGACCTGGGCGATGCGGTCGACGAACTGCCGGTATCCCTTGTCGGTGGGCACCCGGCCCGAGCTGGTGTGCGGCTGCGTGATGTAGCCCTCGGCCTCGAGTACCGCCATGTCGTTCCGGATCGTCGCGCTGGAAACGCCCAGGTTGTGGCGTTCCACCAGCGCCTTCGATCCGATGGGCTCCTGGGTGGCGACATAGTCGGCGACGATCGCCCGGAGAACCTCGAATCTCCGTTCATCCGTACTCGACACCGCTGCACACCTCCACTTCGCCACGAGAACGGGACCCGACGTGGTGGCCCCCGGTACGCGGGCACCGCCGTGCTTCGTGCCCACCTCGCTACCCAGTCTAATGGCCGGGGCGATTCCGAATGCCGCAGGCCGCGCCGGGCATTCGGTACGAACCGAACAGCCGTCGCAGGCCGTAGGGTGACCGTCGGGGTGACCGGCATTGGTGATCCGGTCCACACGAGGAACTCAGGCGGCTAGAGCGATGATCTTCAAGGGTGTCAGGGACGGCAAGCCGTATCCGGAGCACGGGTTGACGCTGCGGGACTGGGCGCAGATCCCCCCGCGCCAGGTGCGGTTGGACGAGATCGTCACCACCACGAGAGTCCTGGAACTCGATCGACTGCTGTCGGAGGACTCCACGTTCTACGGCGACCTGTTCCCGCACGCGGTGCTGTGGGAGGGCAACATCTACCTCGAGGACGGCGTCCACCACGCGGTCCGGTCCGCGCTGCGCAATCGCGTCGTCCTGCACGCCCGGGTCTACGACTACGACGCCGCCCTCGCCGACGACTGATACCCCCGCCCCTCCGGTTCAGTCGAGGACGTCCCGGACCACGGCGTCGGCGAGCAGCCGACCGCGGTCGGTGAGGATCAGGTGGTCGTCGGCGATCGTCGCGAGTCCGTCGGCGACGACCCGCTCGGCGGCCGCACGCTCACCCTCGGACAGGTCCGCCAGCGGCAACCCGGTCCGCAGCCGCACGGTGAGCATCACCCGCTCCACGTGCACGTCCTCGGCACTGAGGGTCTCGCTGCCGCCGACCGGCAGCTCCCCGGCGGACAGGCGGTCCGCGTACCGCGCGGGGTGCTTGACGTTCCACCACCGCACTCCGCCGATGTGACTGTGCGCTCCGGGGCCGGCGCCCCACCAGTCGCCGCCGTCCCAGTAGCCCAGGTTGTGGAAGCAGCGGGCGTCGTCGTCGGCCGCCCAGTTCGACACCTCGTACCAGCGCAGGCCCGCCTCGGCGAGACGCGCGTCGATGCGCTCGTAGCGGGACGCGAGGACGTCGTCGTCGGGAGCAGGCAGCTCGCCGCGCCGGACCTTGCGGGCCAGCGCGGTGCCGTCCTCGACGATGAGCGCGTACGCGGACACGTGGTCGACGCCGGCACCGAGCACCGCGTCGAGCGAGGCGTCCAGGTCGGCGTCGCCCTCTCCGGGCGTGCCGTAGATGAGATCCAGGTTGACGTGGTCGAACCCGGCTGCGCGCGCCTCACGCGCGGCGGCCACGGCCCGCCCCGGCGTGTGGGTGCGGTCGAGGACCTTGAGCACGTGCGGTGCCGCGGACTGCATCCCGAGCGAGATCCGCGTGTAGCCGGCGCCGCGCAGCGCGCCGAAGAACTCGGGTGACGTGGACTCGGGATTCGACTCGGTGGTGACCTCCGCCCCGGGAGCCAGCCCGAAGCTGCCGCGCACGGCCCCGAGAACCTCCGCCAAACCGTCCGCACCGAGCAGCGAGGGCGTGCCCCCACCCACGAAGACGGTGTCGACCGCGGGCCCACCCGTGATGTCGGCGGCCTGCGCCAACTCCCGCTTCAGAGCCTCGAGCCAGGACTGCGGGGACGCGGACGTGCCCAGCTCCCCCGCGGTGTAGGTGTTGAAATCGCAGTAGCCGCACCGCGTGGCGCAGAACGGCACGTGGACGTAGATCCCGAACGGACGCGTCCCCACTCCCACCAGGGCCGAGTCGGGAAGCTCGAAGGGTATCGAGTCGACGGCAGGGGTCGAGGCAGCAGATCCACTCACGTCTCCAGTGTCCCAGCCGCCGTCATCGGCGCCACGTTCCCCCACGAGATCGGGACATTTCCCGAGAATTTGGGGGAAATATGTCCCCAGTGGTCGGCAGACGGCAAATCCCATGGCAGAATGGCCGCCATGACAGATACCGGGGTGCGATTGGTGGCCAGACGCCACGTCGACCTCAAGCGTGTCTGTAGCTGTTGTTGTCTGCCCTGCGGCGTGTAAAGCAGCCCGGCGTCCCCCTGCCCTGAGTGCAGTCGACGCTCGCCTGTGTTCGTCTCCCCGTTTCTGCCCGCTTATCCCGGCCGGCCGAGGACGATCCCCGCGAGGAAACAGCCCTCCTCCCCTGTCTTCGACCGGTGCACCGTGAGATTCACGAAATTCAGGAGCACCCATGACGTCGACCACCGACGCCGAATCCGCTGCGAGCCCGCCCGCGCCGGCTCGCGCCGCCCGCCCGAAGAAGCGCGCCTCCGAGGGCCAGTGGGCCCTCGGCTACCGCGAGCCGCTCAACGCGAACGAGCAGATCAAGAAGGACGACAACCCGCTCAACGTCCGCGCGCGCATCGAGAACATCTACTCGAAGCAGGGTTTCGACAGCATCGACAAGGCCGACCTGCGCGGCCGCATGCGTTGGTGGGGCCTGTACACGCAGCGCGAGGAGGGCTACGACGGCACCTTCACGGGTGACGAGAACATCGACCTGCTCGAGGCGAAGTACTTCATGATGCGGGTACGGTGCGACGCCGGCGCCCTCACCGCCGCGCAGTTGCGCACGATCGGCGAACTCTCGACCGAGTTCGGGCGCGACACCGCCGACCTCTCGGACCGCGAGAACGTCCAGTACCACTGGATCGAGATCGAGAACGTCCCCGAGATCTGGCAGCGGCTCGAGGCCGTCGGCCTCAAGACCACCGAAGCGTGCGGCGACTGCCCCCGCGTCGTGCTCGGATCCCCACTGGCCGGCGAGTCGTTCGACGAGATCCTCGACCCGACCCCGGCGATCGACGAGATCGTCCGCCGCTACATCGGCGATCCCGAGTACTCGAACCTGCCGCGCAAGTTCAAGACCGCGATCTCCGGGCAGCAGGACGTGGTGCACGAGATCAACGACGTCGCGTTCGTGGGCGTGAACCACCCCGAGCACGGTCCGGGCCTGGACCTGTGGGTGGGCGGCGGCCTGTCGACGAATCCGATGCTGGCGCAGCGCGTCGGCGTGTGGGTGCCGCTCGACGAGGTCCCGGACGTGTGGGAGGCGGTGGTCTCGGTCTTCCGCGACTACGGCTACCGCCGGCTGCGCGCGAAGGCGCGGCTGAAGTTCCTGATCAAGGACTGGGGCATCGAAAAGTTCAGGGAGGTACTCGAAACCGAGTACCTGAAGCGCAAGCTGATCGATGGCCCCGCGCCGGAGAAGCCGGAGCGCCCGATCGACCACATCGGCGTCCAGAAGCTGCGCAACGGCCTCAACGCGATCGGGTTCTCCCCCATCGCCGGCCGCGTGTCGGGCACCATCCTGACCAAGGTCGCCGCCGCGGCCGAGGGGGTCGGCTCCGACCGCATCCGCTTCACGCCGTACCAGAAGCTGATCGTGCTCGACGTGCCCGACGACAAGGTCGAGGAGCTGATCGCCGAACTGCAGCCGCTCGGCCTGCACGCCCGGCCGTCGCACTGGCGTCGGAACCTGCTGGCTTGCAGCGGTATCGAATTCTGCAAGCTGTCGTTCGTGGAGACTCGCAAGCGCTCGCAGGTGCTCGCGCCGGAACTCGAGGAGCGGCTCGCGGACATCAATGCCCAGTTGGACGTCCCGATCACGATCAACATCAACGGCTGCCCCAACTCGTGCGGCCGGTCCCAGATCGCGGATATCGGGTTCAAGGGCCAACTGGTCGACGACGGCGAGGGCAACCAGATCGAGGGATTCCAGGTCCATCTGGGCGGCAGCCTGGGCCTCGACAGCGCCTTCGGCCGGAAGCTACGCCAGCACAAGGTGACCAGCACCGAACTCGGCGACTACATCGACCGGGTGGTGCGCAACTTCGTGAAGCACCGCACCGAGGGTGAACGCTTCGCACAGTGGGCAGTTCGAGCAGACGAGGGGGATTTGCGTTGACGATCGACATCACCACGGCAACCCAGGACGAGCTCCGGGCACTTGCCGCGCAGGGCGCAGCGGAGCTGGACGGCGCGTCCGCTCGGGAACTGCTGCAGTGGACCGAGGACACGTTCGGGGCCGGGGCGAGCGAAGCGGCGGGGTACCGCAACAGCTACATCGTGGCGTCGAACATGCAGGACGGTGTGCTGGTTCACCTTGCGGCACAAGTGCATCCCGGCGTGGACGTGCTGTTTCTCGAGACCGGCTACCACTTCGCGGAGACCATCGGGACGCGCGACGCGG
Source organism: Rhodococcus sp. BE178 (assembly GCF_050433545.1). NCBI lineage: Bacteria > Bacillati > Actinomycetota > Actinomycetes > Mycobacteriales > Nocardiaceae > Rhodococcus > Rhodococcus sp. BE178. The sequence continues at coordinate 184,455 of NZ_JBNPXA010000012.1, read as the reverse complement.
TGGAGCAGGTGTACGGCGTCAACGTCATCAACGCACAGGCCGAGGCTTCCGTCGCCGAGCAGGATGCGGCCGAGGGCAAGGACCTGTTTGCCCGCGAGCCCAATCGCTGCTGCGCGCTGCGCAAGGTCGCGCCGCTGAAGGCGACGCTGAAGAACTACCGGGCGTGGGTCACCGGCATCCGCCGGGTCGAGTCCCCCACCCGGGCGAACGCCCCGCTGATCTCCTTCGACGAGGCCTTCGGACTGGTGAAGATCAATCCCATCGCCGCGTGGTCGGACGACGACATGCAGGCGTACATCGACGAGCACTCGATTCTGGTGAATCCGCTCGTCGACGAGGGATATCCGTCCATCGGGTGCGCTCCGTGCACCGCGAAACCTCTCCCCGGCGCCGATCCGCGTAGCGGTCGGTGGGCCGGTTCCGCCAAGACAGAATGCGGGTTGCACGCCTCATGACAATCGACATCTCACTCCCCGAGCCGCGGCTTCAGCTGGACGGCACCAAGTTCGACACCCTCGACGCCCTCGAGTCCGAGGCCATCCACATCTTCCGTGAGGTGGCCGGCGAGTTCGAGCGCCCCGTGATCCTGTTCTCGGGCGGCAAGGACTCGACGGTGCTGCTGCACCTCGCGATCAAGGCCTTCTGGCCGGCGCCACTGCCGTTCGCGCTGCTGCACGTGGACACCGGGCACAACCTGCAGGAGGTGCTCGACTTCCGCGACCACGTCGTCGCGAAGTACAACCTGCGCCTGCACGTGGCCAAGGTCGAGGACTATCTCGCCGACGGCCGGCTCACCGAACGCCCCGACGGCATCCGCAACCCGTTGCAGACGGTCCCGCTGCTGGACGCGATCGCCGAGAACCGCTTCGACGCGGTGTTCGGCGGCGCCCGCCGCGACGAGGAGCGGGCCCGCGCCAAGGAGCGGATCTTCTCGCTGCGCAACGCGTTCGGCCAGTGGGATCCCAAGAAGCAGCGCCCCGAGCTGTGGAACCTGTACAACGGCCGGCACTCCCCCGGCGAGCAGGTGCGCGTGTTCCCGCTCAGCAACTTCACCGAACTCGACATCTGGCGCTACATCGCGCGCGACAACGTCGAGCTGGCCAGCATCTACTACGCGCACCAGCGTCCGGTCTACCAGCGCGACGGCATGTGGATGACGCCGGGCGTGTGGGGCGGACCGGCCGACGGCGAAGAGCTGCAGACGATCTCGGTGCGCTACCGCACCGTCGGCGACGGCTCGACCACCGGCGCGGTCCTGTCCGACGCCGCCGACAACGAGGCGATCCTCGCCGAGGTCGCCGCGTCGCGACTGACCGAGCGCGGCGCCACCCGTGGTGACGACCGAGTTTCCGAAGCGGCCATGGAAGACCGCAAGCGAGAGGGCTACTTCTGATCATGAGCGACCTGTTGCGCCTGGCTACGGCCGGCAGTGTCGACGACGGCAAGTCCACTCTCGTGGGCCGGCTGCTGTACGACACCAAATCCGTTCTGGCCGATCAGATCGACGCCGTCACCCGCGCGTCGGTCGACAAGGGCCTGTCCACTCCCGACCTGTCGCTGCTCGTCGACGGCCTGCGCGCCGAACGCGAGCAGGGCATCACGATCGACGTCGCGTACCGCTACTTCGCGACCCCGCGCCGGTCGTTCGTGCTCGCCGACACCCCCGGGCACGTGCAGTACACCCGTAACACCGTCTCGGGCGCGTCCACCGCACAGTTGGTGATCCTGCTGGTCGACGCGCGCAAGGGTGTCATCTCGCAGACCCGCAAGCATGCCGCGGTGCTGGCACTGCTCGGTGTGCCGCGTCTGGTGTTGGCGGTCAACAAGATCGACCTCGTGGAGGATCCGGCGCAGGTCTTCGCCGACATCTCCGCCGAGTTCCGGTCCCTGACCGGTTCGCTCGGCTGGGCCGCCGAGGACGTCCTGGAGATCCCGGTGTCCGCGCTGCACGGCGACAATGTCGCGGTGCGGTCGGAGAAGACGCCGTACTACGACGGGCCGACGCTGATCGAGCATCTGGAGTCGGTGCCGGTGGACAGCGACAATGAAGGCAAGCACGCTGTGGGCCTGCGCTTCCCGGTGCAGTACGTGATCCGTCCGCGCACCGCCGAGTTCCCGGACTACCGCGGCTACGCCGGACAGGTCGCGGCGGGGTCCGTCGCCCCCGGCGACGAGGTGGTGATCCTGCCGTCCGGAACCCGGACGACGGTCGCCCGGATCGATACCGCCGACGGCGAACTCGACTCCGCGCATGCGGGACGCAGTGTGACGCTGGTGCTCGCCGACGACGTGGACGTCTCGCGTGGCGATACCATCGCCTCGCCGATCTCCGCCCCCGAGCCGATCGACACGTTCGACGCCACCGTGTGCTGGCTGGCCGAGAAGCCGCTGCGGCCGGGTGCGCGTCTGCTGCTCAAGCACGGCACCCGCACCACGCAGGCCATCGTCGGGGCCCTCGTCGAGCGCCTCGACGACCAGGAGCTGACGTCCGAGCTGAGCCCGGAAACCCTCGAGCTCAACGAGATCGGCAAGATCACGGTGCGCGTCGCGGAGCCGATCGTGGCGGACGACTACACCGTCAACCGCCACACCGGCTGCTTCCTGCTGATCGACCCGGCCGGCGGCAACACCCTCGCCGCCGGACTCGTCGGCGATGCGATCGCGGCCGTCGAACTCGGTGAGCGGGTCTGAGACCGTGACGCGGCTGATCACGGCGGCGGTGCCGCCAATGATCGCTGTCGCCCACGGCAGCCGTGACCCCCGATCCGCTCGGGTGGTCTCGGCTGCCGTGGCGGCGATCCGCGCCCGGCGGCCGGAACTCGACGTACGGCTGTGCTTCCTGGACCTGAACGCGCCGTCGGTCGATCAGGTGGTCGATGCGGTTGCTGCAGAGGGACATTCGACGGCCGTCGCCGTCCCGTTGCTGCTCGGCAGCGCATTCCATGCACGGGTGGATCTGCCCGGAATCCTCGCCGCTGCCCGGGCCCGGCATCCGCAGCTGACCGTGCTGCAGTCGGGCGTCCTGGGGCACGACCGCCGACTGATCGACGCGGTGCGCGACCGGATCACCACGGCCGGCGCCACCGCCGACGACGCCGACACCGGGGTCGTGCTCGCGGCGGTCGGATCGTCACACACCGCCGCGAACGACGACACCCGTAGGCTGGCCGCGGTCCTCGCGGAGGGTACGCGGTGGGCCGGCGCTGTCACCTGTTTCGCGACCTCCGCGGAGCCCACCGTCGGTCAGGCAATCTCCCTGCTGCGCTCGCGAGGGGTCGAGCGCATCGTGATCGCCCCGTGGTTCCTCGCACCGGGCCGACTGACCGATCGCGTCGGCGCCGCCGCGCTGTCGGCCGCTCCCGACGCGCTGTTCGCCGACACCATCGGTGCACACCCGCATCTCGCGGATGTCGCGCTCGATCGATACGACGCGGCGCTCGCCGTGGACGCCCGGATCGAACGGTCCGCTTGACGGTTCCTCGGTACTCGTTGCGGCTCAGGTGATGAGGCTTATCCCGGAACAGGTCGGGCGTTGTGTGTCCGTCGCCATGCGCTGACCGCAATCGCCACTGCTGCCACCGACAGGAGATCGGAGACCGTCAGACCGTGTTCCGGGCTCAGGCTCCACAGGACACCGCCCTCCAACGGGCCGTTGGCGAACACCCACACGACCGCAACGGAAACCAGTGCTGTGGCGGCGGGCCGAGTCGGCTTCGCCAGGCACCACGCCGAGAGAACAACCAAGATGTTCATCGTGAGGGCGGGATAGAAGTAGTCAGCCATCGAAAGTCTCCTGGTTCACACCGGCGATTGCGCACCATTCTCCCTTCTGCTCAGCCGGGCGAGCTGTTCGCCCCGTCCCGCTGAATCACGTTCGAAAGGCCATCCCGCGATCACCCAACGCCTCACCGAGGATCCGGATCGCCTTCGGGCCCACGCCGTGCATCGCAAGCAGTTCGGATTCGGTGTGCCGGGCAACGTCCTCGAGTGACGACAGTCCCGCACCGGCGAGCGCCCTGGTTGCGGGCCGACCGATCGCGGGAGGCAGGTCACCGCTGCCGGGCTCGGACACCTCGGGCATCGCCATCGCGGCCTTGCGGAGGTGACGGATCGTCGTCATACGAGGGATCGTAGGTGCCCGGACCGACGGCCGTGGCGTTCGGCACAACCGCTTTACCTCGAGTGAACTTCAGGTTCTAGCGTCGAGGACGACCCCCTGACGCCCCGACGAAGGACCTCGCGTTGACGACCGCCACCCCGATTTCTCAGCTCAACGGCGACTTCCGCCGGGCGTTCCGCGGCCACCCCGCCGGTGTCGCGATCATCACCGCGCAGGGCCACGACGGGCCTGTCGGACTGACGTCGTCGTCGGTGTCGTCCGTCGCGGTGGACCCGCCGATCCTCGGGTTCTCGCTGCAGTCCGATCGGGGCTCGGCCGCCGTCGTCGGATCCGCCGCCAGCTTCCTGGTGCACCTCCTGACCGCCGAGAACGTCGCCCTGGCACGGCTGTTCGCCACACCCGGGACCCGACGCTTCGGCCCCGAGATGTCCTGGTCGCAGCTCGAGACCGGTGAACCCATGATCCACGGAACCGGGCACGTCCTGCGCTGCACGCCCCTGTCGAGCGTGCATGCCGGCCCGGCGACCGTTCTGACCGCCGCCGTGGAGGACATCTACGCACCCGAGCACCTCGGGGCGCCACTGGTATACCAGGACCGGAGCTACCACTGCGTGAGTCCGTGGACGGCACTCCCCTGATCATTCGCTCGTTCGACTCGTCGATAGTCGCGCGAAAATCTTTACCGCAGCTTTATTCTCGTGGCCATGCAGCGAACTCTCCGCCGAGCCCGCCGAGCCCGCCGACGGGTCGGCGCCACGGCGTTCGCCCTCGCCGCCACAGCATCACTCGCACTCACCACCGCCACCGCGCCGGCATCCGCAGCAACTCCGGTGCTCCCGAATCCGGGATCCGCGATCGGTGACCCCTGGGAACTCCAGACGGTCATGCGCGCCGCGGCCGCGGTCGTCGACCACAGCGCACCGGGCATGTCGATCGCGATCGTCAAGCCCGACCCACACCAGCCGGGCGAGTCGATCACCACGACCTATTACTTCGGGTTGGCGGACAAGGAGAACAAACGCAAGGTCAGCCCGCAGACGCAGTTCGAGATCGCATCGGAGACCAAGACGTTCACGGGTGCACTGCTCGCGAAGAGGATCTATCGGGGCCTTGCGGAGCTCGACGACCCCGCCCAGGACTACGAGCAGAACGTCACGTTCCCGACGATGGACGGATCTGCCATCACGCTCGGGGATCTCGTCACCCACCGGTCCGGACTCACCGACGATCCGGGCAATCTGCATGCGGGCTGCCCGGGCGACGACCCCAAATGTGTGGACGCGAAGGCCCTGTACAACCGGACCCTCCTGTGGGAGGGGCTCGAGGCCCCCGGCGCACTCGCGAATCCCCCAGGCTCGACGTGGCTCTACTCGGATTTCGGGTTCGGCGCGCTCGGCACCCTCATGGCGGACGCCTTCGAACCGGGCCGTCCCGAGCCTCGGTTCGCCGACGTCGTCGAGCGTGAGCTGACCGGGCCCCTCGGCATGACGTCGACCGTCCTCGAGACACGAACACCGGACCTGGCCCAGCCGTACAGGAATGGAGCCAAAGCGGACCTCTGGAACAACACCGGCGCCCTCGCAGGCGGCGGTGGACTGATCAGCACCGTGTCCGACATGGCGAAATGGACCGCCGCGACCCTCGGCTTCGGCGACAGCCCGCTCGTTCCGGTGCTGCAGTCGATGCTCCGTCCCGTTCCGGGCGTTGCACCGCAATCCGATCCGACCATGCAGATGGGCATGGCCTGGCAGCTGTACCCGGCACAGAAGGGCATCGCGTATCCCTACGCGTTCAAGGACGGCGCCTCGAACGGCAGCACCAGCGCCACCTACCTCCTGCCCTCCGAGGGTTGGGGCGTGACCGTGCTCGCGAACGGTAAGAACGTGCTTCCCGACGGCCAGGAGAACCCGACGACCGATCTCGCCGCACTCGAGCTGATGCGTGAACTGGCTCCCGCCGGCCCGCTGTCGGGGGGAAGCAGCAGCGGATCACTGTCCTTCGGTTCCCTCGGCTCCTGAACCGGTACCGGATACACGAAGGCCCGGCCCCGTGCGGGACCGGGCCTTCGTTCTTCCCGCGCTACCCGGTGATGTCTGTGGGCCGGACGTACACCGTCTCGCCCTCCCGCAAGCCGAGCATCTCGGCGTCGCTGCGGGTGATCTGGGCCGAGAGTTCCTGCGCGCCGGTCTTGGGCTGCAACTCCACCCGCACCTCGAACCCGAGGTGCACGACGCGGGAGACTGTGGCCGCGAACGACTGCGGGATCTGGGTGCGCTCGAGCCGCAGATCGTGCGGGCGCACCAGCTGCCCGTTGAGCCGCGCCACGGGCCCGAGGAACGACATCACGAAGTCGTTGGCCGGGGTGTCGTACAGCTCCTGTGGGGTACCGACCTGCTCGATCCGCCCCTTGTTGAGGACCGCGATCCGGTCGGCGACGTCGAGCGCCTCCTCCTGGTCGTGGGTGACCAGGACCGTGGTCACGTGCACCTCGTCGTGCAGGCGCCGCAGCCACGTGCGCAGGTCGTCGCGCACCTTGGCGTCGAGCGCGCCGAACGGCTCGTCGAGCAGCAGCACCTGCGGGTCCACGGCGAGGGCGCGGGCCAGCGCCATGCGCTGACGCTGACCACCGGACAGCTGCGCCGGGTAGCGGTGCTGGAAACCGTCGAGTCCGACGATCGCGAGCAGGTCGTCGACCTTCTTGGCGATCTCGGCCTTGGGACGCTTGCGGATCTTGAGGCCGAACGCGACGTTGTCGCGCACCGTCATGTGCTTGAACGCCGCGTAGTGCTGGAACACGAAGCCGATGTCGCGCTTCTGCGGCGGTACCCCGGTGACGTCCTTCCCGGCGATCGTGATGGTGCCCGAGTCGGGCTGCTCGAGGCCGGCGATGGACCGCAGCAGCGTCGACTTGCCCGAACCGCTGGGCCCGAGCAGCGCCGTGAGCGAGCCCGACGGGATGTCGAGGGTGACGTCGTCGAGCGCGGCGAAATCGCCGTAGTTCTTGCGTGCCCCGGTCACGGTAATCATGTCGTGCTCCTCTTACGGTCGAGCAGAGTCATCAGCAGGAGGGTCACCACAGCGATCGACATCAGCAGTGTCGCCGCGGCGTAGGCCCCGAAGGTGTTGTGGTCATCGATGTAACGGGAGTGCACGAGCAGGGTCAGGGTCTGCGACTGGCCGGGAATGCCCGACGAGACCATGATGACGGCACCGAACTCGCCGAGAGCGCGGGCGACGGTGAGGACGATGCCGTACGTCAGGCCCCAGCGGATCGCCGGAAGGGTGATCCGGGAGAACGTCTGCCACTTGGACGCCCCGAGCGTGGCCGCGGCCTGCTCCTGCTCGTCCCCGATCTCGTGCAGCACGGGTTCCACCTCGCGCACCACGAACGGCAGGGTCACGAAGATCGTGGCGATCACCATGCCGGGCAACCCGAAGATCACCTTGAAGCCGAGCGACTCGACGCCGCCGAACCACCCGTTCGCACCCCACAGCAGGATCAGCGAGACGCCGACAACGATCGGCGACACCGCGAACGGAAGGTCGACGACGGACTGGAGCAGCCCGCGGCCGGGAAAACGACCCCGCACGAGGGCCAGCGCGGTGACGATGCCGAAGATGACGTTGATCGGCACCACGATCGCGACGATCAGCAGCGACAGGTTGAGCGCCGAGATCGCGGCCGGGGTGCTGATCGCGTGGTAGAAGGCGACGAATCCGTGCTCGAAGGTGCGGTACAGGATCACGCCGATCGGCACGATCAGGAGTACGAACAGGTAGCCGAGGACGATGGTGCGCAGGCTTATCCGCGCCCAGGGTGAGATCTTCACTGCGCCTGCTCCTCTCGGCGCTGGTTGCGCGCGGCGAAGATACGCAGCACGAACAACGTCGCGAAGGCGATTGCCAGCAGGGTCACCGACACCGCCGCCGCACTGACGGGACGGTCGATCTCGATCTGCTGCTGGATGTACTGCGAGGCCACCTGGGTCTCGCGCGGGATGTTGCCGCCGATCAGCACCACCGAGCCGTACTCGCCGATCGCGCGGGCGAAGGCGAGCCCGGCGCCACTGATGATCGCGGGTGCGAGCGTCGGCAGCACCACTCGACGGAAGATCGTCCAGTTGTTCGCGCCGAGCGATGCCGCGGCCTGCTCCACCTCGCGGTCGGCCTCCATCAGCACCGGCTGCACCGACCGGACCACGAACGGCAGGGTGACGAACGCGAGCGCCACGATCAGGCCGGGCTGAGTCGCATTGAGATGCACGTCGATCGGGCTCTGCGGCCCGTACAGCGACAGCAGCACGATGCTGGCGACGATGGTCGGCAACGCGAACGGAAGATCGATCAGCGACCCCACGATCCGCTTGCCCGGGAACTCGTCCCGCACCAGCACCCACGCGATCATCGTGCCCATCACCACGTTGATCAGGGCAACGATCACCGACACCACGATCGTCACACGGAGCGCCGCCAGGGCGCCGGGCGCGGTGACCGCGTCCCAGAACCCGGACCACCCGTCCTCGAACGATGTCACTGTCAGCGCCGCCAGGGGCAGCAACACGATGATGCTGAGCCACAACGCCGCGATCCCGATCCCCAACGGACCGACCGCGCCGGTGACGGCGAACCGGCGCCGGAAGCGTCCCTTCGGTTTCCGCGGTGGTGCGGCCGGCACGGTCGGCTGTGGCGCCTGAGTCGTCACTGTCGTCATCACTTCGTCGCGTTCTCGTAGATAGCGGCGATCCGGCCCGAGTCCTGCTCGAACAGATCCTTGTCGACGGTGTCCCAGCCACCGAGGTCGGCGACGGTCCACAGCTGCTGCGGTTCCGGGAAGTCGGCGGCGTACTCGGCCATGACGGCCGGGTCGACGGGCCGGAAGCCGGCCTCCGCCCACTGCCGTTGCGCCGCGGGGGTATACAGGAAATCACGGAACGTGACCGCGGTGGATGCGTTCCGACCGGTCGAGACCACCGCCACCGGGTTCTCGACCTTGAAGGTCACCGGCGGGGTCACGTGCTCCACCGGATCACCCTTGCGTTCGGTGAACAGCGCCTCGTTCTCGTAGCTGAGCAGCACGTCACCGGTCCCCTGCAGGAACATCTCGGTCGCCTCGCGGCCGGACTTCGGCTGCACCTTCACGTGCTCACCGATCAGCTTGCCGAGATAGTCGAGACCGGCCTTCGGATTCCGCCCGCCGTCGCTCGCGGCCGCATAGGGAGCCAGCAGGTTCCACTTCGCCGACCCGGAGCTGAACGGGTTCGGGGTCACGACCTCGACGCCCGGCCGGAGCAGGTCGTCCCAGTCGCCGATGTTCTTCGGATTGCCCTCGCGGACGACGAGCGTCACCACGGACCCGAACGGGACACCGCCGTAGGTGTCCTTGTTCCAGCTGTCGTCGACCAGCCCCTCCTCGACGAGGCGCGTGATCTCCGGCTCGACGGAGAAGCTGACGAGGTCCGCCTGGGCACCGTCCTTCACCTTCCGCGACTGGTCGCCGGACGCCCCGTACGACGGGTTGAACCGCACCCCCGCGCCCTCGCCGGTCTGGGCGAACGCGGCGGTCACCTTGTCGTAGCCGGGCTTCGGGACTCCGTAGGCGAACATGTTGATCGTGCCGCCGCTGCCGTCCGCACCGACGTCGACTCCGCCCATGACATCGCTCGAGCCGCCGCTACACCCGGCAAGAGCGACTGCTCCGACCGCGACGAGCGCAGTCAGGAACGAGCGGGACCGATGCTTCATACGGATTTACCTTCCTACAGTGCCGGCAGATGCAGAAGAGCTCGCGCCGAAGACCCCCGACCGGACGGTCGGTCGGTTCGAATGAGGCCTGGATGCGGGGAGGTGTTCGCGGTGCACGTCACCGCTTGAGCGGAACGGGAGGAGAGAGCGCGTTCGGATCGAACGCGCGTGTCACGACAGAGCGAACACCGAGACAGGAATCAACAACAGTCGATGTCGGCGACTGCGAGTCGGCCGACAGCGATCAACGCCAGTTCATGGCGGACCTGGTGCGCGACGACTACAGACACGCGGCAGACTTTAGCAGAGCACGGAACCGACGTCCGAATGGCGCGATCCGCCGGCACGGACGGTCAGCGGGTGAAGTACCAGGCGATGACGACCAGGACGATCAGCGCGATCAGCGCCAAGGTCACGCGTGAGCGCGGCATCAGGAACCCTCCACCTTCGTGTGTGCGTCCACCCGGACGTCGGAATCGGCCGGATCGGGGCGACCGACCGCCGCAAACAGCGCGGACAGCACGCGGTCGAGCGCCCAGGCGATCCCGAAGCAGGCAGGAATCATCACCGCGATCACCAGGACGACCTGGGGGATGAACGGCAGGCCGGCGACCCACAGTTCGGCGCCGTCCCACCAGTTCGCGAGTTGATCCACCCGACCACCCTAGCCGCTGACGAAACGGTGACCGAACACGGCGCATCAGTCGCCATGTTCGGTCACCGGCGGCACGGGAACCCGCGCGGTCCCTACTTCGTCGCGTTCTCGTAGATGACGGCGATACTGCCCGTCCCCTGCTTGAAGAGTTCCGCGTCGACGGCGGACCAGCCGCCGAGGTCCGCGATGGTCCACAACTGCTGCGGCTGCGGGAAGTCGGCCGCGAACTCCTTCGCGACAGCCGGATCGACAGGCCGGAAACCGGCCTCCGCCCACAGCTTCTGTGCCTCCGACGTGTACAGGTAGTCACGGAATGCGGTCGCCTGGGCAATGTTCGGACTGTTCGAGATCACCGCCACCGGGTTCTCGATCTTGAAGGTGGTCGGCGGGGTCACGTGCTCGACCGGATCACCGTTCCGTTCGGTGAAGAGCGCCTCGTTCTCGTAGCTGAGCAGCACGTCACCGGTCCCCTGCAGGAACGTCTCGGTGGCCTCGCGGCCGGACTTCGGCTGCACCTTGACGTGCTCGCCGACCAGCTTGCCGAGGTAGTCGAGACCGGCCTGCGGGTTCTTGCCACCGTCGCTCTTCGCGGCATAGGGGGCCAACAGATTCCACTTCGCCGAGCCGGAGCTGAACGGGTTCGGGGTCACGACCTCGATACCGGGCCGGAGCAGGTCGTCCCAGTCCTGGATGTTCTTCGGGTTGCCCTCACGGACGACGATCGTCACGACCGACCCGAACGGAATCCCCTTGTAGGCGTCGTTGTTCCAGTCCTCGTCGACGAGGCCGGCATCGACGAGGCGAGTGATGTCGGGTTCGACCGAGAAGTTCACGAAGTCGGCCTGCGCGCCGTCCTTGACCTTCCGCGACTGGTCACCCGAGGCCCCGTAGGACGGGTTGAATCGCACCCCCTTGCCCTCCTCGGTCTCGGCAAATGCGGCGGTGACCTTGTCGAATCCCGGCTTGGGAACCGCGTATGCGAACAAATTGATCGTGCCGCCGCTGCCGTCGGCGCCGGTATCGGCGCCACCGACGACGTCACTCGAGCCGCCGCCGCACGCGGTCAGCGCGACTGCGCCGATCGCGGCGAGTGCGGTCAGGAACGAACGGGAACGGTGCCTCATGGATTGCCTTCCTACCAGGCTCACAGGTGCTGTGGATGCCGTACGAGAACCGACCCGGCACATGCCGGGTCGAGAAGAGCGGAACGGAAAACGGAACACTGAAGTCGGAACTCGGACAGATGTCCTGGAGTTGACGGCGTTCGGCACGAGCCGCGCACGGGAAGTTCCCCGCGGCCGGCGGGGAACTGGGGTTACGACAGAGGTGCGGTCGAGACCGGATCTACGCGCAAGCGAACGCCGAGACCCGCATCAGCAACAGTGAATATCCGCAACTGCAAGCCCGCCGACGGCAATCAACGCCAGTTCATGGCGGATGCGGTGAGCGGCGGCAGCAGACACGTCGCCGACGATAGCAGACGTCCGTCCGTAATCGAACAGTCGGAACGATGCCGAAGAACCCGAACAACCCTGCCGGAGACCTCCGCCGAACTGTGGACGCTGACCGACGCACGGGTCGATGATGAGGGGATGACGTCGCAGGCCGAGCAGTCCGTGACCACGCCGATCAGAGATTCCGACGAGGTCGCACCGAGGCGTCGCAGCGTCTTCCCGCCGATCGACGACTACGCCTTCCTCTCCGACTGCGAGACGAACTGCCTGGTCGCACGCAACGGCGCGGTCGAGTGGATGTGCGTCCCGCGCCCCGACTCCCCCAGTGTGTTCGGCGCGATCCTCGACCGTAGCGCCGGACACTTCCAGATCGGACCGTACGGCCAGAACGTGCCGTCTGCGCGGCGCTACCTGCCGGGTGGGCTGATCCTCGAGACCACGTGGCAGACCCAGACCGGCTGGCTGATCGTGCGTGACGCACTCGTGATGGGCCCGTGGCACGCCAACGAACAGCGCTCCCCCACGCGCCGTCGGACACCGTCGGACTGGGACGCCGAACACATCCTGTTGCGGACCGTCAAGTGCGTGAGCGGCACCGTCGAGTTGGAGATGAGTTGTGAGCCGGCGTTCGACTACCACCGCGCCCCGGCGCACTGGGAGTACACCGGAAACGTGTACGAGGAGGCCACCGCCACGTGCCGCACCGCCGCCCCGGGCGAGCAGCCGACGCTGCGGCTGACGTCGAATCTGCGGCTCGGACTCGAGGGGCGCGAGGCCCGCGCGCGCACCCGCATGGTGGAGGGCGACAACGCGTTCGTGGCCTTGTCGTGGTCGGAGCCGACGGCCCCGCAGACCTTCGAGGAAGCCGCCGACAAGATGTGGCAGACCACCGAGTGCTGGAGACAATGGGTGACGATCGGGCGTTTCCCCGACCATCCGTGGCGGAGCCACCTGCAGAGCAGCGCACTGACTCTCAAGGGCCTGACCTACGCACCGACCGGCGCCCTGCTCGCCGCACCCACCACGTCACTGCCGGAAACCCCCGGTGGCGAACGTAACTGGGACTACCGGTACGCATGGGTGCGGGATTCGACGTTCGCGCTCTGGGGCCTCTACACCCTCGGGCTCGATCGTGAAGCCAACGACTTCTTCTCGTTCATCTTCGACGCTGCGCAGTCGGACGACGGCGATCCGGCCCCACTGCAGGTGATGTACGGGGTCGGCGGCGAGCACACCCTCGTCGAAGAGGAGCTCAGTCACCTGAAGGGGTACGACGGGGCCCTGCCCGTGCGGATCGGCAACGACGCCTACAACCAGAACCAGCACGACATCTGGGGAACCCTGCTCGACTCGGTGTACCTGCACGTCCGGTCCCGCGACCAGGTCCCCGAGACGTTGTGGCCGCTGCTCGAGCGGCAGGTCCAGGAGGTCATCGAACACTGGCGTGAGCCGGACCGCGGGATCTGGGAGGTGCGCGGCGAGCCGCAGCACTTCACATCGTCGAAGATCATGTGCTGGGTGGCGCTCGACCGCGGCGTCAAGCTCGCCAACCTGCACGGCGAGAAGGCCTACGCGGCGCGGTGGTCCGAGATCGCCGACGAAGTCAAGGCCGACATCCTCGAGCACGGCGTCGACGAACGCGGGGTATTCACGCAGCGCTACGGGCACCCGTCCCTCGACGCCTCACTGCTGCTGGCACCACTGCTGCGGTTCCTGCCCGCCGACGATCCCCGGATCCGGGCGACGGTCCTGGCGATCGCGGACGAACTCACCGAGGACGGACTCGTGCTCCGCTACCGCGTCGAGTCCACCGACGACGGCCTGTCCGGCAAGGAGGGCACGTTCACGATCTGCTCGTTCCTGCTCGTGTCCGCGCTCGTCGAGATCGGGGAGGTGCAGCGGGCCAGGGACCTGTGTGAACGGCTGCTTTCGTTCGCGAGCCCGCTCAAGCTCTACGGCGAGGAGATCGACCCCAAGAGTGGCCGACACCTGGGCAACTTCCCGCAGGCGTTCACCCACCTGGCCCTCATCAATGCCGTCGTCCACGTCATCCGCGCCGAGGAAACCGGCCACACCGGGACGTTCCAGCCCGCGCACGGCCCTTCGTGATCGTTGCGGAACGGCCGCGAATGTCGGTGGCCTGTGTGACGATCGACGCATGCTGGATCACCTCGGAATCCAATGTGCCGACCCCGCAGCCGGTGCAGCCTTCTACGACGCGGTGCTCGCTCCGCTCGGCGGTGTTCGAATCAAGGAGTACGGACCCGTCATCGGGTACGGCGTCCCGCCGCATCCAGACTTCTGGATCAGCCCGCGGGTACCCGCCGACGCCGGGTTCCGCGAGTCGCACATCGCGTTCGTGGCCGAGTCTCGCGCCGCGGTCGACGCGTTCTTCGCCGCGGCGGTCGAGTCAGGGGCGGAGGTGCTGCACAAGCCGCGTATCTGGCCGGAGTACCACCCGGACTACTACGGCGCATTCGTGCGCGACCCCGACGGCAACAACGTCGAGGCGGTCTGCCACCGCCCGGAGTAGCTGCGCCGACTCAGAACGTCCGGCGGAGCAGACTCTCCGCGTCGGCCGCGATCGCGCGCACCACATCGCCCGCCGGTCGTTCCGACGTCACGAGCCCGGCCGCCTCCCCCGCGTACACAACACCCTGATTGCTGTCCGCCGGATCGTAAGCGGCGGCGAGGGTTTCGTTGTCCGCACCCTTCGCGTGCCACTTCGCGGTGTAGTCGTTGGACAGCGCGCGACCACCCCAGCGGGCCGGCCACGGCTGATCGCGGGCCTGGTCGAAGATCGACGTGTAGACGGTGTCGGCGCTGCCGGCCTCGATCAGCTTCCGCCGCGCATACTCCGGGCCGATCGTCTCGGGGCTCGCGAGCAGAGCGGTGCCGATCATCGCGCCCACCGCACCTGCGGCGATCACCGCCGCCAGGCCGCGGCCGGTGCCGATGCCGCCGGCCGCGAGCACGGGCAGGCTCGTGGCGTCGAGTACCTCCTGCAGCAGCGGCAGCGTGCCGATCCGTCCGGTATGCCCGCCGGCCTCGCCGCCCTGCGCGATCACGAGGTCGACGCCCGCCCGCTCCACCACACGGAGATCCTCGACGGTGTTGACCTGCGAGACCGCCAATGCGCCGGCTGCGTGCACCCGGTCGACGTAGGGTGCCGGATCACCGAACGACAGCGACACGACACGCGGCTTCTCGGCGAGCGCCGCCTCGAGCAGCGAGGCGTCGGCGTCGAGCGACCACGTCATGAGGCCGATGCCGAGTGGCCCGCCACCGATCTCGCGGGCGACCGCCGACTCCGCCGCGATCCACTCCGGCGTCGAATAGCGCGCCGCACCGAGCAGCCCCAGCCCGCCCGCCCGAGTGACCTGACCGGCCAGTTCGCCGCCGGCCCGTCCGCCCATCGGGGCACCGAAGATCGGCACCTCCAGCCCGAGCTCACGGGTCAACCAGGTGCCGATCATCGCGTCCCCTCCTACTTGCCCTTGGGCTTGTCCGCCACCGACTCGTTCGACAGCGCCGCGACGAAGGCTTCCTGCGGGACCTCGACGCGACCGATGGTCTTCATCCGCTTCTTGCCCTCCTTCTGCTTCTCGAGCAGCTTGCGCTTACGGCTGATGTCGCCGCCGTAGCACTTCGCGAGCACGTCCTTGCGGATCGCGCGAATGTTCTCGCGCGCAATGATCTTCGAGCCGATCGCGGCCTGGATCGGCACCTCGAACTGCTGACGCGGGATCAGCTCGCGCAGCTTGGTGGTCATCTTGTTGCCGTAGGCGAACGCGGCGTCCTTGTGCACGATCGCGCTGAACGCGTCGACGGTCTCGCCCTGCAGCAGGATGTCCACCTTCACCAGCGCCGCCTGCTGCTCACCCGACTCCTCGTAGTCGAGGCTCGCGTAGCCCTTGGTCCGCGACTTGAGGGCGTCGAAGAAGTCGAACATGATCTCGCCCATCGGCAGCGTGTAGCGCAGCTCGACGCGGGTCTCCGAGAGGTAGTCCATGCCACCGAGCTCACCGCGTCGGGACTGACACAGCTCCATGATCGCGCCGGTGTACTCGCTCGGCGCGATCACGGTGCACTTGGCCATCGGCTCGTACACCTCGCGCACCTTGCCCTCCGGCCAGTACGACGGGTTGGTCACCTCGTGCTCGGCGCCGTCCTCCATCACGACTCGGTAGACCACGTTCGGCGCGGTGGAGATGAGGTCGAGGCCGAACTCGCGCTCGAGTCGGTCCCGGGTGATCTCCATGTGCAGCAGGCCGAGGAACCCACAACGGAAGCCGAAACCGAGGGCCACCGAGGTTTCCGGCTCGTAGGCGAGCGCCGCGTCGTTGAGCCGCAGCTTGTCGAGCGCGTCACGCAGCACCGGGTAGTCGGAACCGTCCATCGGGTACAGGCCCGAGTAGACCATCGGCTTGGGGTCGCGGTAACCGGTCAACGGCTCGGACGCGCCGTTGCGGAAGGTGGTGACCGTGTCGCCGACCCTCGACTGCCGCACGTCCTTCACACCGGTGATCAGATAGCCGACCTCCCCGACGCCCAGGCCGACGGTGGCCTTGGGCTCGGGCGAGATGATTCCCACCTCGAGCAGTTCGTGCGTGGTGCCGGTCGACATCATCGTGATCTTCTCGCGGGGACGGATCTTGCCGTCCACCACACGCACGTAGGTGACGACGCCGCGGTACGCGTCGTACACGGAGTCGAAGATCATCGCGCGCGCCGGACCGTCCGCGTCGCCGACCGGGGCGGGCACCTGCTTGACGACCTCGTCGAGCAGTTCCTTCACACCGACACCGGTCTTGCCGGAGACCCGCAGCACGTCCTCGGGTTCACAGCCGACGATGTGCGCGATCTCCGCGGCGTACCGGTCGGGATCGGCGGCCGGCAGGTCGATCTTGTTGAGCACCGGGATGATGGTGAGGTCCTTCTCCATCGCCAGGTACAGGTTGGCCAGAGTCTGCGCCTCGATGCCCTGGGCGGCATCGACGAGCAGCACCGCACCCTCACACGCCTCGAGCGCGCGAGAGACCTCGTAGGTGAAGTCGACGTGGCCCGGCGTGTCGATGAGGTGCAGGACGATCTCTTCGGTCGTGCCGTCCTCGTTCTCGACCGTCCATGGCAGCCGCACGTTCTGCGCCTTGATCGTGATGCCGCGCTCACGCTCGATATCCATGCGGTCCAGGTACTGGGCGCGCATCGCGCGCTCCTCGACGACCCCGGTCAGCTGCAGCATCCGGTCCGCCAGCGTCGACTTGCCGTGGTCGATGTGCGCGATGATGCAGAAGTTCCGGATCTTCGCGGGATCCGTGAATGTTTTCTCTGCGAAGTTGCTGGTCAAGCCCTATTCCCTCGTCTCACTCGCGCACCTACATCGACCCGGTCCGGTTGCCTGTCCCGCACTGGTCCCGCACCAGAACCATATCCACCGCGTCCCGTGCCCGTTCATCATCTCCCGGCCACAGGTGCGCATAGACGTCCAGTGTGACAGCTGGCGACTTATGTCCTAAATACTGAGCCACCATCGGGACCGACGCACCCGCGAAAATCAGCGTCGACGCGAAGAGGTGCCGGAGGTCGTGGAAGCTCTTCCCGTCAGGCAGACCGCAGTCCCGGCGCACGATGACGCGTTGACGGAGAAGGCAGATCCTGGGCCTGATGGGAAGTGATGGTTCGATCGCGATCGGACGCAACGCGGCAATGACGTCCCCGTCAGGAACGGGCCATGTGGTGATTGGCTCCGGGGCAACGGTGACTGTTCCCGTCATAGGGAACGGCTCTGTCGCGATTCGACTCAACTCATCTGCGGGAGCCACCGCGGCAGCAGTCGGCTGCTCTGCTCAGGCGGCAGACAATGCCACTGCTGTCGGATATACGGCAAAAGCGACCGGAACCTACGACACCGCTTTCGGCTTCAGCACCACCGCCAGTGGCGGGTTCGGCGTGGCTCTTGGGCGGAATGCCGCAACGTCTGGCGGCCAGAATGGCACGGCCATTGGATCTGGCGCGAAGTCAACCCACGCGAACTGGTCGTGAAGATCGGCGGCACCGACATCGTCATCGCAACCCAGCCATAGGAGCACCATGCAAATCACCTTCGAACTACCCGACGAACGCATGCCCCGCGCATACCGAGTCGCCGGCTACAGCCTCGGTGGACACGATCCCGACACCTGCGCCGACCAGGCTGTGCACCTGCAACGGTTCGCACAGAAAATGGCGCTCGAACACGTCGCCTTCACCGAACGCCGGATGGCGGAACAGGAAGCCGTCGATGCACTCGAACCACTGGCATGCCAATGGCCCCCACCCTCACCCGAGGAGTGGGGGCCATTTCTGCGTTCACAGGAACGGTTTCGCGTGCCGGTCAGCTAGCGGCGCTCAGTGCACCGGCGATGCCGAGGATAACGAGACCTCCGAAAGCCCAGCTGACAATGCCGGCAATGTTTTCGACCAGCGTGAACTCGGAGAACGAACCCATAGCTAACTCCTTCAAGTGATAGTGGCTGTACGGCAAATTCTGCCGGATGCCGAAAAACTAGCCGCTTGTGCTGGCTGTGTCACGTTGTGGTGTCGGGAGGGTATAGGTGAAATCGGCAAATTGACAGCCTCCCGAAGGTATGGCTGGGCGCCCCACTCAAAGGGGGGGTGAGGCGCCCGGGACGGCTGCCGCCAGCTTCCCTCCGTCCACATCGCGCAACCTACGCGCCGGGTCCGACAATCACATCCGAGCCAGCAGCTCCGCCTTCTTCGTCGCGAACTCGTCCTCACCGAGCACGCCCATATCCGGCAGCTCCGCGAGCTTCTTGATCTGGTCGGCAATATCCGGCGCCGCGGCGGCCTGCATCACGATCGGGGCGGGAGCTGACGGAGCCGACGCATCGACCTTCACCTTCCTGAACGCCTGGATGAACGTCTCAGCGCGGCCGTGCGCAACCTGCTTGATCTCTGCCGAACGGCCCGAAATCGAGATGCTGATGACCTCGCCGCCCATCTTCTTCGCGTGACCCAGTGACCCGATGGCTGAGAACTCGAACTCTTCAACCTGCGCGCCGAGGAGCGACTTGTCGAAGAAGAACAGGCGCTGCGTGGTCAGGACGAGCATGCCCTGCTTGCCGCCATAGACGCCCTGGGCGGGCTCGACGACGCGCTCATCGGTGTGGACGCACGGAGTGAGGGCTGAGGCCTCCTGGAATCCGAAGAACCGGCCCATCTTCACTGGTCCCACACCAGCGTCGAAAGCGGGCAGGTTCAGCCGACTCAACCGAACCTATAAAACAGCTTGACCTGCAGTAATGCGATCAGCCCAGGTGGTGGGACTCGCCGTGCACGATGTGCGCGATGATGCAGGAGTTCCGGATCTTCGCGGGATCCGTGAACGTCTTGTCGGCGAAGCTGCTGATTTCCGGGCCCCTTACCTGGACTGGTACCGGCCCGTTGGCGGGCCACTGTCACGGCACAAGGATGGTCCAATCACACGCAACGCCGATTTCTCGGTGCACGGTCGGCGGCACCGGACACAACTAAGCTCGGGCACCATGGCGAGCACGTGGGGCAGCATCGGCAGAAAGCTGGGAGACTTCGCCGTCGCGCAGGGCCCGAAGCTGCTGAAGCAATTACAGAACTCCGGGACCGTCAAACGCGCGACCGAGGCGATCAGTGGATCCGGACACCCGGGGGTCAAGCCCGGCCGCCCCGTCGCACACTCCTCGGCGCCCACCGCGCACCGCGCCCGCCGGATCGAATACTCCCCCAGCCTCGACGGGCAGGCCGATCCGGGCGAGGTCGTCTGGACGTGGGTCGCTTACGAAGAGGACCCGCGTCAGGGCAAGGACCGTCCGGTCCTCGTCGTCGGGCGGGACGGCCACACATTGCTGGGGTTGATGCTGTCGTCGAACCGCGAGCGGGACGACGACCGCAACTGGTTGGCCCTGGGCACCGGCACGTGGGATTCGGAGCACCGCCCCAGCTGGGTTCGCCTCGATCGCGTCCTGGACGTCCCGGAGGCGGGCATCCGTCGCGAGGGCGCCATTCTCGATCGCCCCCGCTTCGAGGCGATCGCCGCGCGCCTGCGGTCGGACTACAGCTGGAGCTGAGTTCTCGAACAAACGAAAGGAAGGGTCCGCCGCATCCCGTGCGGCGAACCCTTCCGTCACTTATTGCGGTCAGTCGTTGAGACGATCGAATCGACCGAACAGCGCGCGATAGATGACTGCACCGAGCGCGCCGCCGATCAGCGGGAAGACGATGAACAACCACACCTGACCCATTGCACCGTCCTGGAACGGAGCAACCGCGAAGCTGCGGGCCGGGTTGACGGACGTGTTGTCGATCGGGATCGAGATGAGGTGGATCACCGCGAGGGTGAAGCCGATGGAAACACCCGCGAGGGGCACATCCGAAAGCTGATCGGTCGAGGCGAGGACGACGAACACGAGCAGTGCCGTCAGCAGGATCTCGATCGTCATCGCCGCACCGATGCCGTAGCCGGGCTCGATGAGCTTGCCCAGCGGTCCGCTCTCCGCCGACGGACTGTGGATGCCCCAGCCGTTCGCGGCGAGTCCGTCGGTCTTTCGGTCGTAGGTCGGCAGGCTCTGCGCGATCGCATACACCGCCAACCCGGCGAAAAGACCACCGATCACCTGCGCGAGCGCGTACAGGCCGGCCTTGGCTGCGGAGATGCGGCCGAGGATGAAGTGGCCCAACGTCACCG
The DNA here is from genome assembly GCF_050433545.1 of Rhodococcus sp. BE178. NCBI lineage: Bacteria > Bacillati > Actinomycetota > Actinomycetes > Mycobacteriales > Nocardiaceae > Rhodococcus > Rhodococcus sp. BE178. Next base: position 163,762 of record NZ_JBNPXA010000012.1, on the reverse strand, counting down.
CGGGGTTCACGTGGCATCCCGAGATCGGGCCGATCGAGTAGACGAGGAACATCAGCGTCAGACCGAACGCAAGCGCGATACCGAGCTGACCCACCTTGGCCCCCGCGAAAACTGCAGTACCGATTGCGGAGAAGACGAGCACGAAGGTCCCTACGCCCTCGGCCAGGTACTTCTTCAGATCGGAGATCGGCTCCTTCTCCGCAATCTCCTGTGCCGTGCCCTCAGCCCGGTACTTCTTCAGGCCGGAATTCGACCCCTCGTCCGCAATATCCTTGGCTGTCGACATACACCCACCTCTCGAACCGCGTTGCCTGCGTTGTCGATCGGGACTTTACGTACAAGAAGGTCGGTTTCCCGGGATTTCGGATAGGCCCGAGTCCGAATCGGTATGCGGGAGCGCCGGTTCCGCCACGAAAACGCGAACCGGACGACCGTCGGTTTGAGATCGCCGTGCCGATGCTGGTAGTGTCGTCGGTCGGCGCACCCATGCGCTCAGAGCTTTTCGACAGTAACCAGCAAAGACGACAGGATTTTACGCGTGGCCAATATCAAGTCCCAGGTGAAGCGGATCCGCACCAACGAGCGCAACCGACTCCGCAACCAGTCGGTCAAGTCCTCGCTGCGTACGGCGATCCGTTCCTTCCGCGAGGCCGCGGCAGCCGGTGACAAGGACAAGGCCAACGAGCTCCTCGTCGCCACCAGCCGCAAGCTCGACAAGGCAGCCAGCAAGGGCGTCATTCACGCCAACCAGGCTGCCAACAAGAAGTCGGCGCTTGCGCAGGTCGCCAACTCTCTCTGACAAGTTTCTGACGGTTCCGCCGTCGCAAGCTCTGTAGAAAAGAGCCCCCGATCATCGATCGGGGGCTCTTTTCCGTGCGCGGACGAGGCGGTGTGGAACTCGGACTGGCGGGAGGCGGATCCGGCCGGGACACGACCCCGACCCCGCCCGAATCCGGCCGGTCGGCGCCCGTCAGCGGCCGCCGTGGAGCGCCACGACCCGCTGGACCGCCCACTCGACGGCGAAGTCCGCGTCGGCGGCCTGGCCCTTCACGTCGGCATTGAGCTTGGCGACCACCTGCAGCGCCTCACCGATCGATGCCGGGTCCCATCCGCGCGCCTGTCCCTGCGCTTTCTTGATCTTCCACGGCGGCATTCCCAGCTCCGACGCCATCCGGAACGGGTCGCCCCGGCCGGCCGAGCCGACCCGCGCGATGGTGTGGACCGCGTCGGCGAGGGCATCGGCGAGGAGGACATGCGGGACACCGCGATGCATGGCCCACCGTAGGGCCTCCATGGCGCCACGCCGATCGCCGGCGACCGCCTTGTCGGCGACATCGAAGCCCGACACCTCTGCCTTGCCGGAGTAGTACCGCTGGACCGCGACGGCGTCGATCTTGCCACCGGTATCGGCCACCAGCTGCGAACACGCGGCGGCCAGTTCACGCAGGTCCGATCCCACGGATTCGACGACCAACTCGATTACCTCGGGCGAGACTCGCACGCCCGCGGCACGGAACTCTCCCCGGACGAACTCCACCCGCTCACCGGGCTTGAGCTTGGCGCACTGGTGCACGGTGGCACCCGACTTCTGGAGCACACCTGCCATCGCCTTCGCCCGGCCGGCGCCGGAGTGGAGCACGACCAGCACCACGCCCTCGGGGAGGTCCGCGGCCGCGTCCTGCACGAGGGCCACCGCGTCCTTGCCGGCCTCGGCCGCGGCCTCGAGCACGAGCACCCGATCCTCCGCGAACAGGGAGGGGCTGAGCAGTTCCGCCAACTCCGGAGCACTGGTGTCCCCCGCGCGCAACCGCGAGACCGGAACGTCCTCCGCCGCCGAACCGGCCGCGGCGCGGACGGCGGCGATGACCGAGGCGACCGCCCGCTCGACCAACAACTCCTCGTCACCGAGAACGAGGTGGAGCGATTCGGGCCGCGTAGAGGTGCTCACCGGACGATGGTGCCATGAGAGCGCCCCACCACCGCAAGTGCCCCGGACCCGGACCGAACCACCGCGACGTCGCCGTCGCGGTCGGTTCGCATCGTCACCGCGCCGAGTGCGCCGACCTTCGCGACGATGCCGGGATTGGGATGCCCGAACAGGTTGTCGGCGCCCACGCTCACGACCGCGACCCGGGGCCGGACCGCGGCGAGGAATTCCGGTGCGGTGGTGCGGGATCCGTGGTGCGGCAACTTCAGGACGTCCGCGCGCAGCGACACCCCCGAGCGCAGCAACGCCCGCTGGCCGGACTCCTCCACGTCGCCGGTCAGCAGGATGCGGCCGGCGGGAGTCTCGGCCATGATCACCAGCGAGCCGTCGTTGGCGGCGTCGTCGGCGGCCGCGGGGTCACGCGGCGTCGGGACCAGAGGACCCAGCACCGTCATCCGCAGGTCGGCCACCGTCAGTTCGCGCCCCGGTTCGAGCCGCAGCAGCCCGGCTCCGGCCCGTGAGGCGGCGGCCGACACGAAGCGGAAGCCGCCCCGGGGAAGGTCGGCCGGACCGATCGCCACCGCGCCGACTGCCCGGTCGCCGAGGACGCCGTCGAGTCCGCCGTAATGGTCGGCGTGTAGGTGGGTGATGATCACGAGCGCGATCTCGTCCACACCGAGACGGCGCAGGCACTGGTCCATTGCCCGCGGCTCGGGTCCCGCATCGACGACGACGGCCCGACCGTCGCCCGCCGCCAGGACCAGACCGTCGCCCTGACCGGCGTCGCACGCGACGAACCGCCAACCGGCCGCGGGCCATCCCGGCGAGTACAGCCGCGTCGGTACCCATATCGTCGCGACACCGATGCCGAGCGCCAGCAGCATGCGGCGCGAAGATCGGTACCGCATCGCCAACCCCGCCAGCACGACGCCGACCGACACGATCACCGCTCCGGTCAGCCCACCGGCGACGACCACCGTCCCTCCCGGCACCGCCGCGGCCCGGTCCGCCACCTCGAGGAGCCACCACAGCGGCGGGCCCGCGATCCGGACGACGAGGGCGGCCGCCGGGAGCCACACGGACGCCAGGATCGCCGTCACCGCCCCGACGATCGTGATCGGTGCGACCACCGGCGCGACGAGGACGTTCGCGACGATCGACACCACGCTCACCGTGCCCGACATCGCGGCCACGAGCGGTGCGGTCACGACGAACGCCGCCACCGCGACCGCCCACGTCTCGGCGAGCCAACGCGGCCAGCCCCGCGCCCGGAGCCGTTCCACCAACACCGGAGACACCAGCACCAGTCCGGCGGTCGCGGCCGCCGACAGCGCGAACCCGAAATCGACAGCGAGCGCCGGGAACAGCGCGAGCAGCACGATCACCGAGCCGGCGAGTGCGGGGATCGCCTGCTTTCGCCGTCCGGTCGTCAACGCCAACAGTGCGATACAGCCCATCGCCGCGGCGCGCAGCACACTCGGGGAGGGCCGGGCGACCACGACGAAGGCCGCCAGCGCCACGCCCGCCAACAGCGCCCCGGCGCGCGGGCCGACCCCGATCCCCCGCACCACCAACAGGACTGCACCGAGGACGATCGAAATGTTCGCGCCGGACACGGCCGTCAGGTGCGAGAGCCCGGCCGCGGTGAACTCGTCCTTCACCTCCTGCGGCAGCGCGGAGACATCGCCGACGACGAGTCCGGGCAACAACCCGGCCTGATCCGCCGGGAGTGCCGCGGCGGTCGCCGTCGCCAGCCGATCACGGATCGCCCCCGCCCAGCGCTGGATCACGGGCGGTGGGCCGACGCCGGACGGCGGACCGGTGGCCCGCACCACGGCGACGGTGAGGTCACTGCGCTGCGGTGTGTCGAGACGGCCCCGCAGTGTGAGCCGCTGTCCGGGAAGCAGGGCAGCCCATTCGGGCCCCTCCGCGAACACCAGAACCGCGCCGCCCGCGCGGATCTCCGTTCCGCGGTCGGTGACCGCGCGCAACGACGCCCGGATCATCAGCTGACGCCCGCCCCCGAACCCTGCGCTCCGCAGCGGCTTCGGATCGTCGTCGACGATCACGGACAGGGTTGCCGAACCACCGGCCTCGGCGCGCTCGGCGAGGGGATGGGCTTCCACGGCGTGGGTGCGCACCGCGATCGCCACCGCAAACCCGGATCCGATCAGCGTGGCCGCCAAGAGACCCGCCGCGATCATCGCCCACCGCGATCCGCGCGCGTCGGCGCCGGTCCGACGGCGCACGAGAATCGGAACGGCCAGCACCGTCCCGACGCACGCGAGGACCACCGCCACCACCACCGCGCAGCGCCACCCGGCGTGCAGTCCCAGGAGCATGACACCCCAACTCACGAGCGCGGCCGGAACCAGTCTGAGATCGAGCTGGTGCTCCCGCTCCGTCACAGCACCACCAGTTCGCGCAGCTTCGCCAGCCGCGCCGGACCGATACCGTCCACCTCCCCCAGTTGCGCGATGTCGGTGAACTTGCCGTTGGTCTGGCGCCACGCCACGATCGCGGCGGCGGTGACCGGGCCCACCCCCGGCAGCGCGTCCAGCTCCGCCTCCCCGGCGGTGTTCAGGTTGACCTTGGCGACGGCCTTCGCGGTCGCGCCGGGTGTGGCCGCCGCCGCGCTCGCCCCCGAGCTCACGCGGGCGCTGCCGACCGTGACCGGCGCGCCCTCGGCCGGGGCGACCCCCACCAGTATCTGGTCGCCATCGTCGACACGCTCGGCCATGTTGAGCCCCAACACATCCGCGCCGGGTCGCGGGCCGCCGGCCGCGGCGAGCGCGTCGGCGATCCTCGACCCCGGTGGCAGCAGCACCAGACCCGCCTGATTGACCAAGCCCACGACACTCACCACCACCTGGGCAGCCGGTTCCGGGGGTGCGGGCAGCGCCGCCTGTGGGGAGACGCTCTCGGCAACTTCGGTGTCTCCGGCCCCGACGTCCCGGACCTCCACGGCAGGCAGCGGCGGAACCACCTGTGCGGTGGGCCTGTCCCGCCACACCGTCACCGCCGCGATTCCCGCCGCCACCAGCGCGACGACGACGAGCGCCGCGGCACCACGACGACCGGGACTCAGCCGGGCGCCGGGCCAGCGCGGAGACGGACGTTCGGGGCCCGGTTCGGCGGAGAAATCGTCCGCCTCGGTTGCCTCGGCCAGCCACTCGGGAGCCCAGGCGCGTGGGTGCGCCTCCCCCACAGCGTTATCGGAGTCGTCGTCGTGGTCGCGGCCGCTCGACCCGACACGAGCCGACGGCGGCAGCACGGCAGCCGAGGCGAGCCGTCGCCGCACCCGCGCACGATCCTGATCGGTACCCATGACGCCGACGGTAGGGTCCCGCCGCGACGGCGGAACCCCGGAGAGCCCGCCGGAAAGAAATCCTGTGGATCAGAGATCGGCTGTGGATGACGGCCCGGAATCGTGTTCCGGCAGCGCCGCGTCGGCGCCCCCGGGACAGACGACGATGCCGATCGCACCCGGTCCGACGTGCGCGCCGAGCACGGACCCGATCTCGGTGACGATCAGTTCGCTGACATCCGGGATCCGTTCCTTCAGCTGCGCGGCGATCTCCTCGGCACGCTCGGGCGCCTGCGAATGATGCACCGCGATCGCCGCGCGCTCCGCGCCCGCCTGCTCCACGGCCGCATCGACCAGTTTCGCGAGCGCCTTCGTCGAGGTCCGTGTCTTCTCGCGCAGCACCAGCTTGCCGTCGACCAGGTGCAGGACCGGCTTCATCGCCAACGCGGTGCCGAGCAGCGCCGCAGCGGTTCCGATCCGGCCACCGCGTCGCAGATGGTCCAGGCGGTCGACGACGATCGACGTCCGTCCGCGCGCCGCGACCTCGACGGCTCTCTGATACACCGACTTGAGGCTGCCTCCCGCGCGCGCGACCCGCGCCGCGGCCAGCGCCGGGTAACCCAGACCCATCCCCGTCGACTCCGAGTCGACGATGCGGACCATCTCCCCCAGCTTGTGCGCCGCCTGCCGGCCCGCCTCCCACGTGCCCGACAGCTGCCGCGAGATGTGGACGGCCACCACCCCGTCGCCGCAGCTGTCGGCCAACGCCGCCGCATACGCGTCGCCGAGTTCTCCCGGAGACGCGCCCGAGGTGGTCACGCCCGACAGATCGTCCGGGACGTCGTCGATGCCGTCACGCAGATCCGTGCCACCGCTGAGCAGATGCAGCGGGACGACCCGAATGCCGTACCGGTCCACCAGTTCGGGCGACAGACAGGCGGAGGAGTCGGTGACTACGACGACAGGCACGCCACTACCCTATTTCGATCTCGTCGGAGGTGTTCGAGCGACGGACGTTCTTGATCGCGTCGATCATCGCGGCCGCCACCTCCTCGTGCGCGTCCCAGCCCCAATGGATTCCGTCCGGATTCGCACGATCCGAGAAGACGTTCTCCCGCACCGCGGCCGCGAGATCCACCATCGGCACACCCTTGTCCGACGACCATGCCTCGAGGGCACGGACCGCGGGGGCACGCCCGGTGTGCACACGACCGTAGGCATCGCAGCGATGCACGGACGGATAGGTGCCGATCACCGGCAGGTCCGGGCGGATCGCTGCCAACGCGTCGCGGCAGCTCTCCAGGTACTCCACCGACAGCTTGGGCGGCAACGCCACCGGACGTCCCAGCTTCGACAGCCGTGGCTGCAGCCATTGGTAACCGGACCGGACGACGCGCCGCAACGCCGGCGGCCGGATGTAGCGCAGCTGTTCACGCAGCGCCGTCGGCAGCGGTGACGGCAGCGAATCCATGCCGCCGACCGCGAAGACGACGGCACCGGCCTGCGGCACCGCGGCCCACACCCGCGGGTCCTGTGTGATCGCCCACCACGCGTCACGGCTGGTCCAGCCGATGCGCGCGACGAGTTCCACCCGCCAGCCCAGTTCCTTCGCGACCAGGGTCGGCCAGATCCGCGGATGGTCGGCCGGCAGCCCGCCCTTCGGCCCGTAGTAGGCCAACGAGTCGGCGACGACCAGCAGCACCGGCTGCCCCGAGCTGCCACCGACGGCGGGGCCGTCAGAGGACGTCACGACGGCGGGGCCGTCAGAGGACGTCACTGGCCACGCTCGCTGACGCGTTCCACACATCCAATCGCCATACCGGATCTGTCCCCTCCCCGTGTCCGCTGAGCTGCACCCAGCTGGTGTTTCCTAGTCCACCGAGCACCGGCCACCGATCCACCGGCAGGTCGAGCAGTCGCGCCGTGAGCGCGGCGATGAGGCCGCCGTGTGCGACCAACACCAACGGATCCGAACCCCAGGATTCGTACCGTTCGAGCTGATCGAGCACGACGGGCAGGCTGCGGGCCGCGACGTCGATCCGGCTCTCACCGGCGGGCGGCGCCCATTCGGCGTCGGTGCGCCACCGTGCGCGCGCACCGGGCGAGATGACGTCGACGTCGGTGTGGGTGAGGCCCTGCCAGTCCCCCAGGTGGGTCTCCCGGAGCCGGGCATCGGTCTCCACCGGCAACCCGATGTGGTCGCCGAGCGCGAGCGCGGTGTCGTGCGCGCGGCGCAGATCCGACGACACGATCGCGAACGGACGCTTGTCGGCGAGCGCCTGCGCCGCCGTCTTCGCCTGCGCGCGGCCCAGATCGGACAGGTCGGTGTCGAGCTGTCCCTGCATCCGGTCCGACGCGTTGTATTCCGTCTGACCGTGCCGCAGCAGGATCAGACGTTTGACCGCGGGCACCGCCGCGGCCGAGGTCACTGCTCCGGCTCCCCGGCGTCGTCCGCCGGATCGGGCTCGATCGACAGCTGCCGCGGCTCGACACCCTCGACCGGGATCTCCGGGCAGTCCTTCCACAGCCGATCCAGCGCATAGAAGTTGCGCTCGTCGGTGTGCTGGACGTGGACGACGATGTCGACGTAGTCGAGCAGCGCCCAGCGGCCCTCACGGGTGCCCTCGCGTCGCACGGGCTTGTGCCCGGCCTCGCGCAGCTTGTCCTCGACGTTCTCGACGATCGCGTTGACCTGACGCTCGTTGGGGGCGGAGGCGATGACGAAACAGTCCGTGATCACCAACTGCTCCGAGACGTCGAGCACCACCACGTCCGAGGCCAACTTCTCGTCGGCCGCCAGTGCCGCGATGCGTGCCATCTCCATGGCGTCGTTCGATGCGCTCACTCAGTGTTCTCCCGGTTCTGCTTGTACTGAAGATTGTGAAGGGTCTGCGGGTGCTTCGCCGGGCGACTGTCGCGCCGGAACCGGCTCGGACATCGTGACCGCACCGTCCAGGCGTGCCACACCGCTCGGCTGGTACAGGTTGCGCTTGCTGATGTACTGGACCACGCCGTCCGGCACGAGGTACCAGACGGGCCGGTGTTCGCTGGCCCGCAGTCGGCACTCCGTCGACGAGATCGCCAGGGCCGGAATCTCGATCAGGGTCACCGCGTCGCGCGGCAGCCGCTCGAGGTGCGACGAGAGGTGCTCGGTGTGCAGCTCGTAGCCGGGCCGCGAGACGCCGACGAACTTGGCGAGCGCGAACAGTTCCTCCCAGTCCTGCCACGACAGGATGCTCTCGAGCGCGTCGGCGCCCGTGATGAAGAACAGTTCGGCGTCGGGATGCTGCGTTCGCAGGTCCCGCAGCGTGTCCACCGTGTAGGTGACCTTGGCTCGGTCCACGTCGACGCGGCTCACCGAGAACCGCGGATTCGACGCCGTGGCGATCACCGTCATCAGGTAGCGGTCCTCGGCGGGGCTGACCTCGCGATCGTCCTTCTGCCACGGCTGACCGGTGGGGACGAAGATCACCTCGTCGAGGTCGAATCGATCCGCGACCTCACTGGCCGCCACGAGGTGCCCGTGGTGGATCGGATCGAAGGTGCCACCCATCACGCCCAGGCGGCGCCGTCGGGTGATCGCTGTCGGCTGCTGCACGATGATCCAGCTTACGGGTTGACGCAGCTCACGAATTCACACAGGCAGCAAACCGGCAACCACCGCGGCCAGTTGCTGCGCGGATCGGCACTCGTGCATGTCGATCACCTCGTTGTAGACCAGCGCCGCCGAGTCACCCGTACCCCACTGACCACGCGGTTCCGGGTTGAGCCAGTGCGCGTGCTTGGCGACCGACACCAGGTGTTCGAGCGCGGGAAGACCGGGATCGCGGTAGTTGTTGCGCCCGTCACCCAGGACCAGCAGCGAGCTGCGGCTGGTGATGGATTGCGCGTACCGCTCCGCGAACACCCCGAGCGCGTGACCGTAGTCCGAGTGTCCGTCGTACGTGATCAGGTCGGCTTCCCGGACCATCCGCGACATCGCGACGCCCAGGTCGGAGCCCGTGTCGAAGAACCGGGTGACCTCGTCGGTGGTGTCGATGAACGCGAACACCCGCACCCGCGAGAACTGCTCACGCAGAGCATGCACCAACAGCAACGTGAAATGGGAGAACCCGGCCACCGAGCCGGAGACGTCACACAGCAGCACCAACTCGGGCCGGGCCGGGCGCGGCTTACGCTGCACCAGATCGATCGGGACGCCGCCGGTGGACATGGACTTGCGCAGCGTTCGACGCAGGTCGATCGCGCCCGCCCGCGCCCGACTGCGACGCACCGCCAGCCGGCTCGCCAGCAGCCGCGCCAGTGGGGTGACGCTGCGCCGCAGGGCCGTCAGCTCCGCGTCCGACGCACGCAGGAAGTCGACCTCCTCGGCGAGCTTGGGCACGCCGTAGCTCGCGACCCTCTCCTTGCCGATCTGTTCCGCGGACCTCCGCCGGGTCTCCGACTCGACCATCTTGCGGAAGTCCGTGATCCGCTGCACCGCGGCGCGCTTGGCCACCTCGGAGGCGTAGTCCCCCGCAGGTCGTTCGCCGTCCTGCTGATTGCCGAGCAACCCGGAGAGGATCTTCTCGATCAGCCTGTCGGGGGCGACGTTGCGCAGCGCCTGGTACGCCGAGAACGACGGCCCGTTGGACGATTCGTACCGGCCGAGTTCGTCGACCATCTGCGCGACCAGCACCTCGAGCTGTTCGAGGGCCTCGGGCGAGTCGTCGGAGAGGAGTTCGGCCAACAGCTCCCGCAGCGCGTCGAGGTCGACCTCGCCGTCGGGCGACCGTGGCAGCGACTGGTCGATGCCACTGTCATCGCGCGCACCGACTCCGACGGGGAACCACAGGTCGAACAGCGCGTCGAAGGTCGCGCGGTGCGTCGGGCGGCGCAGCAGCGAGCAGGCGAGCCCCTCGCGCAGCGCCTCGCGGTCCAGGAGATCGAGAACCGACATCACCTGGCCGGCGTCGACGGTCTCGGACGGGCCGACCGAGATCCCGCGGCGCCGCAGCGCCTCGACGAAGTCGACGAGATGACCCGGAATTCCGTGCGGCGCCGGCGGACCTCCACGGCGGTGTGCTGGCGACGTGGCCATCGGCTCGATCCCCTCAGTTGAGGCGCAGCTCGGCGGCGGCGCGCTGCTGATCGGCCCGATGCTTGAGCACGACACCCATCGTGGCGCGGACCGCGTCGTCGTCGAGAGTGTCGAGACCGAGCGCGAGCAGCGTGCGACCCCAGTCGATGGTCTCCGACACCGACGGCACCTTCTTGAGCTGCATGCCGCGCAGCACGTTGACGGTGCGCACGAGTTGCTCGGCGATGGCCTCCGGCAGTTCCGGGACGCGGCTCGCGAGGATCCGGCGCTCGAGCTCGGCGTCGGGGAACTCGAGGTGCAGGAACAGGCAGCGACGCTTGAGCGCCTCCGACAGCTCCCGTGTCGCGTTGGAGGTGAGCACCGCGAAGGGCTTGCGCGTCGCGGTGATCGTGCCGAGCTCGGGAATGGTGACCGCGAAGTCGCTGAGGACCTCGAGCAGCAGGCCCTCGATCTCGACGTCCGCCTTGTCGACCTCGTCGATCAGCAGCACGGTCGGGTCCTCGCGGCGGATCGCGGTCAGCAGCGGGCGCGACAGCAGGAACTCCTCGGAGAACACGTCCTGCTTGGTGGCGTCCCAGCTGTGATCGCTGCCGGCCTGGATCCTGAGGATCTGCTTCGCGTGGTTCCACTCGTACAACGCGCGAGACTCGTCGACGCCCTCGTAGCACTGCAGGCGCACCAGTTCCGCGCCCGACGTCTGCGCGACGGCGCGGGCCAGTTCGGTCTTGCCGACGCCGGCGGGGCCCTCGATCAGGAGCGGCTTGCCCAATCGGTCAGCGAGGAACACCGCGGTGGCGGTCGCCTTGTCGGAGAGGTAGCCGGTCTCGGCGAGTCGCGCGATGACGTCGTCGACGCTCGCGAACAGCGGCGGTGCAGTCGGCAGGGCCCGGTCCACACTCGCTCCTTTCGGGCCGTCAGGCCGGTCGGGTATGACCGTCTCCCCAGACAGTCCACTTGGTCGAGGTGAGCTCGCCCAGGCCCATGGGGCCGCGGGCGTGGAGCTTCTGCGTGGAGATCCCGATCTCTGCGCCGAACCCGAACTGTTCACCGTCGGTGAATGCGGTCGAGGCGTTGACCATAACCGCGGCGGCGTCGACGCGGGCGGTGAACTCGCGCGCGGCGGACAAATCGGACGTCACGATGGCCTCGGTGTGGCCGGTGCCGTACCGGTCGATGTGCTCGACGGCCGCGTCGAGGCCGTCGACGACCTTGAGCGCGATGTCGAGAGTCAGGTACTCCTCGGACCAGTCCTCCTCGGTGGCCGGGACCAGTCCGGGCAGGTCGCCGTGCACGGTGACGCTCTGCATCTGCAGGGCCTGCAGCAGCTGCGGCACCGCGGTGTCGGCGATCGCGGCGTCGACCAGCAGCGTCTCCGCGGTGTTGCACACGCTGGGACGCCGGGTCTTGGCGTTGAGGACGATCTTCTCGGCCATGTCCAGGTCGGCCGCGGAGTGGATGTAGACGTGGCAGTTGCCGACACCGGTCTCGATGGTGGGCACGGTGGCGTCGCGCACCACCGCGTTGATCAGCCCGGCGCCACCGCGCGGGATGACGACGTCGACCAGACCGCGGGCCTGGATCAGGTGGGTGACACTCGAGCGGTCCGCGCTGGGCAGCAGCTGCACGGCGTCCTCGGGCAGTCCCTCCGTCGCGAGGGCGGCGCGCAGCACCTTCACGAGCGCGGCGTTGGACTCGGCCGCCGACGACGATCCGCGCAGCAGCGCCGCGTTGCCGGACTTGAGCGCGAGGCCGAACGCATCGACCGTGACGTTGGGGCGGGCCTCGTAGACCATGCCGACCACACCGAGCGGGACGCGGACCTGGCGGATCTCGAGCCCGTTGGGCAGCGTGGAACCGCGGACGATCTCGCCGACCGGATCCTGCAGGCCCGCGACCTGACGCAGGCCGGACGCGATGCCCTCGACCCGATCGGCGGTCAGCCGCAGCCGGTCGAGCAGCGATTCCTCGGTACCGGCCGCACGCGCGGCCTCGATGTCCTCGGCATTGGCGGCCAGGACGGCGTCGGTCGCGGCGAGAACGGCATCCGCGGCCGCATGCAGGGCGGCGTCCTTCTGCGCGGTGGTCAGCAGCGCCAGCACACGGGACGCGACACGCGCGCGGCGAGCGGCGCCGTGCACCGCCTCCCGAGTGTCCCCGGCTTCGCCGGCTGCGGGTGAAGTATGCGTCGCGGCAGTCATCTCTACAGATTAGCGACCGCGCCGGGCGCATAATCTATCTGCCCACGCGCCGTCTGCGTAAGGAAATGTCATTGTCACGACACGAGACGATCCCCGAAGCGCCCTCGGAGGGGTACAGCCGCGGACTGAACTCGCGCACCATCCAGATGATCGCCCTCGGCGGCGCGATCGGCACCGGGTTGTTCTACGGCGCCGGCGGTGCGATCGAGGAGGCCGGACCGTCACTGATCCTGGTCTACCTCGCGGCCGGTCTCGTGATCTTCGTCATCATGCGGGCGCTCGGCGAACTCCTCACCTACCGGCCGATCTCGGGCAGCTTCGCCGAGTACGCCGAGGAGTTCCTGGGCCGGTTCTTCGGGTTCGCGACCGGCTGGGCGTACTGGGCGGTGTGGGCCGCGACCTGTATGGCCGAGATCACCGTCGCCGGCAAGTACGTCGAGTACTGGTGGCCGAGTGTGCCCACGTGGCTGACTGCACTGGTGGTGCTGCTCGTGTTGTTCGGCGCCAATCTCATCTCGGTGAAGCTCTTCGGTGAGGCCGAGTTCTGGTTCTCGGCCATCAAGATCACCGCGATCCTGGGCATGATCCTCATCGGCATCGGGGTGCTCACGATCGGCTTCGGTCACGCGACCAACCCGACCGTGACGAACCTGTGGGCCGACGGCGGTGTGTTCCCGAACGGATTCGGCAGCGCACTGATGAGCCTGCAAGTGGTGATGTTCGCGTACGTCGGCGTGGAACTGGTCGGTGTGACGGCGGGCGAGGCCGAGAATCCCAAACAGACGTTGCGCAAGGCGATCAACACCCTGCCGTTCCGCATCGGGCTGTTCTATGTCGGTTCTCTCATCGTCATCCTGTCGGTCGCGAGCTGGCGGGACTTCGAGGCCGGCAAGAGCCCGTTCGTGGAGGTGTTCGAGCAGATCGGCATCCCGGCAGCCGCCGGCATCATGAACTTCGTGCTCCTCACCGCGGCACTGTCGTCGTGCAACTCCGGCATCTACTCGACGGGGCGGATGCTGCGGAGCCTCTCGCTGCGCCGCCAGGCGCCTGCGGCGTTGAGCCGGCTCAGCAGCCGGCAGGTTCCGTACGCGGGTCTCACCATGTCGGCCGGCGCAATGGTCATCGGCGTCATCGTGAACGTCCTGTCTCCCGATCGCGCCTTCGTCTACATCACGTCGGTGTCGACGATCGGGATCATCTTCGTGTGGGGCGTGATCCTCATGTGCCACCTCCGCTACCGCCGATTCGTCAACAGCGGCGCGCTGCCGGCGTCCGACTACCGACTGCCCGGCGCGCCCTACACGAACTGGATCGCACTCACATTCCTGGCGTTCGTCGTCGTGCTGCTCTTCTTCACCGAGACCGGCCGGATCGCGCTCGCCGTCGGCGCCGTGTTCGGCGCGTTGGTCGTCGGCGGCTACTACGCCCTCCTCGGGCGCGCTTCCTCTCGCTACTGAGGGCACGGTCACCGACGACGCCGCCGTCGAGCGTGCCGTCGGGGCCACGGTGCTCGGAAATGCCATCGACTAGTTCTGCGCCTACGCCTACCTCACGACCACGATCGGCAAGGCCTTCGTCCCGGACGTCGGCGCTCGTCGTTCTCGTCCGAGGGCGAGCGTCTCGGCCTCTAGGAGGACGAGCGCGACCAGGGCGAGGGCTGCGCCGATCCAGCCGACACTGGGGTACCCGAATCCGGCAGTGAGTGCGAGTCCACCGAGCCAGGGGCCGACGCTGATGCCGACGTTGAACGAGGCGGTACTGCCTGCCGCGACGAGCGCCGGTGCCGCCGGAGCGATTCCGAAGACCCGCGCGTTGAGCGCGGGGTTGGCACCGAACCCTGTCGCTCCGAGGAGGAACACCAGGATCACCATCGGAAGAACCGATTCGGCGGTCAGCGCGATCAAGGCCGAGCAGACGAGCAATCCGGCGAACCCGACCCCGAGGACCCGAACGGGCCACCTGTCGAAAGCCCGACCCCCGACCGCGATGCCCAGCAGCGCCCCGACGCCATAGACCGACAGCACCGCGGGAACCCACGCCGGCGCAAGCCCGGTGGTGTCGATCAGCAAGACACCCAGGTAGGAGAACGTGACGAGCAGCGCCGCCGTCGAAGCCGCGGTCATTGCATAGGACAGCCACAGACGGGGCCGCGCCATCGCTCGAAGCTCATCACGAACCCGCGGCGACTCACTCGGCGTCAGGGCGGGCACGCGCGCCGCGACACCGGCCATCGCCGGCACCGACAGGACGACCACCGCCCAGAATGCGGCACGCCAACCGAAATTCTGCCCGATCCAGGTACCGGCGGGCAGCCCGATCACCGTCGCCACGGTGAGTCCACCGGCGACGATGCTCATCGCGCGGCCGCGCCGGTGACCGGGAACCAGTTCCATCGCGGTGCTCGCGGCGACGGCCCAGAACCCCGCGTACACGAACGCACCGATGAACCGGCTTGCGAACAGCGCCTCGAAGCTCGAGCTCGTGGCCCCCACCACGTGTGCGAAGACGAAAACCCCGATGAACAGCAGCAGAGCGCGCCGACGGGGCCACCGCAAGGTCGCGATCGTGAGGACTGGGGCTCCGATGACCATCCCGAGCCCGAAACCCGAGATCAACAGGCCCGCCTGCGGGACCGAAACGCCCAGGTCGACAGCAATATCGGGAACCAGCCCGGCCAGCATCAGTTCGCTGGTGCCCTGGGCGAAGATCGCGAAACCGAGGACGAAAACTGTCATCGGCATCAGAGCATCACCCCGCCGCCGACGCCTATCCACTGTTCCTCAGCCGTAGCCCGCCGATCCATGTACCCGACTCCATTTCTTTAGTGACCGTTACAGAAAGCAGACCCTAGCACCTTGTGTAGCGTTTGCTCTAAAATGCGACCCATGGTGACAACGCTTCGCGGACGCCCGCGCTCGTTCGATCGAGATGCGGCGTTGGACAAGGCGATCCGGCTGTTCTGGCGCCAGGGCTACGAGGCCACCTCGGTGCGCGATCTCACCGAGGAACTCGGTATCGGGGCCCCGAGCCTGTACAACGCGTTCGGCGACAAGCAGCAACTCTTCGCCGAGGCGCTTCAGGTGTACGTCGAGCGCTACGGCGGCTTCATCGACCGCGCGCTGGCCGAGGAGCCGACCGCGAAGGCGGCAGCAGCCCGGGTCTTCCGCGACGGCCCGCTGCGCTACACCCGCCCAGACCTTCCGGCCGGCTGCCTCGTCGTCGATGGCGACGCGGGCACATCCAACGCCGAGGTCGCAGCGTTGCTGACCGAACTCCGCACGAGCAACGTCACGGCGTTCGCCGCAAAGATCCGGACCGATATCCACGCGCACGTTCTGCCGGCCGACACGGACGCCGTCACACTGAGCCGCTACACATTGACGGTGCTGAACGGCTTGGCCCACGCCGCCCGCCAGGGGGCCGGCCGGGTCCAACTCGAGGGCGTCGCCGAGCTTGCGCTGCGCGCCTGGCCCTGAGTGGCCGCCACCGCAACCCCGATCGTCGGACGAACGCCGACCCGCGGCCAGACCCGGCGCGCCGACCTCGGCGCGCCTAGGGTCGGGGGATGTCCGCGAACAGAGTGGTCGTAGTCGGCAGCATCAACATGGACCTGGTGGCCCGGACACCTCGGATGCCCGCGCCGGGCGAGACGATCCTGGGCACAACCTTCGCGACCACCCCGGGCGGCAAGGGTGCCAACCAGGCGATCGCGGCCGCCAGGGCGGGCGCGGACGTCGCCTTCGTCGGCGCGGTGGGCGACGACACCTTCGCGCTCGACCTCCGCCAGGCTCTCGTCGACGCCGAGGTCGACGCCGAGCGACTGCGGGAGGTGTCGGGACCCAGCGGGGTCGCCGTGATCACTGTCGACGACGACGGGCAGAACTCGATCGTCGTGCTCCCCGGCGCCAACTCGCGCGTCCTCGACCTCACCGACGAGGAGCTGAGGCCGGTCGCCGACGCCGACGTCCTGTTGTGCCAGTTGGAGATTCCGGTCGAGACGGTGACCGCGGCGGCCCGGCACGGCTCCGCGCACGACACCGTCGTGATGCTCAATCCCTCTCCGGCACGGCCCCTTCCGGACGAATTGATCGCTTCGGTCGATGTCCTCGTCGTCAACGAGACCGAGGAGCAGCAGCTCGGCGGGGACACCCTCGCGCGGGTGGCGCACGTCGTGACGACCCTCGGCGCAGACGGCGCGCGCTACCGCGGCCCGCAGGGCGACCGGGTGCAGGTCGGCTCCCCCGACGTCGATGCCGTCGACACCACGGGAGCCGGCGACGCCTTCACCGGCGCACTCGCGTTCGCGTGGGACCGCGGCCCGCGCGACGCCCTGACCTTCGCCTGCGCGGCGGGCGCGCTGGCCACCACCCGCCCGGGCGCGAGCGCCGCGTCGCCGACGCGCGCGGAGATCGAGGCGCTCCTGTCCGAGAACACCTGATACCGAATTCACTTGGCACGCTCGGCTTCCGTCCGTACGATCCCCCTGTGAACACACCGATCGCACCCGCGCTGCGCCCGTGCCTCGGGCCTCGGGAGTGGCCCGCCCTCGTGCGCATCTGGCGCAGCGCCGTCGAGGCCACCCACGACTTCCTGACACCGGACGACGTCGACTACTACGAGTCGCGGATGCTCGGCGACTACCTCCCCGCCGTCGAGGTGACGGTCGCGACGATCGACGGGCTACCGGCCGGATTCTCGGGGCTGGCCGGAAGCTCCCTCGAGATGCTCTTCGTCGACGGCGCACGCCTCGGTCGCGGCCTCGGATCCGCACTCCTGCGCCGAGCGGTAGCCGAGCATCCCGATCTGCACCTGGATGTGAACGAACAGAATCCCCGCGCGGTCGACTTCTACCGGCACCACGGCTTCGTCACGACGGGTCGCTCGGCCACCGATGCCGACGGGCGCCCGTTCCCGATCCTGCACATGGCACGCGCGACACACCCCAGCGACGGGGGTTCCCGCCGCTGATCCGACCGTCGTCGCCGACCTGTCGGCCCCCTCGGGCACGATGGACCCATGACGACCGCGACCACTGCAGATCTCCGTGACGATGCCGAACGGTTGCTCCGGGAGCTGGCCGGCCCGCAGGCCACGCTCCGCGAGGACCAGTGGACCGCGATCGAGGCGCTGGTCGTCGGACGACGGCGCGCGCTGGTGGTGCAGCGCACCGGCTGGGGCAAGTCGGCGGTGTACTTCATCGCTGCGAAGCTCCTGCGGGCGCACGGGCACGGGCCGACCGTCATCGTCTCGCCGCTGCTCGCCCTGATGCGCAACCAGGTGGCCTCGGCCGAACGCGCCGGCGTGCGCGCGGCGACGATCAACTCCGGCAATATGACGGAGTGGGACGAGATCCACCAGCGCGTCGCGGCCCGGGAACTGGACGTGCTGCTGGTCAGCCCCGAGCGTCTCAACAATCCCGACTTCCGGGACCAGGTGCTGCCGTCGCTCGCCGCCGACGCCGGTCTGGTCGTGGTCGACGAGGCGCACTGCGTCTCGGACTGGGGTCACGACTTCCGGCCCGACTACCGCCGGATCCGCACCCTCGTGGAGGAACTGGGCGAGGGGATTCCCGTCCTCGCGACGACCGCGACCGCCAACGACCGCGTCGTCGCGGACGTCTCGGCGCAGCTGGGTGTCGGCGGCGCCGAGACCCTCGTGTTGCGCGGCGGCCTCGAGCGCGAGTCGCTGCACATGTCGGTGGTCCGGATCGCGAACGCCACCCAGCGCGCCGCGTGGCTCGCCGAGCACCTCGACGAACTGCCCGGATCCGGGATCATCTACACCCTGACCGTGTCCGCGGCGCGGGACCTGGCGAGCCTGCTGGCCGACCGCGGCCACCGCGTCGCCGCGTACACCGGGCAGACCGACGCCGCCGAGCGGGAGGCACTCGAGACCGACCTGCTGAACAACGACGTCAAGGCGCTGGTCGCCACGTCGGCGCTGGGGATGGGCTTCGACAAGCCGGATCTGGGTTTCGTGGTGCACCTTGGCGCACCCTCGTCCCCGATCTCGTACTACCAGCAGGTGGGCCGCGCCGGCCGATCGACCGACAGCGCCGAGGTGGTGCTGCTGCCCGGCAGCGAGGACCAGCAGATCTGGAGCTACTTCGCGTCGGTGTCGTTCCCCCGCGAACACATCGTCCGGAAGGTGATCGACGTCCTCGACACCGAACGTCCGCAGTCCACGCAGGCCCTCGAACCGCTCGTCGAACTCAACCGGACGCGACTCGAACTGGTCCTCAAGGTCCTCGACGTCGACGGCGCGGTGCGTCGGGTCCGTGGCGGCTGGGTCGCCACGGGGCAGCCCTGGACGTACGACGCGGAACGCTACGGCCGCCTCGAGGTGGCACGCCAGGCCGAGCAGGAAGCCATGCTCGAGTACGAGCGCACCGACGAGTGCCGCATGACGTTCCTGCGCCGCCAGCTCGACGACCCCGGGCTGGGCGACGGGGACGGGCGCTGCGGCCGCTGCGACAACTGCGCGGGCCCCAAGTACAGCGCCACGGTCAGCGAGGCGGCGGTCGCCGACACCAGACAGCGGCTCGAACGGCCCGGCATCGACCTGCTCCCCCGCAAGCAGTGGCCCACCGGCATGGCGAAGCTCGGAATCAGCCTGTCCGGCAAGATCACCGACGGCCCCGACACCGGCCGCGTCCTGGGCCGACTGTCCGACCTCGGCTGGGGACAGCGCCTGCGGACGCTGCTCGACGGCCCCGACGTGCCCGTGCCCGACGCCGTCGTCGATGCGTGCATCAAGGTCCTGGCGGCCTGGGATTGGGCGGAGCGGCCCGCCGCCGTCATGTGCCTCGAGTCCACCACCCACCCGGTGCTCATGCGGTCCCTGACCGCCCGGCTCGCCGAGGTGGGTCGCCTCACCGACCTGGGAGTGCTGCACGAGCGGCCGGACCATCCGCCCGTCTCGGCGGCCAACTCGGCCTACCGTGTCGCGGGTCTCGACGGCGCGTGGGAGGTGCCCGATCTCACCGGAATCGACCGCCCGGTGCTGCTGCTCGACGCCGTCACCGACACGGGTTGGACGCTGACAATGGCGGCGCGGATCCTCCGCCGGGCAGGAGCTCCCTCCGTCCTTCCTTTCGCGCTCGCCACCCCCAAGTGATACCGAACGTGACCAGGCTCACATTGAGTGCCCCACCTGCACGACTGCGGGGTCTCATCTGCCCGATTTCCGGGGATCCGTGAAATCGTGACGCAGGGTTGTTACGTTCGATTCATCAATGACGCCAATACAAACGCGAGTTACCCCGACCACCGTGCCGGACGCGGTGGAGTTCCGTAAGCCACAGATCTCAGACGGAGTCCGGCTCTGGGAGATCGCCAAGGATTCACAGACGCTCGACGTCAACTCGAGCTACTCATACCTGTTGTGGTGTAGAGACTTTCAAGACACGTCGATCGTCTCCACCGTCGACGGCCGGGTGACCGGATTCGTCACCGGATACATTCGCCCCGAGGCCCCGGACACCCTGTTCGTGTGGCAGGTGGCCGTCGATGCCGCCCAGCGAGGCCGGGGACTGGCCGGACGCATGCTGAACGATCTCCTCGACCGCGTTGCGCTGCAAGGCGTCTGGAATCTGGAGACCACGATCAGCCCGGACAATGTCGCGTCGATCGCGCTGTTCACGTCCGTCGCCCATCGCAGAGGTTCGACGATCACCGACCGGAAGCTGTTTTCCCCGAACGACTTTCCCGACGCGCATGCAGCCGAGGACCTCTACACGATCTCGCCGCAGCACGCTTCCTGAGGAAGGAACACTCACTCATGACCACTGTCGAGACCAGCATTTTCGAATCCCTCGAGTCCGAGGTGCGGAGCTACAGCCGGAACTGGCCGACCGTCTTCGAGTCAGCGTCCGGAGCCTGGATCCGCGACGAGACCGGCCGCGACTACCTGGACTTCTTCGCCGGGGCGGGCGCCCTCAACTACGGGCACAACAACCCCGTCATGAAACAGGCCCTGATCGACTACATCGCGAGCGACGGCATCACCCACGGCCTGGACATGTCGACCGTGGCCAAACGCGACTTCCTGAAGAGCTTCCAGCGCAACATCCTCGAGCCCCGCGGGCTCGACTACAAGGTCCAGTTCCCCGGTCCCACCGGAACGAACTCGGTGGAGGCCGCGCTGAAACTGGCCCGCAAGGCCACCGGCCGCGAGTCGGTCATCAACTTCACCAACGCTTTTCACGGTATGACGTTGGGTGCACTGTCGGTCACCGGCAACTCCATGAAACGTGCCGGCGCAGGTGTGCCGTTGGTGCACGCGACGCCGATGCCGTTCGACAACTACTTCGGTGGAGTCATGGAGGACTTCCACTGGTTCGAGCGCGTCCTGGACGACTCGGGTAGTGGACTCAACCGCCCGGCCGCGGTGATCGTCGAGACCGTGCAGGGCGAGGGCGGCGTCAACGTTGCCCGGCCGGAATGGCTGCGCGCCCTCTCCGAGCTGTGCACCCGCCGCGACATCCTGCTGATCGTCGACGACGTGCAGATGGGGTGCGGGCGCACCGGCCCGTTCTTCTCGTTCGAGGTCGCGGGCATCACCCCGGACATCGTCACGCTGTCGAAGTCGATCGGCGGTTACGGCCTGCCGATGGCGCTGACCCTCTTCAAGCCGGAGCTGGACCTGTGGGCGCCGGGCGAGCACAACGGCACGTTCCGCGGCAACAACCCCGCGTTCGTGACCGCGACGGCCGCCCTGGACCACTACTGGTCGGACGACGCACTGCATCGGGCCACGCTCGCCAAGGGCGCGCGGATCAACCAGATCTTCTCGAACCTGGCTGTCACCTTCGACGGCGTGAGCACGCGCGGCCGCGGCATGGTCCAGGGTCTCGTGTTCGACGATCCCGGGATGGCCGTGAAGGTGTGCGGCATCGCATTCGACGAGGGACTGCTGGCCGAGACGTCCGGCCCGTCGGACGAGGTGGTCAAGCTGCTGCCGCCGCTCACCATCACCGACGCCGAACTCGATCACGGGCTGAGCATCCTGGCCGAGGCCACCGCCAAGGTCTTCGCCTGACCGCGCCCACGCCCACACTTCAGCGACGAGAGGAACTCTCATGATCGTTCGCACGACCGACGACATCACCGACACCGACCGCGACATCACGAGCGACGACGGCAACTGGCGCAGCAAGCGCATCGTCCTCGCCGGCGACGGCGTGGGATTCTCGTTCCACGAGACCACGATTCGCGCCGGATCGGTCAACGAATTCCACTACGCCAACCACATCGAGGCGGTCTGGCTGGTCGAGGGCGACGGCATCCTCACCGACCTCGACAGCGGCGAGGTGTACCAGTTGCGGCCCGGGTCGATGTACCTGTTGAACGGCCACGAACGGCACCGCGTGGAGCCCGTCACCCAGATGCGCATGCTGTGCGTGTTCAACCCCCCGGTGACCGGTCGCGAGGTGCACGACGAGAACGGCGTCTACCCGCTCGTCTCCCTCGACGAGACCGAGGCCGCGGCGTCGTAGGTTCCGCCGACAGCGCGCGAAGACACGTGGTGGCCGGGTCGATTCGTCGACCCGGCCACCACCGTCGTCAGTTCCGGCCCGCCGGCCGCAGGGATCAGCCGATCCGCTGCATCTCGATGGTCGGATCCTCCATCGGGGGAATCTCGTCCGCCGCCGGTTCCTGCCGGCGGCGCCACCAGATGGTGAAGGCCACCGCCACGACGACGAGCGCGGCGAGTGCGGCGACCGCGATCCAGAAGCGCGGCCCGTAGTAGCCGACGAGCACCATGCGGATTGCGTTGCGGGCCCACGTCAGCGGCATCAGCGCGTGCAGCCACTGCACCGGCGTCGGCATCTGCTCGATCGGATAGACCGCGCCGAACGCGAAGATCTGGATCATCAACGCGCCGAGCGCGATGAAGGTGCCGTTGACCGCACCGAAGACGACGGTGAACAGCCGACCGGACGCGACCGCCGCCGCGCCGACCAGGATCATCACCGCGATCATCGCGACCACGCTCGGCGGGTCCACATCGGCCACCACGAACGCCACCACCGACAGCGTCAGGGCCGCGACGAGGGTCACCAGCGCCGGGATCCGGTAGCGGCGCAGGCCCTCCCGGACGACGCCCGCGTGGACGCGCTGCGGGCGGCCCGGCCGCGGTCGGACCACGAACCACATCAGGATGCCGCAGAGGAACAGCAGCACGGACATCACCGCGGGCACGGCGCCCGGACCGAACCCGGCGGCCGGGTTGGGGTTGCGTTCGGCAACCGCGACCGGCGAGGACAGCAGGTTCGCGGTGGTGGCGCGCTCCTGCTCGCTGAACTGCGGCACCTGCTTGGCGCCGTCGGACAGTCCGGTCGCGAGCTGGGTGCTGCCTTCGTCGAGCTGGCCGACGCCCTTCGAGAGTTCGCCGAGGCCGTCACGCAGCTGGACACTGCCGGGGGCGAGCTGCCCGAGCCCGGCCGACAGTTCGTTCGCACCGGTCGCGAGCTGGTGCGCGCCCTGCGAGAGCTGGCCGAGCCCCGAGTTCAGCTCGCCCGCGCCCGCCGTGGCCGCCATCAGGCCGCCGCGGTAGTCGGCCGTCGGGTCGGTGAGCTGACGCGCGAGTTCGCGTGCCCCGTCCCGCAGTTCCGCGAGCTGACCGCCGATCTCGCCCGACTCACCGACGATGGCCAGCACGGGGCCGGTCACCATGTCGACGATCTCGCTGATCTGCTTGGCGCCGGCACCGAGCTCGTCGGTGCCACCGACGAGCTGGTTCAACCCGGCGCTGAGTTCACCAGATCCGGCGGCCGCTTCGTCGGCGCCCGTCGCGAGCTGGCCCGCGCCGGTGGCGAGTTCCCTGCCTCCCGCGTTCGCCTGCCCGAGTCCGGTCGCGAGCTCCTGACTGCCCGCGTACAGCTGGTTGGTGCCGGCCAGGGCCTCTCCGGTGCCGTCGGAGAGCTGCTGCGCGCCGGCGGCCGCCTCACCCATCCCCTTGCCCACGTCGCCGAGTCCGACGAGGACCTGGTCGACGGACTGCTCACCGATCGACTCGGAGACCGCGGACCGCACCTGTGCCATCACGCTCTCGCCGACAGGAGTCGCGACGAGGCTGTTGTAGTCGTTGTAGACGACGTCGAGCTGGGCCTTGCGCCCGTTCCCCGTCGCGGCACTCGCGACGTCGGCGCTGAACGTCTCCGGGATGACGACGGAGAAGTAGTAGGTGCCATCGTCGACACCGGTCTGTGCTTCCTGCGGCGAGACCACCTTCCACGAGACGTCGCCACTCTCGACGAGGGCGGCCACTACCTCGTCTCCGGCGACGATGCGAGTGCCGTCGACGTCGGCGCCCGCATCGGAGTTCACGATCGCGACGGGCATCCGGTTCACGGTGTCGCCCGGATCCCACAGGGCCCACATGTAGAACGCCGCGAAGGACAGCGGCGCGATCACGACGATCGCGAGGATCGTGCGAATCACGTGAGCGCGGCGAGCCGACGGGCCTGCGGCACTGCTCTGGGTTGGCACCATGAAGGGCTCTCTCTCGTGGTCCGAGGCGCGCCGGACGAACGTGTGGCCGCCGACGACGCTGGACATACGTCCAAATCGGACACGATAGAGAGTGCCGGACCTCGGGGTGGGCGCTTTCACGAAATTGCCCACCCCGATCGGCCGATCAGCTCACGGGGTCGGGGAAGAACAGCTCCCGCGCCCGGCGGGCCACCTCCTCCGGTGGGACGTCCTCGACCCGGGTGCAGACGGCCCAGCGGTGGCCGAACGGGTCGAGGAACACCCCGTGCCGGTCACCCGAGAAGGTGTCCGCCACGGCCGTGATCAGGTGCGCGCCCGCACGCACGGCGGCGTCGACGAACGCGTCGGTGTCCTCGACGTACACGACGAGCGACGAATGCACCCAACCCTGCTCGGGCGCCTTCAGCCCGAAGTCCGGCATCTCCTGGGAGAGTTGGAGCATCGAGTCGCCGATCCGGATCTCGGCGTGCATCACGGTGCCGTCCGGGGCGTCCATCCGGTCGACGATCACCGCGCCCAGACCGCGGACGTAGAAGTTCAGGGCGGCGTCCCCGTCGGGGACGGCCAGGTACGGCGTCAGGGTTCGGTATCCGTCGGGGATCGGTTTCACTGTGGTCATGGCGACAATTCTCGAACGCCGACGGCGGTCGTGGATTGAACGGATCGGACACGCGCCTACCCTGGATCGGGTGATCGACCGAATGCTCGACCTGCTCCGCGGCCGTCGCGTGTGCGTACTGACCGGCGCGGGCATCTCCACCGATTCCGGGATCCCGGACTACCGCGGACCCGACTCTCCCCCGCGCAACCCGATGACCTACCAGCAGTTCGTCGGCGACCCGTCGTTCCGGCGGCACTACTGGGCCCGCAATCACCTCGGGTGGCGGCACATGGATGCGGCCCGGCCCAACGCGGGCCACCGCGCGCTCGCGGCACTCGAGAACGCCGGCGTCGTGCACGGCGTGATCACCCAGAACGTCGACCTGCTGCATACCAAGGCCGGCAGCCGGCACGTCATCGATCTGCACGGCAGCTATGCGCAGGTCCGTTGCCTCGACTGCGGCAACCGGATGTCGCGGATGACGCTCGCCGAGCGCCTCGACGCCGCCAACCCCGGCTTCGCCGAGACCGTCGCCGCCACAAGCGGTGTGGAGATCGCCCCCGATGCCGACGCTGTCGTCGAGAGCACCGAGCACTTCCGGATGGTCGACTGCGCCGCGTGCGGAGGCATGCTCAAACCGGACATCGTGTACTTCGGCGAGAGTGTCCCGAAACCGCGGGTCGCGGCGTCGTTCCAGATAGTCACCGACGCCGACGCCCTGCTGGTCGTCGGCTCGTCGCTCACCGTCATGTCCGGGCTGCGATTCGTGCGCCGCGCCGCCCGCGACCGCATCCCGATCGTCATCGTCAACCGCGGTACCACCCGCGGCGACGAGTTCGCCGCCCTCAAACTCGAGCAGGGCAGCTCCGAGGTCCTGCAGTCCCTCGTCGCCGCCCTGCCAGGCTGATCGGGCTCGCTACAGCGGCACCAGATCGTCGGCGTGGACCACCGGGCGGTGCATGTCCGCCGGCAGATCCGTGGTCGAGCGCCCCAGCATCTCCTCGATCTCGGTCGAGTCGTACGCCACCACGCCGCGTGCCACCGGACGTTCCTCCGGGCCGATCAGCGAGACCACGTCGCCGCCGTAGAAGCGGCCGCCGACCGCGGTGATGCCGGCCGGCAGCAGCGATCGCCGACGCTCCACGACTGCCCGTACCGCGCCGGCGTCCAGGTGCAGCGCGCCCTGGGTGTCGGCCGCATGACGCACCCAGAACTTGCGCGCCGACATGCGATGCGGCCGAGCCGCGAAGACCGTGCCGACATCGGCGGTGGTGAGGGCGGTCGCCGCGTCGGAGGCCGCGGTCAGCAGCACCGGGACACCCGAATCGGCGGCCAGACGCGCGGCGGAGAGCTTGGACGCCATCCCGCCGGTGCCGAGCGCGCCCCCGGAGCCGGCCACCACACCGTCGAGATCCTCGGGGCTGTTGACCTCGGGAATCAGTGTGGCCCCGCCCTTTCGGGGATCACCGTCGTACAGTCCGTCGACATCGGAGAGCAGCACCAGCGCGTCCGCACCCACCAGGTGCGCGACCAGCGCAGCGAGCCGGTCGTTGTCACCGAACCGCAGTTCGGTGGTCGCGACGGTGTCGTTCTCGTTGACGATCGCGACCGCATGTAGCGCCCGCAACCGGTCGAGAGTGCGCTGCGCGTTGCGGTGCTGCGTGCGACGGGCGATGTCGTCGGCGGTGAGCAGCACCTGACCGACGGTGCGGCCGTACCGCGCGAACGACGTACCCCACGCGTGGGCCAGCGCCAGCTGACCCACGCTCGCCGCAGCCTGCTTGGTCGCGAGATCCCTTGGGCGGTGGGTCAACCCGAGCGGCGCCAGGCCCGCGCCGACCGCGCCGGACGAGACGACGACCACGTCGGACCCGGCCCGCATCCGCGCCTCGAGCGCGTCCGCCAGCAGGTTGAGCCGGCCCACATCCAGTCCGCCGATCAGGCTGGTGATCGCCGACGACCCGATCTTGACGACGATGCTGCGCGCCGACGCGATGGAGGCTCTGGTCTCACTCACTTGTCTTTGGGATCCTCACTCGGCAGTCCGCGCCGCGCCCGCTGCGCATGCTTACGTTCGGCGGCTCCGATGCGGTCGACCTGGTCCAGTCGCGCGTCGGTGCCGCGGCCGGTGCGGACGATGTCCACGCCCGCCGCCGTCTGCGGCTCCCATTCGAAGCCGACGTCGCCGATGGTCACGAACGCGCCGGGCTCGGCGCCCTGCTTGACCAACTCGTCCTCGACGCCGAGGCGGGCCAGGCGGTCCGCCAGGTAGCCCACGGCCTCGTCGTTGTCGAACGCCGTCTGTCGCACCCACCGCTCGGGCTGGGTGCCGCGGACGATGAAGCCGCCCGGGTTCTCCGGGTCGGCAATGACGCTGAATCCGGTCTCCTTCGCGGCGATCGGACGGATCACCTGCCGCTTCGGCTCCGCCTTGGGATGCGCCTCGCGGTAGTCGTCAACCATCTTCGCGAGCGCGAAGGTCATGGGCCGCAATCCGTCTCGGCTCACCGCGGAGATCGTGAACACCGGCCAGCCGCGGGCCTCGAAGTCCGGGGTCACCATCTCGGCGAGCTCGGCGGCCTCGGGCACGTCGGCCTTGTTGAGGATCACGATGCGCGGCCGGTCGGCGAGGTCACCGAGGCCGGCGTCGCCCTGGAGCGCGGGCTGGTACGCCGCCAACTCGGCCTCGAGCGCGTCGACGTCGGAGATGGGGTCCCGACCCGGCTCGAGGGTCGCGCAGTCCACGACGTGCGCGAGCACCGCGCACCGCTCGAGATGCCGCAGGAAGTCCAGGCCGAGGCCACGACCCTGGCTGGCCCCCGGGATCAGCCCCGGCACGTCGGCCACCGTGAACGTCGTGTCACCACTCGACACCACACCGAGGTTCGGCTGGAGCGTCGTGAACGGGTAGTCGCCGATCTTCGGCTTGGCAGCGGACAGGACGGACACCAGCGACGACTTGCCGGCGGACGGGAAGCCCACCAGCCCGACGTCGGCGACGGACTTGAGCTCGAGGACCAGGTCCCCTTCCTCGCCGTCCTCGCCGAGCAGCGCGAAGCCCGGGGCCTTGCGCGCCTTGGACGCCAGCGAGGCGTTGCCGAGGCCACCGCGACCGCCACGGGCTGCGACGAATCGGGTACCGACCCCGACGAGGTCGGCCAGGATGTTGCCCGCCTTGTCGAGGACGACGGTGCCGTCGGGCACCCTGAGGGTCAGATCGGAGCCGTTGGCACCCTCACGGTTGCCACCCATCCCCTGGGTGCCGTTGGTCGCCTTCGCGCGGGGATGGAAGTGGAAGTCGAGAAGGGTGTGGACGTTGCCGTCCACCTCGAGCACGACATCCCCGCCGCGACCACCGTTTCCACCATCGGGGCCGCCGAGCGGCTTGAACTTCTCGCGGTGGACGGAGGCGCAACCATTGCCGCCTTTTCCGGCGCTGACGTGCAGCACCACGCGGTCAATGAATCGGGACATGACTGCCGGATCCTTCCTCAGTCAAAGATCTTGCGGTTGATGCAGTGTGACGGAGACGACGCACTGCGGTGAAAACGACAGTAGGGGCGGGCAGGGTTTGAGACCCTGGCCCGCCCCTACTGGGAGATCGGAACGGAATCGGACTCGTCACCGAGTCCGAACCGTAAGTGGCAGCAGACCTAGGCCTCTGCCGCGACCGGAACGATGTTCACGGTCTTGCGCCCGCGCTTGGTGCCGAACTCGACGGCGCCCGCAGCGAGAGCGAACAGGGTGTCGTCACCGCCACGACCGACGTTGACGCCGGGGTGGAAGTGGGTGCCACGCTGGCGCACGAGGATCTCACCGGCGCTGACGGACTGGCCGCCGAAGCGCTTGACGCCGAGTCGCTGTGCGTTTGAATCGCGACCGTTACGGGAGCTGGATGCGCCCTTCTTATGTGCCATGTCGAATCCCTCCAGGAATCGGTGAAAAGCTCGAGCTACTTGATGCCGGTGACCTTGAGGACCGTCAGCTTCTGACGGTGACCCTGGCGCTTGTGGTAGCCGGTCTTGTTCTTGAACTTGTGGATCCGGATCTTCGGGCCCTTGGTGTGCTCGACGACCTCACCGGTCACGGAGATCTTCGCCAGCTTGTCGGCGTCGGTGGTCAGCTCGGACCCATCGACCACGAGGACCGGGGCAAGCGAGACAGCGGTGCCGGGCTCACCCTCGATCTTCTCGACCTTGACGAGGTCACCAACAGCGACCTTGTACTGCTTTCCGCCGGTCTTGACGATCGCGTACGTTGCCATCGGACGGCTACCCCTTGCTACTTCGAACGTGCTCGCGCCGCTGCCCTAAAGGCTTTCAGTGCTGCGCGACTGGTCTGGTGTGGCGGCTACCCCTTGCGCGCCCGTGGTATGCCCAAATCGGGCGCAGCAGAGCGGTATCGCCGGGTAGCGACCGGTCAAGATTACGGGACGGCGACCGTCAGGGTCAAACTGGCCGGTCGACCGGTCCCGATGTGGCACTCCGCCGCCCCGTGTCACATACGGAGCGGCGGCCTACCACGGTATTCGTCAGGCCTCGGCATCCACCGGCGGGCCCGCGGGACGTGCAGCGGCACGACGGCGGCGCGGACGACGTGCCGGGGGCACCTCACCGTCCGACGACTCCGAGGGCCCTGCTGCCTCCACTGACGCCTCTGCGACCGCAGGAGCCGCCTCTTTGGACGCCTCGGGGGCAGCGGACGGCACCGACTCGGGCTCCGGAGCGGACTCGGGCTCCGTGACCGGAATCACGAACACCGTTCCCGTGTCGGAGGTCTCACCGACCGGGGCGGCTGCCGCACGGGACACCCGCCGGCTGCGGCGGCGTCCCCGGGGGGCCGCCTCCTTCTCCGTGTCGGCGTCGGACGCCGCGGGCGTCTCGGGTTCGGGCTTCGTCTCGGGTTCGGGCTTCGGCTCGGACTTCGCCTGGGGTTCGAGTTCGACCCCGGCCTCGTGCGACGCGTGCTCGTCCGGATGCGACTCGTGCTCGCCGTGATGCGAGGCCATCGCGAGCGCCACCGGATGCGCCCGCTTCACGGTCGCGTCCGCAGCCGACTCTTCCGGACTCGGGTGCGGATGCGCCTGCTGCCCGTCTGCCACGGGTTCCGGCGCAGCCGCGGCGGCGCGGTCACGACCGCGCTTCTTGCGGCCACCCGACTCCTTGGACTGGCCCCGGCCACCGTCGTCGGTCGACTTCACCTCGACGGGTTCGCTGTGCACGATGATCCCGCGACCGTGGCAGTGCTCACACGTCGTCGAGAATGCCTCGACCAGTCCGGTGCCCAGCTTCTTGCGGGTCATCTGGACCAGGCCGAGCGACGTGACCTCGGATACCTGGTGCCGCGTGCGGTCCCGACCGAGTGCCTCGGTGAGTCGACGCAGGACGAGATCGCGGTTGGACTCGAGCACCATGTCGATGAAGTCGACGACGATCATGCCGCCGATGTCGCGCAGGCGCATCTGCCGCACGATCTCCTCGGCCGCTTCGAGGTTGTTACGGGTGACCGTCTCCTCGAGATTGCCGCCGGCACCGGTGAACTTGCCGGTGTTGACGTCCACGACGGTCATCGCCTCGGTGCGGTCGATCACCAGCGTGCCACCCGAGGGCAGCCACACCTTGCGGTCGAGCGCCTTGGCGAGCTGCTCGTCGATGCGATGCGTCTCGAAGACGTCCGGGGTGCCGGACTCCACGACGTGCCGCTCCACCCGCGGCAGCAGATCCGGTGCGACGGTCTTGATGTAGGTCTCGACCGTGCTCCAGGCCTTCTCGCCCTCGATCACGAGCTTCGAGAAATCCTCGTTGAACAGGTCGCGGACGACCTTCACAAGCAGATCGGGCTCCTCGTACAGCGCCTGCGGCGTGCCCGACTTGCCCTCCTTCGCCTTCGCGGCCTGTTCCTCGATGGTCGCCCACTGCGTCTGCAGTCGGGTGACGTCGCGCGACAACTCTTCCTCGCTGACGCCCTCGGACGCCGTGCGAATGATCACACCGGCGTCGGCCGGGACGATCTCGCGGAGGATCTCCTTGAGGCGCTTGCGCTCGGTGTCGGGCAGCTTGCGGCTGATACCGGTCGACGTGCCACCCGGCACGTACACCAGGAATCGTCCGGCCAGGCTGATCTGCGTCGTCAGGCGCGCGCCCTTGTGACCGACCGGATCCTTGCTGACCTGGACCAGCACCTGGTCGCCGGGCCGCAGGGCCTGTTCGATCTTGCGGGAATTGCCGCCGAGACCGGCCGCCTCCCAGTTGACCTCACCGGCGTAAAGCACGCCGTTGCGGCCACGCCCGATGTCGATGAACGCGGCCTCCATGCTGGGCAGCACGTTCTGGACGCGACCGAGGTAGACGTTGCCGACCATCGACGACGAGGACGACCCCGTGACGAAGTGCTCCACCAGAACGCCGTCCTCGAGGACCGCGACCTGCGTGGATGCCGCCGGGTTGGTGCCGCCGACCTTCTCGCGGACAACCATGACCCGGTCGACCGCCTCGCGGCGTGCCAGGAACTCGGACTCGCTCAGGATCGGGGGACGGCGACGGCCGGCGTCGCGGCCGTCACGACGGCGCTGACGCTTGGCCTCGAGCCGCGTCGAGCCGCTGATGCCCTGGACCTCGTCCTTGACGGCGCGGGCCTTGTTGCGCGGTTCACGCTCGTGGACGACGGTGTTCGGCGGATCGTCCTCGGACGAGACCTCCCCGTCGCTGCCGCCCTTGCGCCGACGGCGGCGGCGACGACGACGGCTGCTGTCGCCGGACTCGTCCGACTCGGCGTGCTCGTCCTCGGCGGACTCGGGAGCCTCGGCCGCTTCCACGGCGTCGTCCTCGGAAGCCGTCGCCTTGTCGGCCTCGTGAGTCTTCTCGGCGTTGTCGGCCTTGTCGGCCTCGTCTGTGTCGTCCGACTCGGCGCCGTCGGCCTGCTGCTCTCCACGGCCGCGACCGCGGCCACGGCGTCCACGACGACGGCGGCGCTGCTGCTCGCCGCCCTCGCTCTCCCCGCCGTCGGCGCTCTCGGCGCTCTCGGCGCCCGCGGCGGTTTCGGTGTCTTCGGTGCTCTCCGTGTCTTCCCGGGCACCGGAGGTCGCCTCCGCGTCCTCGGCGACGGCGGCCGGCGCGGCTTCGTCGGCCGCGGTCTGCGACTCGTCGGTCACCTCGGGGGCGGCGGCCGCGCGACGGCTGCGACGACGACGCGGTGCGGTCTCGGCGGCGGCCGCTTCGGGCTGGAGGAACAGCGGGGCCTGCACCACCGCGGGTGCGGCGGCCGACTCGTGCTCGGTGCCGAGTTCGACGTTGGTGAAGAGCCCGGTGAAGTCGTCGCCGGAGCGGGCCGACTCGACGGGCGTGGCCTCGGCGGGGGCTTCGGTCTCGGTGGCGGCCTCGATCACCGGCTCTGCGGCGACCTCGACCTTCGGGGCGGCCTTCTTGCGCGCCCGCTTGCGGGGCGCGGGCTTCTCGGCGGGCGCGGGCTCCGCGGCGGGCTCGGGCTCGACCGGGGCAGCCTCGGCGGAGGCGGTCTCCACGACAGGCTCGGCGGCAGGCTCCGCCGGAGCGGTCTGCGCGGCACCGGACACGGTGGCGTGGATGCGCTCGGCGATATCGCGCTGGAGGCTGGACTGCGCGCTGCGCAACTCGGTGCCCAGCGCTGCGGCCTCCGCGAGCACCTGCTTGCTCGTGACACCGAGCAGCTTGGCGAGCGCGTGCACGCGGATCTTCTCGGGGAGCACCGGGGTGGTACTCGGGTCGACCGACGCTTCCGCGATCGGTTCCTGAACAGTTTCGGGCGGCGCTTGATCGGCCACGTATTCTCCTCGAGCCCCCGGGCGCGTCCACCCGTCTTTCATCGGATGTGACGCGGCCGCGCGGGGGCGATGGTTGTGTACTCGCACCGGGGGTACGAGATTGTATGGTCTCGCTCCACGTGGTTCACAGTGTCCGTTAATCACTGCGGAATCGCGCGGTGCCTGGCTGGATGGCGGCGATCCACGGCGCGAGCGCCTGACCGTTCACGACGTGAGCGCCTGATCATCCAGCGTGCCGCACGGAACAGGGATTACCTGCGCCGGTAGGGCAGCGATGACGGGCTTCGCACCGTGGTGTCATCCGATCGGATCCGCGTGGAGCAAAATTGCGGTCCGACCGATTTCAGTATCCCACACCTGGGCCGGGTGTCCTCTCATCGGCGCACCGGTAGGTGGCAAAACAAAGGGACGCTCCGCGGGCACGACGGCCCGGGAGCGTCCCGAGTTGTGGGCCTCAGGCCCGAGCGAGCTGGGGAAACCAGAGCGCGATCTCACGCTCGGCCGACTCGACGGAGTCGGATCCGTGGACCAGATTCTGTCCGCCGTCGAGGGCCAGGTCGGCACGGATGGTGCCGGGGACCGCCTTCTCGACCGGGTCGGTACCGCCGGCGATCTGACGGAACGCGGCGATCGCGCGCGGGCCTTCGAGCACAGCGGCCACGAGCGGCCCGGAGGTGATGAAGTCGAGCAGCCCCGGGTAGAACGGCTTGCCTTCGTGTTCGGCGTAATGCGTCGCGGCGACATCGCCGGGCGCCGTCCGCAGTTCCATCGCCGCAATGGTCAGACCCTTGCGTTCGATGCGGGAGAGGATCTCGCCGACATAGCCACGGGCCACGCCGTCGGGCTTGATCAGTACCAGGGTGCGCTCAGTCACGGCGAACAGCCTAGACGGTCAGTCTCGTTGCCCCGGCAGCAGACCCCGCTCGATCCGGCGCGCGATGTCCTTGCGCAGGTACACGATGTACAGCCACACCGCACCGAACAGAAGACCGATCACGCCGAGCGCGGTGTCGATGAAGAAGCCGAGGATCGTGAGAACCTGCAGCGCGAGGTTGAACTTCATCGCCCACGGTCGTCCCTGCACTCCGGCGCCCAGGATCATCAGCAGCGCCAGCACACAGATGTACAGGCCCGACGCCCACGTCAGGCCCTTCGAGTTGACGACGGCAACGACGGGCAGCGCCAACAGCACCACGATCGCCTCGAGGATGAGGGTTCCCGCCATCACACCGCGGAAGCCCTTCCACGGATCCTTCGCCGGCGGCTGGAACTGGGGTTCTGGGGTGTCGCTCACGCGGGGTCCTTTCCGAACAGGGAGCGGGCAACGCCCGCGGTGACGACCGAACCGGTGACGACGACGCCCGCCCCCGAGACTGCCTCACCGGGCTCGGCGACCTCCTCGGCCAGCCCGATCGCGGTCTCGAGCGCGTCGGCCAGGGTGGGCGCGACGACGACCCGCTCGTCGCCGAACCGTGCCACGGCACGGTTCGCGAGGTCCTCGACATCCATCGCCCGAGGCGATCCGTTGTGCGTGACGACGAGCTCGTCGAATACAGGCTCGAGTGCGTCGAGGATGCCGTCGACGTCCTTGTCCCCCATGACGCTGACGACACCGACGAGCTTGCGGAAGTCGAACTCGGCAACCAGCGCGGCCGCCAGGGCCTGCGCCCCGTGCGGGTTGTGCGCGGCATCGAGGAACACGGTCGGCGCGCTGCGGACCCGTTCGAGACGGCCCGGGTTGACGACGGACGCGAAGCCCGCACGGATCGCATCCGCGTCGAGCTGCCGGTCGGGTCCGGCGCCGAAGAACGCCTCGACCGCGGCGAGCGCGAGCGACGCGTTGCGCGCCTGGTGCTCGCCGTGCAGCGGCAGGAAGATGTCCTCGTACACGCCGCCGAGGCCCTGCAGCTCGAGCTGCTGGCCGCCGATCGCGATCTGCCGACGCAGCACCCGGAACTCCGAGCCCTCACGCGCCACCGCTGCGTCCGCCTCGACGGCCCGGCGCAGCAGCACGTCCATCACCTCGGGGCTCTGCTCGGCGATGATCGCGACGGTGTCGATCGGGGCGACGCCCTCGACTCCGCTCTCGCGACCCTTCTTGATGATCCCGGCCTTCTCCCCCGCGATCGACTCGAGGTCGGGGCCCAGGTACTCGACGTGGTCGAGCCCGATCGGCGTGATCACCGCGACCTGGGCGTCGATGACGTTGGTGGCATCCCACTTGCCGCCCAGACCGGTCTCGACGACCGCGACGTCGACCGGCGCCTCCGCGAAGGCGGCGTAGGCCATCGCCGTGGTGACCTCGAACTTGCTCATCGCGGGACCACCGGCAGCCTCGGACTGCCGGTCGATCATCGCGATGTACGGCTCGAGCTCGCGGTACGTGTCGATGTAGGTGCGCACCGGGATCGGCGCGCCGTCGATGCTGATCCGCTCGGTCGCCAGCTGCAGGTGCGGACTGGTGGTCCGGCCGGTCCGCCGATGCAGGTGGGTGAGCAGGGCGTCGATCATCCGCGTCACCGACGTCTTGCCGTTGGTGCCGGCGACATGGATGGCCGGGTAGCTGAGCTGCGGCGAGCCGAGCAGATCCATCAACGCGGAGATCCGGGTCAGCGACGGCTCGATCTTGGTCTCGGGCCAGCGCTTGTCCAGTTCCGCCTCGACGAGCGCGAGTTCGGCGAGGTCGACCGGGGTGGGATCTCCCGGGCGTTCGGTGCTCACGCTCCGCCCAGCTCCTTCAGACGTGCGGACATGCGGGCGATCTCCTCCTGCGCCACCTGCTGACGGGCGCGGATCTTGTCGACGACCGCGTCGGGGGCCTTCGCGAGGAACGCCTCGTTGGACAGCTTCGCGGTGGTGCCCGCAAGCTCCTTCTCGGCGGCCGCGAGGTCCTTCTCCAGACGCTTCTTCTCGGCGCCCAGGTCGACGGTGCCCGACGTGTCGAGTTCCACGGTCACGGTGGCCTTGCTCAGGCGCACCTCGACCGAGGCGGTCGCGGAGAAGCCGTCGGCGGGCTCGGTGAGCTTGGCGAGTGCCGCCACCGAGGCGAGCTGGCCCTCGACGTCGGCGTCGGCCGCACCGGACAGGCGCGCGGCCACCTTCTGCGACGGCTTGAGGCCCTGGTCGCTGCGGAAACGACGCACCTCGGTGACGAGGCGCTGCATGTCCTCGATCCGCTGCGCGGCAACGGGATCCGCGGCAACGCCGGTGGCGGTCGGCCAGTCGGCGATCACGACGGACTCGCCACCGGTGAGCACCTTCCACAGCGTCTCGGTGACGAACGGGATCACCGGGTGCAGCATCCGCAGCAGCGTGTCGAGGACGTTTCCGAGGACCGCCTTGGTGCCCTCGGCGTGGTCGGAGCCCTCCGCCAGCTGCACCTTGGCGAGCTCGAGGTACCAGTCGCACACCTCGTCCCACGCGAAGTGGTAGAGCGCCTCGCACGCCTTGGAGAACTCGAACTTCTCGAATGCCTCGTCGACCTCGGTACGGACCTGCTCGAGCCGGTCCAGGATCCAGCGGTCGGCGTCGGTGAGCTGATCGCGCGCCGGCAGGTCCGCGACGACGGCACCGTTCATCAGCGCGAACTTGGTGGCGTTGAACAGCTTGTTCGCGAAGTTCCGCGACGACTGCGCATGGTCCTCACCGACGGCGAGGTCGCTGCCCGGGTTGGCGCCGCGGGCGAGCGTGAAGCGCAGCGCGTCGGCGCCGAAGCGGTCGACCCAGTCGAGCGGGTCGATGCCGTTGCCGCGCGACTTCGACATCTTCTTGCCGAACTGGTCGCGGACCAGGCCGTGCAGGAACAGGTCCTGGAACGGCACCTTGCCGCCGCCCACCGCGTCGTCGCCGGCCACGTACGTGCCGAACATCATCATCCGGGCCACCCAGAAGAACAGGATGTCGTAGCCGGTGACGAGAACGCTGGTGGGGTAGAACTTCTCGATCTCGGGGGTCTTGTCGGGCCAGCCCATCGTGGAGAACGGCCACAGGCCCGACGAGAACCACGTGTCGAGGACGTCGGGGTCCTGCTCCCAGCCCTCGGGTGCGGTCTCGTCCGGGCCGAAGCACTGCACCTCGCCGTTCGGTCCGTACCAGATCGGGATGCGGTGGCCCCACCACAGCTGGCGCGAGATGCACCAGTCGTGCATGTTGTCGACCCATGCGAACCAGCGCGGCTCCTGGCTGGCAGGGTGAATGACGGTGTCGCCGTTGCGAACCGCGTCACCGGCGGCCTTGGCGAGCGCATCGACCTTGACCCACCACTGCATCGACAGCCGCGGCTCGATGGTCTCGCCCGAACGCTCGGAGTGGCCGACGCTGTGCACGTACGGGCGCTTCTCGGCGACGACGCGGCCCTGCTCGGCGAGCGCCTCGCGGACCTTCACGCGGGCCTCGAAGCGGTCCATGCCGTCGAACTGCGTTCCGGTGTCGGCGATCTTGCCGGTCTTGTCCATGATGGTGGGCATCGGCAGGCTGTGCCGGACGCCCATCTCGAAGTCGTTGGGGTCGTGCGCGGGCGTGATCTTCACGGCGCCGGTGCCGAACGCGGGGTCGACGTAGTCGTCGGCGATGATCGGGATCTGCCGGCCGGTGAAGGGGTGCTCGAGCGTGGTGCCGACGAGGTGCTTGTAGCGCTCGTCCTCGGGGTGGACGGCGACCGCGGTGTCACCGAGCATCGTCTCGACACGGGTGGTCGCGACGATGACGTGCGGCTCGTCGTCGTTCAGCGAGCCGTAGCGCAGCGAGACGAGCTCGCCCTCGACCTCCTCGAACTTCACCTCGATGTCCGAGATCGCGGTCTGCAGCACCGGCGACCAGTTGACGAGGCGCTCGGCGCGGTAGATGAGGCCGTCGTCGTACAGGCGCTTGAAGATGGTCTGGACGGCGCGCGAGAGGCCCTCGTCCATCGTGAAGCGGTCGCGGGACCAGTCGACGCCGTCGCCGATGCGACGCATCTGGCCCTGGATGGTGCCGCCGGACTCGCGCTTCCAGTCCCAGACCTTCTCGATGAACTGCTCGCGGCCGAAGTCTTCCTTCTTCTTGCCGTCCGCGGCCAACTGCTTCTCGACGATCGTCTGCGTCGCGATGCCGGCGTGATCCATGCCGGGCAGCCACAGCACCTCGAAGCCCTGCATGCGCTTGCGGCGGCACAGCGCGTCCATCAGGGTGTGGTCGAGCGCATGGCCCATGTGGAGGCTGCCGGTGACGTTCGGCGGCGGCAGCACGATCGAGTAGCCGGGATTGTCGCTCGACGGGTCGGCCGTGAAGTAACCGGCGTCTACCCAGCCCTGATACAAGTCGGCCTCTACCGCACTGGGATCCCAGCTCTTGGGGAGGGCGTCTGCGGGGTTCTGGGGAGTCTCTGGCGCACTGGTCACCCCCCAATCGTAGTCAGTGCCGCCGAATCGTCCGGACCCGGCTCGGCGCCCCCATCGCCCCCGCCCCTCCCCCTCGCGTTTTGCGCACTTATCGGTCCCGGCTCGGCCCGTCCAGGAACGACAAGTGCGCAAATCGGCGGATCAGGATCCCAGTACGTCGGGCAGCGGGACGTCCTCCTCGAGCACGTGCTCGGCGAGGAACGACTCCACCACCTGGTACCAGATCTTGGCGTGCTGGGGGCTGAGCACCCAGTGGTTCTCGTCGGGGAAGTACAGGAACCGGTGGTCGGTCTCCCCCTGGGCGTCGGCGGGCAGCCCCGACTCGGACAGCAGTTCGTACCAGAGGCGCAGTCCCTCACCGATCGGCACGCGGTAGTCCTTGTCGCCGTGGATCACCAGCATCGGGGTGACGATGTCGGCGACGTACAGGTGCGGGGAGTTCTCGAACGCCATCTCGGGCGTCATCTCGCGCTGCCAGTACCAGGCGGCGTCGGTGGTGGGACCGAACTGGTCCAGCGCCCACAGGCTCGCGTGCGTGACGATCGCCTTGAAGCGGTCGGTGTGGCCGGCGATCCAGTTCGCCATGTAGCCGCCGAACGAGCCGCCCATCGCGGCCGTTCGCTTCGCGTCGATCTCCGGCAGCGCCTCCGCGGCGTCGGTGATCGCCATCAGATCGGTGTAGGGCGCCTTGCCCCACTGTCCCCAGCCGCGTTGGACGAAGTCCTGACCGTATCCGGTGGACAGCGCGGGATCCGGCAGCAGCACCGCGTACCCCTTGGCGACCAGCAGCCACGGGTTCCAGCGCCACGACCAGGTGTTCCACGAATTCAGCGGGCCGCCGTGCACCCACAGCAGCAGCGGCGCCGGGCGTTCCGCCGACGCCGAGTCGGGCAGTGCCAGCCACGAGCGCAGCGGGGTGCCGTCGGCGGCCTGCCCCACTACCTCGGTGAGGCGGCCGGGCAGCCGGGGCGACACCGACGGGGCACGCAGTTCCGTGACGGAGCCGACGTCGCCGACGAGGGCGATCCGCACCGGGTGCGGCGGCCGCGCGTACGAGGCGCGCATCGCGTACACCGCGGAGCCGTCCGGGGCCGGACGCAGATCGGTGTAGGCGGCGTCGTCGGCCGTGAGCGCCGCCGGTGTACCGCCGCGCAGCAGGAAGATCGGGCCGCGACCGCGGTCGTCGGCGGTGACGAGCAGGCCGTCACCGCCCGGCAGCCACGCGACGGCCGTCGGCCAACGATCCCAGCCCGGGGCGAGATCCTCGACGACCCCGCTCGCGAAGGTGATGCGGTGCAGCGTGATTCGTGGCGCCTGCTCCGGATCCCCGTGGGATTCACGCAGGTACACGACCTGCGTGCCGTCGGGCGAGATCGCCGGATGCAACACGTCCGCCGTGTCGTCGTCGACGAGCGTGGTGCGCTCCCCCGTCGCCACGTCGATCCGCACCAGGATAGTGCGCATCGTGCCGAGAACACCCGGGACCGACCAGGTGCTGACGACGAACGATCCGTCGTCGGCGAGCGCGTAGTCGGCGTCGCGCAGCGCGACGCCCGGCATCGGCGTCAGGTCGTCGAGCACGATTTCCTCGGCGGCACCGCCGCTGGTGGCACCTGCCAGCAGGTGCGGGACGTCGGGGCCGAGGTCGTGGTCCCAGTGCCGCACCGGGTATCCGGTGTGCAGGACGGCCGAGACCTTCTTGTCCTTGCGCTCGCCGCGGATCCGCTCGTCGTCCTCGACCGTCCCGGAGGCCCCGAGGACACCGGTGCTCACCACGACGCGCGCCGCCGACCGCGCGGCACGCACGCCCGCGATCCCGCCACCGCGTCCGGCCACCCGGCAGGCCTCGCCACCGGCGGCGGGCAGGCGCCACAGTGACGCCGCCGTGTCGTCGGAGTCGTCGGGCGAGGGCCGCGTCGACGTGAACAGCAGATCGCCGTCGTGGGTGAACGCGGCGCCGGATTCGCCCTTCGATCCCCACGTGAGCCGCCGCGCGGGGCCCGCACCGGCCGGATCGATCTCCCACAGCGCGGACACGTACTTGGTGGCCGTGTCGTCGAGCACCGCCTGCGCGACGACGAGCCGGGTGCCGTCCGGGGACAGCTCGAGGCCCGACATGCGAGGCAGGGCGAGGTAGTCGTCCAGGTCCTGGAAGGGGATGCCGAGAGAGTGCTGCGGGGTCGAGGTCACCCCTGATTGGTACCACGCCGAGACGGCCCGTGACGGCCGTCACGGTGCACGTTCACGATGCGATCACCGCGGATTGCGCCACATCTTCCACAGTGTCGGACCACCGTTCGGGATCACGATCTCTCCGGTGACCTCGAACCCGAAGCGTTCGTAGTAGGGGATGTTCGCGTGCTTGCTGGATTCGAGGTAGGCCGGCGCCGCCTCGGCATCGCAGCGGGACAGGCGCGAGTTCAGCAGTGCCTTGCCGTAACCGCCACCGCGGCCTGCCGAGGAGGTGCCGATGGTCGCCAGATACCAGTGCGGTTCGGTGGGATGTGCCGACTCGAGCGCATGCGAGACCTCGGCACCGACGCGCAGGTACCGGCCCAGTGCGCGCGCCACGGTCGGCAGGCTCAGGAAGGAATCGAACGCCGACTGCTTCCACCGGCCCGGCGGATCCCACAGCGCACCGCCGACGATGGTGCCGTCGGCCGACTCGGCCAGCTCCGCACCCCCGCCGGAGAGATGGTGGTAGCGGATCTCCGCCGCGAACAACCGGGCCAGGCCGGCCGGCCGCTTCGAGGCGTCGGGCAACATCCAGCTCATCACGGGATCGTCGTCGAACGCCTCGGCCAGCGCACGTGAGAGCGCGGGAATGTCCGGTCGGGTCACGGGTCGCACGACGGCTGCCATAACCGCGAGAGTACCGGCCGGGTCAGCCCAGCAGCGGTGCGATTCGGGGCGGGATCTGCTGCAACGCGTACGGCAGGCTCAGCACGGTGCTCCACGTCATGGCCTCCGCCGCCTCGTCGTCGAGGATGACCGCGCGCCCGTCCTCGACGACGTCGAGTGTCCGATAGATCGGCGTCTTCGCGAGCTCGGCGCGGAGATCGTCGCCGAACCCGCCCCCCGCGTACCAGACGAGGAGGTCGACGTTCGCGAGCGACAGCTGCTCGGTACTGATCTCGGCAAAGTTCGTCTTGCGGATCTGCTCGGCCACAGGCGGATTCACGAATCCGAGTTCGGTGAAGAAGCGAACCTTGGGGTCCTCCGGTCCGTACACCCCGAACTGGCCGGGCCCCTTCAGCGCCCCGACGAGCACCGTCTTGCCGGCGAACACCGGGTTGGCGAGCGCGACATCGGTCAACTGCTGCTGCACCCCCGACACCAGTTCGGCGGCTCGGTCCTGCCGCCCCAGTGCCTCCCCCAGGATCATGGTCTGGTCCTGCCAGCGCACGCCGTAGTCCGCGACCCCGGCCGGTTGCGCCACCGTCGGGGCGATCGCGGAGAGCTTGTCGTACTGGCCCTGCGTGAGGCCCGAATACGTACCCACGATGAGGTCGGGGGCGACGCCCGCCACCTTCTCGATATCGATGCCGGTGCTCGCGCTGCCGATGACCGGCAGTTCCGCCTCACCCAATTCGTCCTGCGCCCACGGCCACACCGCGCTCGGGTAGTCGCCGTACCAGTCGAACACCCCGACCGGCACCGTCCCGAGAGCCAGCAGTGCGTCCTGGTCGTTGTAGCCGACGCTCACCACCCGCTTGGGCTGGGCGGGCACCGTGGTCTGCCCGTACTTGTGGGCCACGGTCGCGCCGGGGGCGTCGTCGGAATCGCCGCCACCGGATTCCGCGCCGGCGCATGCCGCCGCGAACGCGAGCAGCGCACCGGTGCCACCGATCAGGAACCCCCTCCGCGAGAGGGCACCCATGTCCCGGCGTCCGACCGTCCCGAAGCCGTGTCCAGGTCCGCAATCCCCCATAGGTAGACCCTCCGTTCGCGACCACAGCCAGCACTCGAGTAGGTAAGGCTCACCGACCCTACCCCGCGGTTCGGTGCGTCGGACCGTGCATCGCGGGAATTCCGGGGCCAGTATGGGTCCATGACGCGTAAGGGTCCCCGGGAAGACATCGACGAGAACGACCTCGTCGTCAGCCACACGAAGGACTACGCGGCCGGCGTGCCGGCCGTGCTCGTATCGATGGAGCGCGCCGTGGAGCAGATGGGCATCGCCCGCACCGCGCGCACCCTCACCCGCCTCAACCAACGCCACGGGTTCGACTGCCCCGGCTGCGCCTGGCCCGAGACGCCCGGACACCGCAAGCCCGCCGAGTTCTGCGAGAACGGCGCCAAGGCGGTCGCCGAGGAGGCCACGCTCCGGACCGTCACCCCCGAGTTCTTCGCCGCGCACCGGATCTCCGAGCTGGATGAGCACACCGACTACTGGTTGGGCCAGCAGGGCCGGCTCGCGCACCCGATGGTGCTGCGCCCCGGCAGCGAGCACTACGAACCGATCGGGTGGGACGACGCCTACCGACTGATCGGCGACCACCTGCGCGGGCTCGGCAGCCCCGACGAGGCCGTGTTCTACACGTCCGGCCGCACCAGCAACGAGGCGGCGTTCCTCTACCAGTTGATGATTCGCAGCTTCGGCACCAACAACATGCCGGACTGCTCCAACATGTGCCACGAGTCGTCGGGCAGCGCGCTCACCGAGGCGATCGGCATCGGCAAGGGCTCGGTGTCGGTACCCGACCTCGAGCAGGCCGATCTCATTCTCATCGCGGGACAGAACCCGGGCACCAACCACCCGCGCATGCTGTCCACCCTCGAGAAGGCGAAGGCCAACGGCGCCAGGATCATTGCGATCAACCCGTTGCCGGAGGCAGGCCTGCGCCGGTTCAAGGACCCCCAGAAGGTCGGCGGCGTCCTCGGCCGCGGAGTCGACATCGCCGACGACTTCCTGCAGATCCGACTCGGCGGGGACATGGCGCTCTTCCAGGGCCTGGGCCGACTGCTGCTCGAGGCCGAGGACCGCGCACCGGGCACCGTCGTCGACCGCGCGTTCGTCGATCGGCACTGCGCCGGGTTCGAGGAGTACGCCGACCACGTGCGCGCCGTCGACCTGGACACCGTCGTGGAGGCGACCGGCCTGACGATGCAGCAACTCGAGGACACCGCCCGCGCGCTGGCCGAATCCGACCGCACCGTCACGTGCTGGGCGATGGGACTCACCCAGCAGGCGCACGCGGTCGCCACCATCCAGGAGGCCGTGAACCTGTTGCTCATGCGCGGCATGATCGGCAAACCGGGCGCCGGCGTGTGCCCGGTCCGCGGCCACTCCAACGTTCAGGGCGACCGCACCATGGGCATCTGGGAGAAGATGCCGGAGGAGTTCCTGGCCGCCCTGGACACCGAGTTCTCGATCGAGAGCCCGCGGCGGCACGGGTGGGACACCGTCGACGCGATCCGGGCGATGCGCGACGGCCGCGCCCGGGTGTTCATGGCAATGGGCGGCAACTTCGTCGCCGCCACCCCGGACACCGCGGCCACCGAGCAGGCGCTGCGGAACTGCGAACTGACCGTGCAGGTTTCGACCAAGCTCAACCGCAGCCACGTCGTGCACGGGCGCACCGCGCTGATCCTGCCCACCCTCG
The DNA here is from genome assembly GCF_050433545.1 of Rhodococcus sp. BE178. Taxonomy (NCBI): domain Bacteria; kingdom Bacillati; phylum Actinomycetota; class Actinomycetes; order Mycobacteriales; family Nocardiaceae; genus Rhodococcus; species Rhodococcus sp. BE178. The sequence goes on along the minus strand of NZ_JBNPXA010000012.1, from coordinate 120,372 downwards.
GCCGCACCGACCTCGACGTCCAGGCCACCGGCAAGCAGTTGGTATCGGTGGAGGATTCGATGTCGATGGTGCATCTGTCCCGCGGACGGCTGAAGCCGGTGAGTGAGCACCTGCGCAGCGAGGTCGCGATCGTCTGCCGGCTCGCACGCGAACTGCTCGGGTCCGAGCATTCGGTGCCGTGGGCCGAGTTCGAGGGCGACTACGACCTGATCCGGGATTCGATTTCCCGCGTCGTGCCGGGCTGCGAGGACTACAACACCCGGGTGCGCCAACCCGACGGCTTCCAGCTACCGCATCCGCCGCGAGACGCACGCGAGTTCCGGACCCACACCGGCAGGGCCAATTTCGCGGTCAACGCGCTCGAGTGGGTGCCGACCCCGCCCGGACGGTTGATCCTGCAGACGATGCGCAGCCACGACCAGTACAACACCACGATCTACGGCCTCGACGACCGCTACCGCGGTGTCAAGGGTGGGCGGAAAGTGGTCTTCGTCAGCGCCGCCGACATCGCCGAGATGGGTCTGTCCGACGGGCAATCGGTGGACGTGGTCTCCGAGTGGACCACCGCGGACGACACGGTCGAGGAGCGTCGCGTCCACGACTTCCGGATCGTCGAGTACAGCACGCCCCGCGGCAACGCGGCCGCCTACTACCCCGAGACGAATCCGCTGGTTCCCCTGGATCACGTTGCCGCCAAGTCGAATACACCCGTGTCCAAGGCTATCGTCGTCCGGCTCGAACCGGCCAGGGCCGGCTGATGGGACGCGTCACCGCCCGGCGGCCCGTCCTGCGCATCACCCCGGACGGGACCCGGCACCGCCCGGACACCCTGGCCGTCGAGGAACCTCTCGAGATCCGCCTCGGCGGGCGGTCCCTCACCGTCACGATGCGCACGCCCGGCAACGACATCGACCTGGTCCACGGGTTCCTGCTGGCCGAGGGCATCATCGGCAGCGTCCAGGACGTCTCGGTGATCCGGTACTGCGACGGCGTCGACGACGACGGCGCCAACACCTACAACGTCCTCGACGTCGAACTCGGGCCCGACGTTCCGGATCCGGGCACCCGGGGTCGACGCGAGTTCCTCACCACGTCGGCGTGCGGGGTGTGCGGGAAGGCATCGCTCGACGAGGTCGCGACCCGCAGCCGCTTCACACTGTCCGACAGCACAATCGAGGTCACCGCAGCCGCGCTGTCCTCGATGCCACCCACTCTGCGTCGGGGCCAACGGGTGTTCGAGGCCACCGGCGGGCTGCACGCCGCCGGGTTGTTCACGACCGACGGCGCGCTCCTCGCGCTGCGTGAGGATGTCGGTCGCCACAACGCGGTCGACAAGGTCGTCGGCTGGGCGCTGACCGGGCGCCGGATCCCCCTGTCCGATGCCGTCCTGATCGTCAGTGGCCGGGCCTCGTTCGAACTCGTGCAGAAGGCCGCGATGGCCGGCATCCCACTGCTCGGCGCCGTGTCGGCGCCGTCGTCACTGGCGGTCGACCTGGCCCGGGACCAGGGGATGACACTCGTCGGGTTCCTCCGCGGCGAGAGTATGAACGTCTACACCGGCGAGCACCGCATCAAGCGGTGACGGCACGTCCCGCCCGGGGATCTACGTGCCGACTACCACGTCACCGCGCAGTGCGGCGACGACGATGGTGTCGTCGAACTCGTCGACACCGTCGCCACCCTCCCCACCGGTGAACTCGTGGGCAATCCCCCGCGCTACTCGCAGCTGTTCGGACCGTTCTAGCAGGTGCCCGCGGGTGTCCCCCCCGCCTGCAACTGCTGGAAGAACTGCTCGGCGTCGCCGAAGGAGTCCGCAACCGCGGCGCGATGATCGGCGCCCTCGTAGGTCTTGTAGCCGACCGTCGACCCGCTGTCGCACAACGCCTTCGCCAACGCGTTCGATCCCGGCTCGGCGACCAGCGTGTCGGCGGTGCCCTGCAGGATCATCGTCGGAACCGAGAGCTTCAGCTGCGCCGGCTCCTGCTTCTTCAGGTAGCCGATCAACTTGTCCATATCCGCGCCGGGCGCGAACGCCTGGTCGACGGGCACCGACGGGATCACGTCGCGGATCTGCGCGACGCAGCCGTTGCGGGCCGCGGTCAGCAACGCCTTGGAGGTCGGTGTGACGTACGAATCCGCGTCGATCGACGGATCGGCCGCCTCCGCGCCGAGCAGGATCAGCGGCAGGAACGCGAGGGCCGGTGCCACTGCGGGGTTTCCGGAGGCCAGGTACGCCGGCGTCTGGCTCGTGCCGTTGCCCGGCGCGATCGCGACCGCGCCCCGCAGATCCAGCTCCGGTGCCCGCTCCGCACCCTGCGCGGCGGTGAACAGCGTGGCGTGCCCACCCTGGCTGTGCCCCATCGCGTACCACTGGTTGCTGATCGAATCGTCGAGTTCGCGGCTCGCGCGCACGATGTCGACGACGGCGTTGGCTTCCGTCCCACCGTCCATGTACGGGTGCCCGCCCGGCGTGCCCATGCCGACGTAGTCGGTCTGCACGACGACGTACCCGTCGGCGACGTAGCGATCGAGGGTCTCGTCGACCACGCCGAGGTAGTCGTGCGCGAGGCCGTCGTCCGAATCGGCGGACGGCGCGCAGATGTCGGAGACACCCGTGGTGCCGTGGGCCCAGCTGAGGACGGGCCACCCGCCGTCGGGTGCGGATGTCTTCGGAATCGACAGCGTGCCCGACACGACCACGGGATCGCCCTGCGCGTTCTGCGAGACGTACACGATGAGCTCGCTGCGGGCCGCGCTGGGCAGGACCGGGGCGCCCCGCAATTACTGACTCGACAGCAGCTGACCCGGTTCCAGCGTCGCCGCACCGTCGGCCTCGGCCGAGCTGTTACTGCTGCATCCCGCCGCCACCAGCGCGACCTACGTGGCCGCCACGAGCGCGACCTACGTGGCCGCCACGAGCGTGAAGAGTCCCACGCCCCGTGTGCGGCCGCTCCCGGCCTTCGTCAGTGTGTTCACGAACAACCTCCAGATTAAGAAACGCGTCTTAGCTCGATGAAGTTAGCTCATTCAGTACGCTGTCGGCTATGAATTCGCCGAACGCTCGCGACACGATCCTCGAAGTCGCCGAACGTCTCATCGCCGAACGAGGCATGCACGGGGTGTCCGCGAGGGAGATCGTGAGAACCGCGGGGCAGCGCAACAATTCGGCACTCACCTACCATTTCGGCTCGTGGGACGGCCTGCTCGAAGCGATCTGGCTCGAGCACATGGGCTCCATCAACGCGCTCCGCGCCGACATGCTCGCGAACTCCGGCGACTCCGACCGCCTCGCCCATCTGGTCGCTTGCTACATCCACCCCTTCGTCGCGGAGGTCGCGGCCCGCGAGCCGTCCTACTGGGCACGGTTCAACGAACAGTGGCTCACCGGGGTCCACCTGGACTTCGTCTCGACACCGACATCGCTGGTCCCCGCCGATCCCAGGTACCCCCGGATCGGCGGGATGAAACTACTCCAGGAACTGTTCGCCGGCATCACCGACGAACTCACCCACCTGACTCCCGACGCCCGCGCACGGAGGGTGGCCATGATGGCCCGATTCGTCGTGTCGGCGATGGCCACCTGGGAGCGAGAAGCCACCGCCGGGACGACTCGCGACCTCGAGGCGTTCGAAACCGAGCTGACCTCGCTCGCGATCGCAGTTCTGCGCGCCACCTGAGACGGCCGGATGCTGGTGCACCACATCGGAATCGGAGGGACACTGCCCCGCACGCGCCGCGGGTGCGACGAGGGCCCTGAGCCGACACCGGAACCCGGTCGGCGCACAGCAACGTGCGCCCGGCCGATTCGGACCTGATCCGAATCAACCGGGCGCACGAGGCGTGGTGGAACTGGCGGAGAGTCCTTGTTCAGGACCACCCGGTACCTATGCCGACTTGTCGCGACGCTCCCGCTCCGGCTTGCGCGGCACGATCGTCGGCAGGACGTTGTCGTTGACGGTCTCCGCGGTGACGACCACCTTCGCGACATCGTCACGACTGGGGATGTCGTACATCACCGGGAGCAGGACTTCCTCCATGATCGCGCGCAGCCCACGGGCACCCGTGCCACGGTGGATCGCCTGATCCGCGATCGCCTCCAGCGCGTCCACCGTGAACTCGAGTTCGACGCCGTCCATGTCGAACAGGCGGGTGTACTGCTTGACGAGCGCGTTCTTCGGCTCGGAGAGGATCTTGACCAGAGATTCCTTGTCGAGATTGGTCACCGACGCCACGACCGGAAGCCGGCCGATGAACTCGGGAATAAGACCGAACTTGATCAGGTCCTCGGGCATGACCTCCGCGAAGTGGTCCTGCGTGTCGATCTCGGCCTTCGAGCGGACCTCGGCGCCGAAGCCGATGCCGCGCTTGCCGACCCGATCGGAGACGATCTTTTCGAGACCGGCGAACGCACCCGCCACGATGAAGAGCACGTTGGTGGTGTCGATCTGGATGAACTCCTGGTGCGGGTGCTTGCGCCCACCCTGCGGCGGCACACTCGCCTGCGTGCCCTCGAGGATCTTCAGCAGCGCCTGCTGCACACCCTCACCGGACACGTCCCGCGTGATCGACGGGTTCTCGCTCTTGCGGGCGATCTTGTCGACCTCGTCGATGTAGATGATGCCGGTCTCGGCGCGCTTGACGTCGTAGTCGGCGGCCTGGATCAGCTTCAGCAGGATGTTCTCGACATCCTCACCGACGTATCCGGCCTCGGTCAGTGCCGTCGCGTCCGCGATCGCGAAGGGCACGTTGAGCATCTTCGCCAGCGTCTGCGCGAGGTAGGTCTTGCCGCAGCCGGTGGGGCCGAGCATGAGGATGTTCGACTTCGCCAACTCGACGGTCTCACCGCGCGCGTCCCGACTGCGGTCGCCCGCCTGGATGCGCTTGTAATGGTTGTAGACCGCCACCGCCAACGTCCGCTTCGCAGCGTCCTGACCGATCACATAGTTCTCGAGGAAGTCGCGGATCTCCGCGGGCTTGGGCAGCTCGTCGAGCTTGACCTCACTGGACTCCGCCAGCTCTTCCTCGATGATCTCGTTGCACAGATCGATGCATTCGTCGCAGATGTAGACCCCGGGTCCCGCAATGAGCTTCTTGACCTGCTTCTGGCTCTTACCGCAGAACGAGCACTTGAGCAGATCGCCGCCGTCACCGATGCGTGCCATCTCGTAAGGTCCCTACTTCCTTGTCTACGTGCGAGCACCCTCACCCGAATCCCCGCGGATCGCTGTTCAGCGATCGCGTGCCCTCGGCTCAGGATCGAAGGCCCATGGTGTGACCGTACCCGCAGATCGGGAACGAGGTCGACCAAAAGCCGGTGATTCCCACACGGCGAACACGATTCCGACACATGAATCACATCCGCGTGAAGAACGCGGAATGCCCCAGCTTGACGGGTGTGCACCCCGGTCCGCCGCAATCCGATCACTCGGCGTGTCGGCGAACCGGGATGCCCCACATCACTTCTGGGCGGACAGCTTCCGGTACTGGAGGACGTCGTCGATGATGCCGTACTCCTTCGCCTCTTCCGCCGTCAGAATCTTGTCGCGGTCGGTGTCCTTGCGGATGACGTCCGGATCCCGGCCGGTGTGCTTCGAGAGCGTGGTCTCCATCAGTCGGCGCATGCGCTCGATCTCCGCGGCCTGGATCTCCAGATCGGAGACCTGACCCTGGATGCCACCGGTCGCGGGCTGATGGATCAGCACACGGGCGTTCGGCAGCGCGAGGCGCTTGCCGGGCGTGCCGGCAGCGAGCAGGACGGCCGCGGCCGACGCGGCCTGGCCGAGGCAGACCGTCGTGATGTCGGCCCGCACGTACTGCATCGTGTCGTAGATCGCCATCAGCGACGTGAACGAGCCGCCCGGCGAGTTGATGTACATGGTGATGTCGCGGTCCGGGTCGAGCGACTCGAGCACCAGCAGCTGCGCCATGACGTCGTTCGCCGACGCGTCGTCCACCTGCACGCCGAGGAAGATGATGCGCTCCTCGAACAGCTTGTTGTAGGGGTTGGACTCCTTGACGCCGTAGCTGGAGTGCTCGATGAACGAGGGCAGGATGTAGCGCGACTGGGCGCCGGCCGGAGCCTGGCCGCCGAGCGCGTGGGCGGCACGGGGATCGAAGAGGTTGGTCATCAGTTCTCCAAGATGGTGTGGGCGGAAGGTCGGATGCGTTGCGGGCTAGTTGCCTGCGCCGCCGGCCTGCCGCGCGCGGGTGATGACGTGGTCGACGAAGCCGTACTCGAGCGCTTCCTTCGCGGTGAACCAGCGGTCACGGTCCGAGTCCGCAGTGATCTGCTCGACGGTCTGGCCGGTGTGCTCCGCGATGAGCTCGGCCATCTCGCGCTTGGTGTGCGCGAACTGCTCCGCCATGATCGCGATGTCGGACGCGGTGCCACCGATGCCGGCCGACGGCTGGTGCATCATGATCCGCGCGTGCGGCAGGGCGTACCGCTTGCCCTTGGTGCCGGCCGACAGGAGGAACTGCCCCATCGAGGCGGCCAGGCCCATGCCGAAGGTCGCGACGTCGCACTCGGCGAACTGCATGGTGTCGAAGATCGCCATGCCGGCCGTGACCGAGCCGCCGGGCGAGTTGATGTACAGGGAGATGTCCCGGGTGGGGTCCTCTGCCGACAGCAGCAGGATCTGGGCGCACAGCTTGTTCGCGATGTCGTCGTCCACCTGCGTACCGAGGAAGATGATGCGCTCGCGAAGCAGGCGTTCGTACACCGAGTCGCTGAGATTCAGACCGGAGGTGGCTGAAGTCATGGCGGGATTCTGGTAAGTCACGGTACCTGCCTTCTCGATAAGTCGTTGGTTCCTGACACTGACACTAACGAAGTAGGGCGGCACCGGAGTCCCGGTGCCGCCCTACTTCGCTGAAAGCGGAAATACTCGCGCCCACCGGGGGTGGCAGGCGTCATTCCGCCGGGGTGCTACTTGTCGTCGCCCTCGGCCTCGGCCTCGTCGGCCTCCGCCTCTGCGGTGCCGAACATCTCGGCGGTGTCGATCGTTGCACCGGCGGTGTCGGTGACGGTCGCGGCGTCGACGACACCGGCAAGCGCCTTGCCACGTCGGACGTCCGCGAAGACGGCGCCGAGCTGGTTGGCCTGCTGGATCTGCTGGATGAACTGCTCCGGAGCCATGCCGTAGCGCTGCGCCTGGAACAGGATGCGCTCGGTGAGCTCGTCCTGGCCGACGGTGGTGCCCGCGGCGTCGGCGATGGCGTCGAGCAGCAGCTGGGTCTTCACCGAGCGCTCGGCAGCCTCCTTGGCGTCCGCGTCGAACTGCTCACGCGTGGTGCCCTGCGACTCGAGGAGCTCGTTCAGCTTCTCCTCGTTGTGGTCCAGACCGTGGATCGCGTCGTGCAGCGCGGCGTCGACCTCGGCCTTGACGACGGCCTCGGGCAGCGGGACCTCGACGGTCTCGAGCAGAGCCTCGAGCACCTTGTCGCGGATCTGGCCGGCCTGCTCGACCTTGCGGACGCGTGCGACGCGCTCACGCAGGTCGGCCTCGAGCTCTTCGAGGGTGTCGAACTCGCTTGCCATCTGGGCGAACTCGTCGTCGGCCTCGGGCAGCTCGCGCTCCTTGACGGAACCGACGGTGACGGTGATGACCGCCTCCTGGCCCGCGAACTCGCCGGCGACCAGCTTGGAGGTGAAGTCCTTCGACTCACCGGCCTTGACGCCGACGATGGCCTCGTCGAGGCCCTCGATCAGCTGTCCCGAGCCGACCTCGTGGGACAGACCCGACGCGGTGGCCTCCGGAACGGCCTGGCCGTCGACGGTGGCGGACAGGTCGATCGACACGAAGTCGCCGTCCTGAACCTCACGCTCGACACCCTTCAGGGTGCCGAAGCGCTGACGCAGCGACAGCAGCTGCTCGGCGACTGCCTCGTCGGTGACCTCGATCGGGTCGACCGTGACGGCGACGGTGGAGAAGTCCGGCAGGGTGATCTCGGGGCGGACGTCGACCTCGGCGGTGAACGTGAGCTCCTGGCCGTCCTCGAGCTTGGTGATCTCGATCTCCGGCTGGCCGATGACCTTCACCTCGGAGGCGTTGACGGCCTCGGAGTAGCGGGACGGGAGGGCGTCGTTGACGACCTGCTCGAGCACCGCGCCACGACCGACACGAGCCTCGAGCAGCTTGGCCGGAGCCTTGCCCGGACGGAAGCCGGGGAGACGGATCTGCTGCGCGAGCGCCTTGTAGGCCTTGTCGAAATCAGGCTTGAGCTCCTCGAAGGGCACCTCAACGTTGATACGGACTCGCGTCGGGCTGAGCTGCTCGACGGTGCTCTTCACGGATCTGGCTCCTTCGTGTGGTGGTGCTCTTTGATTCGATATCTCGTGTCTCTTCGTGGCAGGACCGGATTGTCGGCCCTGCCACGCGTCTGGTCGGGGTGACAGGATTTGAACCTGCGACCCTCCGCTCCCAAAGCGGATGCGCTACCAAGCTGCGCCACACCCCGTCAGAACAGGCCTCCGCCAACCTCGCGAGGACCCGAGGCAGAATCCTACGGCCCCCCGATTATGAAATCCAAAGCGAGGTTGGGTACAGTCTCATCTCGCAGACGACATCGCTGGCGATCCCACAAATGTCGTATGCACGGGGATGTAGCTCAATGGTAGAGCCTCAGTCTTCCAAACTGATTACGCGGGTTCGATTCCCGTCATCCCCTCCACACGGAGGAAACCCCCACCGTTCGGATATATGTCCGAACGGTGGGGGTTTTTCTTGTTTCCGCCCCTTCGGAACCCATCACCCATCCGACCCCGCGCCGCCCCCGCCGAGCGCACGCGAATCTGCCGCCCGACCAGACCACCGTCGAGTGACTCTTGTCACATTACTCGGAGCTTCGGCCGCTTCGTGATTCCCGCCGCACACCAGGGATGCCTGACCTAAGTTGGAACCTGTTACAGATTTCCGACTTCCACCCCCGAAGGAGTGCCGGATGCACACCCCACTTTGCGACGATCTCGGAATCGAGTTCCCGATCTTCGCCTTCACCCATTGCCGCGACGTCGTGGTCGCCGTCAGCAAGGCCGGCGGATTCGGCGTTCTCGGCGCCGTGGGGTTCACACCCGAGGAACTCGAGATCGAGCTGAAGTGGATCGACGAGCACATCGGCGACCACCCCTACGGCGTCGACATCGTGATCCCGAACAAGTACGAGGGCATGGACTCGAATCTGTCCGCCGACGAACTGACCAAGATGCTGCAGTCGATGGTGCCGCAGGAGACGCTCGACTTCGCTCGCGGCATCCTCACCGATCACGGTGTCCCCACGCCGGCCGACGGCCGCGAGAACGCGCTGCAGCTGCTCGGCTGGACCGAGGCCACCGCCACCCCGCAGGTCGAGGTGGCACTCCAGCACCCGAAGGTCACGCTGATCGCCAATGCCCTCGGCACCCCGCCCGCGGACATGATCGAGCACATCCACGCGTCGGGCCGGAAGGTCGCGGCGCTGTGCGGATCGCCCTACCAGGCCCGCAAGCACGCGGACGCCGGCGTCGACATCATCATCGCGCAGGGCGGCGAGGGCGGCGGCCACTGCGGCGAGGTCGGCTCGATCGTGCTGTGGCCGCAGGTCGTCAAGGAGGTTGCCCCGATTCCCGTGCTGGCGGCGGGTGGCATCGGCAGCGGCCAGCAGATCGCGGCCGCGCTCGCCATGGGCGCCCAGGGCGCGTGGTCGGGTTCGCAGTGGCTCATGGTCGAGGAGGCCGAGAACACCGCCGTCCAGCAGGCCGCCTACGCGAATGCCAGCAGTCGCGACACGGTGCGCAGCCGCTCGTTCACCGGCAAGCCCTGCCGGATGCTGCGCAACGACTGGACCGAGGCGTGGGAGAAGGCAGGCAACCCGGAGCCCCTCGGCATGCCGCTGCAGTACATGGTGTCCGGCATGGCCGTGGCCGCCACCCACAAGTACCCCGACGAGACCGTCGACGTCGCGTTCAACCCCGTGGGTCAGGTCGTCGGCCAGTTCACCAAGGTGGAGAAGACCGCGGCGGTCATCGAACGTTGGGTGCAGGAGTACCTCGAGGCCACCGGAACCCTGGAGCGTCTGAACGAGGCCGCCAACGCCTGACCGGCACTCGCACTAGTCGGGCAGGAGCGGGACGCTGTCACCACCGTCGCGACCGAGCAGCGCGGCGCGGGTGACCGCGACCGATCCGAATTTCGCCCGCACCGCGTCGAGCGCGCCGTCGAGGCGGACACCGTCGGACTCCTTCGACGAGCTCCCGGTGTCCGGCTCGAACGGCAGCGCGAGCTGTTCGGCGCCTTCCGCGTCCAGGTTCGACAGCGCGACACCGATCAGCGTCAGTCCCCGCTCGGCGATCAACGGCCGCGAATGCTCCAGCAACGATCGCACCGCACCGAGAATGGTCTCGGTTCGTGCCGAGGCCTCGCCGAGGGTCACCGAGCGGGTGGCACGCCCGAAGTCCGCGAACCTCATCCGGATCACCACCGTGCGGCACACCCGTCCGGCCGCCCGCAGACGCCTCGCCACACGGTCCACCAGCGCGGCGGCGATCGTCTCGATCTCGGCGAAGCTTCGCACGCGACGCCCGAGGGCACTCTGCGCCCCGATCGACCGACGCCGTCGCCCCGTCTCGACCCGCCGCGGATCGCGCGCCCACGCCAGCGCGTGCAGGTGCCGGGCGGATCCCGATCCGACCACGGTGGACAGTTCGCGCTCGGACAGCGCCGCGAGTTCCGCGACGGTCCGAACGCCGTATCCGTGCAGCTTCGCGGAGGTCACGGCCCCGACACCCCACAGTCGTTCGATCGGCAGTGGATGCAGGAACTCGAGCTCGCGATCCGGCGGCACCAGCAGCAGCCCGTCGGGTTTCCCCACTGCACTGGCGACCTTGGCCAGGAACTTCGTCCGCGCGATGCCGACCGTGATCGGCAGCCCCACCTGTTCGCGCACGTCTCGGCGCAACCGCTCCGCGATCTGTCGCGGACTGCCGCTGATCCGGCTCAACCCGCCGACGTCGAGGAATGCCTCGTCGATCGAGATGCCCTCGACCAGGGGTGTCGTGTTCCGGAAGACGTCGAACACCTCGCGGCTGGCCCGCGCATACGCGGACATCCGGGGCGGGACGACGATCGCGTGCGGGCATCGCCGCCGCGCCTCCGATCCGCTGCTCGCGGTGCGCACCCCGAACGCCTTCGCCTCGTAGCTGGCCGCGAGGACCACTCCCCCGCCCACGATCACCGGCCACCCCCGCAGGCCCGGATCGTCGCGCTGCTCCACCGAGGCGTAGAACGCGTCCAGATCGGCGTGCAGGATCGTCGCCTCGGCACGCGGCGGCGGGGAACGATCGACGACGTCGGACACGAACATATGTTCGCATCGACCACCGACAGGATTCGAGACACGATCACGCCACGCCCGCCCCCGGTATCCTTGACAATGTCCGATTTGACACCTCCGGAAGGTCCCCCGTGGAACTCCTCCTCATCGTCGCCGTGATCGGCGCCGTCGTCTTTCTGGTGATGAAGAGCCAGAACAAGAACAAGGGCCACTCGGCGAACCAACTCGAAGACGCCAAGGCGGATGCCCGCCAGTCGATCGAGCGCCTGGGTGGCCAGGTCTACAACCTCGTCGGCAGCGACGACGCCTCCAAGCAGGCTCTCGCCGACGCCTCCGAGCGGTACACCGCCGCCGGTTCGCAGATCGAACAGGCCACGACGCCCGTGCAGGCGCGTCTGGCGAAGCAGACCGCACTCGAGGGTCTGTACTACATCCGCGCCGCGCGCTCCGCGATGGGCATGGATCCGGGTCCCGAGATCCCGAGCATCGACGGCCAGAAGTCGGCCGGCTCGGTCACCGAGGACCGCGACATCGAGTTCGAGGGCCGTCAGGTCTCGGCGTCACCCAATCCGTCGGCTCGCACACCCAACTACTACCCCGGCGGCCGCGTCGCCGGACGTCCGGTCCCCGCAGGCTGGTACTCCGAGCCGTGGTGGAAGCCCGCGCTCGTCGCCGGCGCGTGGGGTGTCGGTTCGATGTTCCTGTTCTCTGCGATGTTCTCCGGGATGTCCGGGGTGGGATACGACGCGCAGGGGTTCGCCGACGGCTACGGCGACGGCTACCAGGACGGCATGGACGCAGCCGACGGTGACGGCGGCGATGCCGGCACTGACGGCGGAGACGGCGGAGACGGCGGAGACGCTGGCGGCGATGTCGACTACGGCGCCGCGGGCGACGGCGGCGGCGACTACGGCGGAGACTGGGGCGGCGGAGATTTCGGCGGAGGCGATTTCGGGGGCTTCGACTTCTAGTCGGCCTGACAACCGGGGCACCAGAACAGGTTGCGCCCCTTCATAACCGAGTGAGAGATCGGCGTGCTGCAGATGCGGCACGCCGATCCTGCTCTGCGGTAGGTGTAGGTCCGCGGCCGGTCCTTCGCGTACGACGGCTCGCCGTGGTCGTCCTCGGGCCGCACGACGTGCATCCTGCCGCGGCGGACCCCGACCTTCATCAGTTCGACGAGGTCGTCCCACATCGCGTCGAACTCGGCGCGGCTGACGCGCTTGCCGGGCCGCTCCGGGTGGATCCCGTGCCGGAACAGGACCTCGGCACGGTAGACGTTGCCGACGCCGGCCAACACGGCCTGATCCATCAGCATCGCGCCGATCGGTGTCTGCGACTTCGAGATCCGCGCCCACGCCCGGTCCGGGTCGGCGTCCTTGCGCAGCGGATCGGGACCCAGGCGGGCCTCGATCGCGGCGACCTGCGGCGGATGCAGCACCTCACAGGCGGTGGGACCGCGCAGGTCGGTGCCGAACTCGGCGCCGATCATGCGCATCCGGACCTGCCCGACGGGCGCCTCGAGCGGGAGCGCGGACTCGGTGAACTTGCCGTACAACCCCAGGTGGACGTGCACCACGAGACCGTTCTCGTAGTGGTGCCACAGGTGCTTGCCCCACGCGTCGGAACGCACGAGGGCGCGGCCGTCGATCAGGGCCGCGTCCTCGGCAAATCTGCCCTGCGGGCTCGACACGTACACCGGCGATCCCGCGAAACGCTGCTGATGCAGGCGCGCGAGACGGTGGAGAGTGTGGCCCTCGGGCACGTTCTGCTTACCTGTTCGTTCAGGCTTCGGGGGCCGCGGGCACGGCCGGCGCCACACCCGTCTTCTCGTACTCGGCGAGGATGTCGATGCGACGCTGGTGACGCTCCTCGTCGGACCACTCGGTGGCGAGGAAGGCGTCGACGATCGCGAGGGTCTCCTCGAGGGAGTGCATGCGGCCGCCGATGCCGATGAGCTGCGCGTTGTTGTGCTGGCGGGCCAGCTGCGCGGTCTCGACGCTCCACGCGAGGGCGCAGCGGGCGCCAGGAACCTTGTTCGCGGCGATCTGCTCACCGTTGCCGCTGCCACCGAGGACCAGGCCCAGGCTGCCCGGATCGGCGACGACGCGGCGGGCCGCCTCGATGCAGAAGGCCGGGTAGTCGTCGACGGCGTCGTAGACGTGTGCACCGCAGTCGATGGCCTCATGGCCGTTCGCGGTGAGGTGTTCGATGATCTGGTTCTTGCGTTCGAAGCCGGCGTGGTCGGCACCCAGGTATACGCGCATGACCTCAATTCTGACAGGTCACGTCGCCGCGGCGATCGTGGGGACTCGAGGAGGAGAAACCCGCGCGTCGAGTCACCCGGTACCGGCGCCGGGAGCGCCGGCCCGTCGAAACGTCGATCCACGCCAGGTGGGCATGGGCCGCTTTCCCACCGCGACCTCGAGCGCCGCGCGTCCGGAGAGCCGCGTGGAATCCAGAATCGGCAGTGGCGAGTGCTCGGGCCGCACGAGCAGAGGAATCTCGGTACACACCAACGCAACCGCGTCGCAGCCGGCGGAAGCGAGCCTCTCGATGAGTGCGACGAACGACGCCCGCGTCTGTGGCCGGAAATCCCCGTGGACCAGTTCGTCGAAGACTGCCGAGCGGACCATGGCCTGATCGGCGGTATCCGGAACGACGGCGTCGATGCCCCGTGCGGCCAGTTCTCGGGGGTACAGCGGTCCCTGCATCGTGAAGCGCGTTCCCAGGATGCCGACGCGGGCGTGCCCGGCCTGCTGGGCAGCATCCGCGACGATGTCGACCAGATGCAGCCCGGGCAGGGCGAGGTGATCACCGTCGGCCTCGAGAGCGAGATGCGCCGTGTTGTCCGGGCAGACGAAGAAGTCGCACCCGGCTCGCGCGAGGCGTTCGACACTGGTGGCGAGCACCGCACGCACCCTCTCTCTCGCCCCCGGAACGGTCACTCGGCGACCGGACCTCAGTCGAACTGGGGATCCTCGGTGCGGGTCCGCTTGAGCTCGAAGAAGTGCGGGTACGACGCCAGGGCGACGGTGCCGTCCCACACCTTGCCGGCATCCTCACCGCGCGGGATGCGCGAGAGGACCGGGCCGAAGAACGCGGTGCCGTTGACGTGGATGGTGGGGGTACCGACGTCGTCGCCGACCTTGTCCATGCCGGCGTGGTGGCTGCGGCGCAGTTCGGCGTCGAACTCGTCGGTGTCGGCGGCCGCCGCCAGCTCGGCGGGCAGGCCCAGTTCGGCGAGGGACTCGACGACGACGTTCGTCAGATCCTGGTCGCCGCCGTTGTGGATCCGCGTGCCCATCGCCGTGTAGAGCGGCAGCAGGATGTCGTCGCCGCGCTGCTGGGCCGCCGCGATGAGAACCCGCACCGGGCCCCAGGCCTTGCCCATCTTCTCGCGGTACTCCTCGGGAAGCTCGCGTCCCTCGTTGAGGACGGCGAGGCTCATGACGTGGAATTTGGCCTCGATGTCGCGGACCTCGGTCACCTCGAGGATCCAGCGCGACGTGATCCAGCACCAGGGGCACAGCGGGTCGAACCAGAAGTCGACGGTGTCCTTCTTGCCGGTCTTGCCGGAGTTTGTCTGTGCTTCCGCGCTCACGCGTGTCTCCCTCGTTCTGCGGTGCGACAGATCCACGTCACACCTCTCGATTGATAGACAACCATGCGCGTGCGGGAATGCTTCCCGCACACCTCGGAGCAACGTTACTGTCGATGGAGGACAGCCAGTAGCCACACTGGAACGGAGCCTCCCCGTGACATCCCACGAGTCATCGAATCGCACGTTCGTCATCGTCGGCGGCGGCCTGGCCGGCGCCAAGATCGCAGAATCGTTGAGAGACAGAGATTTCGACGGGTCCATCGTCCTCCTCAGCCAGGAGGACCATCTCCCCTACGAGCGACCACCACTTTCCAAGGAACATGTCGCCGGCAAGAAGGAGCTGCCCGATTTCACCGTCCAGCACGGGGACTGGTACCGAGACCACCACGTGGACCTGCGTCTGGGCACCACCGCGACGGCGCTCGATCGCGACCGCAAGTGCGTGGTGCTGCCGGACGGTTCGACACTCGGCTACGACCGACTCGCGCTCGCGACCGGATCCCGTTCGCGTCGCCCACCGATCCCCGGCGCCGACGCGGCGGGCGTGCACTACCTGCGCACCATCGACGAATCCGACGCCCTGATCGCGGCGCTCTCCCCGGGAGCCCGACTGGTGATCGTCGGCGCGGGCTGGATCGGACTCGAGATCGCGTCGGGGGCGCGCGGTCGCGATGTCGCGGTCACGATCGTGGAGTCGGCCGAATTGCCGCTGCTCGCAGCGCTGGGCAGGGAGATGGGTGCCGTGTTCGCCGATCTGCACCGCGAACACGGCATCGACTTCCGTTTCGGGTCCAAGGTCGAGGAGATCACCGTCACCGACGGGCGTGCGGACGGCGTCCGACTGGGCGACGGGACGGTGCTGCCCGCCGACGCGGTGCTGGTCGCTGTCGGCGCGCAACCCAACATCGAGATCGCCGAGGCCGCCGGGCTTTCGGTCGACGGTGGCATCCTCGTGGACGGCACGCTCACCACGAGCGACCCGGACATCGTCGCGGTCGGCGACATCGCCGCCCAGCAACATCCGCTGCTGGCGGCCCGCGTCCGCGTCGAACACTGGGCCAACGCGCTGAACCAGCCCGCGATCGCGGCCGCGACCATGCTCGGCCACCCGGTCGAGTACACCAACCTGCCGTACTTCTTCACCGACCAGTACGACCTGGGCATGGAATATGTGGGCTGGGCACCGAAGTACTCGAAGGTGGTGACCCGCGGCGACGTCGGAGCACGAGAGTTCCTGGCGTTCTGGCTCGACGAGGAGAACCGGGTGCTCGCCGGCATGAACGTCAACATCTGGGATGTCACCGACGACATCAAGGCGCTCGTCGCGTTCTCCGGTCCTGTCGACCCCACCCGGCTCGCCGACCCCGCCGTCCCCCTCACCGAACTCGCCACCTGACCCCGCGATTTGCGCACTTCTCGGTGCCGCGGGTGCCCGCGTCGCAACGATAAGTGCGCAAATCGCGAGAGGAGGGCGGCGCGTGATGGGATAGCGGGGAGTCGATTGTCCATCCGTGATGAGGAGATCTTTGTGGCCCCACCGAATCTGACCCGCGAACAGGCCGCCGAACGCTCGGCGCTGCTGACCGTCGACAACTATCGCATCGAACTCGATCTCACCGACGGCGACGGCCGACCGGGCGAGAGCACCTTCCGCTCCCGCACCACCGTCACGTTCGCGGCGACGGCCGGAGCGTCGACGTTCATCGACATCATCGCCGACACAGTGCATTCGGCGGTCCTCAACGGCACCCCGGTCGACGTGTCGTCGTACGACGAGGCCACCGGGGTCACGCTGAGCGGCCTCGCGGACAGCAATGAGCTCGTCGTCGAGGCCGACTGCCTCTACACCAACACCGGCGAGGGACTGCACCGCTTCGTCGACCCCACCGACAATGCGGTGTACCTGTACTCGCAGTTCGAAACCGCCGACGCCAAGCGGATGTTCGCGTGCTTCGACCAGCCGGATCTCAAGGCCACCTTCGACATCTCCGTCGTCGCGGCGGAGGACTGGAAGGTCATCTCCAACGCCGAGACCGTCGAGCCGCTGGCGGCCGCTCCGGGCCGCCACGTCTTCCGCACGACCCCGCGCATGAGTACGTACCTGGTGGCACTGATCGCCGGCCCGTACGCGCAGTGGACCGACAGCTATTCCGACGAGCACGGACACATCCCGCTCGGCATCTACTGCCGTGCATCGCTCGCCGAGTACATGGATGCCGAACGTCTGTTCACCGAAACCAAGCAGGGCTTCGGCTTCTACCACCGCAACTTCGGTGTGCCGTACGCGTTCGGCAAGTACGACCAGCTGTTCGTGCCGGAGTTCAATGCGGGCGCGATGGAGAACGCCGGCGCAGTGACCTTCCTCGAGGACTACGTGTTCCGCTCCAAGGTCACCCGCTACTCGTACGAGCGGCGCGCCGAGACGGTGCTGCACGAGATGGCCCACATGTGGTTCGGCGATCTGGTCACGATGCGCTGGTGGGACGACCTGTGGCTCAACGAGTCGTTCGCGACGTTCGCGTCGGTGCTGTGCCAGACCGAGGCCACCGAGTACACCAACGCATGGACCACCTTCGCCAACGTGGAGAAGTCCTGGGCGTACCGGCAGGACCAGCTGCCGTCGACGCATCCGATCGCCGCGGACATCCCCGACCTCGCGGCCGTCGAGGTGAACTTCGACGGCATCACGTACGCCAAGGGCGCCAGCGTGCTCAAGCAGCTCGTCGCATACGTCGGGCTCGAGCCGTTCCTGTCGGGTCTGCGGGACTACTTCGCCGAGCATGCGTTCGCCAACGCGACGTTCGACGACCTGCTACGGGCGCTGGAGAAGGCGTCGGGCCGCGACCTGTCGGGGTGGGGTGCGCAGTGGCTCAAGACGACGGGCCTCAACATCCTGCGCCCCGACTTCCAGATCGAGCCCGACGGCACGTTCTCCCGGTTCGCGGTGTTGCAGGAGGGCGCCGCTCCGGGCGCCGGCGAGACCCGTGTGCACCGTCTCGCGGTCGGCATCTACGACGACGACCCTGCCACCGGCAAGCTGGTCCGTACGCACCGCGTCGAGCTCGACGTCGAGGGCGCGAGCACCGACGTGCCCGAGCTGGTCGGGGTGCCGCGCGGCAAGCTGATCCTCGTCAACGACGACGATCTCACCTACTGCTCGCTGCGGCTGGACCGCGATTCGCTCGACACCCTCGTCGGCCGGATCGGCGACATCGCCGAGCCGCTCCCCCGCACCCTCGCATGGTCGGCGGCGTGGGAGATGACCCGGCAGGCGGAGATGCGGGCACGCGATTTCGTGAGCCTCGTCCAGCGCGGCATCGGCGCCGAGACCGAGGTGGGTGTCGTCCAGCGACTGCTGCTCCAGGCACAGACGGCGCTGTCGGCGTACGCCGAGCCCGGCTGGGCGGACGCATTCGGCTGGCCCGCGTTCGCGGACCGGCTGCTCGAGCTGGCCCGCGAGGCCGAGCCCGGCTCCGACCACCAGTTGGCGTTCGTCAACGCGCTCACCGGGTCGCAGCTGTCGGCATGGCACACCGAGGTGCTGCAGGAGCTGCTCGACGCCGACCCCGCGAAGCTCGGACTGTCCGGGCTGGTCGTGGACACCGACCTGCGCTGGCGGCTCGTCCACGCGCTGGCCGCGGCCGGTCAGGTGGACACGGACGGTACCGAGACGCCGTTCATCGACGCGGAGGCGGAGCGCGACCCCACCGCCGCGGGTGCCCGTCAGGCGGCGTCGGCGGCGGCGGCCCGGCCCCAGGCCGCGGTCAAGGAGCAGGCCTGGACGACCGTGTTCGACGACGACACCGTCCCGAACATCACCGCCCGCGCGATCATCGGCGGCATCGTCGCGCCCGGCCAATCCGAACTACTCGAGCCGTACGTGGCCCGATACTTCGCGGAGATCCCGGCGGTGTGGGAGCGCCGGTCGAGCGAGGTGGCGCAGACCGTGGTGGTCGGCCTGTACCCGTCCTGGTCGATCAGCGAGGCGTCCGTGGCCGCGGCCGACGAGTTCCTGTCGGGTGAGCACCCGCCGGCGCTGCGCCGCCTCGTCGTCGAGGGCAAGGCAGGCATCGTCCGGTCGCTGAAGGCCCGGGCGTTCGACGCGACCTGACCGACAGCGTCCGATCCCCGGAACGCCGATGACCCGATGTCACAGCGGTTCAGTTCGACTGAACGCATGTGACATCGGGTCACCGGGGTGAAGCGGAAAGTGCAGGGACTACTTCGGGGCGATCGCGGCGCTCATCACGCGCAGCGCCGAGACGAGACCGTCGATGAGGTCGCCCTCGCCGAAGGACGCGACGGCGGCGGTGACACCGAGCTGCGTGATCCGGTCGGTGACACGGTTCTCGACGCCGCGGCCACCACGGATCTCGACGACACGCTGGTTCGGCGACACGGCGATCAGGATCGATCGCTCGGCCTCCGGGGTGTTCGGGAAGACCGCGTCCGCACCGGCGGCCGGGTTCTCGCCCAGGTCACCGACGTAGATGTTGAAGCGCACCTTCGTGGCGCGCGTCGCGTCCGTGAGGGCGTCATCGAGGGCCACCAGCTGGTCGGTGGTGAAAGGCAGCAGGTCGTCGAAGGACTCGCCGATGCGGTGCACACCGGAGATGCGACCGCCGGAGGTCACGACGGTGCCCACCGGCAGATCCGCCGCCGCTACCGCCGAGGACTGGAGAACGTCACCACTTGCCACTTGCCGAACCTCCGATCAGATCTGCACCGGCAGCGTGTCCGGCGTGGTGACCATGCGAGGTCACCTCGTCGACAGCGCTCCACAGGACCGGCTGATGGGTCCAGCGCTGACCGAGGCGGTACTCGGTCGGAACGAAGCCGGGCGACTTCTTGGTCATGAAGGACAGTCCCGCGACGATCGCGATCACCAAGACGGGAATCCCTACGAATATCAGCACTGTCTCGAGAATGCTCACGACGCAAACCGTAGCCGAGTCCTGCCGAAATGGAAGCGTCGGGGCCGAATCATGCCTCGGCTCGCGTGGTGACACATAAATGCATCAGGCCGCACCCTCGCCCAGATAGGGCAGCCAGGTCGGATGCACCTCGGTGGTAGTCGACAGCAGCCGCCAGTGCGGACCGGACGGGGGCACCAGCGCGGTCCTGAGCGTCCACCCCAGTTCGGTGAGCAGTTTGTCCGCTTTGCGGTGATTACACGGCGCGCAGCACGCGACGCAGTTCTCCCACGAATGCCCGCCGCCGCGGCTGCGCGGCACGACATGATCGATGGTCTCGGCCTTGTCCCCGCAGTATCCGCAGCGGAAGCGGTCGCGGTGCATGAGCGCGGCGCGGGTCATCGGGACACGGGTCCGGTACGGAACCCGAACGTAGTTGCGGAGCCGGATGACGAAGGGCACCTGGAGGGAGTAGCCCTCCGAGTGGATCACGGGGCCGAGCGGGTCCTCGTGGACCGGGTCGGCTTTGTCGCAGACCATCAGCACGACGGCGCGTCGCGCGGGCAGAGCGGTGAGAGGTTCGAACGTGGCATTGAGCAGCAGCACCCGACGTTTGTTCCAGGAGGTCACGGTGCCGAGACCCGGCAGACCGAGCCCGGACGATCCGGGCTCGGGGATGACGTGCAGCGGAAAAGCCCCCGACGTGCAGTTTCCCCGCACATCAGTGGGCACGAGTTGTCGATGCGCTCGCGCGCTCTGTCGATGTGTCATGCGACCTCCGCGAAGACTGACCCCAGTTGACCACGGATGATCGGCTCCCGCACACCCATTTCCGCGAAAAATTTGCCGCACGGGCGGTGAACGAACGGTGCCGTGCACCACACCCGGACCGGCTCAGGCATCCTCGAGGCATGCTCGACTCGAAACCGGGCACAATGGGACGGGACATGACTGAAACGAACCCCACCACGCAGCAGACCTTCTACGAGGCAGTGGGCGGAGCCGAGACGTTCCGCAAGCTCACTGCGCGCTTCTACGAGGAGGTGGCGACGGACGAGGTGGTCCGGCCGCTGTATCCCGAGGAGGACCTCGGGCCGGCCGAGCGCCGCATGCGTATGTTCCTCGAGCAGTACTGGGGCGGGCCACGCACCTACTCCGAGGAGCGCGGACATCCCCGCCTGCGGATGCGCCACAATCCGTTCCGGATCGGCCCGATCGAACGGGACGCGTGGCTGCGCTGCATGCACACCGCGATCGCCTCGATCGATGAGCAGACGCTGGACGAACCGCACCGCCGCGCCCTGATCGACTACATGGACATGGCGGCCGCGTCGATGGTCAACTCGCCGGTGTAGCAGCCACAGTTTCCGGACGGATCGTTCGAAGGTCCTCGATGCGGCACTATGAATGACTGTGACGCCCCGCGAGGACCAGCCGACCAGCCGCATCACCGGCGACGCCCGTTCGTGGTGGTCCGACGCCATTTTCTACCAGGTCTATCCGCGGTCGTTCTCCGACTCGAACGGCGACGGCATCGGCGATCTGGGCGGCGTGATCGACCGCCTCGGCTACCTCGAACTGCTTGGCGTCGACGCGCTCTGGCTCAGCCCCGTGATGCGGTCGCCGATGGCCGATCACGGCTACGACGTCTCCGATCCGCGGGACATCGACCCCCTGTTCGGCGACCTCGCGACGATGGACGAGCTGATCGTCGAGGCGCACGCGCGCGGCATCCGGGTCACGATGGACCTTGTTCCCAACCACACGTCCAGTGAGCATCCCTGGTTCCGGGAGGCCCTCGCCGACGGTCCGGGCAGCAGCACCCGAGACCGCTACATCTTCCGCGACGGCCGCGGCCCGGACGGCGCGCAGCCGCCCAACAACTGGCCGAGTGTCTTCGGCGGGCCCGCGTGGACGCGGATCACCGAGCCCGACGGCACCCCGGGCCAGTGGTACCTGCACATCTTCGCGCGCGAGCAGCCCGACCTGAACTGGGACAACCCCGAGGTGTTCGCCGACCTCGAGAAGACCCTGCGGTTCTGGTTGCACCGCGGCATCGACGGGTTCCGCATCGACGTCGCCCACGGCATGGCCAAACCGGAGGGGCTCCCCGACCACGACTGGAACACCAACGAGCTCCTGAAGAACGACGACGACGATCCGCGGTTCAACAACCCGGCGGTGCACGAGATCCATCGGGGGATCCGCCGGGTCATGAACGAGTACCCGCACGCGATGGCGGTCGGCGAGATCTGGGTGCGCGACAACGAGCGGTTCGGCGAGTACGTCCGCCCCGACGAACTGCACCTCGGCTTCAATTTCCGGCTCGCCGAGACGGCGTTCGACGCCGACGCGGTGCGCGCCGCGATCGAGAACTCGCTCGACGCCGTGGCGCATGTCGGTGGCACCCCCACGTGGACACTGTCGAACCACGACGTGGAACGCGAGGTGACCCGGTACGGCGGCGGCACCCGCGGCGTGACCCGCGCCCGCGCGATGGCACTGGTGGAGCTCGCGTTGCCGGGCGCGGCGTTCATCTACAACGGCGCCGAGCTCGGCCTCCCCAACGTCGATCTCCCCGACGCAGCCCTCCAGGACCCGACGTGGGAGCGATCCGGCCACACCGAGCGCGGGCGCGACGGGTGCCGGGTCCCAGTGCCGTGGGAGGGCGACCGACCGCCCTTCGGCTTCTCGACGTCGCCCGACACGTGGCTGCCGATCCCGCCGGCGTGGACTCCACTGACTGTGGAGTCCCAGCTCGAGGACGTCGACTCGACCCTGTCGCTGTACCGCGCAGCACTCGAGATGCGAGCCAACCTCCCGGAATGCTCCGGGCCCGGAATCGATTGGTACGGAAGCCCTCCCGGCTGCTTCGCGTTCCGTCGCAGCGGCGGCCTCATCTGTGTGTTGAACACGACGGACGCC
Organism: Rhodococcus sp. BE178; assembly: GCF_050433545.1. Classification (NCBI taxonomy): domain Bacteria; kingdom Bacillati; phylum Actinomycetota; class Actinomycetes; order Mycobacteriales; family Nocardiaceae; genus Rhodococcus; species Rhodococcus sp. BE178. Next base: position 97,620 of record NZ_JBNPXA010000012.1, on the reverse strand, counting down.
CCGATCCAGCTGCCTCCGGGCACGGTGCTGCTCGCGAGTGCACCCCTCGCCGACGGGCTGCTGCCGGCCGATTCGGCGGCCTGGCTGGTCTGATTCGCGGGTCTCCCGCCCAGCGGGAGATTCGATTTCGGACCCCTCCGAGCGCTCCCTAGTGTCGTGGACGCGACGTGACGTGCCACACAGGCACTGTGTGCCGCGTCCCCCAGGCACCCCGAGGAGACCCGCGATGTCCGCGACCGATTCGATCCAGACCGACCAGTCCGCCGAGCCCACCTGGGATCACGAGGTGGATCTGCTGGTGGTCGGCAGCGGCGCAGGCGGTTTCACCGCCGCGCTGGCCGGCGCCGCCGAACGACTGGACACCCTGCTCATCGAGAAGGCGGGTGTCTACGGTGGCGCCACGGCATTGTCCGGCGGCGGTGTGTGGGTACCGAACAACCCGCTGCTGATCCGCGAGGGCCTGGCCGACTCCCGCGAGGACGTCCGCCGCTACCTCGATGCGGTCCTCGGCGACCGGGTTCCGTCGGCGAACCTCGATGCCTTCATCGACGAGGGCCCCAAGACGCTCGCGTTCCTGGAGACGTCGAGCCGCCACATGCGATTCCAGTGGTGCACGGGCTACTCCGACTACCACCCCGAGCAGCCCGGCGGCCGTCCTGCGGGACGCACCATCGAGCCGCTGCCGGTCGACCTCAAGGAACTGGGCGCCGACCAGGATCTGCTGCGCCCGGCCGCGCTCGCGACCCCGCCCGGACTGTTCATCACGTCCAAGGACTTCGTGCAGCTCAACATGGTGATGCGGACGTGGAAGGCCCGGCGCACCGCGCTCAAGACCGGGTTCAATGCCGTCAAGGCGATCCTGCTGCGGCGCCATATGGACACCCTCGGCCGTGCCCTGATCGCCCGGCTCCGCCTGGCGCTCAAAGACGCCGGGGTGCCGCTGTGGCTGAACACGCCCATGCAATCCCTCGTGACGGATTCCTCGGGTGCCGTCATCGGACTGGTCGCCGAGCGCGGCGGCCGACCGGTGCGAATCCGGGCCCGCCACGGCGTGCTGCTCGCGACCGGCGGGTTCGAGTTCAACGACGACATGCGCAAGGCGAACCTGCCGGAAGGCGGCCGCGACAACTTCAGTGCCGCGTCGTCCGACAACACCGGCGACGGCATCATCGCGGGCCGGAACGTCGGCGCTGCAGTCGATCTCATGGACGACGCGTGGTGGATGCCGTCGTTCCAGCGGCCCGACGGCATCGTCCAGGTGATGGTCGCCGAGCGGTCCGTCCCGCGGTCGATCATCGTGGATCAGCACGGCAAGCGGTTCACCAACGAGGCCGCCCCGTACGTGACGTTCGTGCACGATCAGCTGGCCGGCGGTCACGAACCCACGTGGTTCGTCTTCGACGAGCGCGCCAAGAAGCGCTACCCGATCGGTGGCATCATGCCGGGCCGGAAGTTCCCCAAGGCGTGGATCGACGGCGGCCTGATCGCCGTCGCCGACACGATCGAGGAGCTGGCCCGCAAGATCGATGTCCCGGTCGCCGGACTCACCGAAACCCTCTCGCGTTTCAACGGATTCGCTCGAAACGGACGGGACGGCGACTTCCACCGCGGCGAGAGCGCGTACGACAACTACTACGGCGACCCGAGCCTGCCGCACCCCACGCTCGACGTCATCGACACCGCCCCGTACTACGCACTGCGGATGCGGGCCGGAGACCTGGGAACCAAGGGCGGACTCATGTACAACGAGAACGGTCAGGTCCTGCGCGCGGACGGCAGCGTCATCGACGGCCTGTACGCGACCGGCAACACGTCCGCCTCGGTCATGGGCAACGACTACGCCGGCGCGGGTGCCACCATCGGTCCCGCGATGGTGTTCGGCTACATCGGTGCCCGCCACGCCTCCCGCGGCAAGTGACGTCGCGTCTCGGAAAGAAGGTTGAACCCATGAGTGAGGATTCGAATATGCTGTCCGACAAGGTCGTTCTCGTCACCGGCGGCGCCCGCGGCCTCGGCGCGGCATTCGCCCGCCAGATCGTCGAAACCGGCGGCAAGGTGGTGATCGCAGACGTCCTCGACGACGACGGCCGCGCCACGGCCGCCGACCTCGGCGACGCCGCACGTTACGTCCACCTCGACGTCACGGATGCCGAAGGGTGGCGTGCTGCAGTCGAATTCACGCTCACCGAGTTCGGAACGCTGAACGGCCTGGTCAACAATGCGGGCATCTCCACGGGCCAGTACATCGAGCACGAACCGCTCGAGCACTTCCGGAAGGTCCTCGACATCAACCTGGTCGGCGTCTTCAACGGAATCCAGGCGGTCGTCGCGCCGATGCGCGCGGCCGGCGGCGGATCGATCGTGAACATCTCGTCCGCCGCCGGGCTCATGGGATTGGCCCTCACGGCCGGCTACGGCGCCTCCAAGTGGGGCGTGCGCGGGCTGTCGAAGATCGCCGCCGTCGAACTCGGGACGGACCGCATCCGCGTCAACTCGGTGCACCCCGGCATGACGTACACGCCGATGACCGCCGACATCGGGATCCAGCCGGGTGAGGGCAACTTCCCCAACACCCCGATGGGGCGCGTGGGCGAGGCCGACGAGATCGCGGGCGCGGTGACGTATCTGCTCTCCGATGGGGCGTCGTACGTCACCGGCGCAGAGATCGCGGTGGACGGCGGCTGGACCACCGGTCCGACCGTGAATCGCGTCATGGGTCAATAGCGCCGTTCGGCAGAACCCCGGCCGTGGGTGCCCGCTTCGGGCAGCTAGCCCAGCCCACGGCCGGGGTTCGCCGCATCTCGGAACCCTTGACAAACTTGGTGATCTGTCTCACTGTCGAAACATGACGACGACGATGTCCGGCCAAGCGTCCTACGTCCCCCGCTCGGGTGAGTCCTGGCGCGACCCGTGGGGGATGTATGCGGCCCTGCGCGACCACGATCCCGTGCACAACGTCGTGCCGGCCGACTCGCCCACGGACGATTTCTGGGTGCTCACCCGCCACGAGGACGTGTACGCGGCATCGCGGGACGCCGAGACCTTCTCGTCCGCCGAGGGGCTGACCATGACCTACGGCGAGCTCGACAAGATCGGGCTGCGGGACAATCCCCCGCTGGTGATGCTCGATCCGCCGGTGCACACCAACTTCCGCCGGCTGGTGGCGCGTGGCTTCACCCCGCGTCAGGTGGAGGCCGTCGAACCCGAGGTCCGCAGGTTCGTCGTCGAGCGACTCGAGGAACTGCGCGCCGCCGGCGAGGGCGACATCGTCACGGCCCTGTTCAAGCCGCTGCCCAGCATGGTGGTCGCCCACTACCTGGGTGTGCCGGCGGAGGATCGCGGCCAGTTCGACGGCTGGACCGACGCGATCGTCGCGGCCAACGCCACCGGCGATCCGCTCGAGGCGGCAACCGCGGTCGGCGACCTCATGGGCTACTTCGGCGGCCTCATCGAGCGCCGCCGAGCCGAGGCCGACGCAGGCAATTCCGGCGACGACACCATCTCGCATCTCGTCGCGGCCGGGATGGGCTCCGACGGCGACTTCGCGGGCATCCTGTCGATCCTCGGATTCGCGTTCACGATGGTCACCGGCGGCAATGACACCACCACCGGAATGCTCGGCGGCGCAGTGCAACTGCTCACGCAGCGCCGGGACCAGCGTCAGCTGCTGCTGGACGATCCGTCGCGCATCAACGTCGCCATCGAGGAACTCCTGCGACTGACGTCCCCCGTGCAGGGCCTGGCCCGCACCACCACCCGCGACGTCACCATCGACGACGTCCCCATTCCCGCGGGACGCAAGGTGCTGTTGGTGTACGGCTCCGCGAACCGTGATCCCCGCGTGTACGGCCCGGATTCCGAGGAACTCGACGTGCTGTGTAACCCGCGGCAGATCATGACCTTCAGCAACGGCAGCCACCACTGCCTCGGTGCGGCGGCCGCCCGCATGCAGGCGCGGGTGGCGCTCGAGGAACTGCTCGCCCGATGCCCGGACTTCGAGGTCGACATCGACGGTGTCGAGTACGCCGCCGGCAACTACGTCCGCCGGCCCACCCACGTCCCGTTCCGAGCCGTCGGACGATGACCTCCGAAACCGTCGGGGCGCCCGGCACTTCCGGATCCTGGCTGCAGGACGAACGCAACGAGGCGGCGGCCGGGAAGATCCTCGACGCCGCCGCCGAGTTGTTCGTCGAACGCGGTGTCTCGGCAACGGGAATGGCCGAGGTCGCCAAGGCCGCCGGGTGTTCGCGCGCCACGCTGTACCGCTACTTCGAGAACCGTCGCGCGCTGCACCGGGCGTACGTCCACCGGGAGGCACGTCGACTCGGTGAGCAGATCGCCGCGAGGGTCGCACCCATCGACGACGCCCGGGCGCGGGTGACCGAGGCCGTCCTGCTGGCGATCGACGAGGTTCGCTCCACCCCGACACTGGCGGCGTGGTTCGGCCTCGGCGACGCCGGCCTCGCATCGGAACTGGCGAGCACGTCCGAGGTGATCGAAGTGATCGGCACCGCATTCCTCGCCGATGTCTGGCACAGCGATCACGCCGAAACCGTCCGCCGCGCACGCTGGTTGGTACGCGCCATCGTCTCGCTGCTGACGGTGCCCGGTGCCGACGCCGCGGACGAGCGGACGATGGTCGAGCAGTTCCTGGTGCCGGTGCTGATCGCCCCCGGGACGGCCGACCGTCCTACGCCGTGAAGAGCGGGATCGCGCCCGCACGGCGCGCGTAGACCGACCCGAACCGGGCGTCCAGGCGCACCCACGACGGGTGGGCGCGCACCCGGACCAGTTCGTCCTCGGCGATGCGGTCCAGTTCGGTGTCGGCGGTCGCGGCACCGCCGTCGGCCAGCGGCACGAATCCCATTCCGGTGAGCGCGAACACGGTGCGCATCGAGACGTCGACCCGGGCATCCCCGCCCTCGACCTCGAGAACCTTCTGCTCGAGCAGCGACGTGGGCGGGCCCTGCGCGCTGCCGTGCTCCTTCGCCAGCGCGGCGCCGCGCTGCGCCAGCCCGAGCAGGACCCGGGCGGGCACGTCGTCCACGTGCACGAATCCCGACTCGGGCGGCAACGCGCCGCGCCACGCCGAATCCATCGCGAAACCCGGGTCGATCTCCGCGCCTGCACCGGGCTCCGACAGCGCCCGCAGCAGGACGTCGGCACCCGCCGTCGTGTCCTGCGGACGAATCCCACCGGCCACGACTCGCGCCGCGATGGCATCGAATCCTGTTGCCGCCCAGACAGACAGCCTGCCGTCCGACCGCTGCCGCAACCGCACCACCGCGGCCTCGTCGAGACGCAGGGCGCGCCCAACGAACACCGCCAGATCGGCGCGATCCGCGGGGCCCGGAACCGTCAGAACGCGCTCACGCACGCTTCCAGCTCTCCAGGTACTCGCGCTCGGGGGCCGTCAGCCGACGCAGCCGCTGGGTGCCGATGTCGAAGGCCGCGATCTGGGTGGACGCGACGATCGCCGGCGGCGTCGTGGGCGCGGCGCCCCCGGGCCGGACCTCGTACGCGATCGTGAAGTCGACGGCGCGGACCTGCTCGATCCACATCAACACGTCGAGCGGGCTGTCGTCGTGCCGGAGCTGTCCGCGGTAGCGCACGTGCAGGTCGGCGATCACCGCGCCGTCGCGCAGCGTCACCGTCGGCGAGTTGTCCTCGAACAGCCACGGGATCCGCGCCTCCTCGAGCAGCGTCACCATCCGCGCGTGGTTGATGTGCTGGAACGCGTCCATGTCGGACCAGCGCACGACCACCTTCGTGTGGAATCCGACGTGCGTGCCGACGACCGCGCCGTTCGATCCCGCTTCCTGCGAAACGCTCAGTAATGACTCTCGCGACCCGCTCAACGTCCAACCTCCGATCGGGTGCCCACTCCCCGCACCATGCTGCGTACCTGACGCGCCGCCACCGAGAGCGTCGCGAGGTCCAGCGTTCCAGACTCGAAGATCTCCGCGAGCGCGGACCTCGCCCGCGCCAGTCGCGACGCGTTGGTCGACTCCCAGTAGTCGATCTTCTCCTGCGACGTCTCCGTCGGTTCACCGCCGACCAGCACCTCCAGCGTCAGCGAGCGCAGCGACCCGTACAGGTCGTCCCGCAGCGCGAGCCGCGCCAGCGAATGCCAGCGGTCGCCGCGCGCCAGATCGGAGACCGCCGTGAGCAACCAGTCGATGCCCAGGTGCGCGTCGAGCGAGTAGTACAGCTCGGCTACCTCCTCGCCGTCCCGCTCGCAGATGTCGGCGACGTCCATGATGTCCAACAGCGGATACAGGTCCAGCAGGCGGTACACCTCGAGTGCGAGATCCCGTGGTGCGCCGTCCGCGATGGCCGCCCGCGACCGCTTCTCGAGGTCCGTCACATGGTGTCCGCGCAGCCAACCGGGAACCTTCGGCGCCAGCCGTCGGTACCCGGTGGAGTAGCGGCTGATCTCGGCGCCGACCGCGATCGGCTGCGGCCGGCTCGACAGGAACCACCGCGATGCCCGGTCGAGCACCCGGCGCGACTGCAGCATCAGCACGTCCGAGACGGCCGACGGCATGTCGGCGACGCGGACCCGCTCCCACACGTCGTGCAGGCCGAAGATCTCGGTGGCCGCCGCGTAGGCGCGGATCGCGTCCGTGCTCGACGCGCCGGCGTCCTCCGCGAGCCGGTAGGCGTAGGTGATGCCGCCGTTGTCGATCGCCTCGTTCGCGAGCATCGTCGCGACGATCTGCCGCCGGAGCGGGTGTGCGCGGATCGCCGAGTTGAACCGCTCACGCAGGGGCAGCGGGAAGTAGCCGGGCAGCCTGGACGCGAAGAAGTCGCTGTCCGGCAGTTCGGTCCCGAGCAGGTCCTGTTCGAACGCCAGCTTCACGTGCGCCATCACGGTCGCCAGCTCGGGTGACGTCAGGCCGGCGCCGGCCTGAGCCCGACGGTTGAACTCCGCCTCGGTGGGCAGCGCCTCGAGCTTCCGGTCGAGGCCGTGGTGCGAGATCAGGGTCGCGATCAGTCGACGGTGCACGCCGAGCGTCTGCGACGCACTGGCGCGGGACATACCCAGCTGGTTGTTCTGGGCGATGTTGTCCGCCAACACCAGTCGCGCCACGTCGTCGGTCATCGACTCGAGCAGAGGATCACGGTCGTCCTGCCCGAGAGCCCCGCTGCTGACCAGCGAGTCGAGCAGGATCTTGATGTTGACCTCGTGATCGGAGCAGTCGACCCCGGCCGAGTTGTCGATCGCGTCGGTATTGATCTTGCCGCCGTGCAAGGCGTACTCGATCCGACCGAGTTGCGTGACACCGAGATTGCCGCCCTCCCCGACCACGCGGGCCCGCAGGTCGGCTCCGTGCACCCGCACGGCGTCGTTGCTCTTGTCGCCCACGGCCGCGTCCGACTCGGACGCCGCCTTGACGTAGGTGCCGATACCGCCGTTCCACAGCAGATCCACCGGCGCGGTCAGAATCGCCTTCACCAGGTCGGGCGGTGCCATCGTGGTCACGTCGGCGTCGAGTCCGAGCGCCTCGCGCACCTGGGCACTGACGGGCACCGACTTCGCGGTGCGGGCGTAGACGCCACCGCCCTCGCTGATGAGAGCGGAATCGTAATCCGCCCACGACGACCGCGGCAGCGCGAACATCCGGCGCCGCTCGGCGAACGAGCGGGCCGCGTCCGGATCGGGATCGAGGAAGATGTGGCGGTGGTCGAACGCGGCCACCAGTCGGATGTGTTCGCTCAGCAGCATGCCGTTGCCGAACACGTCGCCGCTCATGTCACCGATCCCGACCACCGTGAAATCGTCTGCCGCAACGTCGAGTCCGAGTTCCCGGAAGTGCCGCTTGACGCTCTCCCACGCGCCGCGGGCGGTGATGCCCATCTCCTTGTGGTCGTAGCCGGCCGAGCCTCCCGACGCGAACGCGTCGCCGAGCCAGAAGCCGTAGCTCGCCGCAACGTCGTTGGCGATGTCGGAGAACGTGGCCGTCCCCTTGTCGGCCGCGACCACGAGGTACGTGTCGTCCTCGTCGCGCCGGACCACCCGCTGCGGCGGCACGACGGCGCCGCTCACGCGGTCGACGTTGTCGGTGACATCGAGCAGGCCCGAGATGAACGTCCGGTAGCAGGCGATGCCCTGATCGCGCACGGCCTGCCGGTCGACACCCGGATCACCCGTCGGCGCAACGGGTTGCTTGACGACGAACCCACCCTTCGCGCCGACGGGCACGATCACCGCGTTCTTGACCGCCTGGGCCTTGGCGAGGCCCAGGATCTCGGTGCGGAAGTCGTCTCGCCGGTCCGACCAGCGCAGGCCGCCGCGCGCGACGGGACCGAACCGCAGGTGGACGCCCTCGACCTCGGGCGAGTACACGAACACCTCGAATCGCGGCCTCGGCTTGGGCAGTTCCGAGATCCGACTCGGCTCGAACTTCAGGGACAGGAAGTCCCGCGGTGCGCCGTCGTCGCCGCGCACGAAGTGGTTGGTGCGCAGTGTCGCCTGCACCAGACCGAACAGCGCGCGCAGGATGCGGTCCACATCGAGGCTCACCACCTCGCCGATCGTGGCCCGCAGGTCGCGCTCGAGGGCCCTGGCCTGCTTCGGGGATGCGGCCTCCGGGTCGAACAGGGCCTCGAACAGGTCGATCAACGACCGGGCGATCTCCGGGTGCGCCAGCACCACCGACTCGATGTGCACCTGGCTGTACGCGAACCCGGCCTGCCTCAGGTACTTCACGTACGCCCGCAGGACCGACACCTGATGCCAGTCGAGACCCGCCCGCAACACCAACTCGTTGAACCGATCCGCCTCACAGAGCCCGTGCCACACCGCGGTGAACGCCGCCGTGAAGCGGGACCGCAGCAGCTCCCCCGGGCCACCGTCACGGAGATCCTCGATCGAGTCGCGCAGCAACTCCGGAGGCACGGACAAGCCGAAGTCGTATATCCAGCAGTGCATCCCGTCCGGCCGCACGATCAGGTACGGCCGCTCGTCGAGGACCTCCACCCCGAGGCTGTGCAGCACCGGGAGCACGTGCGAGAGCGAGATGCCCTCGCCCGCGAGGTACAGCGCGAACTGCCACTGCCCCTCCGGCGCCGAACTGTCGTGATAGAGCCGCAGAGCGATCGCGTCGGGCTGCAGGGCGCAGAGCCGGCCGATATCGGCGATCGCTCGTCCCGCGTCGAAGTCCTCCTTGTAGCTCTCCGGAAGGATCGCGGCATACTGTTGCGCCAGAACAGGGTCCACCGACGGATCATCGGCGACCGCATCCGCGAAATGGTCGTCCCAGCTGCGGCTCGCCGCGGCCAGCAGGTTCTGGATCCGCAGCCGGTTCGCCTCCGACGTATCGACCGGCGCGTGCGGGCGCCCGACCGGTTTGCGAATCGTCACGTGCAACAGGGCCAGATCGCCCTCGGTGACACGCGCGGTGTATTCGAGCGAGCCACCGCCCAGCTCGTCGAGCAGGATCTGTTGCATCGCCAGCCGCACCCGCGTCGTGTAGCGATCCCGCGGGAGATAGACGAGACACGAGACGAACCGGCCGAATCCGTCCTCCCGCATGAACAACCGGACCTGACGGCGAAGCCCGATGTTGAGCACCGCGGTGATCGTGTCGAGGAGCGTGTCGGTGTCGATCGAGAACAGTTCGGTGCGGGGGAACGACTGGACCACCTCGAGCATCGCCTGCCCCGAGAACGACCCCAGGTCGAACCCGGCCCGTTCGATCGCCGTCCGCACGCGCCGCGCGATCACCGGGATCTCGAGGACGTTCTCGTGCATCGCGGTCACCGTGAACACCCCCAGGAAGCGGTGTTCACCGACGATCGCGCCGTCGTCGGCGAGGATGCTGACCCCCACGAAGTACGGATACACCGAGCGGTGCACGGTCGCCGGCGCCGATCCCTGCGTCAGCACCAGCAATGGCCGATCCGGAATATCAGCCGCGAGAGGAAGATTGACGCGCTCGTCGGCGAGAACGTCCGACCGCAGCACGCCCAGGCCGCTGTCCGGCACCGACCGCTGGGCCCGTCCGCCGGCCGTGTCCCGCTCGCCCAGCTCGTAGCGCCGATACCCGAGCACCGCGTAGTGACCGTCGGCCAGCCAGCGCAACAGGTTCGCGCAGTCCTTCAGCTCGTCGGCCGACCGCCCGGGCGGTGGGTCGCCCGCACGGACGTCGAGTTCGGTCGCGAGCACCAGCTGCAGGGCCCGCATCGATTCGGTGTCGGCCACCACCTGACTCACGTCCGAGAGGACGTCGCCGATGGACGCCTCGAGTGCGTCGAGCACCGCGCCCTCGGTCGCCGGATGCAGCTGCACATGCATCCACGACTCTTCCAGGCAGCCGGGAGACGGATCGTGGATCGACGCGGCCGGCAGAACCGCCTCCAGATCGCCGGCGGCGTCGCGGCGCACCGCGAAGATCGGGTGCACCACCTCGCTGATGGCCGCGTCGAGGCGGCCGACGAGGGCGGTGACGGACTCGACGAGCAGCGGCATGTCGTCGGTGACGATCTGCAGCGCCGCGCCGAGCCCGGTGCCGTCCGACGGGCGGTGGACCCGAGTCACGGCCCACCCCGGTTTCCGGTGGCGGGCGAGCGTGACGTGCTCGCGCAGAATGGCGTCCGAACGACCGTTCAGGACGCTGTCGCCTTCACCGGCCGACGTGTGGCGGAAGTAGGCGGCAGCGAGATCCGGCAGACAGGCCCGCAACTCGGCGGGCAGTTCGAGAGACCAGTCGGAATCGGCAGAATCCGTCATTACGACGCTCCATCCCTGTTCGAGGTCACCGCGGGTGGCTCACTGGCGAGCCTAACCGCGGTGACCCCGAGCGGGGTGGATCTCCCGTCCGACCGGGGTGTGCGAGGTCTTCGGTGCCGCTACGCGGGCGCCGCCGCCGGCAGGTAGCGACCCAGAACCGCGCGCTCGGGCTCGGTGAGCGGTCGCGACCGCTCGGCCCGGACATCGAACGCCACCATCAGGGCGTCACCGGATGCACACACGTTGCCGTCCGCGTCCTCGATGACGTGGCGCAGGGTGAACGACGACGTCCCCAGGTGCACCACCGACACCGTCACCCGGACCGTGCCGGAGGTGGCGGTGATGGGACGGAGGAACTCGGCGTCCATCTTGCGGACGACGGCCGCCCCGGGTGCGGCGTCCACGGACGCCGCACCCTCGGCCAGGAAGAGCGAACGCGCCTCCTGCAGGTACTCCACTATGCGGGTGTTGTTGACATGTCCGAGCCTGTCGGAGTCACCCCACCGCACCTGGATCTCGCAGCTGTAGACCAGGGACGGAGCGGACACGGGATCAGTCCCGGGTGAGCTTGCGGTGCGTGACGCGATGCGGACGGGCCGCGTCGGCGCCGAGGCGCGCAACCTTGTTCTCCTCGTATGCCTCGAAGTTGCCCTCGAACCAGTACCAGGCGGCCTCGTTGTCGCCGAAGGCACCTTCCCACGCCAGGATGTGCGTGCAGGTCCGGTCCAGGAACCAACGGTCGTGGGAGATCACGACGGCACAGCCGGGGAACTCCTGCAGCGCGTTCTCGAGCGAGCTCAGGGTCTCGACGTCGAGGTCGTTGGTCGGCTCGTCGAGCAGGATCAGGTTGCCGCCCTCCTTGAGGGTCAGCGCCAGGTTCAGGCGGTTGCGCTCACCACCGGAGAGCACGCCCGCCGGCTTCTGCTGGTCCGGGCCCTTGAAACCGAACGCGCTGACGTAGGCACGCGACGGCATCTCGTTCTGGCCGACCTCGATGAAGTCGAGTCCGTCGGAGACGACCTCCCACACGTTCTTCGTCGGGTCGATGTTGGCGCGATTCTGGTCGACGTAGCTGAGCTTGACCGTCTCGCCGACCTTCACGGTGCCGGAATCCGGCTGCTCGAGCCCGACGATGGTCTTGAACAGCGTGGTCTTGCCGACGCCGTTGGGGCCGATCACACCGACGATGCCGTTGCGCGGCAGCGTGAACGAGAGGTCCTTGATGAGCAGACGGCCGTCGAAGCCCTTGTCGAGGTTCTCGACCTCGACCACCACGTTGCCGAGGCGCGGCGGGGTCGGGATCTGGATCTCCTCGAAGTCCAGCTTGCGGTGCTTCTCGGCCTCCGTGACCATCTCGTCGTAGCGGTCGAGGCGCGCCTTGTTCTTCGCCTGACGGGCCTTGGCGCCCGAGCGGACCCACGCGAGCTCGTCCTTGAGGCGCTTCTGCAGCTTCTGGTCCTTCTTGCCCTGGACCTCGAGACGGGCGGCCTTCTGCTCCAGGTAGGTGGAGTAGTTGCCCTCGTAACCGTGCAGGCGTCCGCGGTCGACCTCACAGATCCACTGCGCGACGTGATCGAGGAAGTAGCGATCGTGGGTGACCGCCAGGATGGCGCCGGGGTAGGCGGCCAGGTGCTGCTCGAGCCACAGGACCGACTCGGCGTCGAGGTGGTTGGTGGGCTCGTCGAGGAGCAGCAGGTCGGGCTTGCTCAGCAGCAGCTTGCACAGCGCGACGCGGCGCTTCTCACCACCGGAGAGGTGGGTGACGGGCTCGTCCGGCGGCGGGCAGCGCAGCGCGTCCATCGCCTGCTCGAGCTGCGAGTCGATCTCCCACGCGTTGGCATGGTCGAGCTTCTCCTGAAGGGTGCCCATTTCCTCCATCAGCTCGTCCGAGTAGTCGGTGGCCATCAGCTCGGCGATCTCGTTGTACCGCTTGAGCTGCACCATCGTTTCGCCGAGACCCTCCTCGACGTTCTCGCGGACCGTCTTGGTCTCGTCGAGGTGCGGCTCCTGCATCAGGATGCCGACCGATGCGCCGGGCGCGAGGAAGGCCTCGCCGTTGCCCGGCTGGTCCAGCCCGGCCATGATCTTGAGGATGCTCGACTTACCGGCGCCGTTCGGGCCCACCACACCGATCTTGGCGCCCGGGTAGAAGCTCATGGTGACGTCATCGAGGATGACCTTGTCGCCATGCGCCTTGCGCACCTTTTTCATCGTGTAAATGAACTCAGCCACCCAAAGGCTCCAATCTGGAACGGAAATGCGCAGCTCACCGGCTGCGAGAACGTACGACTCGACCGCCAGCCTACCGCGCCCGCCCCGCGCCTCTCCCCGCGCGAGCGGTTTCGCGCGGGGAGAGCGGTACAGCCCTTCCCTGGTCAGAGCCGCTGGCGCACGAACGGCGTCGAATCGGGCAGCGACGCAGCCATCGTCCCGTCGTGGTTGGTCGGGTAGGTCATGTACGTCGCGTCGACACCGGCGAGTCGCAGATCGGCGATGAGCTTGAACGACAGCGGTGCCGGGACCACCGTGTCGAGCAGGCCCTGCGCGATGAACAGTGATCGGTCGTACCCGGTGGTCGGTACCGCGAGATACTCGGTGAGGGCCGCCCGGAACTCGGGGTCGCCGAGGGGACGGCTCAGCAGTGCTCCGGCGGATATTCCCTTCACCTTCTCGGCCTGCGCCTCGTAGCAGAGGTTCTCGGCAGCATCCACGATCTCTCGTCCCGCCGGAGTCAGGTAGCTGTTCACGTCGGCCTCCGGCATGGTCGCGCGCATACCGGCGAGGATGTAGCTCGTGAACACCGTCAGCCCGTCGAGCCCGAGATCCGGGATCCACGGCCCGCCGAACGGGAAGACATTCTCGAGGTTCGACGGCGCACCCGTGGTGACCGCGCCTCGGTAGTCGAGTTCGGGCGCGTAGCGGGTCGCCTGGTTCGCGGTGAACAGTGCGGCGTGGCCGCCCTGGGACTGACCGATCGCCATCCACCGCGACGACAGTTCGGGCACCACCGCGCGGCCGGCGCGGACCATGTCGATCACGGCGGTCGCCTCGGAGTCGCCCTCGAGGTACGGGTGCACACCGGGCGTGCCGAGCCCGATGTAGTCCGTGGCGACGATCGCATACCCCTGGGAGAGCCAATGCCCCAGATAGTTCGCGTCGCGGGCCGACCGCGGATTCCGCGACGGCGCGCACGCGTCCCCCAGACCGACGGTGCCGTGCGCCCACGAGAGCACCGGCCAGCCGCCCGCCGGTGCCGCACCCGCCGGCACGAAGACCACCCCGGAACTCGGCGCGGGATGCCCCGCGGCGTCCCGCGTCGAGTAGGTGATCCGGTAGGCGGCCGAGGTGCCGGGCAGCCCGAGCTCGGGCGGCAGCGCCTCCACCGTCTGCACGCTCCCGGGCTCCTGTCCGGCGGGCAGACCGCCGGCGGATGCTGTGGTCGGAGCAAACGTCACCGCGGCCACCACCGCGAGCAACGCCAACGTTCGGCCTGGCTTCCCCCGTGTCCTGCAGCCCATCGAACCCTCCCGTGTGGTCGCCGTCACTCGATACCGATCCGCAATCACCTTCGCAGACAACGACACCCGACCACCCCCGAACCGCGCGATTCCCACGTCCGCTATCCGGCGAGCGCGGGTACCGCATCGTCGACGTCGCGCTGCCCGTCGTCCGGGACCTCCTCCGCCTCGTCGGGCTGCGCGGTCGACTCGTCGGCCCCGCCGGACCCTGCCGGACCGCGCGAGCGCCACGACCGGTCGAGCTTGGCGGTGCAGCGGGCCAGGTCCGGTCCGATCGAGGTGGCGCGCATCTCGAGGTCGGAGCGCGGCTCCCCGTCCCGCGTCTTGTACTCGTTGGTGCGCAGCTCGCCGTGCGCGATGATCGGGTCGCCCTTCATGAGCGACGCCCCCACCCCCTGCACGAGCCTGCGCCAACAGCTCACAGTCAAGTACAGCGTCCCGCCGTCGGTCCATTCCCCCGTCTCGCGGTCACGCCGGCGAACGTTGCTCGCCATCCGGAAGCTCATGACCTCTTCACCGGACGTGGTCTCCCGCTTGACCGGGTCGGTGATCACGGTGCCCACCACCGTGCCGTGTGTCTCGTACATCGATTTCCCCCTCGCGAATCCGTCCTCGTCGCGTCCCCGAAACGGCGAACGCACCGCCCGATCGGGACGGTGCGTTCGACGATGCCGTGGATTCGAGCCCTGATCCGGGTCGGGGCGAATCTGTGGACGAACCGAAGTCGTGTCCACAACCCGGCGCGGGAGCGGCCTTCGCCGGCTGTTCGTGTCGTGCCGGTGTGCTACAGACCGGCCTCCCGGTCACGGCGGGCCAATTCGGCGAACATCGCGTTGTGCGCGGCCAGGTCGGCGTCGTCGTCGCGGTCGGCGGCCCGGTCGACGCGCTTGGCGGTCTTCTGATCGCTGCGCGACCACTGCACCAGCAGCGCGAGCATGACGAGCACCAGCGGGACCTCGCCGGTGGCCCACGCGATGGAACCGCCCAGCTGCTGATCCTTGAGCAGGTCGGCGTTCCAGCCGAGACCCAGCGAGCGGTAGAACGTCGCACCCATGACCTCGCCCATGCTCATCAGTGCGATGCCGAAGAACGCGTGGAACGGCAGCGATCCGAACACCATCGCCAGCTTGGTGATGGGCTGCAGCTGCCGCGGCGACGGATCGACGCCGATGACGACCCAGTAGAACAGGTACCCGCTGAGGATGAAGTGCACGTTCATCAGCAGGTGCGCGGTGTGGCTGTCGACGTTCGCACCGAAGATGCCACCGAGGTACAGCGCGTAGAAGCCGCCGACGAACAGCACCGACGCGATGATCGGCTGGGTGAGGAACCGCGAGATCGGGCTGTGCAGGAACGCGAGCAGCCACTCCCGGGGCCCCGGCACGCCGTCCTTGCCGGCCGGTCGCATCGCCCGCAGCGCGAGGGTGAACGGGCCACCGAGCACCAGCAGGACGGGCGCGAGCATCGACAGTGCCATGTGCGCGCCCATGTGGACGCTGAACATCGCGGGGGCGTACCGCCCGACACCGGACGAGGTCCCGATCAGCAGCACGGCGCAGCCGCACATCCACGCGATCGTGCGACCGACGGGCCAGCTGTCGCCGCGCTTGCGCAGCGTGCGCAGCCCGACGATGTAGAGCACCGCGAGGATGATCGCGGCGGTGCCGAAGACCAGGTCGAAGCGCCAGTCCAGGACGAATCGCGCGAAGGTCGGCGGGCCGTCGAGGTTGTAACCGATCTCCACCTCGGTGAGCGTCGGCAGAGAGGCCGGCGGCGGCGGCGGGGTGCGGCCCAGGCCGACCGCGATGCCGATCGTCGCGGCGAACACGAGTGCCTCGGCGCCCGCGAACCGGATGAGCGCGCCGCGGGATTCCGGGTCGGCGGCGAGCGCCGGCAGGGCCCGTCGTCGCTGCATCCACCCGAACACGCCGAGCAGGACCAGCGCGACGACCTTGGCGACGATGAGGCGGCCGTACGTGGTGGTGAACAGGTCGTCGATGGGCAGACGCACGAGCGCGTTGATCACACCGCTCAGTGCCATCGCGACGAAGCAGATGGTCGCCACGAACGAGAACCGGCGCGCCGCGACGTCGGTGTAGGCCCCGCGCCGACGGGCGTGCGCAAGGAGCGCGAACAGGCCGCCGGCCCAGAACGCCGCCCCGACGAGGTGCCAGATCAGGCTGTTGGTCGCGACGTCGTGCGAACCGCCGGACGACGAGTGTCCGGTGAGTGCCAGCGGCATCATCGTCGCGACGCTGAGCGCCAACAGGAAGGGCGTCCACGACCAGCGCAGCACGATCCGCGACAGCACCGCCAGCACGACGGCGAGGATCGCGGTCCACTGCCACGCGACGGCGGTCTCGACCTGCCCGATCGCGGAGAACAGGTTGGCCGGCTTCACCGCCTCCGAGAACGGCTGGCCGGACGTGTCCGACAGGGTCAGCGGCACCAGGATCGCGGAGCACAGCGCCCACACGAATGCCGCGGCCGAGGCGGTCCGGACCGCGCGGTAGCCGTCGACGTCGAGGACGCCCGACTTCTGGGGCGGCACCATGAACGCCGCGAACAGCAGCGATCCGACCGCGATGACGGCCGCGACCTCGCTGGCCGCGCGCAGCGCGGGTAGGCCGTACGTGGTGAACGGTCCCGGGTCGGGGATGCCCATCAATACCAGCGCCTGGGACGCGGACAGCGCCACGACCAGCGCGGCGACGACCCCGGCGAGGACACCGCTGACCGCGTAGATGACGCTGGATCCTGCTCGGGGGTGACTGACGGGAGCGTGGTCGGACTGCTCGCGCAGGGGTGTTGCCATACCGACAAGGGTAGGACCTACGACAATCTGTCGGACTTACCCCTCACCCGAGTCGCGGGCGCGCGCGACTCCGGCGCTCCGGGCGACGGTCGTCAACATTTCCCCGAGCGTGGCGATCGTGTGCGCCGAGAGGAAGTGGTCGCAATGTGGCAACGCCGCCGCCATCGGGCCTGCGGCCGGCTCGAATCCTGGTGCCGCCGCACGAGGATTGAGCCACACCACCCGGTGGGCCCGCCGCCGGATCCGGGCGACGGCCCGGGCCAGATCGGCAGGCTCGTCGCTGTCCCAGCCGTCCGACGCGACGATCACGACGGCACCGCGCAGCGCACTTCCGTGTGGCGAGGACAACAGTGCCGCGAGGCTGCCGGCGATGTGTGTTCCCCCGAACCTGTCGACGACGCGCTCGCTGGCACGCGCGACGGCCACGTCCGCGCTGCGGTGCGCGAGGACGGGCGTCAGCCGGGTCAGGTGGGTGGAGAACGCGAACACCTCCGCGTTGCCCCGCACCACCGCGGCCCGCATCAGGTGCACGTACACGTCGGCGTAGCCGTGCATCGATCGGCTCACGTCGCACAGCAGGACGATCCGCCTGGGTCGCTCGCGCGGTCGGCACCGGACCAGGCGGACGGGCTCGAAGCCGGTGCCGCGGGCCCGGCGGATCGTGGCGCGCAGATCGACCCGGCCGTGCCGGTGCGGTTCGCGGCGGCGGCTCGGCCGGCGGGGCCAGTTCGGCGCGGTCTGTTCGAGCCAACGCCCCAGCAGTCGCAGATCGTCGTCGCGCAGCTGTCCGAACGGTTCGTCGGCGATCGCCTCGAGCGGGCTCGGCAGCCGCAGCGTCACCGCCGTCGCCCCGTCGTCCGCGCTCCGATCCGGCACCGGGGCGGCGGCGTCGTCGAGGGTCGCCCACGGCGGCGCGGCACGCCGTCGGGGCCCGGCCGACGCTCCCCCGTCGCCGGACCTTCTGTCGGCGCGCGTCCGGCTCGTGTTCGAGACCGACGCCCGCGCGGCCGGGTCGAGCGCGAGTACCGCGTCGTCGAACACCGCCGCGAACACCGCGTCGAACCGCTCGATGTCGCTGTGCCGGCCGACCAGGCTGACCCGTGCGGTCCAGTACAGCCGGCGCCGGTCGGTGGGCGGCAGCACCCGCAGCGCCTCGGTGAACCGGGCGGCGCCGCTCGCCGAGACGTCGACGCCGGCGCGGCGGGCGCGGGTGACGAGCGCGACGGCGAACGCGGCCAGATCGATGCCGCGCAGCAGTGCCGCCGACCCGGTCACGTCCGTCGTGATCGCAGGATCGTGAAGACCACGACGGCTGCGACGACCGCGACGATCCACGGCAGCGCGCGCCGGGCCGTCGACCCGCCGGCCAGCTCGATCAGGTCGATGGGCTGCACCTCCGGTGGCGCTGCCGAACCGACCGGCATCGGTATCGGCACGACGTCGTTCGGGGCGGCCGGCTCCGCGCTGTCGGATGCGAGCTTGTCCTCGAGCGACGCCGCGAACTGCCCCATCAGCTTCTCCGACACCTGCGCGATCATGCCGCTGCCGAACTGGGCCAGCTTGCCGACGATCTTCATGTCGGTGTCGACGGTGACGCGGGTGGCGCCGCCGTCCTCGTGGAGGCGGGCCGTGATCGTCGCCGCCGCGTTGCCGCTGCCGCGCTTCTCCCTGCCGCGCGCATCGATCACCGCGGTGTGCGACTGCTCGTCCTTCGAGGCGAACGACGCCCGCCCGGCGAACTCGCTCGTCACCGGACCGACCTTGATCTTCACGGTGCCCAGGTAGTCGTCGCCCTCCCGTCCGGTCATCGTCGCGCCGGGCAGCAGCGGCGCGATGCCCTCGAGATCGGTGAGGACCTCCCACGCCCGGTCGATCGGTGCATCGACGGTGAACTCGTCTGCGATCTTCATGCTGGTCCTCTCGGTCCTGTCGGTCCTGTCGGTGCTGTCGGTGCTGTCACTGGGTTGTCCGGCCGGCCACGTACTCGCCGACCGCCTCGGCCAGCGCGACGCGGTCGTCGGGGGTCTTCGCGATCGCCCCGAGACTCGCGAGGGCGGCGGTCGGCGCCAGGTCGGCCGCCCCGAGCGCCGCGAGCGCGGACACCCAGTCGATGGCCTCCGCGATCCCGGGCGCCTTGTCGAGGTCGAGGGACCGGGCCGACGCCACGAAATCGGTGACGTCGGCGATCAGAGCGGTGTCGGCGCCCGGCACGGTGCGGCGCAGGATCGCGGCGGCCCGCGCGGGCGCCGGGTAGTCGATCCAGTGATAGAGACAGCGGCGGCGCAGCGCGTCGTGCAGGTCTCGACTGCGGTTGGACGTCAGGACCACGGTGGGCGACTGCTCGGCGACGAACGTACCCAGTTCGGGGACGGTGACCGAGGATTCGCCGAGAAACTCGAGCAGCAGCGCCTCGAATTCGTCGTCGGCACGGTCGATCTCGTCGATCAGCAGGACCGGCGGGAGCGGACCGCGGTGTCGGACGCACCGCAGGATCGGACGCTCCTGCAGGAACTGCTCGGTGAACAGGTCCGCCTCCTGCAGCCGCTCCCCGTGCGCCTCCGACAGCCGCACCGCGAGCAACTGACGCTGGTAGTTCCAGTCGTACAGGGCCTCGTCGGCACCGAGACCCTCGTAGCACTGGAGCCGCACCAGCGGGGTGCCCAGCGCGGCGGCGAGCGCCTTGGCCGCCGTCGTCTTACCGACCCCCGGCTCGCCCTCGAGCAGCAGCGGTCGACCCAGGCGCAGCGCGAGGTACAGCGCCGTCGCGGTGCCCTCGTCGAGCAGGTAGTCCTGCGCGTCGAACCGCCGCGTCAGATCCTCGATGTCCGCGAATCCGGGGGCGGCTGCAGCGATCACGACGCGTCCCGGTCCTGGTCGAGCAGTGCGCGGTAGCCGTCCCACGTGTCAACGTCGAGGGGGATCCTGCCCTCGGCCGGGATCTCGAACGTGTCGGCAGCTTCCCGGTCGAAGAGCTTCCACACAGCCTTGTCGCCGTACAGCTCGGCGATGTCACCGAACACGCTGCGCCCCAACCACAGTGGATGACCCGGGCCATCGGAGTAGCGGCACATGCCGAGGTTCTCGAGCCGCCCCTGCGCCACCAGCGCGCACACGGTCGCCGGCGTGACACCGGGCTGATCGCCGAGCATCAGCACGATCCCGGACGCCAGCGGCTCGACCTCCGTCAGGGCCGCCTTCACCGATGCCGAGCATCCACTGCCCGAGTCGGGGCAGTGCACGATCGTGCAGCCGCGCAGGTCGACGAGGTCCTCGATCGCGTCCGCCGAGCCGGGCACGGTCACCAGCAACTGCTGGAACCGGCACGCGCGCGCGACGGCGAGAGTGGCGTCGAGCAGCGTCGCGCCGCGGTACGGCAGCAGTTGCTTCGGCCGCCCCAGACGCCGCGACCCGCCGGCCGCCAGGACGAGTCCGGTCACGAACATCGCGCACGCTCCTTCTCATAGGTGCGGCGGCAGCCGGGCGCACAGAACCAGTAGTCCTCGCCGTCGATCTGCAGGTGCGGCGTGTCGTCGACGACGGTGACGGTCATGCCGCACACCGGGTCGATCACGGTCAACGCGGCCCCGATCTCCCCCGCGACCGTCTCCTCTGCCTCGTAACGACTTCCGATGGGAAGCTGCTCGACGCGGATCGCCCGCACCAGCTCGGCGAGAATCGACAGTGCGATCTCGCCGGCAGTGCGGGCACCGATCGGCAGCCCCGCGGGCGTGTGCACGACGGCACGTTGCTCGGGATCCAGGTCCAGTTCGGCGACGACCGCGGCGCCCCGCACCCGGCCGGCAACGAGCCCGATGTACCCGGCACCGGCGTCGAGCGCCTCCCGGATCGCCGTCGGCTCGTCCCCGCCGAGGCTCGCCACGATCACTGCGGTCTCGTCCTCGACGGGCTCGGCGCCGCGTCGGACGTCCAGGTCGAGGCGGCCGGCCAGGTCCGCGACGGCGTCGGCCACCGGTGTCGCGCCGACCACCCGCACGATCGGGGCGGGCAGGCACGGCTCGAGGAAGATCTCCATCGCGCCACCGGACAGGCACGGATTGACGACGACACTCGCGCCGGGCGCCTCCGGGTAGTCGACCCCGCCGTCGGGCAGGATCCGCAGCAGCAGGCACTCGCCCGATTCGAGGACGTCGGCCGCCGCACCGCGCACCGAGTTCTGGGCGCAGTGCCCGCCGACGAAGCCCTCGATCGTGCCGTCCCCCAACACGATCGCACGGTCACCCGGCGACGCCGACGTCGGCTGCTGCGCGCGGACCACCGTCGCGCGCACGAACGGACGCCGCTCGCCCGTCAGCTGCGCGGCGCGCGCACTCAGGTCCATCGCACTCTCCTGTCAGATCGGCGGGGTCGCTCGACCCTGCATCGCCTCCCACACCCGCGACGGTGTCAGCGGCATGTCGGCGTGCCGCACCCCGAACGGCTTCAACGCGTCGACGACGGCATTGACGACGGCCGGCGGCGACCCCACGGTCGCGCTCTCCCCGATCCCCTTGGCCCCGATCGGGTGGTGCGGCGACGGGGTGACGGTGAAGCCGGTCTCGAGGTGCGGCACCTCCAGCGCGGTGGGGATGAGGTAGTCCATCAGCGAGCCGCCCAGGCAGTTGCCGTCCTCGTCGAACGCGATGATCTCCATCAGTGCCATGCCGATCCCGTCGGTGATGCCGCCGTGCACCTGCCCCTCGATGATCATCGGGTTGATGCGGGTGCCGCAGTCGTCGACCGCGAGGAAGCGGCGCACCTTCACCACGCCGGTGCCCGGATCGATGTCGACCACGCAGAAGTACGCGCCGTACGGGTAGGTGAGATTCTCCGGGTTGTAACAGATCTGGGCCTCGAGACCGCCCTCGACGCCGTCCGGCAGATCCCCCGCGCCGTACGAGCGCATCGCGATGTCCTGGATCGTCACGGCCGCCGAGGGATCGCCCTTGACGTGGAAGTTGCCCTTCTCCCATTCGAGGTCCGAGACGGACACCTCGAGCATGCCCGACGCGATGATCCGCGCCTTGTCGCGCACCTTGCGCGACACCAGCGCGGCCGCGGCGCCGGACACCGGGGTGGACCGACTGCCGTACGTGCCGAGCCCGAACGGGGTGTTGTCGGTGTCGCCGTGCACCACGTCGACGTCCTCGGGCGGGATGCCGAGCTCCTCGGCGACGATCTGCGCGAACGTGGTTTCGTGCCCCTGCCCCTGGGTCTGCACCGAGATCCGGACCACGGCCTTCCCCGTCGGGTGGACGGTGAGCTCGCAGCCGTCGGCCATGCCCAGTCCGAGGATGTCCATGTCCTTGCGCGGGCCCGCACCGACGGCCTCGGTGAAGAATGACATCCCGATGCCCATCAGCTCACCGCGCTCACGCCGCTCCGCCTGCTCTCGGCGCAGGGCGTCGTAGCCGATCATGTCCATGGCCTTGCGCATCGTGGTCGCGTAGTCGCCGGAGTCGTACTGCCACCCGGTCTTCGACGTGTACGGAAACTGCTCCGGCCGCAGCAGATTCCGCAGCCGCAGCTCCGCCGGATCCATGTCGAGGTCGTATGCGAGGCAGTCGACCAGGCGCTCCACCAGGTACACCGCCTCGGTGATCCGGAACGAGCACGCGTAGGCCACCCCGCCCGGCGCCTTGTTGGTGTAGACCGCCGTCATCGTGCAGTACGCGGCCTCGAGGTCGTAGCTGCCGGTGAACACCCCGAAGAAGCCGGCCGGGTACTTCACCGGCGCCGCGGTGCCGTTGAACGCGCCGTGGTCGGCGAGGACGTCGGTGCGGATCGCGAGGATCTTGCCCTCGCTCGTCGCGGCGATCTCCCCGACCATGATGTAGTCGCGGGCGAAGCCGGTGCTGGTGAGGTTCTCGCTGCGGTCCTCCATCCACTTGACGGGCTTGCCGGTGAGCAGCGACCCGACGATCGCGCACACGTATCCCGGATAGATCGGAACCTTGTTGCCGAACCCGCCGCCGATGTCGGGGGAGATGACGCGGATCTTGTGTTCGGGCAGCCCCGCCACCAGCGCGTACAGCGTGCGGTGCGCGTGCGGCGCCTGGCTCGTGGACCACAGCGTCAGCTTGCCGTCCACCGCGTCGTAGTCGGCGACGGCGCCGCACGTCTCCATCGGGGCCGGATGGACCCGCGGGTAGACGATCTCCTGGCGCACCACGACGTCTGCCTTCGCGAACGCCGCCTCGGTGGCGTCCGCGTCCCCTGTTTCCCAATCGAAACAGTGGTTGTCGGTCTTGCCGTCGAGGTCGGTGCGGATCACCGGAGCGTCGGGCTCGAGGGCGCGCCGCGCGTCGATCACCGGATCGAGAATCTCGTACTCGACGTCGATCAACTCCAGCGCGTCGCGGGCGGAGTAGCGGTCCTCGGCGACGACGAACGCCACCTCCTGGCCCTGGAACCGGACCTTGTCGGTGGCGAGGACGGCCTGCACGTCGTTCGACAGCGTCGGCATCCACGCCAGGCTCTTCTCGGCGAGGTCCGC
The DNA here is from genome assembly GCF_050433545.1 of Rhodococcus sp. BE178. Taxonomy (NCBI): domain Bacteria; kingdom Bacillati; phylum Actinomycetota; class Actinomycetes; order Mycobacteriales; family Nocardiaceae; genus Rhodococcus; species Rhodococcus sp. BE178. The sequence goes on along the minus strand of NZ_JBNPXA010000012.1, from coordinate 74,059 downwards.
ACCGGTCACCACCGCCGCCACCTTCGGGTGCGCCTGCGCCGCGGTCGTGTCGATGCGCACGACGCGGGCGTGCGCGACCGGCGAGCGAAGGATCGCCAGATGCAGCATGCCGGGCAGTTGGACGTCGTCGACGTAGTGGCCCCGGCCCCGGATGAACCGCGGATCCTCCTTGCGGAGCATCCGGCCGTGCCCGCACGGCTTCTCGTCGTTCGCGACGCGGTCCGGGTCCAACTCGGCCGGTTCGTCCAGCGTGGTCACGACGCGCCTCCCGTCGTCACGGTGTCGGTCGTCGTCCCGCCGTGCTCGGCCGCCCACCGGACCGACCGGACGATGGTCGTGTAGCCGGTGCAGCGGCAGATCTGGCCGGAGATGGCCTCGCGGATGGTCGCCTCGTCGGGGTCCGGATCGCGGTCGAGCAGGGCGCGGGCGGTGATCATCATGCCGGGGGTGCAGAATCCGCACTGCAGTCCGTGGCACTGCATGAACCCCTCCTGCACGGGATCGAGCACCCCGTCGTTCGCGAGACCCTCGACGGTGCGGACGTCCCGGCCGCCGGCCATCACGGCGAGCATCGTGCACGACTTCACCGGCTCGCCGTCGACCGAGACCACGCACGTGCCGCAGTTGCTGGTGTCGCAGCCCCAGTGGGTTCCGGTGAGCCCCAGGCGGTCCCGTAGGAAATGGACCAGGAGCATCCGCGGCTCGATGTCCTCGGCGACCTCGGTGCCGTTGACCGTCATCGTCACCTGCATTTCACGACTCCGTTCCGTCGAGTGTGCCCGCGGCGCGTTGAGCGGCCGTGCGCAGCGCGCGGACGGTCAGTTCCCCGGCGAGGTGGCGCTTGTAGGCGGCGGTCCCGCGCGGGTCGGTCACCGGATCGCACGCCTGCCCGGCGAGGACTCCGGCCTCGATGAACACGTCCTCGGACCGTGCCAGTCCGCCGAGGTACTCCCCGATCGCGGCGACGCGGTCGGCATCGGGTTGCACCGCGGTGAGCCCCACCCGGGCGCCGCCGATCCGGTCGCCGTCCAGCCACATCGACGCGCCCGCGGCAGCGATGGCCCAGTCCCCCACCCGCCGTTCCACTTTCGCGTAGGCGCTCCCGCCGGCATGCTCCCGCGGGATGCGCACCTCGACGAGGATCTCGTTGCCGCGCACCGCGGTCTCGTAGGGTCCGACGAGGAAGTCGGCCATCGGCACCTCACGCACGCCCGTCGGCCCGCGGATCACGCACACGGCCCCGACCACCGAGCACACCGTCGTCAGGTCCTCGGCGGGGTCGGCCTGACACAGCGACCCGCCGATCGTGCCGCGGTTGCGGACGACCGGGTCGGCGATCACCCGTTCGGCGTCCCGGAAGATCGGGAACAACGCGGCAAGGTCGTCGGACTCGAGGATCTGCCGGTGGCGCACCATCGCACCGATCCGCACGGCGCCGGGTTCGACGGTGATGTCCCCCAGTTCGGCGACCAGATCGTTGATGTCGATCAGATACTCGGGGTTGGCGAGGCGCAGCTTCATCATCGGCAGCAGGCTGTGCCCGCCGGCCACGACACGCGCCTCGTCGCCGAGTCGGTCGAGCAGCGCGATCGCGTGCTCGACGTCAGTCGCTCGTTCGTATTCGAACAGTCCCGGAACCTGCATGTGATACCCCTCACACCGCCGGATGTCCTTCCAGCCTGTGCCCGGCCGGGGTCGCCGTCAAGCACGATTCAGCGATCACTTGATCACGCCGGCACCGGCCCTGTCGTGATCATCCGGATTGCTCGTGGTGGATTCGTCCGTGCAGGTCACGCAGTGGAAGCCCGCCTCCGCCCCACCGGCGGGCGATGATCTCGGCCGCGATCGACACCGCCGTCTCCTCCGGCGTCCGGGCCCCGAGATCCAGACCGATCGGGCTCGACAGCCGGGCCAGTTCCTCGTCGGCCAGCCCCGCCTCACGCAGGCGCGCGACCCGGTCGAGATGCGTGCGCTCGGACCCCATCGCCCCCACGTACCCCACCTCCGGCAGCCGCAGCGCCACCTCGAGCAGCGGGACGTCGAACTTGGGATCGTGCGTGAGGACGCAGACCACGGTGCGGCCGTCGATCCGGCCCGCCGCGGCCTCGGCGGCCAGGTAGCGGTGCGGCCAGTCGACCACCACCTCGTCGGCCGTCGGGAATCGACTCGCGGTCGCGAACACCTCGCGGGCGTCGCACACCGTGACGCGGTACCCGAGGAACGCACCCTGCCGAGCCACCGCGGCAGCGAAGTCGATCGCCCCGAAAACCAGCATCCGCGGCGGTGGGGCGTAGCTCGCGACGAACACGCGCATCCCCTCGCCGCGGCGCTGGCCGTCCGGCCCGTACTCGAGCACCGCCGTCCGCCCCGCCGCGAGCAGGCCGCGTCCGTCGTCGGCGACGGCCTCGTCGGCGCGCGGGGAGCCGACCGAACCGGTGACGGTGTCAGGGCGGATGACGAGGTGCCGGCCGACACGCGCCCGGTCCTCGTGGTCGACCACCGTGGCGACGGCCACGGGCCGACGGGCCTCGATGTCGGCGGCGATCTCCGCGAGATCCGGGAACGTGCGCGGTGAGACGGGCTCGACGAACACGTCGAGGATGCCACCGCACGTGAGCCCGACCGCGAACGCGTCGTCGTCGCTCACGCCGTAGCGCTCGAGCACCGGCTCGCCGGTAGCGACCACCTCCGACGCCAGCTCGTACACGGCGCCCTCGACGCACCCACCGGACACGGATCCGGCGACGACACCGTCGGACGCGACCACCATCGCGGCGCCCGGGGCACGCGGCGCGGACCGGAACGTGGCGACGACGGTGGCCAATCCGGCGGTGTCCCCGGCCCGCCAGATTTCGAGCAGATCGGACAACACGTCACGCATCGAGTCGGCCTCCAGCCCCGGCCGTCGACGCAGGTCCGACGGGCCGAATCGCGGATGTCGATCTTTGCCGGGACGTACCCTCGAATCCGTGACACCCGCCCAACTGCGAGCCTATTCCGCGGTGGTGCGGCTCGGATCGGTTCGAGCGGCCGCCCGCGAATTGGGCATGACGGATTCGGGCGTGTCCATGCATATCGCCCAACTCCGCAAGGAACTCGACGATCCGCTGTACTGCCGCCGACCGTCCGGTCTCGCGTTCACCCCCGGCGGGCTGCGCCTCGCGAGCCGGGCCGTGGAGATCCTGGGGCTCCAGCAGCAGACGGCGCTCGAGGTGAGCCAGGCCGGGCAGGGACGACGCCTCCTGCGGCTCGCGGCGTCACCGCTGTTCGCCGAGCACGCCGCCCCCGGGTTGATCGACATGTTCGCCGGGCGGGCGAAGGACCTGGCGGTGGAGCTGAGCGTCCACCCGGTCCGCCAGTTCGCGAGCCTGATCTCGTCGCGCGCGGTCGACGTCGCTCTCGGACCCCGCATCGTCGGCAGCGGCGAACCGCTGTGCGTGCACCCCTTCCTGCACTACGAGGTACTCACCGTCTGCGCACCCGATCACCCACTCGCCCACACACACCCGTCGCGGTCCCGACTGCGCGAGCAACAGTGGTTCCTCGGCCCGTCCGCGGCCGGAGGCGACGGCGCGATGCGGCACCTGCTGCGCGCCCTCGACATTCCCCGGGACCGGCAGCGGATCTTCCAGAGCGACGCCGCCGCCGCCGAGGCCGTCCGGCGCTCGTCCGCGCTCACGCTGGCCCTGGGCTTCACCGTCGGCGACGAACTGTCCGACGGGTCGCTCGCCCGGGTCGACGGCCCCGACCTGCGCGCCACCGGCGAATGGTGCGCCACCACACTGCACCACCAGCATCTACAGCCCGCGGCATCCGAACTGCTGCGCTTCGTCAGCACACCCAGATGCATCCAGGCCATGATCCGTGGCACCGGCGTCGAGGTGACGCACTTCAAGCCGAAGGTGCACGTGACGCTCTGGAGCTGACCCGGATGCACGGATCATCCCCATTCAGCGGGTATGCTTTTCCGCGCGCCTCCGTAGCTCAGTTGGATAGAGCAAGAGCCTTCTAATCTCTAGGTCGCAGGTTCGATTCCTGCCGGGGGCACCACAACCGCAGGTCGAATCGTTCACCCGACCGGTGAGCCGGTGAGCGGCGAGATCACCATGCACGGCACCGGACGCGGGTGCTCCGGATCGAGCGCATTGAGCACGTGCGCGGCCGCGATCGGCGACGCCCCGAGCGCGGCGTGCTCGGAGTAGTCCTGCGGGCACTGGTCCTGCACCACGATGTTGGTCGTGTCGGGTCCGGGCACCAGTCCGCTGGTGTACGGCACCACCAGTTCGTCGTAGCGGGTGGCGATGTTCGTGTAGGTGACGCCCGGTGCGTAGGGGCTTCCACCTTCGTTGATCTTGTCGACGAAATCGGCGCCCGGTGCCATGTCGAGACACGAGGCGCAGAGTTGGCCGAACGTCTGTTCCTGCAACGGCATCAGCCCGTTCTGCTTGGCGAAGGCGGTGATCTCACCGGCCCAGAAGGCGCCGGCCCCGCCCCACAGTGGCGCCAACGAGACGTACTTGTCCACCTTCGCGGCGCCGCCGAGGAACTTCACGTAGTAGTTCGGCATCAGGGTGCCCTGCGAGTGCCCCACGATGTCGACTTCGGTTGCACCGGTGGCCGCGAGAACCTCGTCCACGAAGTCGGAGAGTTGCCCGGCGCTCTGGTCCAGAGGTGTCAGCGCGCCGAAGGCACTCGCCGGCCACGTCGCACCCGGTCGCGTGCCGTAGGTGGGAGCGAAGACGCAATAGCCCTCGTTCTTCAGCAGCGGAACATAAGTGGCCCAGTTGGTTTGCCGGTTGGCGCCGGTGCCGTGAACCAGGACTACCGGCTCGGGGTGTTCCGGAGTCGGCCTGCAGGTCCAGTCGTTCGATCCGGGAATCGACCCGCCGGGATTGGCGGCCTCCAGCCCGATCCCGTCGTAGAAGTTGTGCGGGACCGGCATCGGGTCGGCCGCAGCCGTCGGCTGTAGTGCCGCCGGACCGAATCCGGCTATCGCCGCAAGCGCGAGCACGGCAATGAACGACGTGCGCATCTGGTTCCCCCTGAGTCGTCGCTCTGACGTCCCCGACCGGTCGAAACCTAACACCCGGAGGGCAATCCGGACCCAGAATTCCCCGCTGTGCGCACTTATCGTTCCACGGCCCCGCCCTCGAACACCGATACGTGCGCAAAACGCGGGCGGCCCGCCCCCGGATGCCGGGGACGGGCCGCACTTCACGAAGCCGGCGAACTCACTCGCCGTCGACGGTCTCGACGAATCCCTCGGGAGTCTGGAAGCCCTCGAGCTTCTGCTCGCCGGTGGCCGCCGGGTCGGGGCTGTCCGCCGGAACCGCAGTCCGGAGGTTCATACCGCCCAGGTCGGTCTTCATGTAGATCACGTTGTACCGATCCCAGGTCGTCAGCACGAAGTACAGATCCTTGCCGGTCGACCAGGGATGCATGAAGCCGCCGTACAGCGACGGAAGAGTCGTTCCGCTGATGAGGGTCTGCTTGCCGACCCACGGGCCCTCGGGGCTGTCGGCCACGCGGATCACGAGACCGTTGAGGTCGGTGTACATGGCCACGTACTTCTGGAGGTAATCGTTCCACTGCACCGACAGCTCGCTGACCTTCCCACCGATGACCGGGACCGCGTCTGCGATGTTCGAACTCCACGCCGAACCGTTCCAGTACTCGTAGGCACCCAGGTTTCGGATGTCCGCCTTGGGCACACGAGCGAGGCGCGCCTCCCCGGATCGGCCGGAGGGCGTGCCGAACTCATAGACGTAGCCGTCACCCTGAGCCGGCACGAACGCACTCATCTGCCAGTTCTTGTTGCGTGGCGAGAAGGCCGGGATCTGATCGACGCCGGGGATCGGGATCGGCGTATCGAAGACCCCTTCGCGATTGACACGCACGGTCGCCGGGTCCGTCTGCCAGTGGTCTCCGTTGTCAGTGGAGTAGGCGAGCCCGGAGTAGTTGGTGGTCCACTCGCCCGGCGTGTCCCACGAACGGACGGACATCCACCGCACGTACTGCACACCGTCGACAGCGACGCCGCCGGTCGGGATCACCGTGAACTCGGGGAAACCGCCCGGCTTCTCAGAGAGCAGACCCTGGATGACCTGCCTGGAGAAGTTCGGCGGCGCCGCCGCGAGCGGCGAGTCGTCGATCCGCATGCCGTCGGTCAGGTTGGCGTCCGTGCTGCGGAACAGGACGTTGCTGCGCCACTGATCGCCCTCGATGCCACAGTCGCCGACAGTGTCACCGAACAGCATCATGACGCCGTGGTCCGCGTCTCCGCTGTCCCACATGATCCCGAGGTCGGTACCGGAGACGCTGTACTTCTCGATGCTCTTGTTCGGGCTACCCGGTCCGGTAACCATTTCGATGGCCTTGGTCTTGCCCGACAACACCGGCAGCGCACCGTTGGGCGCGCCGGTGATCCACGGGAGCGAGTTGATGAGCGAACCCGTCGCGCTGCCGAGGCTGCCCGAAGCCAGGCTGCCGAGACTGCCGGAGCTCCCCGCGCCGCCGGCACTTCCCGAGCTACCCGAACTTCCTGCGCTACCGAGACTTCCGCCGTTCTGCCCGCACGGACCCCCGACCGCGTTCGCAGGTGTCGCCATTGCAACCGAGAGTCCGACAGTGACTGTCGCAGCGGACAGTGCCGCCGTCCATCTTCTCTTCGTTGCTCTCACAGACCGTTTTCCTTCCAGTGGTCGGGGAGGCAATGTGTGCGCGGCCCAACCGCTGTATCCCCCCGGAGACGTGCATCGATCAATGAGCAAACCATGAAACGCCCAAGATCCGGGTGTTACTCATGGGATTTCTGTGGAAATTGAGACGTGAATAGGGTAATCGTGCCCGGTCCCCGCCGCGAACACCGTCCGGGTTCAGGTGACGCCGAACCGATCTCGCCAATCCTGCGTAACACGATGTTTACACGTGGCCAATCTCACTTTCCCCAGGTAACCGTCGAAGTGTAGGCCAGCTACGGACTATCGTGTAACGGAAAGATTAATAAGTTCTCACGGAATCAGGTAGGTGAATGTTGTCTGTACGCGACCGCGTTGAGGAGATCTACGAGCAGGTCCTGCTGCGCAATGCCGGCGAGCCCGAATTTCACCAGGCAGCAGCCGAGGTCTTCGAATCTCTGCATGTGGTCCTCGAGCGTCACCCTCGCTACGCCGATTCCGGCCTGATCGAGCGGCTCTGCGAGCCCGAGCGTCAGATCATCTTCCGCGTGCCGTGGACCGACGACAACGGCAACGTGCACGTCAACCGCGGTTTCCGTGTTCAGTACAACAGCGTGCTCGGCCCCTACAAGGGCGGCCTGCGCTTCCACCCCAGCGTCAACCTGGGCATCGTCAAGTTCCTCGGTTTCGAGCAGATCTTCAAGAACGCGCTCACCGGCCTGCCCATCGGGGGCGGCAAGGGTGGCTCGGACTTCGATCCCAAGGGTCGCTCCGAGGCCGAGATCATGCGCTTCTGCCAGTCGTTCATGACCGAGCTGCAGCGCCACATCGGTGAGTACACCGACGTGCCCGCCGGCGACATCGGCGTCGGCGGCCGCGAGATCGGCTACCTGTTCGGCCAGTACAAGCGCCTCACCAACTCGTTCGAGTCGGGCGTCCTCACCGGCAAGGGCCTCAACTGGGGCGGCTCGATGGTCCGCACCGAGGCCACCGGATACGGTGTCGCCTACTTCACCGCCGAGATGATGGCCGCCAAGGGCGAGAGCCTCGAGGGCAAGAAGGTCGTCGTGTCGGGCTCCGGCAACGTCGCGATCTACGCCATCGAGAAGGTCCACCAGCTCGGTGGCACCGTCGTGGCCTGCTCCGACTCCGCCGGCTACGTCGTCGACCCCAAGGGCATCGACCTCGAGCTGCTCAAGGAGATCAAGGAGATCAAGCGCGCCCGCATCAGCGAGTACGCCGACCAGGTCCCCCACGCCACCTACGTCGAGGGCGGCTCCATCTGGGACGTCGAGTGCGAGATTGCACTCCCCTGCGCCACCCAGAACGAGCTGGACGAGGTCGCCGCCAAGAAGCTCGTCGCATGCGGCGTGCAGGCTGTGGCCGAGGGCGCGAACATGCCCACCACCGCTCAGGGCATCAAGGTCTTCCGTGACGCGGGCGTCGCGTTCGCACCCGGCAAGGCCGCCAACGCCGGTGGTGTCGCCACCTCCGCACTCGAGATGCAGCAGAACGCCTCGCGCGATTCCTGGAGCTTCGAGTACACCGACGAGCGCCTGTCGAAGATCATGCGCGGCATCCACGAGCGTTGCATCACCACCGCTGCCGAGTACGGCCAGCCGGGTGACTACGTGCACGGCGCCAACATCGCCGGCTTCGTGAAGGTCGCCGACGCGATGTTCGCCATGGGCGTCATCTAGTCCTCACGCACCACAAACGGCTCGGGCCCGGCATCGACTTCGATGCCGGGCCCGAGCCGTTTCGTACTACCGATCGGGTCGGTCCTCGTCCGGATCCGTCCGCGCCTCCTCCGAATCCTCCCGCGCCTTGCGCGCCGCCTCCCGCATCTCGATGCCGTCGGTGATCCAGTCCCCGATCTCGCGGGTGACGTCCCGGACCGCGCCGGTGATGATCACGGCGATCCTGCCGACGTGGGTGGCCGCCGATTCGGTGATGTCCTGCACCGTGTCCTTGCCCCGCTCGAACTTCCCCACCATGTTCGACGCACCTCTCATGCAGCGGTCTTCCGACGCTCGACGATAACACCGCGCACCGGAGCGGGGCCGACCAGCGACGGCGGCAGCGCGAGCCGGAAGATCTTGGCCCACACCGAGCCGATCTGCCGGAAGAATCCGCCGGTGTTGTACGGCAACCCGTACTGTTCGCACAGTTCCCGCACCCGCGGGGCCATCTGCGGGTAGCGGTGCGCCGGAATGTCCGGGAACAGGTGGTGCTCGATCTGGTGTGACAGGTTGCCCGACATGATGTGGAACAGCGGGCTGCCACTGATGTTCGCGCTCCCCAGCATCTGCCGCAGGTACCACTGGCCGCGGGTCTCGTCGGCCGTCTCCTGCTCGGTGAAACTCTGTACGCCCGAGGGGAAGTGGCCGCAGAAGATGATCGAGTACGCCCACACGTTGCGGACCACGTTGGCGGTCGCGTTCCCGAGCAGCGTCGAGACGAACAGCGGCCCCGACAGCGCCGGAAACACCACGTAGTCCTTGAGTACCTGACGGCCCGCCTTCCGCCACCAGCCCTCCATCAGCGGTTTCACATCCGCCCAGCTGCGCTTGCCCTGGACCACGTTCTCAGCCTCGAGGTCGTGCAGCATCACACCCCACTCGAACAGGAACATCAGCCCCGTCGCATACACGGGATTGCCGAGGTAGTAGGGGTTCCAGCGCTGCGCGTCGTCCATCCGCAGGACGCCGTATCCGATGTCGCGGTCCCGGCCGACGATGTTCGTGTACGTGTGGTGCATGTAGTTGTGCGAGTGTTTCCACTGGTCAGCAGGGCACACGGTGTCCCATTCGAACACCCGCGAGTTCAGGCCGGGTTCGCGCATCCAGTCGTACTGGCCGTGCATGACGTTGTGGCCGATCTCCATGTTGTCGAGGATCTTCGAGATCGACAGCGCCCCGACGCCGGCGAGCCAGAACGGCGGCAGGAACCCGAGGTACATCAGACCACGGCCCGCGACCTCGAAACCCCTCTGCGCCTTGATGATCCGATAGATGTACTCCCGGTCTGCCTGACCGAGGTCCGCGACGGTCTCGGCGCGCAGGGCATCGAGTTCGCGGCCGAGATCCTCGACGGCGTCGTAGCTCAGGACGGCGATCTCGCCGGCCTTCTCCGGCTCCGGTTCACGCTCCCAGAACCTCAGGAAGCCGGGCACACCCGGCAGACTGACTCCCAACATCGTGTTCTCCTGTCCAGTCGTGCGATCGGGTCGCTCAGATGTCGATGTCGACGTCACCGAGCGGCGCGGAGATGCAGAGTTGGATCGGTTGATCCGGGTCGTCGTGGGTATCGCCGGTACGGACGTTGCGGGTCCGGCCGGATCGCTTGAGCGCGGTGCACGAGAAACAGATCCCCATCCGGCAGCCGTACTCGGGCGCCAGCCCGGCGGCCTCGGCCTGCTCGAGGATGCTCGCCCCCGAGTTCTCGACGGTGACGCCGCTGCGCGCGAACGACACCGTCCCACCCGCCGCGTCGACCGGACCGGTCGAGCCGATCACGAACCGTTCGGTGTGCATCTGTTCACCGAACCCGTCGGCATCGAGCAGGTGCCGCACGGCCGCCGTGAGCGCGTCCGGTCCACACACGAACACCTCGGTGCCGACCCCGAAACCGGGGGCCACCCGCTGCAGGTGTGCGCCGCAGAAGCGCCCGCCGGGCACGGTCTCGACCAGGTCGATCGTGACGTTGTCGTGCGCGGCGTCGATCGCGCGCAACTCGGCGCGGTCTGCGATGTCGGCGACGGTCCGCACATAGTGCAGGAACGCGATCCGGCCGGAGTAACCCTCGTCGATGAGCGTGCGCAGCATCGACAGCACCGGCGTGATGCCGCTGCCGCCGCTGACGAGCAGCACCGAATCGGGCCGCGGGTCCGGCAGCCGGAACTCACCGGCGGCCGGAGCCAGGTCGACGACCAAACCCTCCTCGGCGTGGTCGTACAGGTATTGCGACACCAGCCCGCCCGGGTGGGCCTTCACGGTGAGCCGGATCGGATCGCCCGCGCGGTGCTGCGAACCGGTCGGCGAGTAGCAACGGACATGGCGGACCCCGTCGATCACGATGCCCACCTGCACGAACTGTCCGGCGGCGAATCCGCGCCACTGCCGGGTGGGCCGCAACTCGAGGCATACCGAACCCGCCGTGGGCCGCGACACCGACACCACGCGGGCACGCATGTCGCGCACGGTCGCCATCGGATCGACCAGTTCGAGGTAGCGGTCCACGGCGTGCGGGGTGGCCATCGACTCCAGCAGCGCGAGCAGCGGGCGCCGTATGCGGCCGGTGGAACTCACGGAAGGTTCAGATCTCACAGCCATGGTCTCTCCTCGTCGGAGCGCCGATTCGATGTCGGCCATACGGTTTCAGTGCACAGTCGTACACTAATTAGTGTGAACGCAGTTACCCCACGCCTGTCAATCCCGGACATCAGTGACGCCGGTCACGCTCCGGATGCGGCGGGTGCGGGATCTCGGTGAATACACTCGACGCCGTGACGGAGCCGGTGGAGACGCGAGCGCAGCGCAAGGAGCGCACCCGCCAGGCACTGCTCGATCGCACGCTCGACCTCCTGGCGGACCGCAGTTTCGCGAGCGTCAGCCTGCGCGAAGTCGCGCGCGCGGCCGGGATCGTGCCGACCGCCTTCTACCGCCACTTCGCGTCGATGGACGAACTGGGCGTGGTCCTCGCCGAGGACAGCATGCGGGTGTTGCGGCGGATGCTGCGCGACGCCCGACGCACACCCAGCACCAAGAACGCGACGGCCTCGCTCGACATTCTCGTCCGCCAGGTGCGCGCGCACGAGGCGGAGTTCCGCTTCATCGCCCGCGAGCGGTACGGCGGCGTCACCGAGGTCCGACGCGCGATCGCCACCGAACTGCGCCTGTTCGTCAGCGAACTCACGATCGACCTGTCCCGCATGCCGGGGCTCACCGACTGGGACGTCGAGGATCTCGAGATGGCCGCCGACCTCATCGTGCAGGCGATGCTCGCCGCGGTGATCGACCTGCTCGAGGTGGACCGTCCGGGGTCGGCCGACGAACGCGCGGTGATCGAGCGGGCCGAGAAGCAGTTGCGGCTCATCATGCTCGGCATCGGGAGCTGGAAGCCCACGCGCGCGTAGCGGTTCGGCTACCGTGGCCACCATGACAGCCGACGCGCGCCATGACCGAGTTCGCCTGGGCGACCTGACTTTCGACGTCACCGTCACCGGCCCGGACGACGGTGTGCCGATCGTTGCGCTCCACGGCTTCCCGGAGAGCGCAGCGTCGTGGCGGCCGATCACGCCGCGACTCGTCCGCGCCGGATTCCGGGTGATCGCGCCGAATCAGCGGGGATACTCCCCCGGCGCTCGCCCCGAGGCGGTCGAGGACTACCGGTTCGACCACCTCGTCGCCGACGTCGTCGGACTGCTCGACGCGTACGACCTCGACTCGGCCCACCTGGTGGGTCACGACTGGGGTGCGGCCGTCGCGTGGCAGGTGGCGGGCCGGCACCCGGAGCGGATCCGCAGCCTCACGGCGGTGTCGGTGCCGCACGCGGCGGCCTTCGGATGGGCGCTGCGCAATGACGCCGACCAGCAGCGGCGGTCCGGCTACATGAGACAGTTCCGCACCGAGAGCAACTCCGAAGCCGTTCTGCTCGAGGAGAACTCACGGCGCCTACGGGCGGTCTTCGGCGACGGCAACAACCCCGATCTGGTCGAGGAACACGTCCGGCTGCTGTCGGAGCCGGGCGCCCTGACGGCCGCGATGAACTGGTACCGGGCGTTGGTCCACGAGTTCGGCGACCTGCCGCCGGTGCGGGTCCCCACCACGTACGTGTGGAGCACCGCGGACCCCGCCATCGGCCCGGCGTGCGCGGAGCGCTGCAGCGACTTCGTCGACGCGCCGTACCGTTTCGTCGTGCTCGAGGGCGGTAGTCACTGGATCCCCGAGGAGAACGCCGACGCGCTGGCCGACGCGATCCTCGCCCGGGCAGCCCAGAGCTGACGGCCCGGCCGTCACCCGCCGAGGAACACCTCGAGTTCGTCCACCACCGCATCGAGCGGCGCCGACGTGCCCTGCGCCTGCGCCATCACCAGCGCGCCCTCGAGCGCGCTCACCACGAGCACCGCCAACGACGCCGACCGTTCCTGCGCGACGCCGTCGTCGACAAGCGACCCGGCGATCAGGTCGCACCATTCGGAGAACGTCGCGCCCGCCACCTCGCGTGCGCCGTGTTCGGTGCCGAGCGCGGCCGCGACGATCGGACACCCGGCGGCGAAGTCGGTGGCCTCGAGCCCACGACGCCACAGGTCCACCAGCGCGCGCAGCGCCGAGACGGTGTCACCGGCCTCGAGAACGCGGGCGACGCCCCGACCCAGGTAGGACGCGGCGGATCGGGTCGCCTCCTCCACCAGCTGGGACTTCCCGTTCGGGAAGTGGTGGTAGATCGAGCCGCGCGGGGCACCGCTGTGGGCGAGGACGTCGGCGAATGACGTCGCGGCCACACCCTGCTCGCGGATGAGCGCGACGGCGCTGTCGATCATGGCCGCGCGCGGACCGTTCACGGGATCGCTTCGCCTCGCCATGTCGTCGCCCTTCCGTCGATCACACTGTTGCCGTCCAGTTCTATGTATGTTGTCATACCTAGAACCGGATCGTCACCCACCAGGAGCAGCCGTGACCCAGATCGTCGCACCCCCGCACCCGTTCGACGCGGCCGTCGAACTCAGCGCGTTCGACGCAGGCCGGTCGCACGGTCACACCGACCCGGCCTACGCGAACATGGTGGGCCCGTTCGGCGGCATCACCGCTGCAACCCTGCTCCGCGCGGCGCAGCAGCACCCCGAGCGTCTGGGCGAGCCACTCTCCCTCACGGTGAACTTCGCCGGCCCGATCGCCGACGGCCCGTTCGAGGTCACCGCCCGCCCCACCCGCACCAACCGCTCCACCCAGCACTGGAACATCGAGCTGACCCAGGACGGCGTCGTCACCACCACCGCCACCGCGGTGTTCGGCATCCGCCGCGAGACATGGACCTCCACGGACATCACGCCACCCGCCGTTCCCGCGGCCGATGCCGTTGCGGTCCAGGGGTTCCCCGACTTCATCGCGTGGGCCCGCAACTACGAGATGCGGTTCGTCGAGGGCGCGATCCCCGACGTCGCGGACGACACCGCCGGCGAGCAGTCCGACTCGACGACGACGTTGTGGGTCCGCGACAACCCGCCCCGCGCACTGGACTTCCCCGCCCTGGCATCGCTGTGCGACGTGTTCTACCCGCGCGTGTTCCTGCGCCTGGGCCGGATGCTGCCGGCCGGAACGGTATCGCTGACCGTGTACTTCCACGCCGATGCGGCGATGCTCGCCGCGCAGGCCGACGAGGCCGTCCTCGGCACCGCCCGCGCCCAGAACTTCGGCAACGGCTACTTCGACCAGTCCGGCGAGATCTGGGGACGCGACGGCGTCCTGCTCGCCACCACCCACCAGTTGGTCTACTTCAAGTCCTGACGCCCCGTCCTTCTGGCCGAATGTCACACGCGTTCAGTCGGACTGAACCGATGTGAAATTCGGCCCGGTGCGCGGCCCGGGGTCCCGCTCGGGCGGGCGGACCATCAACAGCGCCGCCAGGCCGATACCGAGGACCACGAGCAGACCGACGATGCCGGCCCGATCGGCGCCGAACCACCACGCGAAGAAGCCGAACAGCGTCGGCGCGAGGAACGAGACCGCGCGGCCGGTGGTTGCGTACAGCCCGAACAGCTGCCCCTCGCGTCCGGGCGGGGTGATCCTCGCGAGGAACGTACGCGACGACGACTGCGCCGGTCCGACGAACAGGCACAGCAGCAGGCCGAAGATCCAGAACATCAACGTGCCTGAGACGGCGAGCAATACGGTGCCGACCACCAGCATCGCGATCAGCGAACCGGCGATCACCACCTTGGGGCCGATCCGGTCGTCGAACCGTCCGGCCACGATGGCGCCGAGGGCGGCGACGACGTTGGCGGCGACACCGAACAGCAGCACACTGTCCGACGCCATTCCGTACACGTTGACGGCCAGCACCGCGCCGAAGGTGAAGACGCCGGCCAGGCCGTCGCGGAACAGCGCGCTCGCCACGAGGAACCAGACGGTGCGCCGGTCGGCGGCCCACAGTTCCTTCAGATCGCGCCACAGCACCCGGTACGACTCGACGAAGCCCGCCTTCGCGGCACCGGGGTCGGCCGCGGTGCGCGGCACCTCGGGGACCGCGAGCAGCACCGGGATCGCGAACACGAGGAACCACACCGCCGCAAGCAGTGCGACGAGCCGGATGTTGAGGCCGCCGTCGGTGCTCAGCCCCAGGAGACCGCGGGTGTCGCCGTCGCCGGCGATGAACCCGAAGTAGCAGACCAGCAGCAGCACGATGCCGCCGAAATAGCCCATGGCCCAGCCGAACCCGGATACCCGGCCGATGTTCTCGGGAGTGGACACCTGCCGCATCATGGCGTTGTACGGCACGCCGGCGAGTTCGAAGATCACCGATCCGACGCCGAGCAGCACCAGTCCCAGCCACAGGTAGTGGTAGTCGTCGACGACGAAGAACATGCCCGCCATCGCGGCGACCGTGAAGAACGTCAGCACCGCCAGGGAGCGTTTGCGCCGACCGGCGGCGTCGAACCGCTGGCCGCTCACGGGCGCGAGGACGGCGATGAAGAAGCCGGCGATACCGAGCGACCACCCGAGCCACGTGCTCGCGGATATCGATCCGGGCAGATCGTCGCCGACGGCGTCGGTGAGATAGACCGAGAAGACGAAGGTGACGACGACGGCGTTGAACGCTGCCGAGCCCCAGTCCCACAAGCCCCACGCGGCGACCTGACGACGGGTCGCCGCCTGCCCGATGCCGGCGCCCCCAACCACTTCGGTGCTCATGGCGGCGAGCCTACGTAGTCGGACGTGCCCTGCACGGTGACACACCCGCACGCCGGTCGAATTCGAAACAAACACGAGGTGGACATCGAAATCCATACTTCTATCAAATCTCTCGGATCAATTCAATTTCGCGACTCGAAAACCGCCCCGACAATTCTTGCGTGTTACACTGCCTGGCGACTGATGGGAATGCGTCGACGAACCCGCGCACAACTGCGTGGACGCCCGATCCGGAACACGTCGACCCTCGTGAACGAACGGCGAATACTCGCGTTTCGTGCACACCGCACGACCGTCGACGCGGGAAACTCCCGCGCCGCCGGCGTCGCGTGCCGCCACCGGCCCCGTCGGTCCACGAGCCGTGTCGAGGGACACGACCCGCTCGCGCGGAACAGTTTTCGCGTTCACCCGGAGCGGACATCGCTGCGCCGCGGCGCCGGTACGACGACGCAGATGCGCCCGTCGACCAGTACAGACACCCCTCGGTCTCGCCTGCTCGCATCAAAGATTCGCGAGCCGCATTCTCGCGAAGAAATGTCAAGGAGGTAACGAATGGACGTACCCGAACTCGTCCAATTCAGCGCCGTGGCGATTATTCTGCTACTAGTGTTCTTCTACGGCGGAACATTTCTCATCTCCCTCCGCATCGGCCGGAAGAGGGAAAACGCCGACAACTTCATGACGGCCGGAAACCAGGTCGGTTTCGGCATCTCCGCGGCCAGCATGACGGCCACCTGGATCTGGGCATCGTCGATGTACGCATCGGCGACTGGCGCCCCGGGCCCACACCCTCGCGGAGATCATGTACGCCCGGCACGGGCGATCGAGCCAGCTCATGCTGGCCGGATCCAACGTCGTCGGCAGCCTCATCAGCCTGATGTCGAACTTCATCGCGGGCGGCGTACTGATCTCCCTGCTGTCACCGCTCAACTTCATCCAGGGTGCGCTCGTCATCGCGGGCGGTGTGCTGCTGTACACGTTGTGGTCGGGATTCCGGGCCTCCGTGTTGACCGACGTGATCCAGTTACTGGGCATGCTCGGCGCCGTCGCCATCCTGATCCCGATCGTCTTCTTCGCCGCGGGATTCCCGGCAGCGTTCGAGACGGGTGCCGCGAATCTGACTCCCGCCCAGGGCAACTTCTTCTCGAGTGAGGCGTTCTTCAATCAGGGCGCCCCCTACATCGCCGCCGTCCTCGCCTACGCGATCGGAAACCAGACCATCGCGCAGCGACTGTTCGCGGTCCGCGAGGACCTCATCAAACCGACGTTCATCACCGCCGCGGTCGGATACGGCGCCACGGTGATCGGCATCGGCATGTTCGGCGTCCTCGCGTTGTACCTGGGCAGCGATCCGCTGGACGGGGACGTCAACAACCTCATTCCGCAGATGGCGGGCACCTACCTGCCGGCGGTACTGGTCGCACTGTTCTTCCTGCTCATCCTCGGAGCCTTGTCGTCCACCGCGGACTCCGATCTGGCGGCGCTGTCGTCGATCGTCATGACCGACGGGTACGGCCACACCGTCGCCGTCCGAGCGGCCGCCGATCCACGCCGGATGCTGCTGATCGGCCGCGCCACCATGGTCGTCGCGACCGCGCTGGCCGTGGCGTTCGCGAGCATGCGACTCAACATTCTCGATCTCCTGGTGTTCGTCGGCGCCCTGTGGGGCGCGCTGGTCTTCCCGGTGATCGCGAGCTTCTACTGGAACAAGGTCTCCAACAAGGCGTTCACGATCTCGACCCTCGCCGCAGTGGCCACGTTCCTGCCGGTGCGCTTCGGTTGGTTCCCCACCGACGGGGCGAGTGGGTTCCTCATCGATGTCGTGTCCGTCGTCGGCGTCGGTGTGGTGCTCGCCCTGATGGCCTTCGGGTTCTTCGGACTCCGCGTCGCGAAGATCGTCGGCGCGGTCGCGATCCTCGTGGTCGCGCCCTTCGGCATCGGCTTCCTGCACGACTACGCCACCCTGAGCGGCTCACTCGTCGCGTACGCCGTGAGCACGGTGGTCTGTTACGTGATGTCGGTGCGCAACCCCGAATCGTTCGACTTCGCGACGATCAAGGAACGGGTCGGCGACTTCGACAGCGAGCCTGGGTCCACCGACATCGACGACGACCGTCCGTCGCTGGGGGAAGCGGCCGTCCGGGACTGACCGCTCCGAACCGGCCCCGGCTCGATCCGACTGCAGACTCGATCCGATTACAGAGGAGTACCTGTGAACACCGTGTTCCTGACCGTCTACGTCCTGATATGGCCGATCGTCGTCGCCGCGACACTGTTCGTCATCACCCGCGGCGCCGTCCGCGAGTGGGCCGCCGCCCGCAGGAAGGGCGAGCGCCTCGTCTGACCCGACGCGCGTGACCACGGGGTGTCCCGGACCGAACAAGGTCCGGGGCACCCCGTACGCGTTATACGCACAGTTGCATATTCACCTCGTTGCATACAGACTGGGGACGTGGCACTCGAACACGCGATCCTCGTCTCCCTCAGCGAGCAGTCCGGCTCCGGATACGAACTCGCGCGCCGATTCGACAAGTCGATCGGCTTCTTCTGGAGTGCCACCCACCAGCAGATCTACCGCGTACTCAAGCGGATGGACGACGCCGGCTGGGTCACGGGAGAGGCGATCGCACAGGACGGCCGCCCGGACAAGAAGGTGTACCGCGTATCCAGCGCGGGCCGGGCCGAGCTGGCCCGCTGGATCGCCGAGCCCACCGAGCCCGGCCACCTGCGCAACGAACTCGCCGTGAAGATCCGCGGCGCCGCGTACGGCGACATGGCGTCGCTCATCGCAGAGGTGCGCCGGCACCGCGACGAGCACGTCGCACGCCTGGACCTGTACCGCAGGATCCAGGACCACGACTTTCCCGAATCCCGCCGTCGCGCTGGGTCCGTCCTGCACCAGTACCTCGTCCTGCGCGGCGGCATCCGCGTCGAGGAAGGGTTCGTCGGCTGGTGCACCGAGGTGCTCGCCGCCCTCGAATCCGAACAGCATCCCGATTCTTCTTCACAGCCCTGACCTGACCGAAAGGCCCGGCATGACTTCCCAGTTCCCGCATCTGCTCTCGCCACTCGACCTCGGATTCACGACGCTGAGGAATCGCGTGATCATGGGGTCGATGCACACCGGCCTCGAGGACCGCGCGAAGAACACCGCCCGTCTGGCCGAGTTCTACGCCGAACGCGCCCGCGGCGGCGTCGGCCTCATCGTCACCGGCGGCTACGCCCCCAACCGGACGGGCTGGCTGCTGCCCTTCGGCGCGAAGCTCACCAACCGGTTCGAGGCCCGTCGGCACCGCGTCATCACCCACGCCGTCCACGACGAGGGCGGCAAGATCGCGCTGCAGATCCTGCACGCCGGCCGGTACAGCTACCAGCCGCTGAGTGTGTCCGCGTCGTCGATCAAGGCGCCCATCAACCCGTTCCGGCCGCGGCGCCTGACGAGCCGTGGCGTGCGCTGGCAGATCCGCAACTTCGTCCGCTGTGCCCGTCTGGCCCGTTCGGCCGGGTACGACGGCGTCGAGATCATGGGCGGCGAGGGCTACTTGATCAACCAGTTCCTGTCCGAGCGCACCAACCGTCGCACCGACGAGTGGGGCGGCACCCCCGAGAAGCGTCGCCGGATGGCTGTCGAGATCGTGCGCCGCACCCGCGCCGCCGTGGGCCCGCACTTCATCATCCTGTTCCGGCTGTCGATGGCCGACCTCGTCGAGCGTGGACAGAGCTGGGACGAGATCGTCGCGCTCGCACAGGAAGTCGAGGCCGCCGGCGCCACCATCATCAACACCGACATCGGCTGGCACGAGTCGCGGGTGCCGACGATCGTGACGTCGGTACCGCGCGCAGCGTTCGCCGACATCACCGACAAACTCGCGAAGCACGTGTCCATCCCGGTCGCGGCGTCCAACCGCATCAACATGCCCGAGACCGCCGAGGAGATCCTCACCCGCGGCGACGCCCGGCTGATCTCGATGGCCCGGCCGATGCTCGCCGACCCCATGTGGGTCCGCAAGGCCGAGGCCGGCGCACCCGACGAGATCAACACCTGCATCGCCTGCAACCAGGCGTGCCTCGACCACGCGTTCGTCAACAAGCACGTCTCGTGCCTGCTCAATCCGCGTGCGGGGCGCGAGACCGAGCTGGTCCTGCTGCCGACGCGACGAAAGAAGACCCTCGCGGTCGTCGGCGCCGGACCGGCCGGACTGTCGGCGGCACTCAACCTCGCGCAACGCGGCCACACCGTCACCCTGTTCGAGGCACGTGACGACATCGGCGGCCAGTTCGGTATCGCGCAGAGGATCCCCGGCAAGGAGGAGTTCGCGGAGACCATCCGCTACTACCGCCGCCAACTCGACCTCGCGGGTGTCGACGTCCGGCTCGGCACCCGCGTCACCGCCGCCGACCTGATCGCCTCCGGCTACGACGAGGTGGTCCTCGCGACCGGCGTGACCCCGCGCGTCCCGAACATCCCTGGCGTCGACCACCCGAAGGTGCTGTCGTACGCCGAGGTTGTGCGGGACAGGAAGCCGGTCGGCAGGACGGTCGCGGTGATCGGCGCCGGCGGCATCGGCGTCGACGTAAGCGAGTTCCTCACCCACGAGCACTCCCCCACTCTGGACCTGAAGGAGTGGAAGCAGGAGTGGGGCGTCACCGATCCCGAGTCCGCTCCCGGTGCGCTGACGACGCCGCGGCCGTCACCGTCGCCGCGGGAGGTGTACCTGCTGCAACGCAAGCCCGGGCGCATCGGTGCCGGGCTCGCGAAGACCACCGGCTGGGTGCACCGCGCCGCGCTGAAGGCGAAGGGCGTGCACGAACTGTCGGGCGTCAACTACGAGCGCATCGACGACGCCGGTCTGCACATCACGTTCGGCGAGAAGCACGAGCGTCCTCGGACGCTCGACGTGGACACCGTCGTGATCTGCGCGGGGCAGGAGTCGGTGCGCGACCTCGTCGACGAACTGACGGTCGCCGGTGTGACCACGCACATCATCGGCGGCGCCGACGTCGCCGCCGAACTCGATGCCAAACGCGCGATCGAGCAGGGCACCCGGCTGGCGGCGAGCATCTGAGCGCATGACCACCACGAATCCGGGCACCGACTACGCTGCATTCTCGTGAGCCTGCCGAACCCCACCCCAGACGCCCGCGCGGTCGTGACCGGCGCCTCCTCCGGCATCGGCGAGGCCCTCGCCGCCGAACTGGCCGCGCGCGGACACTCGCTGATCCTCGTCGCCCGCCGAGGCGACGTCATGGAGAAGCTCGCCGCCCAGCTGCGCGAGAAGTACGGCGTCGAGGTCGAGGTCCGCGCCGTGGACCTGTCCGACCGCGAGGGCCGCGCCCCGCTGGTGACCGAGCTGTCCGAGCGCGAGATCTCGATCCTGTGCAACAACGCCGGTATCGCGACGTTCGGTCCCGTGAGCGAGCTCGATCCGTCGTACGAGCGCGACCAGGTCGAGCTCAACTCCGTCGCCGTGCACGACCTCACCCTCGCGGTCCTGCCGGGCATGGTGGCGCGCAAGTCGGGCGCGATCCTGATGGTGGGCTCGGCGGCCGGCAACATGCCGATCCCCAACAACGCCACCTACGCCGCCACCAAGGCGTTCGTGAACACGTTCTCCGAGTCGCTGCGCGGCGAACTCAAGGGCAGCGGCGTCAACGTCACGCTGCTCGCGCCGGGCCCGGTGCGCACCGAGACCCCCGACCCCGCCGAGGCGTCGATCGTCGACAAGCTGGTCCCCGACTTCCTGTGGATCTCGAGCGAGTACGTCGCGAAGGTCTCGCTGGACGCGCTGGCCGAGAACAAGATGCGGATCGTGCCGGGCATCCTGAGCAAGGGCATGTCGGTGGCCGGCCAGTACAGCCCGCGCGCCGTCGTCGCCCCGATCGTCGGCACGTTCTACCGGAAACTGGGCGGCTGACGCACCTCGCGTCAACCGCGCGTCAGGGCTCGGGCGGGCGCCGTCAAGCACCCGTCAAGAACCGACCGATGAGCACGGGACCGGCGTAGTCCTGAAGGTGACCCCGCTCCACCCGGATGCGGGCACCCTCAGGAGACGCCGGTGACCCTGCTCGATCTCTTTCCGTCCCTTCGCACGACGATGACGCCGCGACTGGATCCGGCGCTGTGGCCGACCACCACCGACCACGACGACCGGGGCCGGATCCGGGTCGGCGGAGTCGCGCTCGACGACATCGCCGACCAGTTCGGCACACCCACCTACGTCCTCGACGAGACCGACGTGCGGCACCGTTGCCGCGCATACCGCGCCGCGTTCCCCGAGGCCGAGATCGCCTACGCGGGCAAGGCCCTGATGATCCGCGCGGTCGCGGACTGGGTGACCCGCGAGGGGCTGTCGATCGACGTGTGCTCGGCCGGCGAACTCGCGATCGCGCTGTCCGCGGGCGTCGATCCGGCTCGGATCA
This sequence comes from Rhodococcus sp. BE178, assembly GCF_050433545.1. Lineage (NCBI taxonomy): Bacteria > Bacillati > Actinomycetota > Actinomycetes > Mycobacteriales > Nocardiaceae > Rhodococcus > Rhodococcus sp. BE178. The sequence continues at coordinate 52,050 of NZ_JBNPXA010000012.1, read as the reverse complement.
TTCTGCACGGCAACGCCAAGACCGCGACGGAACTGCGGGCCGCGGTGGACGCCGGAGTGGGCCGGATCGTGGTGGACTCTCTCACCGAGATCCGCCTCCTCTCCGCGATCGCGAACCGGCGCGTCCAGGTGCTGGTGCGGGTCACGCCCGGCATCGACATCCACGGCCATCGCGCGGTGGCGACCGGGGTCGACGACCAGAAGTTCGGATTCCCGTTGTCCCACGATCAGGCGGGCGATGCCGCGCGACTGGTCCTCGAGCAGCCGAACCTCGAACTCGTCGGCCTCCATTGCCATCTCGGGTCCCAGATCGCCGACGCCGAGTGCTTCCGGTCCGCCGTCGCCCGGCTGGTCGGGCAGATGGCGCAGATCCGCAGCGATCACGGCATCATCCTCACCACCCTCGACCTGGGCGGCGGACACGCCGTGCCCTATCGCCCCGGCGACCCGGAGTGTGATCCGGCGGTCCTGGCCGCCGTCGTCGACGACGCCCTCGACGACGCCTGCGCGCGCAACCGCTTCCCCCGCCCACAGATCGTGCTCGAACCGGGACGGGCGATCGTCGCCCGGGCCGGGGTCACCCTGTACCGCATCGTGTCGACGAAGACTCATGCCGGCGGACGCACCTTCGTCGCCGTCGACGGCGGCATGAGCGACAACCCCCGGGTCGCGCTGTACGGCGCCCGGTACGACGTCGTGATCGCCAACCGGCATCCACTGGGCCGCCACACCACGGTGACCGTGGTGGGACGGCACTGCGAGGCCGGCGACGTCGTCGCCGAGGACGTCTCACTCCCCGTCGACCTGCATCCCGGGGACGTCCTCGCCGTGCCGTGCACCGGCGCCTACCACCACAGCCTCGCGTCGACGTACAACGGCGTCGGCCGGCCACCGGTAGTCGCGGTGCGGGACGGGCACATTCGCGAGCTGATCCGCCGCGAGACCGTCGCCGACCTCATGGCGCGCGAATCCGACGCCTGACCGATTCCAGTGAGTGGGATCACATCCGCCACGCGGACCCGCCGGAACTGATAGTGATGCACAACACACTGTTATGTCCACTGGGAGGAACCTGTGAAGACCCGCGGCGCCGTCATCACCGAAGCACCTGGGACCTACAAGGTCGTCGAGCTCGAACTCGCCGGCCCACGACAGAACGAGATCATGGTCAAGATGGTCGCGTCCGGCCTGTGCCACTCGGACGATCACCTCGCCAAGGGCGACCACGCTTACAGCCACCTGCCGATCTGCGGCGGTCACGAAGGCTCCGGCATCGTCGTCGAGGTCGGACCGCACACCGACGGCTGGGAGGTCGGCGACCACGTCATCTTCTCGTTCCTCGCGGGCTGCGGGCGGTGCCGCTGGTGCGCGAAGGGGCTGCAGAACCTCTGCGACCGCGGCGCCACCATCATGAGCGGAAGCCGCCCGGACGATCCGGAGAGCTTCCGGCTCTCGATGGACGGCACCCCCGTGGCGCAGATGTGCGGGCTCGGCACCTTCAGCGAGTACTCCACCGTGCACGTCGATTCCGCGGTCAAGGTCGACAAGGACCTCCCGCTGGACAAGCTCTGTCTCCTAGGGTGCGGTGTCGGTACCGGCTGGGGTGCAGCCGTCAATTCCGCCGAGGTCTATCCCGGCCACACGGTCATCGTGATGGGTATCGGCGGGATCGGCATCAACGCCGTCCAGGGCGCGGCTCACGCCGGCGCGGCGCACATCATCGCCGTCGACCCGGTCGAGTTCAAGCGCACCACCGCCCTCGAACTCGGCGCCACCCACGCGGTCGCGACGATGGAGGAGGCCACCGAGATCGCCCGATCGTTCACCAATGGTCAGGGCGCGGACTCCGCGATCGTGACGGTCGGCGTGACCACTGGTGAGCATGTGGCGCAGGCATTTTCGTCCATCCGCAAGGCGGGCACCGTCGTCGTCACCGGTCTCGGCAAGGGCACCGACATCGGCATCCCGGTCAGCCTGCTCGAGCTCACGCTCTACCAGAAGCGCATCCAGGGTTCGCTGTTCGGCGCGTCCGCGCCGAGCGCCGACATCCCGTGGATGGTCGAGCTGTACCGCAGCGGCAAGCTCGAGCTCGACAAACTGATCACCACCACCTACACGCTCGACAACATCGCCCAGGGGTACATCGACATGCACGAGGGCAAGAACATCCGCGGCGTCGTGCTGTTCGACTGACCGCCACCTCGGTGCCGGGCGCACTCACCTCCGTCGCCTGCGCCCGGTACCGAAGATGCTCCGCGAGATCTCCCGCCCGGCAGCCGACGCCGCCGACCGGAGGAAACTCTTGACCGCCGTGTTGCCGAGGATCTGCTCGGCAACACTCGGCCCCTCGTTCGGGGCGGGCGGCGGCGGCAGATCCGGAAGGTCCGGCAAGGGCGGCACATCCAACGTCGGGTCGAGGTTCGGCGCGCCCGCGACCTTCGCCGTCAGCAATTCGTACGCCGACTCCCGGTCCACGGTGTGCCCGTACTTCGCCTGCAACCCGCTGGCGCCGGACGCCGCCCGGATCCCGTCGTCGCCGATCGTGTCCATCAGCGACCGCGGCGGCCGGATCCTCGTCCACGCCACCGGAGTCGGAGCGCCCTTCTCCGAGAGCACGGTGACGATCGCCTCACCGGTCCCCAGCGAGGTGAGCGCCTTCTCGAGGTCGTAGTGCGCGGTCTTCGGATACGTACGGACCGTCTTGGTCAGTGCCTGCTGGTCGTCCGGGGTGAAGGCGCGCAGCGCGTGCTGGACCCGCGCACCGAGCTGCGAGAGCACCGCATTGGGGACATCGGTGGGCAACTGGGTGCAGAAGAAGACGCCGACGCCCTTCGACCGGATCAGCTTGACCGTCTGCTCCACCTGCGCCAGGAACGCCTTGGACGCGTCCTTGAAGAGCAGGTGCGCCTCGTCGAGGACGAAGACCAGCTTCGGCTTGTCGAGGTCGCCTTCCTCCGGCAGCGTCTGGAACAGGTCGGCCAGCACCCACATCAGGAACGTCGAGAACATCGCCGGACGCGCGGCCTGCGCGCCGAGTTCGAACAGCGTCACCACCCCGCGCCCGTCGGCGCCGACCCGCAGCAGATCCTCGGTCTCGAACTCGGGCTCACCGAAGAAGGTGTCACCGCCGTCGGCCTCGAGATTGACCAGCGCGCGCAGGATCACACCCGCGGTGGCCGCCGACACGCCCCCGATGCCCTTGAGGTCGGCCTTGCCCTCGTCGGACGTGAGATGCGCGATCACCGCGCGCAGGTCCTTCAGATCCAGCAGGGCGAGCCCCCGGGTGTCGGCCCAGTGAAAGATCAGCCCCAGCGTCGACTCCTGGGTCTCGTTGAGTCCGAGGACCTTGCTGAGCAGGATCGGCCCGAAACTCGTGACGGTGGCACGCACCGGGATCCCGATGCCCTCGGTTCCCAGCGACACGAACTCGACCGGGTAGCCGGTGGGCACCCAGTCCGGGTCCCCGGTCTCCGCGGCTCGACCGGTGATCTTGTCGTTCGATTCCCCCGGCGCGGACAGCCCGGACAGGTCGCCCTTGACGTCCGCCATCACGACGGGAACACCTGCCGCCGAGAGCTGTTCGGCGATGCCCTGCAGTGTCTTCGTCTTGCCCGTGCCAGTGGCGCCGGCGATCAGTCCGTGGCGGTTGACGGTCGCCAGCGGAATCCGCACGCGGGCAGCCGCATCCACTGCACCGTCGACGACGACCGTCCCGAGCTCGAGGGCCGCTCCCTCCGACGCGTATCCGGACGCGATCTCGGCGGCGGCGCCGAACCCCTCGGCCGAACCCCCGTTGTCCGGACCGGCCTTCGCGCCTTCACACTCCGCCCGCTCCGCGTCGGCCGCCTCACGCTCGGCCGCTTCCGCAGCCGCTGCCGCTTCCGCGGCGACGCGAGCCGCCTCCTCGGCGGCCGCTTTCGCGATCCGAGCCTTCTCCGCCGGCGTCGGGTCAACCGTCATGTGGTGTCCTCCTCGAGCAGAAAGCGTGCGGGAAGTTCTCCACCGTGGACAATATCCCGCCCGGGCGTGACTACTGTGTTTCTCGTGCAGGACAAATTGGTATGGATCGATTGTGAAATGACGGGCCTTCGGCTCGGTACGGACAAGCTCATCGAGATCGCTGCATTGGTGACCGACAGCGACCTCAACATCCTGGGTGAAGGCGTGGACATCGTGATCCACGCCGACGACGACGCTCTGGCGGACATGCCCGACGTCGTGACCCAGATGCACGCCAAGTCCGGACTGACCGAAGAGGTACGCGCGTCGACGGTGACCGTCGCCGAGGCGGAACAGATGGTGCTCGCCTACATCCGCGAGCACGTGCCCGTCGCCGGCACCGTGCCGCTGGCAGGCAACTCCATCGCGACCGACCGCGGCTTCATCGCCCGGGACATGCCCGAACTGGACGGGCACCTGCACTACCGCATGATCGACGTCAGCTCGATCAAGGAGCTGTGCCGCCGCTGGTACCCGCGGATCTACTTCGGCCAGCCGGAGAAGGGCCTCTCGCACCGGGCCCTCGCGGACATCAAGGAATCGATCCGCGAACTGCAGTACTACCGGCGCACCGCGTTCGTGGCGGATCCGGGCCCCTCCACCACCGAGATCGCGGCCGTCGCGAAGGAGTTGGGACCGGCCTGACCAGCCGATTGGCACTTTCCTCGATCGACAGGCTAATATTCATCTCGCTGCAGCAACCGGTTCCGCCGGAAGCGACAGCGATGGTGACTGTAGTTCAGTTGGTAGAGCACCAGGTTGTGATCCTGGCTGTCGCGGGTTCGAGTCCCGTCAGTCACCCCGAAGAAAAGCCCCCGGCATCGCCGGGGGCTTTTCTCGTTCTCAGGCCCCGAGCCGCCCTCCCCCGCGCTTTGCGCACTTATCGATGCCTGCAAACCCCCCGAAGACACCGATAAGTGCGCAAAAGGCGAGATAGCAACGCCGGCGTGATGCAGTTCACTTTTCAAGTACCCGGCGACACACACAAATCGCCCTGAACAGGAAGAACTCACAAGTCCCACTCAGTGGGACCTCCAATTAACCGTTTGTTCATCCGGCCCCTACTGTGACGCACAGCATCATCGATGCCCGGGCGTGAATGCCGTCATGCCTGCACCCTTTCACGACAGGAGTCTCCCTCATGGGTTCCCTCGACACGAAGACCATCGCCGATCTCGGCAACATCCAGAAGGTCATCACCGCAGGCGGCGGCGTCATTGCCGGCCTCGGTGCAGTCATGGGCCTCGTGCTTGCACTGGCCGCCTTCGCCCCGGCAGCCTGATCAGCCCGGCCTTCAAACGACTCCGGCCCGCCTACCGACGATCTAGTCGGCAGGCGGGCCGGAGTCGTTCTGCTATTTGCTGCTGTCAGTCGAACAGCGTCGGCGAGTCGCCGCTGTCCGCGTCGTCTACCGAACGTGCGGCGCGCGCACCTGGTTCAGCCTTACGCACCACGGTCAGCGTCGTCGTCCGACGCGAGAGCCGGTGCCCATCCGCGTGTTCGAGCAACGCCATGCCATGCCGGACCTCGAGAACAGTCCACGGGCCCGCATGGCCCGCCGCCTGAACGAGATCCCCGACTCCCACCGCTACCACGCTCAGCTCCCGTTCCTTCGGACGATTCGGTCACACCCAGAATAATCGCCCGCTACGCGTTGCCGGCCCGCCAGGTCTCCCAGGGGATGTTCCAGTCCCCGAGTCCGTCGGTGCCCGACAGGGTGCCGCCCACCGTGTTCTTGACCAGGACGATGTCGCCACGCTTGGTGTTGTCGTAGATCCACTTCGCGTTGGAGGGGCTCATGTTCAGGCAGCCGTGACTGGTGTTGGTGTTGCCCTGCTCGCCGAGGGACCACGGCGCGGAGTGGAAGAAGATGCCGCTGTACGACATTCGCGTGGCCCAGTCGACCGGCGTCTTGTAGCCGTCCGGCGAATTCACCGGGACACCGTAGGTCGACGAATCCATCACCAGGTGATCGAACCGGTCTCCGACGATGTAGACCCCGTTGTCCGTGGGGGTGCTGTTCTTGCCCATCGACGTCGGCATCGTCTTGACGTCGCGACCGGACACGTTGACGGTGACCTGCTTGGTGTCGTCGTCGGCGGTGATGACCACGGCGTCGCCGATCGTGAACGACGAGTGCACGTCCTCCTGCCCGAACAATCCCTTGCCGAGATCTCGGCCGTACGCCTTGACGTCGACGGTGACCGTGGTGCCCGGCGCCCAGTAGTTCTGCGGCCGCCAGCGCACCTCACGATTGTTGAGCCAGTAGAAGGCGCCCTCGACCGGCGGCGCGGTGACGATCTCGATCGCGCCCTCCGCAGCCTTGCGGTCGGGGATGTTCTCGTCGAACTGGATCGCGACGGGCTGGCCGATACCGACGACGCTGCCGTCGCCGGGCATCACGTACGGCTTGGTGAGGTTCCCGGGGGCACTGGTCGTGAACGACAGAGTGGTCGATGTCGAGCCACCGAGTCCGTACGCGTCAGCCTGGAGCGTGTACTTGCGGTTGTATCCGAGTGGTTCGGTGTTGGTCCACGACAGCCCGTCCGGAGCCACCGCTCCGGCGACCGTCTTGCCGTCCGGGTTGCGCAGCGCCACGTTCGCCAACCGGCCGTCGGCCACCCGGACCGAGACCGGGTCGCCGGGCGAGAAGCCCACGGCGCCGTCCACGACGGTGGTGGTGAGCTTCGGCTGGATCAATGCGACGAGCGGATTGGAGTCGACCGGCCCGGTATCGGAAGTGGAGGCGCCGGCCGCACCGGTCGAGATGGTGCACCCCGTGACGAGCATCACCATCCCCAGAGCCGCTGCGACCACTGCCGCGGCGGCAGGCAGCCTCGATCTCGTCGCTCCACCCCCGCGCCGACGACCCTCACCGCGACTGACCTTCATGAAAACCCCACTTCACACTGCACACCTACCGAGGCAAGTCCCTTCGACCCACCCCACCCACGTGCCGACCCGACAATCCCTCCGGCACCCGCGCTCCTGCATGATGCCAGGTTCGCGCAGCCGACTTCCCCGACGTGCCGGACACGTGAGTAACGGTCGAATACCAATCGCCACCTGCGGCTCGAGGGTTACAGGACCACTGATTTGCTTTCGCTCGAAGCCGTCCGCTAATGTTCTCCTCGCACCGAACGGGGGACACCTCGCGACGAGCAATGCGCCTATAGCTCAGTTGGTAGAGCAAGTGACTCTTAATCACTGGGTCCGGGGTTCGAGTCCCTGTGGGCGCACGCTAGTTCACTAGCAGCCGGTTCTCCGGCAAAATGGGCATGCGCCTATAGCTCAGTTGGTAGAGCAAGTGACTCTTAATCACTGGGTCCGGGGTTCGAGTCCCTGTGGGCGCACCGTGAAAGGCCCCCGCACATCATGTGCGGGGGCCTTTCGTCGTTTCCGATCGAAGGCTCGATGCCTCCGAAACGACGAACGGGACGTCAGGTCACACGATCCCGGGGAATGTGTGACCTGACGTCCCGTTCGAGCTGCCGGACCTGGTCCGGTCGCGTCAGCGGAAGATCTTGCGCAGCACCAGCAACCCGACGACAGCACCGGCACCGATGAGCGCCGCCTTCACGGCGGGCTCGTTCAACTTCGCGAGGACACTCTGCTTGGTCGTCTCGACGAGCCGCTTGGGGTTGGTGCGGACGGCGAGCACGTCGAGTGTCTGCGCGAGTTGATTGCGGGCGTTCTCGATGTCCCGCTCGATGCTCTCGGTGTCCCTGGGCACGTGTCCTCCAACTGGTTCGAATCGGTGCGGCTGTGATGCTGCTGTGCCGGTCACGCTACCGGCACAGCTCGACACAACCGTAGAGCAGAAGGGAGTGCGGGGCGTCGTGCGGACCGTCGCTCGTGCCGTCCGCGCCCGTCCGCGGTCGGCCACAGCCGTCGGGGGCCTTCGGTAGCCTCAGTCGCTGTGACCGAGAACAGGCTCGCCCCCGGCGACATCGCACCCGACTTCACCCTGCCCGACGCCGACGGCAACGAGGTGTCGCTCGCCGACTACCGCGGCCGCAAGGTGATCGTGTACTTCTATCCCGCCGCGAGCACGCCGGGCTGCACCAAGCAGGCGTGCGACTTCCGCGACAGCCTCGCCGAACTCAACGAGGCCGGTCTGGACGTCGTCGGCATCTCCCCCGACAAGCCCGCCAAGCTCGCGAAGTTCCGCGACAACGAGGGCCTGACCTTCCCGCTGCTGTCGGATCCCGAGAAGACGACGCTCACCGCATGGGGCGCGTTCGGCGAGAAGAAGATGTACGGCAAGGTCGTCCAGGGCGTCATCCGCTCGACGTTCCTCGTCGACGAGAACGGCAAGATCGAGGTGGCCCAGTACAACGTGCGCGCCACCGGCCACGTCGCCAAGCTCCGCCGCGACCTGTCGGTCTGACGCCGCCCCGTCAGCCGAGGCCCTGTAGGAACAGGGCCTCGGCGACGGCCAGATTCTCGATCTCCGACGGGTCAACGCTCTCGTTGGGCGCGTGGATCAGCGCCCGCGGCTCCTCGACACCCATCAGCACGATCTCGGCGTCCGGGAGCTGTCCGGCCAAGGTGTTGCACAGCGGGATCGTGCCGCCCTGCCCCGCCACCGCCACGTCGGCGCCGAACGCCTCCGCGAGCGCGGACGTCAGAGCGGTGTAGCCGGGCCCGGACGTCTTCGCCCGGAACGGCGACCCGACCGCCTCACGTTCCACCGTCACGTGGGCGCCCCACGGCGCCGCTTTCTCGAGATGCGCGATGAGCGCGTCCTGCGCCTTGTGCGGATCCATCCCCGCCGGCACTCGCAGATTGAGCCGGGCCGACGCCCGCGGCTGGATCGCCGCCGCGGACCCGACGACCGGCGGAGCGTCGATCCCGAGGATCGTCAGCGCCGGACGCGCCCACACCGCGTCCGCGACCGAGCCCGAACCGGTGAGCCGGACCCCGTCCAACACGCCGGCATCCGCCCGGAACTGGTCCTCCGGATAGTCCACACCGTCCCAGTCCTGCGCGGTGTCGAGCCCGTCGACGACGGTGTTGCCGCCGTGGTCCCGCAACGTGGAGAGCATCTGGACGAGCGCGGCCAGAGCGTCCGGCGCGGAACCGCCGTACATGCCCGAATGCAGTTCGCCCGCGAGGGTTTCCACATGCACCACGACGTTCACGATTCCCCGCAGACTCGTCGTGAGGGTGGGCCGGCCGACTGCGACATTGCCGGTGTCCGCGATCACGACCACGTCCGCGGCGAACAGTTCGGGCCGCTGCTCGACCAGATCCTCGAGCCCCCCGCCGCCCATCTCCTCGGAGCCCTCCGACACGATCCGGATCCCCACGGGCAGCGGCTCCCCTGCTCCCGCGAGCGCCCGCAGCGCGAGCAGGTGCATGACGACATTGCCCTTGCAGTCCGCGGCACCGCGCCCGTACCACCGGCCCTCGCGCTCGGTGAGTTCGAACGGCGGCGTCGCCCACAGCGCCTCGTCGCCCGCAGGCTGGACGTCGTAGTGGCTGTAGAGCAGCACCGTCGGCGCACCCTCGGGTCCCGGCTGATGCCCGACGACCGCGCGGGAACCGTCGGACGTCCCGATCAGTTCGACGTGGCCGATCCCGGCCGCCCGGAAGGCGTCGGCGACCCAGTTCGCGGCGGCGGCGCACTGCTCGGGCGGGGCCTGCCTCGGATCCGCGATGGACCGCAATGCCACGAGCGCGGCGAGTTCGTCACGCGCGGTCGGCATCAGCTCCCGAACCCGGGCCCGAATCTCGTCCGACTTCTGCACCACCACGGCCACCTCCAGCATTCTCGACGCGTCGCATCCGAGCCTACGAGCCGGAGACGGCCGACGTGGCGTACTGCCGCTAGGTGTCGTACTGCGCCACGAGACGTTCGACGCCATCGAGGAGCAGCGACAGCGCGAACCGGAAATCGGCGTCCTGCCAATCGACGTCGTCCTCCGCGAACGCACCGCTGTCCAGCGCCGACATCAGGGCCGGAAACTGCGCCGGGTCGAGGACCCTCGGCAGGATGCTGGCGTAGTTGTCCGCTTCCACGTCGGGGACCAGATCGATGGTGAACCGGGCCCGGCCGATGACGTGTACCGAGACGTTCAGCGCAACCTGCACCTTGAGCGGCTCGGGCAGCGCCGTCGATGCCAGAGTTCCGAGAGCAGCCTCGAGCCACGCGATGTTGTTCGGCCCGAGAGGGGCCCCGCTGATCGGCAGGTGCAGCCACCACCGGTGGCGCATGAGCGTGTCGTACTCGGCGCGCGCCCACACCTCGAGCCCCTCCCGCCACGACAGCTCCGGCGGAATCGTCGGCGGCGGGCCGATGACGCGATCGGAGATCAACTCGAGCAGTTCGTCCTTGCTCTCGACGTACCGGTACAGCGACATCGTGGTGAAGCCCAGACGCTTGGCGACCCGCGCCATCGACAGCGCCGCCACGCCCTCGTCGTCGGCGAGTTCGATGGCGGCATCGAGGATCTCGCTCACGCTCAGGCCCCGCTTGGGTCCACGGCTGCCGGCTTCGCCCAGTCCCCAGGCGAGTTCGACGATCCGAGGCAGCGCCGCGCCCTCAGTGGTCTCCATCCGCGTCACCGCTCCTCTCTCGAGCCGACTCTTGCGCTCATCCTAAAACTGCGTATGTTGTAAACAGTTGTGTATCACGTACGCAGTTTTGGGGAGGACGGCTCATGAACCGACCACAGACGACGCACGCCATCTCGGCGACCGGGTTACGGAAGACCTTCGGCGACCGCACGGTGCTGGACGACGTGGATCTCCACGTGCCCACGGGCAGCGTGTTCGCGCTGCTCGGCGCCAACGGCGCCGGCAAGACCACCACGGTCCGCATCCTGTCGACCTTGCTGCCGTTCGACGCCGGGCAGGTCGAGGTCGCGGGACACCACCTGCCGTCACAGGCGCGTGCGGTCCGCGCCGACATCAGCGTCACCGGCCAGTACGCGTCGGTCGACACACTGCTCACCGGCCGCGAGAACCTCACCCTCATCGGCGACCTGCATCACCTCGGTCGCCGTGAATCACGGCGCCGCGCAGACGAACTCCTCGAGCAGTTCGACCTCACCGACGCCGCGAACCAGCGTGCCGACACCTACTCCGGTGGAATGCGACGACGCCTCGACCTCGCGATGAGCCTGGTCGCGCGGCCGCGGGTGCTGTTCCTCGACGAACCGACGACCGGGCTCGACCCCCGGAGCCGTCGAGACATGTGGGCGATGGTGCGCGAACTGGTCCGCGACGGCACCACGATCCTGCTCACCACGCAGTACCTCGACGAGGCCGACGAGCTCGCCGACCGGATCGCCGTCCTCGACGCCGGAAGGATCGTCGCCGAAGGCACCGCGGACGAGCTCAAACAGCTGGTACCGGGCGGGCACGTGGAGATCGCCGTCCACGACCCGGCCCAGCTCGCGCGGGCGAGCGCAGCGCTGTCCGACGCCGTCGTCGACCTCGACGCCTCGACGCTGCAGATCCCGACCGACGGCAGCATCCGCTCCCTCAAGGCGCTCCTCGACCGCATCGACGACCCGACGCTGTCCGTCGATCGGTTCACCCTGCACACCCCCGATCTCGACGACGTGTTCTTCGCCCTCACCGGTGGAGCCCGCAAGGAGGAAGTCCGATGACCGTGCCATCTACGACATCGACCCTGACCGTGAACGAATCCGTGTTCGCACTGTCCGACTCCTGGACGATGTTGTGGCGGAACCTCACCCACATCTCGCGCAGCCCGGACACGATGCTCACGGCCCTCGCCCTGCCGATCATGTTGATGGTGATGTTCGTCTACGTGTTCGGTGGCGCGATCGACACCGGCGGCGCCTACATCGATTACGTCGTGCCGGGCATCATCCTGTTGTGCGCGGCCTTCGGCGCGTCCACGACGGCGGTGAGCGTCTCCAGCGACATGACCGACGGCATCATCGACCGGTTCCGCACATTGCCCATCGCACGGTCCGCGGTCCTGAACGGACACGTGCTGGCGAGCGTCGTGCGGAACATGATCACGACCGCGATCGTCGTCGCATTCGCGCTGCTGATCGGGTTCCGCCCGACGGCAGACCCCGTGCGGTGGCTCGGGGCGATCGGGATCATCGCGTTGTTCGTGTTCGCGCTGTCGTACCTGTCGACCGCGCTCGGGTTGCTCGCGAAGAACCCGGAAGCCGCGAGCGGCTTCACGTTCGTCATCCTGTTCCTGCCCTACGTCAGCAGCGCGTTCGTGCCGGCTGCCACGATGCCGAGTTGGCTGCAGTGGTTCGCCGCGAACCAGCCGGTCACCCCCGTCATCGAGACGGTTCGGGGGCTGCTGATGGGCACGCCGATCGGCGACAGCGCCGTGCTGGCCGTCCTGTGGTGTGCCGCCGTCACCGTCGTCGGATTCGTCGGCGCCACGGTGCTGTACCGCAGGCGGACGACGCGTTAGCGGTACCGCGGGAAACACCAGAACGGGCAGGTCGTCGAATCTGACGGCAAAGACCGATAATCTGTGCTCGTGGAGTCCACTACCAGCCGCCGTCCCCCTCGCAGGGTGGACCCCGCGCTGGAGGTCCAGAGCGACCCCCAGGAACTCATGCCCCGGCGGCGCCCGACGCAGGAGCGCAGCCGCCGCAAATTCGACGCCCTACTGGCCTCGTCGCGGGAACTGCTGGTCGACGTCGGCTTCGAATCGTTCACGTGCGAGGAGGTGGCGGCCAGGGCGGATGTGCCGATCGGCACGCTGTACCAGTTCTTCGCGAACAAGTACGTGATCGTGTGCGAGCTCAACCGCCAGGATCTCGTGGGCGTGCAGCAGGAGTTGGAGGCGTTCAACGGCGAGGTACCGTCGCTCGACTGGCTCCGGTTCCTCAACAAGTTCGTCGATCACATGGCGGGGCTGTGGACGTCGGATCCGTCGCGGCGTGAGGTGTGGCTGGCGATGCAGTCGACGCCGTCGACCCGGGCCACCGGCGTGATCCACGAGAAACAGTTCGCCGAGCAGGTCTCGCGAATGCTGGCGCCGCTCACCCCGCACACGCCCCGCGAGCGCCGCAAGATGATGGCCGAGGTCCTGGTCCACGTCGTCTACTCGATGTTGAATTTCTCGGTACAGGACGGCCAGAGCCACGCCGACGCCGTCGCCGAACTCAAACGGCTCATGGTCGCGTATCTGCTGGTGGCCGAGAAGGAATCACGCTCGACCTGAGGTCCACCGCACCCGACCGGGGTCAGCGGGCCTCCACCTCCGCCACACCGTCGTAGCCACCGCTGGTCCTGCCACGCACCCGCACTGCTGCGACGACCGTGATGGCGGCCGCGACGAAGATCATGCTCGCGGAGACCAGCAGCGCCGTGTCGAGGCCGGCATGGAACGCCGCGTACGTCGCGTCGATGACCTGGTCGACGATCGGACCGTAGGCCGACGACGCCTCCTCACTTCCGCCGGCCGGCACGGCCCCGGTCTTGATCGCGTCGATGACGATGGACTGGAAGTTGGCGGGAATGTCCAGATCGTTGAGCCTGCCGGTGAGGTCCTCCGTCAGGTGGGAGTTGACCAGCGCGCCGAGCGCCGCGACCCCCACTACGGCCCCGATCTGACGCATCGTGTTGGTGGCCGCAGCCGCCATCCCCGAGTGCGCGGCGGGCACCCCGGACAGGACGGCAGACGTCAACGGCACCACCGCGATCCCGAACCCGAGACCCGCGACGGTGAGCGCGCCGGCCAACGGAACGAAGGACGGGTCGCCGCTCAGTGCCGCTCGGGTGAGCAGGATGCCCACCGCCGCCAGAATGCACCCCACGATCATGGGCACCGCGGCCGAACTGCGGGCCACCCAGAATCCGCACAGCGCGGAGCCGACCACGATCGCGACCGCCATCGGCGTGAACATCGCCGCGGCGTGCAGTCCCGAATAGGCGTAGACCTCCTCGAGATACAGCGCGGTGAAGAAGAAGATGGAGAACACCCCGAAGTAGACGGCGAACGCGACGATCAGCGCGCTGCGCACCATCGGCGGGTGCAGGTACCGGAAGTCGAGCATCGGGTTGCGGACCCGCAGCTCGACGATCACGAAGGCGACCAACGAGATTCCGCCGACGACGAACAGTGTGATCACCGACGGTGCGTCGTAGCCGACGTTCTCCCCCGAGATGCCCGCAAAGATGACGCATCCGAGGAAGGTGGAACCCAACACGAACCCCGCCAGGTCCAGTCGCCCCGGCTGCGGATCGGAACTCTCGGGAACGAATCGAACAGCCGCGACGAACAACACGGCGCCGAGGACGAGGTTGAACCAGAACACCGCGCGCCAGTCGTACGTGCCGACCAGCAGACCGCCGACCACCGGGCCCAGCGCGAGCGCCAGACCGGACACACCGGCCCACGCACCGAGCGCCTTGGCACGGTCGCTCCGATCAGGGAACACGTGGCGGATCACCGACAGCGTGCCCGGCTCGGATGCGGCCGCTCCCACGCCCATCACCGCGCGCCCCACGATGAGCACCGCGACGGTCGACGCGACCGCCGACACCGCCGAACCGACGCAGAAGATCACGATGCCCGCGACCATGACCCGCTTGCGTCCCCACCGGTCGCCGAGCGAACCCGCCGTCAGCATCAGAGACGCGAACACCAGCGTGTAGGCGTTCACGACCCATTGCAGCGACACCACACCCGCATGCAGGTCCGACTGCACGCTGCCGAGCGTGACACTGACGATCGTGGTGTCGAGGAACGTCAGGAACAGCACCGCGCAGACAGTCGCGAGCGCGGCGCGCGGTTGCGCCGTCGCGCCGATCGGCGCGACGACACCGCGGCTCATGTCGAACTCAGCTCGGTGTCGCCGCCGATGTCGTCGGCTGTCCGCACACCGGCGGCGGGTTTCCCTCGAGGGTCAGCAGGTCGCAGAACGTGCCCTGTGCGACCTTCCACTGGCCGTCCTGCTCGACGGCCTCACCGATCCGGTCGGCCAGCACGGGTTGACCGTTCATCTCGATCGTGTACGTGACGGTCGCGTGGCCGGGGGCGTCCATGTCCACGTTCGTCACGGTCGCCGTGGTGCCCTTCGCCATCGGCGATTCGGCCTGCGCGTTGATGGTGTCGGCGAACGCCTCGCCGTTCTGCACCAGCAGGATCTTCTGGCCTCCCGATGTCTCCCCGGAGAAGAATGCGACGAAGGCGTCGTTCACGTCCTTCGACGCCCCGGTCATCGGCATCGCCGTCCCCGTCCCGCTCGGGGAGGTCATCCCCGTCCCGAATGTCATGGACGCGGATGTCATGGAGGCGCTGGTCGAACCGGACGAGTTGTCGTCGTTCGACGAGCACCCGGTCACGGCCAGCAGTGCCGCGAACCCCACCGCGGTCACCGCCCGGATCGTGCCGGGCCTGCGGAAAATCTGATCGTTCTGTGTCGAGTGGAACACGGTTTAGCCCTTCCGTCTCGGATCACCCCGGAACAGGTTCGGAACAGCCTCGCCTCCGTTTCTACGCCGATTACCGTCCCTCGACCCCCTGTTCGGCGGCAATCCGGCGCGATTTCCGCCCGCGGTCCGGCAGAAACGACGAGACCGGCCGACGGATTTCTCCGTCGGCCGGTCTCGTTCGTCCGGGTCCGGTCAGGCGATCGGGTCCGGCTCCTCGATCACGACCATCGCTCCCGCCACGTCCCCGTCGTGGGTGAGCGACAGGTGGATCTTCGCGGACGGCAGGAACTGCGCGGCCTCGTCGTGCAGCTTGATCGTCGGGCGCCCCCAGGCGTCGTTGACGACCTCGACCTGCACGTAGGCGTTGTCGCCGACGGCCGGCGGCCGGGCGAACCGGGAGGCCGCCCACGCCTTGATCACGGCCTCCTTCGCCGCCCAGCGCACCGCGTAGTGCCGGGCCGGTTCACTCTTGGCCTCGCAGTAGCGCCGCTCCCCCGGACGGAAGCTCGACTTCATCGCCGTACCGGGACGCTTCAGCTGCTCCTCGAACTCCGAGATCGTGACGACGTCGAAGCCGATTCCGAGAATGGCCATCACTGGCACCCCGGCTTCCCGAGGCGGTACACGTGATCGCTGCCCAGGCGCGCATCCTCGGCGAGGAGCATGTCGGCCTCGAGCTGCCGGGATGCCTTGGCGGGCACCGAGTCCCCGCCGAAGCGACGGTCCGCCGGACGCTCGTACAGGCTGTCGCCACCGCACATCGCCGCGGCCAGACGGCGCTGACCGTCGATCGTGCGCTGCTGTGCCTGCGCCAGGTAGGCCTCGCGCTGATCCGCCGGGATCGACTCGACGAACGCCTGCGGGTGAACCACCGCGATCAGGCCCGACACGTGACCGAAGCCGAGGCTGGTCAGCAGGCCCGCCTTGAGCGCGAACTGGTCGCCGAAGCGCAGCGGGGTCCGCGGCCACACCAGGTGCGAGAACTCCGCCATCTTGTCGTCGACGCAGTCGAGGCTGCGGTTCGGCGGGATGACGCCCTGGCCGAGGACCTGGCACAGGCCGATCAGCTGGAACGCCGCCGCACCACCCTTGGCATGACCGGTGAGGGTCTTCTGCGAGATCACGAACAGCGGGGCACCCTCGCTGCGGCCCAGGGCCGCGGCCAGACGCTCGTGCAGTTCGGCCTCGTTCGGGTCGTTCGCCGCGGTCGAGGTGTCGTGCTTGGAGACCACCGAGATGTCGTCGGCGGTGACACCGAGCGCATTGAGCGACAGCGCGAGCTGCGAGTCCTGTCCCCCGCGTCCGGCGCCGAGGGCACCGATGCCGGGGGCCGGGATCGACGTGTGGACACCGTCGGCGAACGAACCCGCCCACGCGACCACACCGAGGACCGGCAGGCCCATCTCCAGGGCCAGGTCGCCCCGGGCCAGCAGGATCGTGCCGCCACCGGCCGACTCGACGAATCCGCCGCGACGGCGGTCGTTGGCCCGCGAGAAGCGACGATCGCTGATGCCCTTGGCGGTCATCTCGTCCGACTTCGCGGTCGCCGACATGTCACCGAAGCCGATGATGCCCTCGATACCGAGGTCGTCGAAGCCACCGGAGACGACCAGCTTGGCCTTGCCGAGCCGGATCTTGTCGACGCCCTCCTCGACGGAGACCGCAGCCGTGGCGCACGCCGCAACCGGATGCACCATCGCGCCGTAGCCACCGACGTACGACTGGACGACATGCGCCGCAATCACATTCGGCAGGGCTTCCTGCAGGATGTCGTTCGCGCGGGACTCACCGAGCAGCGTGTCGATGTACAGCGAGCGCATCGACGTCATGCCGCCCATACCGGTGCCCTGGGTGTTGGCAACGAACGCCGGGTGCACCCAACGGAGCAGTTCGGACGGGGTGAAGCCGCCGGTGAGGAACGCGTCGACGGTCGAGACGATGTTCCACAGGCCCACACGGTCCACGGATCCGGCCATGTCGGCGGGGATGCCCCACTTGGTGACGTCGAACCCGGTCGGGATCTGGCCGCCGACCGTGCGGGTCAGCTTCGCCTTGCGCGGCACGCGGATCTCGGTGCCGGCCTTGCGGGTGACGGTCCAGTCGCCGCTCTCCGCGTCGACCGCGGCGGTCGTGTTCTCCGGATCGGAGTCGACGAACGCCCGGGCCTCGGCCTCGGAGCCGACCACGAACGACAGGTCCTTGTCGATGAACACCGACGTCAGCAGCGGCGCCGTGTTGTCGACCATCGCGCCCTCGTCACCGTAGGTGCGGATACCGCACCGCTCGACGACGGCGTCGTGGTAGCGGTCGGCGATCTCCGCCTCCGGCACCAGGTCTCCGGTCTCGGCGTCGTACCAGCCGGCGACGGGATCGTTCTCCCACGTCACCAGGCCGGTGTTCCATGCCAGCTCGAGTACGCCGGCCGCCGAGAGCTGCTCGTCGACCTCCATCTCGAAGCGGGTCCGGGACGAACCGTACGGGCCGAGCTCACCGGCGCCGACGATCACGACCAGATCGGCAGGATCGACGTCCAGCTCGGGCCAGGACCCGACGGCCGGCAGTTCGACCGCCCGCGGCGGAGCAGGCAGCGCCGCAATGGAATTCGCATCGACACCGGCCTCGTCGGCCTTCTTGCCGGCGTTCTCGGCCGCCTCGGCGGCCTCCTTCGCCAGCGCGGGCAGATCCAGGTCGACCTCGGCGAGTCCGCCGGTCAGGTCGACCACACGCGGTGCATCCGCAGCAGCACGCCGGACGTCCGCCGTGCACGAGCCCAGCAGTTCGGTGGTCATCTCGTCGGTGGACCAGGTGCGCACGCCCTTGGCCTCGACGGCCTCGACCATCGGGTCGTTGCCGCCCATCAGGCCGGTGCCGCGCACCCACCCGATCAGCGCGTGGACGATCGTGACCCGCTCGGCCCACGTGCGCTCGGCCGACCAGCGTCCGACGACCGCGTCGAGCGCGGCCTTGGACTCGCCGTACGCGCCGTCGCCGCCGAACAGGCCGCGGTTCGGGGAACCGGGCAGCACCACGTGCAGGTGGGTGTCGACGTCGCTGTCGTAGCCGATCTTCGACAGGCCGCCGATCAGTCGCTCCACCGACCACAGCAGGACCCGCATCTCCATCTCGGCGCGGGCGCCGGCGTCGGAGAGCTCACCGGCCACGCGAGGTGCGGCGAACGGGAACAGCATCGTCGGAGTCATCGCCTCCTTGATCAGCTTCTTCGCGCCACCCGCGGTCTCCGTCTGGACCGTGCCGACCCAGTCGATGAGCGCGTCGACGTCCGCGTAGGACGCCATGTTCGCGGGGACCACCCACAGGGCGGCACCGGCGCGGGCGTTGTCGGCGTAGAGCTTGCGGTAGAAGCCCAGCCGCGCGTCGTCGAGGCGCGAAGTGGTCACGACCACCGTCGCACCGCCGCCGAGCAGCTTGCCCGCCACCGAAGAGGCGATCGAGCCCTTGCTCGCACCGGTGACGACCGCGATCTCACCGGACCACTGGCCGGCCTCGTCGATCGGGGCGATCGCGACCTGCGCGATGCGGCCGTAGATCTCGGCGAGCGTGGTGCGGCCGGTGTCGGTGGCGCGCTGCTGCCACCACTGGGCGTGGGCGGCCACGGCAGCACCGGCACCGTCGAAACGCTCGACGGTCAGCTCGGTCTCGCCGATCCAGGCCCGGGCCAGGTCCTCGCGAGCGGTGGCCCAGCGGTCGTCGATCAGGACGGCCTTCTTGGCGTCGAACGCGGGGGCGACCAGGCGCGGCCAGTCCGAACCCAGCTCGGCCGACACCAGGTCGACGAGCGCGGTGTCCTCGGTTGCGACCGCGGCCGCCGCCGCATCGCTGAAGCCGAGCTGCTCGAGCACCAGACGGGCAGCAGAGGCGAGAACGCCGTTGCGACCGGTGATGTGCTCGGTGAACTCGCCGAGCGCGGCAGCGTCGACGGTTCCGCCTGCACCGCCACCGGCGGCCGGCAAGGAAACTACGAGACCGCGTCGCGAGGCGACCGACTGCACGGCCGCGTCGACGAGCGCGTCGACCGCTGCGCCGTCGGCGATCGCACCCTCGTGCAGACCGCCCATCGCGCCACCGCGGACGCTGGAGCCGTCACGGGTGCCGAGTGCGACCTCGGCGGTCACGTGGTGGGCCCAGCCGTCGCCGAGCTCCCAGACCTTCTTGACGCGGTCCGCGATCGCGGCGGGGCGGCGACCGGACGGGCCGAACACCTTCCGCAGGTGATCGTTGATCGAGTCGGACAGCACCGGGCCGAACGGCTTGTAGGTGCGCGCCAGGCGGTCGACCGTCACTGCGAGCGAGCCCATGTCGGCATCCGCGGCGCCGTCGATCGCGCCGAGCGACAGCTCGGCGCCGAGGTCGACGAGCAGCTGGTTGCGGCGCGAGGACACGCCGTCGCACAGCGCCTCGATGGTGTCGGCGGGACCGATCTGGTCCGGGCGCAGCTTGGTCCACAGGGCGATGAGCACCTTGGTGGCGTCGGCGGCCTTGAACGCGATGTCGTCCGGGCGCGGACCACCGGCCGGCGCGGCCGGGGCCGCGGCGGGCGCGGCGACAGCCGGAGCGGCTGCCGCTGCGGGAGCGGCACTTTCGATGGGCTCGTCATCCTCCACCGGCGCCGGATCGACATCGGTGCTGTAGACGACGGACGCCTCACGCTCGATGTTGAGGACCTCGACCGTGCTGTTCGCATGCTCGGGCAGCTTCATCGTCTGCGAGGCGAGGTTCGCGACGGTCGGGGTGGCACCCAGACCGATCTCGACGAACCGCTCCACCCCGAGGCCGCCGTCGGCCTCGTCGGTGAACAGCAGGTCCTGCGTCTCGATCCAGCGGACCGGGCTCGCGAACTGCCAGGCCAGCAGCTCGACGAGGATGACGCGGGTCAGCGCGACGGGGCGCTCGCTCCAGCTGTCGAAGTCGGCGAGCACGGCCTGCAACTGCTGCGACGGCACCAGGTCGGCGATCTCCTGGACGAAGTCGCGGCGCAGGTTGAACAGCTTCGGCACCAGGTTCGGGATGTAGCGGCCGACCAGCACCGACGGATCGATGTCCTGCGGCAGCAGCTCGTCGAGCTTGGCGCGGAAGTCGTCGACACCGCCCCGCAGCACGGTCGAGTGGAACGGCACGTCGATGCCGGGCACCACGATGAACGCGCGCTTGCCGCCGAAAGCCTCACGGCGGATGTCGATCTCACGCTCGAGCGCGGCGAGACCCTTGACCGTGCCGGCGATCGCGTACTGCGAACCCTTCAGGTTGAGGTTCACGATCTGCAGGAATTCACCCGTCGCGTCCGCGACGCCTCCGACGAAGGCCTGCAGCTCGTCGTCGGCGACACCGATCTGCGACGGACGGATCGCGGCCATGCGGTAGTCGCTGCGGCCGGCCGCGTCGCGCGGGACCAGCTCGTGCATCGCCGAACCGCGCTGGAACACGACCTCGAGCAGCGCCTCGAGCGGCAGCACACCGGCGACCGCGGCGAGCGCGTTGTACTCACCGACCGAGTGGCCGGCCAGGTACGAACCCTCCACGTAGGCACCGGATTCGCGCAGCTCCGCGACCTGGGCCACGCCGAGGGTGGCCATCGCGACCTGCGTGAACTGGGTCAGGTGCAGCACGCCGTCCGGGTGGCGATGCTCGACGCCCCGCGCCTTGACCAGCGTCGGGTTGTCACGGACCACGGCCAGGATCGAGAAGCCGAGGGCCTCACGGGTGTGCTTGTCGGCGCGCTCCCACACCTCGCGGGCGGCCTTGCTGCGGGCGCGGGCGTCGAGGCCCATGCCCGGGCGCTGGATGCCCTGACCGGGGAACGCGTACACCGTCTTCGGCGTGGCGGTGCGGCCGGTGGCGACCATCACCAGGTCGCCGTCGACACGGCAGCCCACCTCGACGATCTCGGCACCGCGGTCGGTCGCGACACGGTCGACGCGGACGTCGATCTCGGCGCCGGGACGGACCATCCCGAGGAAGCGGGCGGTCCACGCGGTGAGACGACGAGCCGGAGTCTTCGACTGCGGATCGACGGCGGTGACGGCCTGCTGTGCCGCGGCGGACAGCCACATGCCGTGCACGATCGGGCTGCCGAGCCCGGCCAGCAGTGCGGCCGCGTCGGACGTGTGGATCGGGTTGTGGTCACCGGAGACGCGGGCGAACGCCGCCATGTTCCGCGGCGCCACCATCTTCAGGTCGCGGCGACGGCGACGCGGGGTCTCGGCGACGTCGTCGCCGAGCGAACCGCCGGCGCGGGCCGGATCGGCCAGCTCACCCTTGCCGGTGCGACCGCGGATCGCGAAGCGCTCGGTGAGCGTCGCGACGGCCGGGGCGTCGAGGCCCTCGCCGAGCATCGCGCCGACCTCGACGCGGACCTCGACGACGCGACCCATGTCGGTGTCGACGATCTCGCCGGCCTCGGCACGGACCACGAGAATGCTGGTCTCCGTGGGCAGTTCACCCACCAGGTGCACGGCGTGGTCGAGGTGGACCAGGTCGAGCATGCCCTCGATGACGTGGACGCCCGCCGTGGTGGTCGCGGCACCCAGAGCGGCGAACACGGCCGGCCAGCAGGCGCCGACGACGACGTCGGGCACCGCATTGCCGCTGGTGCTCACGGTCTCCGGCAGGCCGACGCCGGTGACACCGGCGTGGTCGGCGACCAGGTCCGGGGTCCACGCGAGGTTGATGTGCGCGACACCACCCTTGACCGCCGGAAGCTCCTGTCCGGCAGCGACGCCGAGCAGTGCGGACATCGACGCCTCGGCGTCGGCCTCGGTGACGACCGGGGCACCGCCGTCGCGGACCGCGGCCGGGACGGTGATCCGGATCTCGACGGCCTTGCCCAGCGCGAGCGGGACCGTGAGGTCGACGTGCTCGGCGCCGGCGACGACCAGGCGGGCGCCGGTCTTGTCGTGGCTCGCGACGGTGTCGGACTCGATGGTCCACTCGGCGACCTCGCCGAGGCGACGGACCGGGTTCTGCGTCAGGCGCGCGGCCCACAGCACGTCGGGCGCGGTGAGGACGGCGTCGAGCAGACCCGTGCCGAAGCCACCGTGGCGACGACCCGCGACCTGGGCCGGGGTGACACCGGTCGCGACGAGCTCGTCGGCCGTGGCCTTCTCGAAGCGGTCGAGCAGATCGCCCACCGGCTCGTCGACGCGGGTGATGCCGGCGACCGCGACGGTGCCGGGGATGACGCACACCTGGTCGGCGCCGTAACGCGGATCGTGAGCCTGCCACAGCGAGTCCGAGCGCCACCAGCGACGGACGTCGCCGTCGACGACGGGCACGAAGTTGACGGGCTTACCGGGCGTCTTGCACAGCGCGGTGAAGAACGGGACATCGGCCGGGTGCAGCACCGTGGTGGCGTAGTCCGGGTATGCGGCCTCGAGCGCGCACAGCGCGGCGAACGGCTGGTCGAGCGTGGCCGAATCCGCGAACAGGGTCTCGATCGGTCCGCGGTCGTTGCGGTGCAGGCGGGCCTCGGCACGCTGGAGCATCTCACCGAAACGGGCACGCCACGAGACGTCCAGCCATACCGACTGCGTGGCCTCCGCGATCGCGTCCTGCACGTCGCCGCCGCAGTCGAACGCCTGCGGGGAGTCGACGCCGACGGCGAGCTCGAGGTAGCGGCGCAGCCACTGCTGGTAGGTCATGGCCGCGACGTCACCGAAGTACGGCTTGGCGGTCACGTCCAGCGCGGCGATGATCTCGTCGCGGCGGGCAGCGACGGCCTCGGCGTCACCGGCGACCTCGTCGAGCAGACGACCGGTGCGCGATGCGGCGTTGTCGATCTCGTGGATGTCGGCGCCGAGCTGGCTGCGGCCGGAGGCCATGCCGCCCTCGGCGGTGCCCGCACCGACCCAGTCGGGGGTGCCGGGGGTGTCGACCAGCAGCTGCTTGACCTCGGGCGAGGTGGTGGCCTCGAGGGCTGCCATCGCGGCGGTGCCGACGAGGATGCCGTCGAGAGGCATTGCCGGGAAGCCGTATTCGGTGGACCAACGGCCGGTCAGGTAGTCGGCGGCCCGCTCCGGGGTTCCGATGCCGCCGCCGACGCAGAGCACCAGGTTCTCCCGGGTGCGCAGCTCGGCGTAGGTGTCGAGCAGCAGGTCGTCG
The DNA here is from genome assembly GCF_050433545.1 of Rhodococcus sp. BE178. Classification (NCBI taxonomy): domain Bacteria; kingdom Bacillati; phylum Actinomycetota; class Actinomycetes; order Mycobacteriales; family Nocardiaceae; genus Rhodococcus; species Rhodococcus sp. BE178. Next base: position 28,546 of record NZ_JBNPXA010000012.1, on the reverse strand, counting down.
AGGTCCTCCCACGAGTGGTGACCACCGGCGCGGCCGCCCTCGATGTGGACGATGACGGGGTACGTCGGGACCTCGTTGGCGATACGGATCACCGAACGGATCTGCGCGACGGTGCCCGGCTTGAACGCAACGTAGCTGAAGCCGGCCTCGGTGAGCTCCTCGATGATCGAGACGGCTTCCTCGAGCTCGGGGATGCCTGCGGTGACGACGACGCCGTCGAACGGGGCGCCCGCGGCCCGGGCGCGCGGCACGAGGCGCTTGCCGCCCACGTGCAGCTTCCACAGGTACGGATCCAGGAACATCGAGTTGAACTGCACGGCGCGCCCCGGCTCGAGCAGGCCCTTCAGTTCCTCGACGTGGTCGGCGAAGATCTGCTCCGTGACCTGGCCGCCGCCGGCGAGCTCGGCCCAGTGACCGGCGTTGGCCGCGGCGGCGACGATCTTCGGATCGACCGTCGTGGGGGTCATGCCGGCGAGCAGAATCGGCGAGCGACCGGTGAGCTTGGTGAACGCGGTCTCGACGGCGACGCGGCCGTCCGGCAGCTGAACTGCCTTGGGCGCGAACTCGGTCCACGCGCGCGGCACCTCGGGTGCGGCGCCCGGAGTGAGCAGGTTGCGGTGACCGCCGCGGGTGGACGCGGCGATGATGCCGACGCCGTGGCCGCGCAGGCCCGCAGAGGTCATGCGGGTGAGCAGGTCGCCGGGGCCCAGGTCCAGGATCCACGCGGCACCGGACTCGACGGCGCCGTCGACCGCGTCGACCCAGTCGACCGGATCGACCAGCACGGCCTGCGCGAGGGCGCGCACCTGCTCGGCGTCGAGGCCGCAGCGGGTGGCCCAGCCACCGATGATGTCGACGGCCTCGTTCAGGGCCGGGTGATGGAAGCCGACCTCGACGGACAGCGACTCGAAGACCGGCGAGAACACGGCGCCGCCGCGAGTCTTGGCGTCACGGGCGCGGGTCTCGTCGGCCGCGATCTGCTCGCAGCGCTGCTGCACGCGGGCCAGCTGGGCCGGCGGACCGGACAGCACGACACGACGGCGGCCGTTACGGATCGCCATGACGGCGGCGCGCTCAGGCTCCTGGCCCTCGGCGAGCTCGGCGACGATTGCCTCGAGACGATCGGGGTCGACGTTCGAGACGGCCAGCATCGGCGCGCGGTCGGCGGTGGCGATGATGCCGCGGCGACGGCCGACGAGACCGGCTCCGGCGCCGATGAGCTGGGCGGTGGCGAGCAGCGCACCATCAGCGGCACCGCCACCCTCCACGGCGGCGGCAGCGATGAGGCCCTGCGAGTGGCCGATCGTCGCGACCGGGGCTGTCTCCGCCGGATCGAGGCCCTGCTGCTGCAGCGCACGCAGCGCCGCGAGCTGGGTCAGGAAGACGCCGGGCAGCGACACTGCGGCGGAGGTGAGTGCGGCCGCGGACGGGCCGGCGGGCGCGCCGGCAGTGTCTTCATCGTCCGCGAGTTCCTGCTCGAGGATCCACGCGATCGGATCGAAACCGACCGGGCGAACCACCAGAAGGTCCTGCGCGACCGGCGCGAGGAGCGCGGCAGCCTCGTTCACCAGCTCGGTGAGCGTCGGCTCCAGGCCGCTGTCACGTGCGAGCTCCGCGAGGGCGCTCAGCCACGGCGCGCCCTGGCCACCGAAAGCCAGTGCGTACGGCTCGCCTGCCCGCAACCGGTCCACGAGCGGACCCTGCGCGGAGGACCGGGCAGAACCCCGATCCGATCCGAACTGGCTGCTCTCCCTCGAGGTTCGTCCGTTTCCTGCAGTGTCGTCGATCGTCACTGAAGTTAAGTCCTCTCCTGGTTCCCTGACGGGAGGTAGGTCGTGGTCGGCCGCCCTCGGCAGAGCTGTCGCGGCGATGTCGCGGCACCCCTCGAACACGCTTCGAAATCCAGCGAATCCGGGCGCGTCAAGGTTGGCACAAAATCATGAGGGAAGCCTCACGTTTGCCACCGACCCCCTTCCCTACCAGCGAGTATCAAGTGACATTGCGCACAGGATCGCGCGAAAGTGACCCGCCAGTAGACCGCGTAACTGCGGGTCACAGGCCATGCATGGACGTCCACAAACCTGAGGGAACCCTCACGTTGATTGTTATCAATTCGTGACCTCCTTGACGGCGGGCCTCGAACGTGCGGTCGGTTCGAAATCGGGAGTCGCGGTCGCGTCGGAGTCTGTCGGGGTGCCCGGATAGCGTCCGCCGGACAACCGACACCAGGGGGGAACATGGATACACCGGAGGTTCACGGACTCGCCGATGCATTCGTAGATGATGCATTCGTCGATGCACTCGTCGAACACATCGCCGCGGCACTGCCGAGCGAGCGGTCGCAGTGGCCGCCGGCCTGGCCGGAGGAGGCCGAGGCCGCCCTGCTCGACGCCGTCTTCTCGGCACGGGCAACGTACGGCACACCGCGCACCGGTGTCCGACGCGTGATCGAGAGCTGGCGCTGTCATCGCGGCACGCGACTCGACGACATCAGCGCGCTGGCGGACTTCGCCGACACCCCGGACCGACTCGCCGAGATCCTGGGCAACCGGCAACGCGTTCCGGGCAACTACACCACCAAGGCCGAGGCGACCGCTCTCGCCGCCGCAGGCCTCGTGCACGCCGGCATCGACACCTCCCGGAAACTGGCCGACGGGCAGGGCGCCTGGTCCGTCATCACCGCCATCCCCGGACTCGGCACCACAACATGGGAGACGTTCGTGTTGCGCCTCGGGCTCATCGGCCCTCGAACGCTCGAACGCTCGAGGCTCTGTGCATGTTCGTCACGGAGGCAACCGGATCGGCGCAACCGGTCACCGAGTCCCATGCCCTGGAGTTGCTGGCCGGCGCCGCGGAGACGGCCGACCTCGATCCGGCAGCGCTGCTGAACGCGGTACGGCGGCACCAGCGAGCACAGGCCGGCAGGCGGGCACCGAAGCCGTTGTCCGCGTAGACGAACAGCCGTACTCCGACCGTCGGCCGGTCCTGACGATGGAGACCGGTCGACGGTGGCGTAGTCTGACAGGCGCTCGCGCGAGTGGCGGAATTGGCAGACGCGCTGGATTTAGGTTCCAGTGTCTCAGGACGTGGGGGTTCAAGTCCCCCCTCGCGCACTCAAATCAAACGACATGACCCCCGACTCGGTTTCATGAATCTCGGGTCGGGTGTCATTGCCTGTTCGTCAGTGGCTCTCATGCATGCCCCTGCGGGCGAGGTCGAGGATCGCTGCAGCACTGTTCACGGCGCCGACTGGCTGCGCCAGCGGCTGCACCGTACGGGCGGCGTGCCGGAGACTCTCGTCGTGCAGCAGGCGCTCCACGATATGGGGCAGTCTTCCGCGACGGATGTCCCGCGGGGTGAACCGGAGGGCGTTGCCGTACCGGGCGCACTCGTCGAGGTTGATTCGCTGTTCCGGCTGCAGGCCGATCCCCGCGAAGGGCGCTCCGGATGCGCAGGCGGTCTGCACGGTGCCCTCGCCACCGTGAATGATCGAGGCGTCGATCATCCCCGCCAGCAGGTGCGCGGGCAGGAAGTCGTACACCTGCACGTTCTCGGGGAGGGCCGCGCAGTCGTCCTCGGTGACGTATCGCCCCGCGCTCGACACGATGTCGATGTCCATCCGGGAGAGCTGTTTCAGCACCTCGAGCACGAGTCGTCGTCCCGCGGACGACCCCATACCGATGTACACGGCGGGTCGCTTCCTTTCCGCAAGAGACGCTACGCGATGCGGAAGCTCGCCAGCGCTCTGAGCGAAGAGGGGGCCGACCGCGATCTCCCGGGCCGCGAGGGGCCGCTGGTCGGCGAACGGAAACAATGACGCGATCAGATTGAGGTCTGCGTCGAGCGCTGCCAGCGTGCGCTCGGGCAGGTGGACGGCATGCTCGGCGGCAACGCGGCGGAAGGAGCCAGGTTTCCACCGGGCCTTGGTAGCGGCCTGGCGCAAGAACCATGCGGCTGCACGGTTCACGTCAGCGGCCGCCGCACCCTGGCCGGCCGTCAGCGGGAACATGGTCATCCGGGTCAGGTGACCATGGCTCATCGCATAGGGACGGACATACACGAGAGGAACCCGCGCCGCCCTCGCCGAGATGAACAGCGTCAGCGTGGTGCCGATCACGATGCAATCGGGCCGCCACCGTTCGATCAACGCGAGTTCACTCGCAACCCGCGTTCGCACCATGGAGTCGGTGAACGGGTGCCGCAGCGCGCGCCCCTGATCCACCGCGATGAGCTGCTCCGCTTCCCGTTCGCTCAGTTCAGGGTCGAGAAGCTCGAGCGCGAACCCTGCCCCCCGGACATAACCGGCGAAGCGTCGCGAGTATCCCATGAAGAGCACGTCATGCCCGTCGGCCCGTACCTCCTTCGCGACCTCGACCGCACGGGAGGTCTCGCCGAGATTGAACGTTTCCGGCGCGAACAGGACCCGCAGGCGCCGGGTACCGCTCATCCCTCCTGCCCTTCCGGGAAGTACGCAGCGACGGATCGAAGCATGAGGTCACGAACGTGACGAGCGCTCGACAGGGATGCTGGTTCCCCGTCGCTTCCAGTCCGAGACAGGCCAGCGAGATGGGGGTACCGCTCGCCGGACAACCGCCGGCCTGCACGCACGGCGGATTCCAGCAGAAAATCAAGATCATCGACAGGATCGCCCGCTGCCTTTCGTCGGCGAGCCTCGAACCGGATGTTCTCGGTTATCAGCAGCACCGTGCTCAAGCGCTCACTCGATGGAAGCAGACTCTCATCGAACAGGCTCAGTGCCCTGTCGATCCACGCGAGATTCTGCGGAGTCACGCCGTTCACGTCCGTCGGCAGTTCGAGTAGCCAAGGGTCGGACGCATAGATACCGAGCAGGGCATCCCACAGTGCCGTAAACCGTTCTCGCCAAGAGCCGTTCAGCTGCGGTGGTTCACCGAGAGCTCGGTCGAGCATGGCGGAAAGTAGATCGTCCCGGTCGCTGACGTGGCGGTACAACGCCATCTTCGCGCACAGTGCGGTTTCGGCCACGCGCGCCATCGTGACCGCCGCCAACCCGTCGGTCCGGGCGAGCGTGATCGAGGCATCGACAATTTCGGTGAGCGACAGCCTCGGCTTCGGACCCGGGCGGAGCACCGAAGGAGTGCCCCAGAGTCGCGAGAGCGCCAAGCCCGGTTCAGTCATGCACCCCTCCGGTAAAGATTGCTCAGACATCCACAATAGCGTCCTATGGACGCAGATAACGTTCCGGGCCCGAGTGTCACGCGACGACGAGCTCCGCCGAAAGCGACACCCCTTACCGGGTGACAACGGAACGAGACAGCGGCGGAACGAACCGGCAGAACGCGCCTACGCGTCCTCCGGCGCGAGGAGAGTCAGCGCGAGGAGTACCGGCCAGTTCGCATCCTCGCTCGCACACCACACCGGTCGGGCACATCGCGAGTGTCTGTGTTGCAAACATCTGCGGATCCGGGTCCATGAGCACCCCCCTCCCGACTAGCGTCGGTTCTCACCGCCCGTCCCGTGCACGGCGCGGCGGTCCACCGAGGCAGCTCTCCACCACGACGGGAGGCCGGGATGTCCACTCGAACGCTCTCCGACTCGACCTTCACCCACATCATCGATGTGCAGGCAGACAAGGTCGACATCGCCGAATGGCTGTTCACGCTTCCCGAAGCGGAGTTCCAGCAATGTTGCCCCCCGGACCACGTCACGGTGGGCGTCGGCACCGGGGCGGGTGGTAGGCCGATGTCCATCGGCGTGGAGCAGATCGGCAAGACACTGCTGATCCACCACTACATCGGTGAGGTAGTCGCGCCACACCACTGCCGGATGGTGTCCACGTCCGACGCCGTCACCCCCGACGGACGCACGACCGTCCAGGCCACGTGGGAACTGCGTGCGGAGGCCACCGACGACGGACGCTGCACCATCACCAACCGTCTCATGCTCACGCCGACCGGCGACTACTTCGCGTTCCTCGACGGGCACGGCATCACCTACGAGGACGCCGCCGACACCGCCACCGCCGCGGCGGCCGACCACAACCGACGCGAGACACCGGGCTTCGCGGCAAGCATCGCCCGCCGCGCATCGACGCCGAACGGGCGACACGCGATGGATTCCGTTCCGGCAGCGAAGATTCGGAACGGCGATTCCGCGGCCGGACCCGACGGCGAGGCCGCCAAGGCCGTGGTCCGCCGGAACACCGAGGAGGTGCAGGGCGGCGGCGATTACGCGGTGTTCGACGAACTGTTCGCCGACGACTTCGTCGACCACACCCCGCAGCCCGGTCGATCGCCGGACAAGGACGGCGCCCGCCTGCTGTACCACGCGCTGCGTGCGGCCTTCCCGGACTTCCACGCCGAAATCCATTGGCAGACAGTGGATGGGGACGTGGTGACGACGTACAAGACGTACCACGGCACACACCGAGGCGCGTTCATGGACATCGCGCCGACCGGCCGGGAGGTCGCGTTCGAGACCGTCGACGCGATGCGGGTGCACGACGGCCGGATCGTCGAGCACTGGGGTGTGGCCAACCTGTACTCACTGATGAAGCAACTCGGCTGAGTCGACGCGACCACCCTCCACCGGAGCAACGTCGCCGACATGGTGTCGCACACCCGGTGCCGTTGTCGCAGGGGTATTCAGTGCTGAGAAGCTCTGCGACACCGACACAAGGCATGCGACGACCGCTCGTCGGACGTGGGTCCCGCCGACCTCATCGGCCGGCTCCGCCAACAGAATCGGGGTCAGCCCCGCGTCGTGACGACCTGTCCCCCGACCATCACGAGCGACGGCTCCGCGAGAACTTGCGGCCCGGTGCGCGGATCCTGTTCGTACACAATGAGATCAGCCGGGGCGCCCGGCTCGAGTCCGCCACCGCCGAGCCATGTCTGCGCATTCCAGCACGCGGCGCCGAGAGCCTCGGTGGGCGTCATGCCGACCTTGCCGAGCGAGGCGACCTCGTCGGCGATCCGCCCGTGCTTCACGTGTCCTCCGGCGTCGGTGCCCGCGTAGATCGGGATGCCGGCATCGCGGGCGGCGCCGATGGTGTCGTTCACCCGCGCGTGCAGGTCGCGCATGTGCGCGGCGTACACGGGGAATCGCGTCGCGCCGTCGGCGATCTCCGGGAAGTTGTCGATGTTGATCAGCGTCGGCACCAGCGCGGTGCCGCGTTCGGCCATCATCGCGATGGTGGTGTCGGTCAGGCCGGTGCCGTGCTCGATGCAGTCGATCCCGGCGTTGATCAGACCGGGCAGCGCGTCTTCGCCGAACACGTGGGCGGTGACCCGGGCGCCCTCTCGGTGCGCCGCCTCGATCGCTTCGACGAGGATGCCGTCGCTCCACAGCGGTGCCAGGTCACCGACCTCGCGGTCGATCCAGTCGCCCACGAGCTTGACCCAGCCGTCACCGGCGCGAGCCTGCCGCACCACCTCGTCAGGCAACTGGGACTCGTCCTCGAGATCCACCGGCAGCCCGCGGATATACCGCTTCGGGGCGGCGATGTGCCGTCCGGCGCGGATGATCCGCGGCAGCCCCGCGACGTCGTCGAGCGAGCGGGTGTCCACCGGCGATCCGGCGTCGCGGATCAGCAGGACGCCGGCGTCACGCTCGGTGCGGGCCTGTGCCAGCGCACCGTCCAGGTCCTCCGCACCGCCGCCGTACCGGATCCCGACGTGGCAGTGCGCGTCGACGAGACCCGGCAGGATCCAGCCGTCCGTGCACAGCGTCCGCGCGCCGGGCACCGGCTCGGCCGAGAACACGCCGTCGCGCACCCACAGGTCGAACGGTTGCTCGTCGGGCAGTCCGGTGCCCCGCAGGTGGAACGAGCTCACGGATGTGCTTACTTCTTGGGGAGCTTGAGCTGCGACAGATCGATGCCCTCGAGTCCCGGCGGCAACTGGTCGAGACCCTTGGGCATGTTCGACAGGTCCGGCATGCCGGCGGGCATGCCACCCATGCCCGGCATTCCGGCGGGGAAGCCGCCCGGGAAACCGCCCCGGATCTTGGGCTGCGTCGGGCCCTTGCCGCCCTTCTTCCCCTTCTTCCCCTTCTTGCCCTTCATCTGCTTTCGCGCACCGGGCATGCCCATGCGTCCGGCCATCGCGGCCATCATCTTGCGGGCCTCGAAGAAGCGCTCGACGAGCTGATTGACGTCGGAGACCTTGACGCCCGAGCCGTTCGCGATCCGCAGTCGACGCGAACCGTTGATGATCTTCGGGTTCTCGCGCTCCTCCGGGGTCATGCCTCGGATGATCGCCTGGATCCGGTCGAGCTGCTTCTCGTCGACGTTGGCGAGCGCGTCCTTCATCTGCCCCGCGCCGGGCAGCATGCCCAGCAGGTTGCCGATGGGGCCCATCTTGCGCACGGCCATCATCTGGTCGAGGAAGTCCTCGAGCGTCAGCTGGCCGGAGCCGATCTTGTGCGCGGTCTCCTCAGCCTGCTGCGCATCGAACACCTGCTCGGCCTGCTCGATGAGGCTGAGCACGTCGCCCATGCCGAGAATGCGGCTGGCCATACGGTCCGGGTGGAAGACGTCGAAGTCTTCGAGCTTCTCGCCGGTCGACGCGAACAGAATCGGCTCGCCGGTGACCTCGCGGACGCTCAGCGCGGCGCCGCCGCGGGCGTCGCCGTCGAGCTTGGTGAGCACGACGCCGGTGAAGCCGACGCCCTCACGGAACGCCTCGGCGGTGCTGACCGCGTCCTGACCGATCATCGAGTCGAGCACGAAGATCGTCTCGTCGGGCTGGACGGCGTCGCGGATCCCGGCGGCCTGCGCCATCAGGTCCGCATCGATGCCGAGACGTCCGGCGGTATCGACGATCACGACGTCGTACTGCTTGTTGCGGGCTTCCTCGACACCGGCCTTGGCGACCTCGACGGGGTCGGCGGCCGAGACACCGAGCGCGTTGTCGCCACCACCGATCGACGTGCCGGGATGCGGCGCGAACACCGCGGCACCCGCGCGCTCACCAACGATCTGCAGCTGGCTGACGGCGCCGGGACGCTGGAGGTCACACGCGACGAGCAGCGGGGTGTGGCCCTGGTCCTTGAGCCACTTCGCGAGCTTGCCGGCGAGGGTGGTCTTACCGGAACCCTGCAGACCGGCCAGCATGATCACCGTCGGCGGCGTCTTCGCGAACTGCAGACGACGCGTCTCGCCGCCCAGGATGCCGACGAGTTCCTCGTTGACGATCTTGACGACCTGCTGCGCCGGGTTGAGCGCGCCGGAGACCTCAGCGCCCTTCGCGCGTTCCTTGATCTTGGCGATGAAGGAGCGGACGACGGGCAGCGCGACGTCAGCCTCGAGGAGTGCGAGACGGATCTCGCGGCACGTGGCGTCGATGTCGGCTCCGGAGAGTCGACCCTTGCCACGCAGATCCTTGAGGGCTCCGGTCAACCTGTCGGAAAGGGATTCGAACACCGAGTGCGCTCCTGAGCTCTGAGAGAAGGCCGTGAATATTCTCGCAACCAGGGTAACCGCTCGACGCGGTCGGACCGCGCGGCAACCCTGTACCCGGCACCGATGAACCGGCGAACGGCGCCGCGGGCGGTTCCTGCGACAACGCCCGAGAGCGCAGCGCAGCAACCGCCCGATGTCGACCGCGCCGGGCTCAGGTGGACTCGGAGTCCGGCTCCTTCTCGGGTTCCGGCGCCGGGACGACGGACAGGATCGCACGCTCGAGCCGCTCGCGCCCGGCCCTGGTGTCGGACTCCGACAGCCGGATACAGAACGCGTCCACCACCGACGAGCCCAGCGTGCTCACCCGCGCCCAGCGCACGTCGGCGCCGTTTCGCTCGAGTACCCGTGCCAACCGGCTGAGCAGGCCCAACCGGTCCTCCGCACGCAGTTCCACGATCACCTGACCCGATTCGTCGGCTCCCTCGGTTTCGAACCAGATCACCCGAGGCGGAGCCTGCGCGTACTGCACCGGAACGGCCGCCGCGGTCCGATCCTCGAGCGGCTGCGTCCCGCGCGACTCCAGCTCCCGCGCGTCCAGTTGCTCGAGGACGTCCACCTCCCCCGCCATCGCCCGGATCAGCTCCTGCCGCAGCAGGCCGGCCTGGGGCGGGGCCCCGAACCGCGGCGCGACGACGAACGAGTTGATCGCCGAGGTGCCGTGGCTGCCCAGCGACGCCGACAGCACACGCAGCGAGTTGAGGGCCAGCACGCCCGCCTCGTGGGACAGCAGTCCGGGCGTGTCGGGCGCGACGACGGTGACCACGAACGTGTGCGCGGCAGACCCGGGATGGAGGGACACATGCACCCCGCCGCGGGCCGCCAGGTCGATCAGCGCAGGATCGATCGGATCCGGCACCGGCAGCTTCTCCCCCGCCATCGCGAGGCGGCAGCGCCGCACCAGCTCACCGATCAGGGACGACTTCCAGTCGCCCCACACACCCGGTCCGGTCGCCAGCGAGTCGGCCTCGGCGAGCGCGTGGAGCAACTCGAGCAGCACCGGGTCGCCGCCCAGCTTGTCCACCACCATCTGCACGGTCCCCGGATCGTCCAGGTCCCGGCGGGTAGCCGTCTGCGCCAGCAGCAGATGGTGCCGCACCATCGCGGTCAGCAGCCCGATGTCCGACGGCCACAGCCCCAGCCGGGTCCCGATCTGCGTGGCCAGTTCGGCCCCGACCTCGCTGTGGTCGCCGCCGCGCCCCTTGCCGATGTCGTGCAGCAGCGCGCCGAGCATCAGCAGGTCGGGGCGCGCGACGCGGGTGGTGAGCGCGCCCGCCTGCGCGACGGCCTCCACCAGGTGCCGGTCGACGGTCCACGTGTGGACGGCGTCGCGCGGCGGCAGGTCGCGCACCGCGCCCCATTCCGGCAGCAGCCGTCCCCACAGCCCGGTCCGGTCCAGGGCCTCGATCGTCGGGATCGCCCGCGTGCCCGACCCCAACAGCACCAGTAGGTCGCCGAGTGCGCCCTTTGGCCACGGCTCCCGCAGTTCGGGGGCGCTGTCGGAGAGCCGACTCAGCGTCGACGCGGAGATGGGCATCCCGGTCGCCGCCGACGCGGCCGCGACCCGCACCACCAGGCCGGGGTCCCGCTTGGGCCGCGCGTCACGCGCCAGCACCACCTCGCCGGCATGCTCGACGACGCCCTCGTCGATCGGCCGTCGCACGGGAATCCCACGGAGCTTCGAAAGACCGCGCCGCGGAAGCGAATTGTTCGCCGTCCGCAGCCCGACATCCACCGAATAGCTGATGGTTCTGGCGCAGTCGCTGAGCGTGCGGGCCAGATCGAACCGATCGCCGATGCGCAGCGCCGCACCGATCTCGTCGGCGTCCTGCGCCCGCAACTGATCCCGCGAGCGGCCCGCAACCCGGTGCAGTTCGGTGCGCACGTCCAGCAGGCGCCGGTGTGCGAGCGCCAGCCCGCCACCCGGCGCGTCCGGCCCGAGACCGGGCATCCCGTCGGTGAGCTGCGCGATCGACAGTGCGTTGAGCAACTGGACGTCCCGCAGTCCGCCGCGTCCGTTCTTGAGATCCGGCTCGGCGCGGTGCGCGATCTCGCCGCTGCGCGCCCACCGGGTACGCGACTGCTCGACGAGTTCGTCGAAGCGCGAACGAATCCCGGTGCGCCACTGTCGCCGAACGCCACCGATGAGCAGGTGGCTCAGCTCGACGTCGCCGGCGATGTGGCGGGCCTCGAGCATGCCGAGCGTCGCGGTCAGGTCGGCTGTCGCGACCTGCAGGGCCTGCGGGACGGTTCGCACACTGTGATCGAGCTTGATGTGCGCGTCCCACAGCGGATACCACAACTGGTCGGCGACCTGCGAGACCACCGCGGGGTCGACGTCGTCGTGCAGCAGGATGAGGTCCAGGTCGGAGTAGGGCAGCATCTCGCGGCGCCCCAGTCCGCCGACCGCGACGATCGCGAACCCCGAGTCCGGGCGGATGCCCAGTTCGTTTCCTTTTGTGGTGAGCCAGAATTCGTGCAGATCGACCAGGGCGTGGCGCAGCGAGGGGGCGTCGAGACGGTGGTGACGGGAACCGCCCGTCAGCAATTGTTCCCGTGCCCGGGCAAGGTCCCGGGCCTCGTCCGGATGTCCCGACTCCGCACCGCGAGACGCGGACGGCCCCGACCCGGCCGCCGTGGCGGCGACGGGATCAGGGCCGTCGAATCCGGACCCGTGAGGGTCAGAGCGCATCCGAACCTCGTTCCCCGGTTCGCACTCGGACAACCGATTCGACCGGTGTGACCCAGACCTTGCCGTCACCGATCTTGCCGGTGCGGGAGGCCTCGACGATGACCTCGACGACCTTGTCGACCGCGGCGTCGTCGACGACCACCTCGACGCGAACCTTGGGCACGAAGTCGACCGAGTACTCAGCTCCGCGGTAGACCTCCGTATGGCCCTTCTGCCGCCCGTAGCCCTGCACCTCGCTGACCGTCATCCCGAGCACACCGGCCTGTTCGAGGCCGGTCTTGACGTCCTCGAGTGTGAACGGTTTGACAATCGCCGTGATCAGCTTCATCTCTGTATCCCTTCGAAAAGTCTCATGTGCCCGATGTTCACTTTCCTTCAGTATCGCGTCAGGCGAAGTCGTATGCAGTTTCTGCGTGCTCACCCTCGTCGATTCCGCGTGCTTCCTTCTCCTTCGACACCCGCCATCCGAGGGGCTTGAGTGCGAAGGCGATGACCGCGGTGAGAACTGCGGTGAAGGTCAGCGCACAGGCGGCGATCACGATCTGGATCACCAGCTGCTTGTAGTCGCCGCCGTAGAAGAGCCCGGTCTTGGTCGCGAAGAATCCGATCGCGACCGTGCCCCACAGGCCGGAGACCAGGTGGACACCGACGACGTCGAGCGAGTCGTCGTAGCCGAACTTGTACTTCAGGCCCACCGCGAGGGCGGACAGGATGCCGGCGATGGCGCCGAGCACGAGCGAACCGACCGGGCTCAGAGAACCTGCCGCCGGCGTGATCGCGACCAGACCGGCCACGGCGCCCGATGCCGCACCCAGGCTCGTCGCCTTGCCGTCGCGGATCCGCTCGGTGGCGAGCCAGCCGAGGATCGCGGCCGCGGTGGCCGAGGTGGTGTTGACCCAGGCGAGACCGGCAGCACCGTCGGCGGCGAAGGCCGAACCGGCGTTGAATCCGAACCACCCGAACCACAGCAGCGCGGCGCCGAGCATCACGAGCGGCAGGTTGTGCGGACGGAACGCGGTCTTGCCGAAGCCGATCCGCTTGCCGACGATGACCGCGAGCACGAATGCGGCCATGCCGGCGTTGATGTGGACCACGGTGCCGCCGGCGAAGTCGATCGGTGCGACCTGCGCGACCAGACCGCCCTCACCGTCGTCCATGGTTCCGAAGATCTTGGCGGCCAGTCCGTTCTCGGAGCCGGAGAGCAGCCCGCCGCCCCACACCATGTGTGCCAGCGGGAAGTAGACCACCGTCACCCAGCACGCGGAGAACGCCATCCACGTGCCGAACTTGACGCGCTCGGCCAGTGCGCCGCTGATGAGCGCGGTGGTGATGATCGCGAACGTCACCTGGAACGCGATATCGATGACATTCGGGTAACCCCATGCGCCGGCGATGAAGTTGCCGTCGGCGTCGGTGATGCTGTCCTTGAGGCCGAAGAACTCGAACGGGTTCGCGAAGACCCCGCCGATGTCCTCGGTCCCGTAGGACATCGACCAGCCCCACAGCACGTAGATGACGCCGATCACGGCCATGGACCCGAACGACATCATCATCATGTTCAGGACCGATTTGGACCGCGACATCCCGCCGTAGAAGAACGCGACGCCGGGTGTCATCAACAGCACCAGCGACGCGGCCATCAGCATCCATGCGGCGTTGCCGGAGCTCGCCAACACTTCCTCGGGACTCACTAGAACCTCCCTCTCGCGCGCCGGGCAGCACGTCGTCATGGAGAAGAGTGGTCACGCGGTGTTTCCGGCAGGGCTCTCGGCTGTTTCGCGTAGGTGAACGCATGGCCAGACTATGTTGCGGGCACGTTTCATCAGGGAGTTTTCGCGAGGATCCTGCCCGTTACGAGCCCAACTGCTCGCGCATATCGACGCCCAACCACCCCGGAACCGGACGCTTCGGACCCGGCGAACAGTACGCATCCGGGGCCTCCGGACAGGAGCCGAGCGGGGCGATTCCGGCATTGATTCCCTGTCCTGCCCAAGGGATTCCCGCCGCCTTGTTCACCACGAGGGCGGACGATCCACCGCCGTCGAGCCCCACGGCCAGGTCGGCGCCGAGCGCCCGGTACAGATCCTGCACGTTCCCGAGGGTGAAACCGTCCGGCTCGTTCGATCCGCCTTGCAGGATGTACAACTGGTCGCGAGCAGTGTTGTAGCCGATGGCGGTTCGGGCCGCGCGTCGGATCGGGTTGTCGACGAACTGGAACTCCCCGGCCGGCCCACGCAGCTTGATGCCCGCGAACGCCGTGAACTCGCGCCCGCCTAACTCCAACTGGTCGACCCGCCGTCTGGTCTCCTCGTTGCTGAACGGGCCTTCGGCGTCGTGCAGCTCGAACGACACCGGCATCGGCAGTCCCGCGACGTTGTCGTCGACGACGAAGAACGTCGACAGCGGCGACCACACCTGCCCGGCACCGTCGCTCAGGCCCTCGGACCCGACGAAGTACCGGTCCCAGAACTTCGAGAAATCCAGGCTCCGCGTCGCCAGGTGAGTGTCGTAGTACGTCCCGAGCGGCGACGAGCACCCGCTGCGTGCCCAACTCGTGCCTTCGGACTGCGGGCGCACATCGAAGAAGTTGGTGTTGATCGCAATTGCGGGCTGCCCCATGCGGTTCCACGCATCGACGGGCGGGTACAGCTCCGACGTCTGCTGGATCCCACCGGCGACCGCGGTGGGCGTCGCCTCACATCGCAACGAGTCACCGGCCTTGCGATCCACGAGCAACTCCGACGTGAGCGGTGACCGCGAGGCCCCCGGGATCACGATCAGCCGGCTGTCGGTGCCCATGTCGTAGACGCTGCCGTCCGCACGCTGCATCGGCAGCCGGAAGTCGGGGCCGAACTGGTAGACGACGGGGCTGCCCCCGGCTGCCGCGACGGCGCCGTCGAGCCGCGCCCGGGCATCGGTGAACGGGTCGGCCGACGCGGGGGCGGTGCCCACGAATCCGGCCAGGAGAACGGCCCCTGCCGCGGCGGTCAGAAAGGTCCGGACGGTTCGCACTACGCGCCTCCCCCAGCGTGAACTCGTGACCGAGCAACGCGGATGCGCTCGACTCCCCCGACACGTCACGAACAACGGGCCCCAGTAGATCGCTCTACCGAGGCCCGTTGTCCGAGTGCATGTCATCCGTTACGTCGTCGTGACCCCCGTCCGGACAACGCGGACGGAAGGGATCGGCGCACCGGACGAAACCGGCTATCCGAGAAGTGCGTCGACGAACGCCCCCGGCTCGAACGGCGCCAGATCGTCGGCACCCTCGCCGAGGCCGACGAGCTTGACCGGAACGCCCAGCTCGTGCTGGACCTGGAACACGATGCCACCCTTCGCGGTGCCGTCCAGCTTGGTCAGCACGACGCCGGTGATGTCGACGACCTCCGCGAAGACCCGGGCCTGCATCAGGCCGTTCTGCCCGACGGTGGCGTCGAGGACCAGCAGGACGTCGTCGACGGCCGCCTTCTTCTCGACCACACGCTTGACCTTGCCGAGCTCGTCCATGAGGCCTGTCTTGGTGTGCAGGCGGCCGGCGGTGTCGATCAGGACGACGTCGACGCCGTCCTCGATGCCCTTGGCAACCGAGTCGAACGCGATCGCGGCCGGGTCGCCGCCCTCCTTGCCGCGCACCACCTCGGCGCCGACCCGCTCGGCCCACGTCTGCAGCTGATCCGCTGCCGCGGCACGGAACGTGTCGGCGGCACCGAGCAGGACACGGCGGCCGTCGGCGACCAGCACGCGGGCGAGCTTGCCGGTCGTGGTGGTCTTGCCGGTGCCGTTGACACCGACCACGAGCAGCACCGCGGGATGATCACCGTGCGGCAAGGCATGGATGGAGCGATCCATCTCGGGGCGCAGTTCCTCGACGAGCACCTCGCGCAGGAGCGCGCGGGCATCGGCCTCGCTGCGCACGCCGCGGGCCGCCATCTGCTCACGCAGACGTTCCACGACCTTGGTCGTCGTTGCGGTGCCGAGGTCCGCGATCAGCAGGGTGTCCTCGACCTCCTCCCACGAATCCTCGTCGAGGTCACCACCACCGAGCAGGCCGAGCAGGCTCTTGCCGACCGCGTTCTGCGACCGCGACAGACGACCGCGCAAGCGGTCCAGACGGCCCTCGGTGGGTTCGATCTCCTCGATCGCCGGCGCGGGGGCGGCCTCGACAACAGGTTCGGGCTCGACGACCGGCTCTGGCTCCGCGACCGGCGCGACAGCCGGCTTCTCCTCGACAGCCGGCTTCTCCTCGACAATCGGCTCGGGCTCCGCGACCGGCGCGACGACCGGCTTCTCCTCGACGACCGGCTCCGCCGCGGGGGCGGGCTCGGGCTCGACGACGGGTTCCGGCTCCGCGACGGGCTCGGGGGCGGGCGGCGGCGTGGGCTCCGGGGCAGGTGCGGGCGCGGCCGGCGGGACGGGGGGCGCCGTCGGAGGAACGGGCGGCGCGGCCGGCGGCACCGGGGGTGCTGCCGGCGGCGTCTTCGGCGCGGCCGGGGGCACCTTCGGCGGCGCGGTGGCCGTCGGCCCCTGGCTGAAGTTGAATCCGCCACCGGCTTGATACCCGCCCGAACGGTCCTTCGGCTGCTCCGTCAGCTCCGGCTTTTCGGGCGCGGTCAGGCTGATGCGGCGACGTCGGGCCATGGTGAGGCCGACGACGAGCGCAACGACAAGGACGGCCAGTACGGCCGCTATTGCTATCCAGGCTCCGGTAGTCACCCCAACATCCTGTCAGGCTGCTCGCGGCTGTGACGTGTCCGGGCAAGAGAGGCGACGCGGGGCGGCGATCCGCACGTGACACCCGAGGATCCGATCCCCGGGTGTCACGTGCCGCCGCGGCGCGCCTTCTACAGCAGTCCGGCGATCTCCTCGGCGATCTGTTCGGGGGTGACGGTCGGCTCGAAGCGGCGAACGACCTCGCCGTCGCGGTCGACGAGGAACTTCGTGAAGTTCCACTTCACCTCGTCGGTGCCGATCGCCTCGGGACGGGTCTTGCTGACGTGCTCGTAGAGGAATCCGTGGTCCGGTCCGAAGTCGCCCGGGGCGGCGGCGCGCAGGTACGTGAACAGCGGGTGCGCGTCGTCGCCGTTGACCTCGAGCTTGGCGTACACCGGGAAGGTGACGTTGTAGTTGACGCTGCAGAACTGCTGGATCTCGGCGTCGTCGCCGGGTTCCTGGTCCCCGAACTGATTGCACGGGAACCCGACGACCTGAAGCCCGCGATCCTTGTTCGCCCCGTAGAGCGCCTCGAGCCCCTCGTACTGCGGGGTCAGTCCGCACTTGCTGGCCACGTTGACGATCAGCAGCAACCGGCCCTTGTAGGTACTCAGATCCTCGGTTGTTCCGTCCGCGGTCTTCACCGGGAAATCGTGGGCGTTCATCGGTTCTCCCATTCGTCTACTCATCGAGTGTTATCGAGTGCGGACACGCGGTCGCGTGCACGTGGATGAAGGTTCCGGCGTCACCCGGCGACCAGGTCCTGACCGCGCAGCCTCTGCGAGATCACGGTGGTGATGCCGTCGCCGCGCATGCTCACGCCGTACAGCGCGTCGGCCACCTCCATCGTCGGCTTCTGGTGCGTGATGACGATCAGCTGCGACTTCTCCCGCAACTGCTCGAACAGACCGATCAGTCGACGCAGGTTGGTGTCGTCGAGTGCGGCCTCCACCTCGTCCATGACGTAGAACGGCGACGGCCGGGCCCGGAAGATCGCGACGAGCATCGCGACCGCGGTGAGCGACTTCTCGCCACCGGACAGCAGCGACAGCCGCTTGACCTTCTTGCCGGGTGGCCGGGCCTCGACCTCGATGCCGGTGGTGAGCATGTCTGACGGGTCGGTGAGCACCAGGCGGCCCTCGCCGCCGGGGAACAGCTTCGCGAACACCTCGACGAACTCGCGCTCGACGTCGGCGTAGGCCTCGGTGAACAGCTCGAGGATGCGGGTGTCGACATCGGCGACGACGCCGAGGAGATCCTTGCGCGCGTTCTTCACGTCCTCGAGCTGGGTGGACAGGAAGTTGTAGCGCTCCTCGAGCGCCGCGAACTCCTCCAGCGCCAGCGGGTTGACCTTGCCGAGCGTCGCGAGGTCCTTCTCGGCCCGCTTCGCGCGACGTTCCTGCGTCGCGCGGTCGTACGGTATCGGCGCGGGCCTGGTGACCTGCTCCCCGCGCTCGCGGGCCTGCTCGTACTCGACGATCTCGAGCTCGGTGGGCGGCAGTGGGACGTCGGGCCCGTACTCGGCGATCAGGTCGTCGAGTGCGATGGCGTACTGCTCGAGGATCGTCTGCTCGAGCTGTTCGATCCGCAGCGCGGCCTGCGCGCGGGCCACCTCGTCGCGGTGGACCGCGTCGGTGAGCGACGCCATCTGCGCGGTGAGCTGCCGGACCTGTTCCCGGACGGCCTCGACCTGTTCGGTGTGAGCGGCGCGCAGGCGGGCGAGTTCGTCCCGATGGGCGGCGGCCGCTGCGACCACCCGTTCGAGTCGTCCCGCGATCCGTCCACCGGCGTCGGCCACGGCGGCCGCGACAGCGGCCGCGGTCTGCCGGGCCTGCAACGCCCGTTCCGCGCGGGCTCGGGCCTCACGCTCGACCTGGGCCGCC
This sequence comes from Rhodococcus sp. BE178, assembly GCF_050433545.1. Lineage (NCBI taxonomy): Bacteria > Bacillati > Actinomycetota > Actinomycetes > Mycobacteriales > Nocardiaceae > Rhodococcus > Rhodococcus sp. BE178. The sequence goes on along the minus strand of NZ_JBNPXA010000012.1, from coordinate 9,822 downwards.
CGGCGGAGCGAATCTGCCTTGCCGCGAACGGATTCCGCACGTTCCTCGGCGGTGCGGACCGCGAGTCGTGCCTCCACCTCGACCGCGCGCACCTCGGTCAGAGCCGCGGCGGCTGCTTCACGCTCGAGGGTGGTGGCGTCGGGACCGTCGGCATCGGCCGGATCCCCACCCGACTGCTCCTCCTCGGCCCGCCGCAACCGTCCCTCGAGTTCCGCGAGCGACGCCAGGGTCTCGTCCCGGCCGGTCTCCGCCTTCAGCCGCTGCGCGACGAGCCGCTCGGATTCGGCGTGCGCGGCCCGGACAACCTGCCCCAGCCTCCCCAACTGCTCGTAGACCGCGGACAGCGCGGCGTCGGACTCGTGCAGCGCGGCCAGGGCCTGCTCGGTGACCTCGGCCCGATCGGCCTGTTCGGCGACCGCGCCGGCGAGCGCCGCCGTCAACTCCTCGGCACGCCGCTCGGCGGCCTCGAGGCCGGCGACGGAGGTGTCGATCGCGGCCTGCACCTCGAGCGTGCTGGGCCGACGGTCCGAGCCGCCGGTGATCCAGCCGGCCCCGACGAGGTCGCCGTCGCGGGTCACCACACGCACCGACGGCATCGCCCGCACCAGTTCGGTGGCGTCGTCGAGCGAGTCGACAACCGCGACGCCCGCGAGGAGCGCCGTGATCCCGGAGCGCACCGACTCGGGACACTCGACGACGTCCGCAACCCACTTCGCCGTCCCCGTCAGCGTGGGACGTGTTGTACTACCGCGGTTTTCGATCGTGAAGACGATTGCGGCCCGTCCGCCGTCCGCGGCCTTGAGCTCCTGCACCGCACTCGCGGCGGCAGCGGCGGACTCCGCGACGATCGCGTCGGCCGCGGGGCCCATGACGGCGGCGACGGCAGCCTCGAAACCCGCGTCGACGCGGATCAACTCGGCCACCACACCCGTCAGGCCCAGGTCAGCGTGATGCTCGAGCAGCCACGCGCCACCGTCCTGGCGTTCGAGACCCATCGACAGGGCGTCGATCCGAGCCTTCAGCGACGCCACTTCCTGGCCCGCGGCACGCTCGGCCGCCTGCAGTTCGGTGACCCGGTCGGTCACGAGAGTCAGTGCCGCGACGGCACGTTCGTGGTGGCCGTCCAGACCCACCTCGCCGGCGTCGAGGTCGTCGACCGTGGCCTCGACGGCGTCGAACTCGGTCTGCGCCGCGTCCCCGCGCTGTCGGGCCTCGTCGATCGCGACGTCGAGGCGGGCGACCTCAGCGTCCACGGATTCTGCCCGGGTCCGCAATGTGTCGACCTGCCCCGACAGCCGGGCCAGTCCTTCACGTCGGTCCGCGATCGCCCGCACCGCCGCGAGGTGGGCGCGCTCGGCGTCGGCAGCGGCCTCCTCACGTTCGGCGAGTTGCTCGCGGGCCGCCTCCAGGGTGGCGCGCGCGATCTCGACCGCCGCGACGAGTTCGGCCTCCTCCTGCGCGATCCGCTCGGCGCGGGCCTCCATCTCGTCCGGATCCTGTCCGCGACCGGCGTCCGGCTCGGCGTCGAGATGACGCGCCCGCTCCTGCGCGATCCGGATCGTGGCACTCACCCGTTCGGCCAGCGCCGACAGCTGGAACCATGTCTGGCCCGCGGCCTCGGCCTGCGGTGTCAGGCGGGCGAGGGCCTGCTCGTGCCCACCGAGTTCGGCGGTGGCCGCCTCGAGCGCGGCCTGCACCGCTTCCTGCTGCTGCCGGGCGAGCTTCTCGTCGTGCGTCTGGCTGGCGAGTTCGGTGCGCCGCGTGACGAGGTCGTCGGCGGCCAGTCTCAGGCGCGCGTCGCGCAGGTCCGCCTGCACGCTCTGCGCTCGCCGGGCCACCTCGGCCTGCCGGCCGAGCGGCTTGAGCTGTCGACGCAACTCCGCGGTGAGGTCAGTGAGCCGCGCGAGGTTGGCCTGCATCGCATCGAGCTTGCGGACGGCCTTTTCCTTGCGCTTGCGGTGCTTGAGGACACCCGCGGCCTCCTCGATGAACGCCCGCCGGTCCTCCGGACGGGATTCGAGGATCGCGGACAACCGCCCCTGACCGACGATGACGTGCATCTCGCGGCCGATGCCGGAGTCACTGAGCAGTTCCTGCACGTCCATCAGCCGACACGAGTTGCCGTTGATCTCGTACTCGCCGGCGCCATCGCGGAACATGCGCCGCGTGATGGATACCTCGGAGTACTCGATCGGCAGCGCGCCGTCGGAGTTGTCGATCGTCAGCGTCACCTCGGCGCGACCCAGCGGCGCGCGGCCGGCGGTACCGGCGAAGATGACGTCCTGCATCTTGCCGCCGCGCAGCGCCTTCGCGCCCTGCTCGCCCATCACCCAGGTGAGAGCGTCGACCACGTTGGACTTGCCCGAACCATTGGGGCCGACGACGCACGTGATGCCGGGCTCGAACCGCAGAGTCGTGGCAGACGCGAAGGATTTGAAGCCCTTCAACGTCAGACTCTTCAGGTGCATGACGGTGGACTCTACCGGCGGATCAGCGCTCGACGAACCCGGAAAGGCCCCCGCGTGCCGCGCCGAAGTGCTCGACGACGAGCGTCACACTGCCCGGCGTCTGCCCCGACCGCAGCAGCGCCAGGAGCCGCTCGAGCGCATCGCGCGGCCCCTCGGCGATCACGAGCACCCGGCCGTCGACGTGATTGGTCGCATGGCCGGACAGACCCAGTTCGAGGGCGCGCGCCCGGGTCCACCACCGGAATCCGACACCCTGGACATATCCGTGGACCCAGGCGGTGAGGCGTTCGGTGTCGGGACTCATGACGGCAATTATCCGACGGGCGCCGTGAGCCTGCGGACGTGCGGGCCATCGGCTCGGCCGCGCCCCATCCCGAGAACCCCCATGCCGGCCACCGGTCCGCAGTGCCCGTCGTCTGCAATGCCGGATCAGTCCTACCGGACCCGCGGAGCGTTGCGATGCGAAGTGATCACAGTGGTCGATTCACGCCACGCTACTGATCAGCAAATATATCGTGGTCGTCATGTCGCGGCCACATGGTCAGACGTGGCCCATTCCAGTGGGGGTTGAGCATGTCGCCAAGGGGCCTGTCACGCACCGCCGTAGCGCTACTCGCTGTTGCACTGACGTGTGCTGCGGCGCCGGCCGCCCTCGCAGAACCAACGGGCGACCCCTTCTACCGATATGACGGCACCGCACCATTGGCGTCCTACGAGCCTGGTGCGGTTCTCAAGACACGCAGCGTGCCGTACCACGTGGTCAACGTCCCGACACCGGTGCAGGCAGTGCAGGTGCTCTACCGATCGACCGACGCCCTCGGGCAGCCGTCCGCAAATGTGACCTCGATCCTGCGACCGGAGAATGCCCAGCCGAACAGAGTCGTTTCCTACCAGTCCTTCTACGACTCGCTGAACCCTGAGGACGGCCCGTCGAGAGCAATCGCCGGCGACATCACGATCGGTGGTGTGACCCCCAGCGGGCGCAACCCCAACATCGGCGGCACACTCCCCTCCGTCGAAACGGCCGTGTTCGGCCCATTGTTCGCGGCGGGCTACACGATCGTCGTCGCCGATACCGAGGGTCCGGATGCGCACTTCGCTGCCGGACCCGAGTACGGCATGATGACCCTCGATTCCCTACGCGCCGCCCGCAACGTTCCCGAAACCGGAATCACCGACGACGCCAAGATCGGCCTGATGGGGTATTCCGGTGGTGCGATCGCCACCAACTGGGCATCGATCCTCGCGCCCGAATATGCACCGGATATCAACGACGATCTGATCGGTGCCGCCCAGGGCGGCGTGCTCGTCAATCCGGTCAACAATCTCCGATACGCCAGCGGAAGCATCGGATGGGGCGGTGTTGTCGGAATGGGCGTGGTCGGTGTGGCCCGTTCGTACGACATCGACTTCAGCCCGTATCTCAGCGACCGGGGACGTGAGGTCATGGCTCGACTGGACGACGCGTCGATCAGCAATGTGATCGGGCAATATCCCGGCCTGACCTGGCAGGATCTCGTCAAACCGGAGTACGCGGATCCCAACTCGATTCCCGAGTACGTCGATGCCGTCAACCGGATCAACATGGGTACCGCGCCGATACCCACGATCCCGATGTTCATCGCTCAGGCAGCCAACGGAACCCTCGAGGGCACCCAACCGGGTGGCCCCGGTATCGGAGCGGGTGACGGCATCATGGTCACGGGAGATGTCCGTAGCCTCGCCATCAGATACTGCGACGCCGGACTGCCTGTTCAGTACGACCAGTACGACACCATCAGCCATTCCCCCGGCGGCGCGCTCTGGCTACCGGGCGCCCTCGTCTGGATCAACGACCGATTCGACGGTAAGCCCGCCCCGTCCAACTGCGCGAGCATCGCACCCGGGAATTCCCTTGCGCCACAAGAACACGCCAACCCCTGACCTGTCGCATCACATCCGCAGAACAGCGGGGTCGCACTCGACGTCGTCAGAGACCTCCGATACGCCGACCACCAACCCGAGCAGCCTCCGTCAGATATCGAATGCGATGACGTCCGGCCGCCGGTCGGCCACTACACGAGCATCGACTCGGAGGACGACTCGAAGGCCGGCCCAGCGAATTCGAACTTGGGACCGAACAGGTCGTTCAGCGGTCTTCAGGATGAGGGTGTTCGGTGCTCGGAATCTCGGTGACACGCCACCCTGCGAAGAATCGACGGGCGTTCACGAGATAGTTCCTCAGATGCCGGAAGAGCGCCGATACCTCCCAAAACTGCATGTTCATACCCAATGGCCTCATACCGAGAGTGCAGTCATATCAGTCCGCTTCCGGTAACGCAGCCGCCTTGCGAACCGGGTAGGGACACCCCCCACTAGGTCGTGTCTGACAAAGCCTTTGTCCAGTCGATGACCGCCCGTGCTCGATACAGTGATCGAATGCTCATTTCCGCTGACGTGATCGACGTCCTGGACCCGATGTCGGGTCTCGTTTTTGCCGGCGAGGCGGGTGGGCGTCTGACTTTCGCGCTGTGGCGAGACGGTGCAGTGCGTCTTCTCGACGACAGACTCGCCGAGAACTCGCAGCGAGAGCTCCCTCTGGAGGATGACGTCTGCGTCCTTGCGGCGTCCAGCCTCGATCTGCTCATACTCGCCTCCGCCGGCGGGCTCGTCATCGCCGGAGAGGAAGTGGTCACGGTGCCCGGAATACCCGCCGACGCGGCTGCGCTCCTGGGCGGTCTACTTGTCGTCGCTGTCCCGGACGGCGAGAGGCACCGGCTGCTCGCGCTCGATTCCGCGACCGGGGCGATCCTCGACGACCAGGCGATCGACGCCGACGATGCTCGCGCCTTCCTGTATCCGCATCCTGCCGAAGATACGGCGATTCTCGAGCTCGCCATGGGGCAGGATGGCGTTCTCGCGTTCCGCGTCGATGTCGAGGGATCACGCCTACATCTGACCGAGATCCTCGCAGGAGATGATCCCGTGATCGCGGGCTTCAGTCCGTCGGGCGCGAGGCTACTTGTCACCCCGTATCCAAGCGATCCGCAGACCGTACGGATGCTGTCGTGGCCTGATCTGAAGGAGATCTCACGGCTCGACGCGAGTGACGTCGACGCCGCGTACGGTTTCGGGCTCGCCGGGTGCTGGATCAACGACGACCGAGCCGCCGTGTACGCGACCGAGGACGCATTGATCGTCGCCGACGAGAACTTCGACTCGTCCGAACGCATCGCACTGCCGATCGACTTCGGCGACGAGGGAGAGATCGAAAGCCTCACGCATCTGGGTTCGGGGAACGTCGCCGTCGGCGCGTGGACGCCAGCCGGTCGACTCACCCTCGTCGTGCGCCTCAACGAAGGAAAGGACTGTGACTGACAACTCCTATGTACAGGCGACGACGGCGTTGAGGACGACCGCTGTGAACTGCCAACGAAGTTGGCAAATCCCGGAGCCCTGACCTGCGGTGTGACAACTAGCGTGTCAACGCCAGGGTGCGATCGTGGTCATCGAAGTTGGCAATAGTTCTGTCTGATTCCCAAGGCGGCCTTGGATCTCGTCGGATGCGGTCCACGGCCGACGGCCAGGCTGACCCGCGAGACATTGTCGTCAGCCCGCGCACTCCGTCGACGTCTCAGAGCTCGATGTCTGCCAGGTGTAGCTGTTCAACGGCCTACCCGAAATCTGACTGGTCCATGACAAGGAGACGGCACGAGCGGCTTGCACTGGCGCACCTAGTCGTCCTTCCGTCCACTCACCCGTCGATGATGGTCAGGTTGGCCATGCTGCGCAGTGATGAAACATCTGTGACGTCTGATCCGGAGAGTTCGAGCATTCCCAGATGCGGCAAGCCGGCCAGTGGCGAGACGTCCGTGATCGAGGTCCCCTCGAGGTCGAGCCAGGTCAGGCCCGTCAGGCCCGCCAGCGCAGCCACGTCGACTACCTCGGTCTCCGCGAGTTTGAGGCAGGTGAGGCCGCTCAGGCCCCCCAGGGGGTCGACGTCCCGGAGTGGCGTCCAGCGCAGATCCAGAAACTCCAGTCCGGTCAGACCGGCAAGCGGGGATACATCACTGACTTGCGTTGCGCTGAGGTAGAGGTGGGTGAGACCGTTCAGGCCCGCCAACGGGGACACCTCCCGCACAGGCGACCAGCGCAGGTCGAGCCTCTGCAACGCGGTCAGCGTCGACAGCGGGCGAAGATTCGATCACTACCTCCCCGTGCAATCGCAGTTCGGTCAGGTTCGACAGTTCGGACAACGGGGCCAAGTCCGCCACGGGCAGCTGATCAAGCTCGAGAAACTCAGTCCGGGCGATGGCTTCAGCATCCAGAGGTGTCGAGATCGGACGGCCCAGCTGCGCGTTCACCGCAGCAACCACACCAGCCGCCCCACGACGCACGCTACGTCTCGGGCTCATCGTTCCGATCCTTCGCTTGTTCGGGACATGGTCCGGCGGGTCACGCCACCCTGGTTTTCGGGGCCGATGACCTCCGTGAGGAACTGCACCCGCGGGATCGGGGTTCGTGCCGCTTTGACAACTACCTGTCAAATTGCCAACTACGGTGTCAACTGTGACAACTAGCTGTCAAATTGCCAACTACGGTGTCCGTTCACAACCGCGGTGCGGTAGATGACTGCATGCTTGTCGTATCTCGTATCTCGTATCTCGTATCTCGTATCTCGTATCTCGTATCTCGTATCTCGTATCTCGTATCCAGTAGCGAGGCCGCGCCATCGCTTGATCTGGTTTCAGTTTCCTCGCCGAAGCCCCCCGAGGTTCGCCATCTCGGTGTTCGCCACCCACACCGCGATCACTCGACCAGTGTGGACGCGTACGTTGCTGCTGCGCCCGGCGACAAATCTCGGCGCACGATAACTGTCTTGCGTCAAGAATCTGGCCGGCGATCACCACTGGGCCAAGTACGCACCCTCCGCCACAGCCTGCCTCTTCGCAGCACGCCCCGCCATGCCACCCCCGCGAGCGCGACTTCATAGCCGCCGATATCGCGATCGGCCGGGAGTCGGGGCAGACGAGCTCTCGGCCAACGCCCGTATGTGATCTGCCACGAGAACCGCCACAAACCGGACCGATTTGTCGGCTTCGTCTGCTACCCATAGACCCATGAGACGCACGCTACTGGTAGGAATCGCAGCAACCGCCCTTCTCGTCGCCGGCTGCAGTTCGAACGATTCGGACACGAGCGCTTCCCCCACATCGACTGCCTCTAAGCAACCCGCCGCATCCACCTCGAGCGCAGTGGCCGAGGCAACTTCCTCCGGGAAGGCCCCCTCCGGGCAGGCCCTCTACGACGAAACATGCGAGGACATTGCTGAGTCATTCGCCTCGCTTCGTGAGTTCGCAGAGAGCACGGGAGAGTCGTGGGATGCACAGAAGGCTGCCGACGACTTCATGGCGACCATGAAGGATCAGACTGGCTGGACTGTGCAGTTTGGGGCGGAGAGCGTCACGGTCACCGGAGGCGACCCGAGTCAGGGCATTCGCGTTGATGACTGGGACGACTTGAGCAAGTCCGATCAGGAACAGATCCGAAAGGCCGTCGAGGCCGCCGCAAAGGGCGAATGCTAGGACCAGCACTAACTTGCTGGTGACGACATCGGCCTGTATGGCCAATACCAGCCGCCGGAGACGTAGAACAACGAAAGACGCCCCACCCGTCGACGTATGACGAGGTGGGGCGCCTTTCATTTCAGCCGGCGTCTCCCCGCCGCCGCACGAAACGGCTGTCTTGCGTCAAGAATCTGGCATGATTACAGCCGCCCGCAACTGCGTCTCCGGCCGTTCGTGTGCCGGCTCGAATCCCAACAGAATCGCGGTGTCAGCGACCAGAGTGGAAGCAAACAATGCACAACACCTCGCACGTGCTCGACGCGATTCGCTTAGCACGCGACGGATTCTGCGTGACGCGGAGCGAGTTTCCTGAGGACCTGCGCGCCGCGCTTATCGCAGACGCGGGCCGACACACTTTCACGACACCTCACGCTCACGTCGGTGGCGCCTTCGCCATGACCTCACTCGAACACCAGGACCGCGCGCCGGGCCGAGCGAGCGGATGGATCGGCGACGCTGCGAGCGCTGCAGGCCTCGGCGCCTTCGCTCCGAACGAGGCGAGCTACCAACGCTACCTACCAGGCGGCAACGGGATTCCACCCCATCGCGACCAGCGTTACTACGCGTCGTACATCGCGATCATCACCCTGCAGGGCACCGCTACGTTCGCGATCCATGCGTCCCGCAATCACAGAGATGTCGTCGAGCAGTGGACCACCCAACCCGGCGAGGTGATATTCCTGCGGGGTTGGCAACCCGGACAGCCCCACGACCCTCGGCCCTACCACCGAATCGACCCACCAGTCGACGTGCCGCGCCTGATGTTCCAACTCCGCCACAACCTCGCCGCGAGCACTCCCCCATCCCCGCTCCTCGCCGAGCTCACCGACACGGAAGTGCTGCAAGCAGCTGAACTCGCCGCTACCCGGCCCGCTCAACGAACATGACGTCCGCCGTAGAGGTCTCGACCGCGGTCAATTGCGGCTGATGTTGCCGATGATTCGGCCCACCGGTCGTGGATGCCCGGCGGTGGCCGCATTCGACGTGTGCACTTCTGCGACCAATCCGCTGGCTCCGGACGTCTGTTCGCGCACCTTCTCTACCGTTGCCGACCACGTCCGGCTACCGGTGGCCAGGTGCTGGGCTGGGTGCTAATCGAACGCCGGAACCCTGCCGGAAAGTCTGACGCAGGAGATAACCATTGACTCGAACATCAGTTCGAAATAGACTTGCAGCATGAATCCGGGGGGAATCATCGAACCAGGCGCAGCTGCCTTACCGCTGCACGCCGAGGATGTGCGCCGACTCCCCGAATCCGAACTCCTCGCCGCCGCGGTCGCCATCTCCCGCGAGATCGAACGCCTCGAAACACTCCGCGTCGCCGCTGTCGCCGAAATAGACGAGCGCGCAATCTCGTTCGACACCCTCGGCTTCCGCAGCGTCAAACTCTGGCTCGCATCGACGACCCTCCTCCAAGTACCCGCCGCCGCCCGGATCCTCGCCCTCGGCAAAGCCCTCCGACGCCAACCCGAGATCGCCGACGCCTTCGACGGCGGCCGCATCTCCGCCGACCACGCCGGATTGATCGCCAAATTCTGCGAGCGCCCACCCCGCGGCATGCCCGACGAAGCCCTCGACTCCTGCCGCAACGTGCTGCTCGACTGCGCCACCGGCACCACAGCCACCACCGACACCCTGCGCGGCACCATCGCCAAACTCGAGCGGATCTTCGAATCCGACGAACTGCCCGCCAGCGAAGACACCGACCGCAACGAACTCCACGCCTCCAAAACCCTCAACGGGCGCGT